>NZ_JBIUVD010000005.1:0-419289 GCF_044742785.1 Streptomyces sp. NPDC087844 | reverse complement strand
CACCACCCCCCAGGTCATGCCTTCGACAGGGGGACACAGTCATGCCGGACCCGGAGGCCAGCGGCCCCGTTGCGGAACCGCAGAAAACATAACGGGGGCGCCGCTGCGGGGCAGCCCCGGATTCCCACCGGGTTCCCTCTTGCGACGCACCCGCCTGGCGCGGACGGGGCGTACCAGCCGCACCGGTCACTCGAAGGGGCACAGTCCGGTCGTAGCGAACTTTTCAGTGCACGGAGAAGCCGCCGTCGACGTGGATCGACTGCCCGGTGACGTACGCGGAGGCGGCGCTCGCCAGGAAGACCGCCGCGCCCGCGAAGTCCTCCGTGAGACCGTTGCGTCCGACCATCGTGCGCGCCGCCAGGGCCGCCACCTTCTCCGGGTCGGACGACAGACGCCGGTTCAGCGGTGTCATCACGAAGCCGGGCACCAGTGTGTTGACGGTGACTCCGTACGGCGACCAGGCCTCCGCCTGCGAGCGCGCCAGTGACTCCAGCGCCCCTTTGGAGACACCGTAGGCGCCGCTCTGGACGAAGGCGCGGTGGGCCTGCTGCGAGGTGATGTGGATGATCCGCCCGTAGCCCCGGTCGGCCATGGCGGGGCCGAAACGCCGGCCCAGCAGGAAGGGCGCGTCCAGGTTCAGGGCCATGGTGGTGTCCCAGACCTCGTCGCTGAGCTCGCTCATCGGTGGCCGCAGGTTGATTCCGGCACAGTTGACGAGTATGTCGGGCTCACCGAAGGCCTCGACCGCCCGCTCGGCGGCCTCGCGCACGCCTTCACGCGTACCGAGGTCCGCGCCGACCCAGGCCGCTCGGCAACCGAGCGCGCTCAACTCCGCGACGGCCGCGGTCAGTTCCGCTTCCTTGCGCGCCACGGCGACGACGCTCGCCCCGGCGCGGGCCAGCGCCTCGGCGATGCCCCGCCCGATGCCGGAGCTGCCACCGGTCACCAGGGCGACCCGGCCGTTCAGGGAGAACAGTTCTGAGAGGTAGTGCCGCGAGTCCATGGCGGCACCCTAGAAGGGCGCCGCCAGGGGTGGATCAGCGGGGGTGCGATGCAGCCATGGGGTGGCCGTGTTCCGAGTACTCCCAGGTCAGGAACATGCCACGACGGAACTGCCCGCCGCCTCCCGACGTACGGGGCCACCGCGTGCGAACTCGGAGCCGCCACCGCGCACGGGTGCTCGGGCGGATCGGCCGCCGGACCCGCTTCTCGGCGGACACCGGCTTCGCGCTCGCCGACCCGCTCAGCCCAGAACGAGCGGGAGCCGCTCGGCGAGGGTGCCCAGCGCGGTCTTCTCCGTATCGGTCGGTGTCCGCCGTCCGGTGCCGATCAGCAGCGCGGCCTTGTCGGAGAACGAGGTCGGGAACGGGGTCCACGGCGATCGCGAGGACCGGCCGGGCTCAGTCGCCGGTGAGGACGACCAGTTGCCGGGTCGCCCGGGTCATCGCGACATAGCGGTCGACCGCTCCCGCGATACCCGTGCCGTACGTCTGCGGGTCGACGAGTACGACCAGGTCGAATTCGAGCCCCTTGGACAGTTCCGGGGTCAGCGACCGGACGCGAGGTGTCGCCCGGAACGTCGGATCGCCGATGACACAGGCGATCCCGTCCGTGTGCGCGGCGAGCCAGGTGTCGAGGACCGAGTCCCGGTCCGCGACGGATCCGTGGACGACGGGGACGCCGTTGCTGCGGATGGAGGTCGGCACGTTGGCGTCCGGGAGCGCGGCCCGGATGACCGGCTCGGCCTCCGCCATGACCTCTTCCGGGGTCCGGTAGTTGATGCTCAGCGAGGCCACCTCGATCCGGTCGAGCCCGACCCGCTCCAGCCGCTCGCGCCACGACTCGGTGAACCCGTGCCTGGCCTGCGCACGGTCTCCGACGATGGTGAAACTCCGGGACGGGCAGCGCAGCAGCAGCATCTGCCACTGCGCGTCGGTCAGCTCCTGGGCCTCGTCCACGACGACGTGCGCGAACGGACCGGCGAGGAGATCCGGTTCGGCGGTGGGCAGTTCGGACTCGTCGACCATGCTGACCTTGGCGTCCTCGCCGCGCAACATCGTCACCAGGCCCTCGCCGTCGTCACCGTCGGCGCCCGAGTCGGCCGCGGCCTCTATCAGGTTGTCGACGACCTGCGCCATGCGCTCGCGCTGGGCGGCGAGGGTGGCCTCGTGCCTGCGCCTGCGTCGCGCCGACTCCGGGTCGCCGAGCCGCTGCCGCGCCGCGTCCAGGATCGGCAGGTCGGACACCGTCCACGCCCGCGGTGCCGCGCGCTGCAGCCTCCGTACGTCGTCGGGGCCGAGCCAGGGAGCGCACATCCGCAGATAGGCGGGCACCGACCACAGGTCTCCGACGACGTCGGCCGCTTCGAGCAGCGGCCAGGCGCGGTCCAGGGCCCCGGTCAGCTCGTCGTCGTGCAGCAGTGCCCTGCGGAACAGCTCGGGCGGGACGTCGCCGTCGTGCTTGTCCAGGAGGATCGTGAGCAGGGCCTCCCAGATCTGGTCACGTGCCTCGTTGTGCGGAACACCAGGTCCCGGCGTCTCGAACGCCTCGGCCCAGTCGTCGGCGCTCAGCCGGACGTCGGCCCAGGGGGTCGCGACCGTCATCCCCTTCGCCGGCGGCTCCTCGTAGAACCTGACGGCCGTCTCGACCGCCCCGACCATGCGCGCGGACGACTTCAGGGAGGCCACCTCCGTGTCGGTCTCGTCCGGCGCTCCGGCTCCCTCCGCGACGAGGTCCCGCAGGGTGCAGGTCTGCACACCCTCCTCCCCGAGGCTGGGGAGGACATCGGCGACGTACGCCAGATAGGGCTGGTGCGGGCCGACGAACAGCACTCCGCCCCGACGGTGACCGAGACGGGGGTCGGAGTAGAGGAGGTAGGCGGACCGGTGCAGTGCGACGACCGTCTTGCCCGTGCCCGGACCGCCGTCGACGACGAGCGCTCCGCGGGAGCCGGCGCGGATGATGGCGTCCTGGTCGGCCTGGATGGTGGTGAGCACGTCGCGCATCCGGCTCGACCGGGTGCTGCCCAGGCTGGCGACGAAGGCCGAGTGGTCGTCGAGCGCGGCATGTCCTTGGAGGCCGTCGGCGGTGAACACCTCGTCCCAGTAGTCGCTGATCCGGCCGCGGGTCCAGCGGTACCTGCGCCGGCTCGCCAATCCCAGCGGGTTGGCATGGGTCGCCGCGAAGAACGGCTCGGCCGCGGGGGAGCGCCAGTCGATCAGCAGCCGTCGC
Source organism: Streptomyces sp. NPDC087844 (assembly GCF_044742785.1). Classification (NCBI taxonomy): domain Bacteria; kingdom Bacillati; phylum Actinomycetota; class Actinomycetes; order Kitasatosporales; family Streptomycetaceae; genus Streptomyces; species Streptomyces sp. NPDC087844. The sequence continues at coordinate 416,058 of NZ_JBIUVD010000005.1, read as the reverse complement.
CCGTCGTTGTCGGTGAGGCCGAGCCGTCCGACGTACAGCGGCTCGGGGTCGTCCGCACGGATGATGTGCCCGAGACAGAGGTCCAGGCCGAAGCGGCGCAGGGCGCGCAGCCGACCGGTCAGCCGATGGATCTCCGCGTCCCGCTCCATCGCCTCCCGGCCGATGCCGCCGGGCGCTTTGCGCTCGGCGTCCAGTCGGTCGGACAGTTCGGTGATCGCCTGGTCGAGGCTCTCCGCGATGGCCGCGAGGTGCCTCTCGTCGCCGCCGATCAGCAGCGGGTCCCGCTTGGGGGCGAGGTGGTCGGGAAGGTCGAACGCGCTCGTGGTCAGAGAGTCCATGTCACTGGCTCCTCCCGGTTCGGCATCGCCGCGCGGACCGTCAACCGGCAAAAACGCACGCACTTCGTGAATCACCTTTTTCTGCGGTTACTCGCCTTGAGTGCGCGATTCTGCAGCAGGATGGGGGCCTTGCCGCAAGCCCCCCGGTGCGCTATAAGTTGAAAGTGGCAAGGAGTGGTTGTTCCTGCTTGCCCTGCTCACCCGCCGCGAGAAAGGGCCCCAGAAGCCCGAGCGGTTCGTCGGGCCGGTGCAGCGAAATGATGGCGTCGCAGTCTTCGATGCCGTGGCCAACGACATGATCCGCCGCAGGCCGTGGTTGCCGTTCCAGTGCTCTGCCCACCGGCCGGGCACCGATGGCCATGGCAGGGGAGGTCGACCGCGCCGTACGGCCGGCTGAAGTGACCAGGGGCGAGGGCGTCCGTGATCCCTGACAAGCCCTGTCAGGGACAAGCCCTGTCAGGGACAACTCCTGTCAGGGACAACTCTTGTCAGGGACAAGTCCTTTCATGCGGGCCGCAGCTCGAACCAGTCGAAAGCCGCGCTGCCGCGTGTGGCGTACATGCCGAAGACCCGGCCGGTGAAGCCCCCGGCGACCTCGGTGGTGAGGTAGCGGCCGTCGAGTTCGGCGAGGACCTCGAAGGCGCCGCCGTCCGTCTCGTAACCCAGGCGGAGTGTGTCGGGGCCGCCGGCGCGCAGGCCGGGCGGGGGAGCCGTCGCCGGGTCGCGGGAGGTGATCGTGGGCGGCAGGACGCCGGAGGTGGTGATGTCGATGCGCAGCCGCAACGGACCGGCGGGGACGGCTCGTTCGGCGATCGACTGGCTCAGCGGGCCGATCCTGGCGACCGCGCGGACCGTGCCGTCGGCCACCTCCACCTCGTAGTGGTGTGCCTCGTCCAGGCGTACCGCGAGCCCGCCCCGGCCGCCGTCGGAGACCTCGACCAGTGTGCGCGCGGTGCAGTCGGGGTCGCGCTGCCGCCGCCCGACGAAGAGAGCGCCCGGAGTGTCGAGACTGTCCGCGCGGGCGTGCAGAACCAGGTGGCCGGGCCGTTCGTCGAGCCGGACGGCTTCCGGGTCGGCCCGTCGAAGAGACACCCAACACGGCGCGAGACCAGGGGAGTCGAAATCGTCGCGGTCCGGCTCCGGCGGCCAGGGATGAGGGGTGAGCGCCGGGGCCTGCGCACGCGGTTCCAGCGGTCCGGGCAGTGGCCACCCGTCCTCCCACCGCACCGGAGCCAGGAACGTCTCCCGGCCCATCCCGTGGTACATCGGCGTGTCACCCCGGGGCCTGGTGCCCAGCAGCACCATCCACCAGGTGCCGTCCTGCGCCCGCACCAGATCGCCGTGCCCGGTGTTCTGCACCGGATGGTTCGTACTGCGATGGGAAAGCACGGGGTTGGCCGGGTGCGGTTCGAAAGGGCCCGGCAGCGTACGGGACCTGGCCACCGACAGGGCGTGGCCGCGTTCGGTGCCGCCCTCCGACAGGAGCAGGTACCACCAGCCGTCGATCCGGTAGAGGTGCGGGCCCTCCGGATACTGCAGTCCGCTGCCCGACCACATGGGCACCGGATCTCCCTGCGGTTCCCCGGACTTGGGGTCGATGCGGACCCCGCGGATCCCGTCCGCAGAGAACACGCACCAGCAGGTTCCGTCCTCCTCCCAGACCAGGTCCGGGTCGATGCCGGGAACGCCGACCGGTACCGGATCCGACCAGGGTCCCGCCGGGTCCTCGGCGGTCACCAGGATGTTGCCCGCGCCGGCGACCACGGTCGTGATCAGCCAGAACAGACCGTCGTGGTGGCGCAGAGTGGGCGCGTACACCCCCGTGGAGGCGGCGGCGGTGTCGGGCAGCGCCAACTGCGACGGCCGGTCCAGCACATGCCCGATCAGCCGCCAGTGCACCAGGTCACGGCTGTGCCACAGGGGTACGCCCGGTACGTACTCGAAACTGGACGTCGCCAGGTAGTAGTCGTCGCCGACCCGGCAGATGCTGGGGTCGGGGCTGAAGCCGGGTATGACGGGGTTGTCGAAGTGCGTCATGTCCGTCCCTGTGGAGTGCGGCCGGGCAGTGCCCAAGGGTGCCCAAGGGTGTTCAAGGGCGGGGCTCGGGGAGCCTACGTCGAAGCGCTTCCGCAGGCACCGGCCTTGCGGAGAATGCCGCCAGGAGCGGGTCCGGGGCCTGGCGTCTCCCGGGTTCAGTCGGTCGCCGCGACACCGACCCCGATGGCGATGAAGAGCCAGCCGCTCACGCGTTCCCACCGGCGTCGACAGGCCGGACCGAGCACGGTACGAAGTCGCGCGGCGACGCCCACCAGGACGAGCCAGTAGACGACACCGACGGCCACGTCGAGGAGGCCGAGAAGGAAGATCTGCCGGGTCAGGGCCCCTCCGTGGTCGTGGTCGACGAACTGGGGGAGGACGCTGAGGAAGAAGAGGGCCGCCTTGGGATTGAGCACGTTGGTGAGGAAGCCCTCCAGAAAGCTGCCACGCCGGCTGATGTGCTGCCCGGACGTGGCAGCGGAACCACCTACCGCTGTCATCCTGGACTCAGTGGCTCCAGTGGCTCCAGTGGCTCCAGTGGCTCCGGTGGACGCGTCGCGGTCCCGGCGCCGTGCGGTGAGCAGTGCTCGTACGCCCAGAAAGATCAGGTAGGCGGCGCCGGCCAGTTTGATCACGGTGAAGGCGAGCGCCGAGCGGGTGGCGATGACGGAGAGGCCCAGGGCCGCCGCGCACATGTGGACGCACAGTCCGCCCTGGGCGCCCAGGGCGGCGGCCCGGCCCAGCGCCGGACGCCGGGCCGCCGCCCGCACGATGACCAGGAAGTCCGGACCGGGGATCAGATAGGCGAGCAGTACCACGCCGAGGAATCCCGTCAGGTCGACCGACATGCGCCCGCTCCGTCCTGTGCGCCCGGCCGTCGGGCACACGTGACTGTGGGGTTCCACGGTGCGTGCGGGTCATGCGGCGGATTCGTGCCGAGCCGGGGTGCCGGGGTGCCGGGCAGCGGGCCCGGTGGCACTCAGGACGCGGCGTTCATCAGATCGAGGGCACTGTGCTGGCGGGCGGCGTCCGTCCTGTCCAGGGGGCCGTACCAGCGCAGGCCGTACTGGTCGAGGGGATTGCGGTCGGCGGCGTAGGCCTGGGCGGCCTGTCTGTTGAGGTACGCGGTGTAGGGGCGGTCGGACAGGACCGCGTTCAGTTTCGCCAGACCGCGTACGTCGGCACCCTTGAAGGACGCTCCGTCGGCGCCGCAGTCACCCGACTCGCAGGGGTCCCTGAGGATGCCGGCCGAGGTGTTCAGCTTGGTGGAGACAGTGTTGGCGTCGGCGATCCGGCGGGCGGCGGCGAGCACCGAGGAGTCACCCGTGGCCTTGTGCAACTCCACCAGGCCGCCCACGAGTTGACCCTGGTTGTAGGACCAGACCGTGCTGTCGCCGACCTTGCAGGTGCTCAGACTGAGGCCGTCGCTCACCGTCTGGTCCGCGTTGATCATGCCGCTCCCCTGGAACCAGTTCCAGTCCGCCTTCGCACGCTGAAGGTAGGTGGTGTCGCCCGGGATGCGGTTGTGCAGGGCGGCGTTCAGTTCGATGTACAGGGAGTTGGGGATGGCGTTCTTCACCGTCTTCGCGGTGCTCCACCACACCCCGCCGCCGCATGTGCTGTCCCAGTAGGAGGCCATGTAGTCCGCGTCGGCCCGGGCCGTCGCCAGATAGCGGGGGTCGCCGGTGAGGTCGTACGCCGCGATCCAGGTGAGGCCCCACCAGCCGGTGTCGTCGATGTAGTCGTTGCGGAACTGCCCGTCGGCCGCGTTCACTTGCAGGTCGTAGGTGCGGCCTATGGCGTAGGTGTAGCTCTTCATGCCGGTGACCCGGATGTTGTCGATGACGGCGTGCAGCGCGTTGGCCGAGTTCCACCAGCCGGTGGTGTCGAACAGGCCGGTGCCGTAGTTGTAGAACTGCATCTGCGCGGTGGCCGCCGCGGTGCGCCGGTCGGCGGCGTTCCAGGTGGACCGGGCCCACGGTGTGCAGACGATGTCGGTGCGGTCGACGGCCTTGCCGCAGGCGCGCAGGGCGCCGACGCCGTGGCCCGCCCAGTCGTCGACGTTGTACATCAGCGTCCGCCAGCCTGTCTGACCCGCCGGGGTCTTCGTGGCGCCGAGGCGGCTGTTCGAGGCCCAGGTCCGGCCGCCGTCGTAGGAGCGGTCGAGCCACACCTCGTCCCCGGGGCTGCCGTTGCCGACGGAAGCCCAGCCCATGGCGTCTGCGTCGTTGAAATGCAGCTCGAACGTCCGCGAGAAGAGCGTGGCGGTGACGGGTCTGCGGTCCTGACCGCTGAGGGCCGGATCCCGTGCGTCGCAGTACTTGTTGCACACCGTCGCCGCCGGTGCCGCCGCCGTCTCAGGGGCCGCGGTGGAAGGTGGGGCGGCCTGGATCAAGAGGGTCGACATCGTTGTCAGAGTGAGGGCGAGAGCTGCGAGTGACGATCGTCTGGCGCGCATGGAAGAACTCCCGAAGGCTTGCCGAACACTGCGGTGGGGGCACAGGGGCTGGTCCTTGGAAAGGCTCGGCGTGGACGCTAACCGGAACCGGTTGGCAGGTCAATGGTCCGGTTGAATGTTCATGTTCAGCCGCTCCCGACAGAGGAACCCGGCGGACAGCCGGATGGCGACCGGGTGGCGACCGCCGGACGACCGGCGGACGAAGAAGTCGTGTCGCACCCCTTGACCGTTGCCGTGAAGGCGCCTCACAGTTCCACTAATGCGCATTACTTATACGCATTAGCAAGCTGGGTTCGGCCCTCGGCGGCCGGGTGAGGAGCATGGTGGAGCAGCCCAGGAAGGGACCAAGGCGTGGGCGGACCCCCGCGGCGACCGGACGCACATCCCGGCCGCGGCAGGCGGAGGTCGCCCGGCTGGCCGGAGTGTCCCAGGCCACGGTGTCCCTCGTGCTGTCGAACAAGGCGCAGGGCTCGGCGATCTCGGACGAGACACGGCAGCGGGTGCTCGACGCGGCCCGCAGCCTCGGCTACGTACCGGACCCGGCGGCCCAGCGGCTGGCGGCGGCCCGCAACAACCTGCTCGGCGTCTACAGCTTCACGGCCACCTTCCCGACCGACGTGGAGCACTCGTACTACCCCTTCCTCGTCGGGGTGGAGCGGGAGGCCGCCGCGCGCGGTTACGACCTGGTGCTGTTCACGGGGTCGAGCTCCGGCGGCGCCAAGGCGGGCGGGCCCGAGGCGCTCAACCGGGTCCGGCTCGCGGACGGATGTCTGTTCCTCGGCCGGCACGTCCCGATCGCCGAACTGAAACGGATGGTCGCCGACGGGTTCCCTGTGGTGCACCTCGGCCGCCGCGAGGAGCTGGAGGGGCTGTCCTGGGTCGGCGCCGACTATGTGAGCGCCAGCAGCGAAGTGGTCCGGCACCTGGCGTCGTCGGGGCACCGCCGGATCGTCCTGGTCCGTGAGGACGACGACGCGCCCGCCTCCACCGACCGCCAACAGGGCTTCCTGGAAGGGCTGGAGGCGGCCGGACTGCCCGGCGGGTCCGGGGCCGTCCTGCGCTGCGCCGACCCTCGGCGCGATATCACCCCCGAACGGCTGCGGGGCTGGATCGCCGAGGGTGTCACCGCCTTCGTCGCGGAGGAGACCGACACCGGGGGTGCCTGGCGAGCCCTGCGAACAGCCGTCGACGAGGCGGGCTTCACCTGCCCGGGTGACGTGTCCCTCGCGCTCCTCGGCAGCCCTCCGTCCGACCTTGCCGGGGATCCGCAGCCCACCGGATTCGACGTCCCACGGCACCAGTTGGGCGCGGCCGCGGTCCGGATGCTGGCCGCACTCGTGGCGGGGGAGGCGGCCGAAGAACCCCTGGTCGCCTGTGCCTTCCGGGCCGGTGCGACGACCGGGAGCCCACCGGAGCGGCGATGACACCGGCCTGGATCGCAGGAGTCGGACCACCAACCGAACCAACAGACCGAACCGAACCAACCGAACCAACAGACCGAACCGAACGAACAGGCCGAACAGGTCGAACCGAACGAGCAGAACCAGCACACGAACCACCAGCAAGGAGAAGCGTGATACCGAAAGCCGACATCCTCATCGTGGGCGGCGGGCTCGGCGGCGTGGCCGCCGCGCTTGCGGCCTGCCGGGCCGGACGCAGTGTCGTGCTCACCGAGGAGACCGACTGGCTCGGCGGACAGCTCACCTCGCAGGCCGTGCCGCCCGACGAGCATCCGTGGGTCGAGCAGTTCGGCACCACCGCCTCGTACCGGCAACTGCGCGAAGGCATCCGGCAGTTCTACCGGCAGTGGTACCCGCTGCGCGCCGAGGCGCTGGCCCTCACGGACCTCAACCCGGGCGCCGGACGCGTGAGCAAGCTCTGCCACGAGCCGCGCGTCGCGCTCGCCGTCATCGAGGCGATGCTCGCGCCCCACCGGGCCGCCGGCCGACTGACCGTCCTCACCGACCACCGGCCCGTCGCGGCCGAGGCCGACAACGATGTCGTACGGTCCGTGACCCTGGAGCACCGCCACGACGGCGGCCGACAGGTCACCGTCTCCGCCCGTTACGTGATCGACGCCACCGAGACCGGTGAACTCCTCGACCTCGCGGGTGTCGAGCACGTCATCGGAGCCGAGGCACGGTCCGAGTACGACGAACCGCACGCCCCGGACGAGGCCCAGCCGCTCAACCAGCAGGGCATCACCGTGTGTTTCGCGCTCTCCCATCACGAGGGCGAGGACCACACCGTCGAGCGGCCCGCCGACCACGACTTCTGGCGGGAGTACCGGCCCGACTTCTGGCCCGGACCACTGCTGGGCTTCGAGGCACCGGATCCCCGTTCCCTGGAGTCCGTACCGCGTACGTTCGAGCCCAACCCCGAGCTCGACCCGCTGGCCGTGAGTGCCGACCAGAGCGCGGACGCCGGTGACAAGGAGCTGTGGGGCTTCCGCCGAATCCTGGCGCGAAAGCTGCACCGCCCCGGCGCCTTCGACTCCGACATCACCCTCGTCAACTGGCCGCTCAACGACTACTGGCTGAAGCCGCTCGTCGGGGCGGGGGCACGGACCGGCGCCGAAGCGGTCGCCGGAGCACGGCAGTTGTCGTTGTCGGTCCTCTACTGGCTGCAGACCGAAGCGCCACGCCAGGACGGCGGCACCGGATTCCCGGGCCTGCGTCCGCGCCCGGACGTGACCGGCACCCCGGACGGCCTCGCGAAGGCGCCGTACGTCCGCGAGTCGCGCCGGATCAGGGCCGTCACCACCGTCACCGAACACGACGTGGCGATCGACCTCGTCGGACCCTACGGCGGCACCAGGTACCGGGACTCCGTCGGAGTCGGCAACTACCGCATCGACCTGCATCCCTCGACCGGCGGCGACAACTACATCGACATCGGCTCGGTGCCCTTCGAGATCCCGCTGGGCGCACTGCTGCCGAGGCGGGTCCGCAATCTGCTGCCCGCCGGCAAGAACATCGGCACCACCCACATCACCAACGGCTGCTACCGGCTCCACCCGGTGGAGTGGAACATCGGCGAGGTCGCGGGCGCGCTCGCCGCCCACTGCCTGGCCGAGGACGTCGAACCCCACCAGGTCCAGGCCGAGGACAAGCGGTTCGAGGAGTTCGCGCGCGGCCTCGACCGTGACGGCGTACAGCGCCACTGGCCCGACGTACGGGGCTACTGAGATCGAGGGGCGGGCGGACGGGCTGCGCCCAGCCCGTCCGGCCCGACCGGTGTCGCGCATGACTGACAGAGCACAAGGAGGTGCCCAGACATGACCACCCACAGAATCCGCGTCGGCATCGACGTCGGTGGAACCTTCACCGACGCCGTGGCCGTGGACGCCACCACACTGAGCCTGCTCGGACAGGTCAAGGTCCCCACCAGTCACCATCACGAGGACGGTGTCGCGCACGGCATCGTCGAGGCGCTGGACCGGCTGCTCCAGCAGGTCGGCCGCGATCCCGCCGACGTCGCGTTCCTGGCTCACGGCACCACCCAGGCGACCAACGCCCTGCTGGAGGGTGACGTCGCCACCGTCGGCCTGATCGGCATCGGCACCGGTCCCGGCGCCGTCCTCACCCGCCGGCTCGCCGCCCTCGGCCGACTCGAACTCGCCCCGGGCAAGCGGCTTCCGCTCGCCTACGCCCATGTGGCCGACCCCGACGACACGAGCGCCGTACGCGCCGCGGTCGAGCAGGTCACGGCGGCCGGGGCCGAAGTACTCGTCGCCACCGAGCCGTTCGCCGTGGACCGGCCCGAAGGAGAGCGGTCCGTCCTGGAGGCCGCCCGCCCCGCCGGCCTCCCGATGACGGCCGCGCACGAGATCACCTCGCTGTACGGGCTGCACAAGCGGACCCGTACCGCCGTCGTCAACGCGGCCATCCTGCCGCGCATGCTGGCCACCGCCGATCTCGTCGACGCGTCCATCACCAAGGCGGGCATCACCGCGCCGCTCATGGTCATGCGCTGCGACGGCGGGGTCATGGCGCTCGACGAGATGCGCCGACGCCCGCTGCTGACCGTGCTGTCGGGCCCGGCGGCCGGAGTCGCCGGGGCTCTGATGCAGGAACGGATCAGCGAGGGCGTCTTCCTCGAAACCGGCGGCACCTCCACCGACATCAGCGTCGTACGCCGGGGCAGGGTCGCCGTCCGGCACGCCACGATGCTCGGCAAGAGCTCGTACCTCAACGCCCTCGACGTCCGCACGGTCGGTGTCGGCGGCGGCTCGATGGTCCGCGTCGGCCTGACCCGGGACGATCAGGCCCAAGGCAGCCAGGGGCGTGGCGGCCGAGCCCGCGTCACCGCCGTCGGACCGCGCAGCGCCCATATCGCGGGGCTGCCCTACGCCTGCTTCGCCGACCCGGACGAACTGCGCGACGCCACCCTGTCCACCGTGCGTCCGATGCCCGACGACCCGGCCGACTACGCCGTTCTGGACGCGGCGGGCGGACGGTACGCCCTCACCATGACCTGCGCCGCCAACGCGCTCGGCCGTGTCCCGGAAGGGGACTTCGCGCGCTGCGACCAGCAGGTGGCGAAGGCCGCGATCGCCCCGCTCGCCGCCGCCCTGGGCGTGGACGTGCCGACGGCCGCCGCCCGCATCCTCGACGCGGGCGCCGAGCAGGTGAAGTCGGTGGTGGAGCGCATCGTGCGCGACTACCGGCTCGACGCCGACACAGCGGTCCTCGTCGGCGGCGGGGGAGGAGCCGCCACCGTCACCCCGCACCTCGCGGTGCTCACCGGCATGGAGGGCAGGATCGCCCGGCACAACGAGGTCATCAGCCCGATCGGCGTGGCGCTCGCCCTGGTGCGCGAGCAGATCGAGCGGATCATCCCCGGCGCCACTCAGGAGCAGATCCTCGCCGTACGAGCCGAGGCCGAACAGGCCGTGGTCGCCCAGGGCGCCGCCGCCGACGGGGTCGAGGTCGAGGTGACCGTCGACCCGCAGACCAGCACCGTCCGCGCCATCGCAACCGGCGCCACGGAACTGCGTACCCAGGACCGTTCCCACAGCGCCGACGACTCCGAACGCCTCGCCGCGGCGGCCGCCAGCCTCAAGACCGCCCCGGACCGGGTCCGCGTCCTCGCCGGCACCCCCGCCCACACGGTCTACGGCACCGAGGTGCGCCGTCGGCTGCGGGCACCCCGGCACCCCGTACGCGTCGTGGACGCCGACGGTGTCGTACGGCTGCACGCCTGGGACGCGCAGGTGACCGCCACCACCGTGGGGGCCGCCCCCGAACTGCTGAGCAACCTCGTCCGCGAGGCGACATCGTACGGGGACGGCGGTGTCCGGGCGCCCGCGCTGCGGCTGCTGCTCGGGTCCCGTATCGCCGACCTCTCCGGAGTCCTCGACCCGCAGCCGCTGCTGGCCCTGGCCCGCAGCGAGATGCGGGACCGGGCCGCCGACGAGCCCGTGGTGGCCGTGGTGGAGGTGCGGTCATGAACCGCGCCGTCGGTGCCACCGCGGACCCAGCCGCCCACCAGGCCACCGACGACCTCGATCTCGCGGTACGGCTGCTCGCCGGCACGCCCACCCACGAAGGCCGCGATCCCGCCCTCCTGCGCCGCTGGGCCGAGGCCGCCGACGCGTTCGGCGCGGCCCTCGAACCCGGACCGTGCCGCGCCCGGATCGTGGAGCGCGACGACGGGCTCGAAGAGCTGCTGCTGGCCCGCTACACCTCGCGTCCCGCCACCGTCGAGATCTGCGTCGACACCGTCGACCGCGCCGAGCGGCTGATCGACGAACTGGGCTGGCGCTCCTGGTATCCCGTGGGATCCGTGCGCGCCGCGGCCCTCGCCCATGAGACCGCGCACGAGCACTTCCACCACAAGGAGACGCGGACCGCGCTCAAGGAGGCGATCGGGCACACCGCGCTGCGGCTCGGCCGCTTCCGGGTCCTCGCCCATGTCGCGGGGGCCGAGGAGATCGCCGCCCACGCATACGCCCGTACCGTCTGCGGACTCGGCCGCAGCCCCCTCCTGCTGACCGCCGCGCTGGCCGCCGCGGTCGGCGCGCCAAGAAGAGAGAACTGAGCCATGGGTGTCGTCATCCTGCTCGTCATGGCCGCGGGTGTCGCCGCCATGCTCACCCGCAAACTGCCCACGGCGTTCGCGCTCGTCATCCTCGCCGTCGTCATCGCCTTCGCCGCCGGCGCACCGCTGACCGGCGAGAACAGCGTCCTGGACACGGTTCTCCAGGAGGGCGCGCCCGCGCTGGCCGCCACCATGATCGCCATCGTGCTGGGTTCGTGGCTGGGCAAGCTCCTGGAGGAGACGGGGGTCGCCGCCACCCTCGTACGCAAGATCGTCGAGTTCGGCGGTGACCGCCCGGTCGTCGTGGCGCTCGGTGTCCTCGCGGTCTCCGCGCTCGTGGGCACCGTCACCGGTTCCGCGCCCGCCGCGATGCTCGCGGGTCTCATCGGCATCCCCGCGATGATCGCGGTGGGTATCCCGAAGGTGACCGCCGCCGGCACCATCCTGATGGGCATCGCCGTCGGCATCCCCTTCGAACTGCCGCTGTGGCAGTTCTTCTCGACCGCTCTGGAACTGCCCGTACCGACCGTCCGCGGCTTCATGGTGAAGCTGTTCCCGTTCGCCCTGGTGGCCGCGGTCCTGTACGTGTTCGTCGAGTCGCGGCGGCGGGGCGTCGAGCACACCTGGTCCCTCAAGTCGCTGCTGGACAAGCCCCGTTCACCGAGCCGTCGGCAGCGCCTCGGTGACGCCCCGTGGTACGCGCTGCTCACGCCGACGGTGCCGCTGATCCTCGCCCTGGGCTTCGAACTCGCCATCATCCCCTCCCTGTTGGCGGGCGTCCTGTACGCGCTGGTCACCACCACCCGCCCCCGCGAGATGAACAAGCGGCTGCTGCGCACCCTGTACGGCGGATTCGAGATCGCCGCCCCGCCGATCGCCCTGTTCATCGCCATCGGCATCCTGCTGGCCGCGGTGAAACTCCCGGGCGCGGTCGAGGCACTCGAACCGCTCGTGAAGGCGGTCAGCCCGCAGAACGCCGTGCTCTTCGTGGGTGTCTTCACCCTGCTCGTGCCGCTGTGCCTGTACCGCGGGCCGCTGAACGTGTTCGGGCTGGGTGCCGGTATCGCCGGTGTCCTCATCTCCACCGGGATCTATCCGGCCGCGGTCGTCCTCGGCATGGCCACCTCGTACAACCAGGTCTTCGGCGTCGCCGACCCCACCAGCACCCAGACCGTGTGGGCCGCCCAGTACGCGGGCGTCTCCCCGCAGCAGGTCATGGTGCGCACCTTGCCGTACGTGTGGGCCGTCGCGCTCGGCGGGCTGTGCGTCACCGCCGCCACCTACCTCTGACCGATCTCCGAGCACCCCGCTTCTCCTCCTGGAGTCGACCATGAATGAGCCGCGCCCCGCCCGTCGTCTGTTCCTGCGTGCCGGTGCCGCCACCGGCGCCGCCCTGACCGTGGGTGGGCTCGCCGCCCCGGCGGCGTCCGCCCTCACCGCGGACGGGGCCGCCGCTCCGGCCGCAGCCGCCGCACCCGGCGGATTCCCCGACTACAGTTACGTCCGCACCCTGCTCACCCCGTCCCAGCTGAAGTACAACCCGACGGGCGAGATCATCTTCCCGTGCATCCGGGGCACGGCCGGCCGCCTCTCCAACCCGCTGGGCAGGTACTACCTGTACTACGGACCGCATGACGCGCCCGGCGGTATCTGCCTGGCCTACGGCGACTCCCTGGAAGGCCCGTTCACGGAGTACCCGAACAACCCGATCGTCTCGAACAACTGGCAGCCGCACTACAAGGTCAGTCATGTCGCGTCCGCGCACGTGATGTGGATCGAGAGCTCCAAGGAAATGTGGATGTACTTCCACGGGGAGAACACGACGACGCGGCTGGCCCGCTCCAAGGACGGCATCAACTTCACCTACGACAAGGTCGTCCTGTCCACGTCCATGCTGCCCAGCGGCACGACCGAGACGTCGTACGCCCGGGTCTTCCCGCACGAACTGCCGTCTCGTGGAGCCCACTTCGTGATGGTGTTCATGCTGAACAACACCTCCGACCACCGTGACATCCACTGGGGCTGGTCGGCCGACGGACGCAACTGGACCTTCGACCAGCAACCGCTCGTCCGGCACACCGACGTCGGAGCCGTCAACGTCGGCGGCCCCCACCTGCTGTACCGCAACAACAGCACGTACGTCGTCTACAACAAGGACAAGGCGAGCGGCGGCGACATGATGATCACCGAGGTCGGCAACGACTTCAGCAAGCGCACGCACCTCGGTGTCTTCTACGACTCCCGCAGCGCCGCGCCGGAGAACGGCCGGGCCGCCGCCCCCTCGTTCGGTACGGACGGCGGTGTCCCGTACATGGTCTACGAGGCGGGGGAGCGGCTCGCGGGTTCCATCGCGATGGCCCGCGGCTGACGTTCCGCACCTCTGCCGCACCCGTACCGCGCACCTCGGCCGGCCAGAACCGGTGGATGTTGGTCTAGACCTTGACGTGTTCGCCTCATGGGAGCACTCTGAGAGCGCTCTCATGAGGATCCGAACGGTCCGCTTCCATTTGGTAGGAGGACGAGCGTGCTAGCCATGCGAAAAATGCTGGTGCCCCTGGTCGCCGCGGCGGCCGTCGCCACGGGACTCACGACAGTGGGACCCGTCGCCCGCGCCGAGGCCGCGGTGCCCACGACCATCCCGCTCGAACTGAAGAACAACTCCGGGCGCGGCGACCAGGTCTACGTCTACGTCATCGGGACCCTGCTCTCGACCGGCCAGCAGGGGTGGGCCGACGCGAACGGCACGTTCCACGCCTGGCCCGCGGGCGGCAACCCGCCGACCCCGGCGCCCGACGCGTCGATCGCCGGACCGGCCAACGGCCAGACCAAGACGGTCCGTATGCCGAAGTTCTCCGGCCGGGTCTACTTCTCGTACGGCCAGAAGCTGGTCTTCAAGCTGACCACCGGCGGCCTCGTGCAGCCCGCGGTGCAGAACCCGTCCGACCCGAACGCGAACATCCTCTTCAACTGGACCGAGTACACCCTGAACGACGGCGGGCTGTGGATCAACAGCACGCAGGTCGACATGTTCTCGGCTCCGTACGCGGTCGGGGTCAAGAACACCACGGGCACGGTCAAGAACACCGGACACCTGAAGGCCGGCGGCTACAACGCCTTCTTCAACTCCCTGCGGAGCCAGTCCGGTGGCTGGGCCAACCTCATCAGGACCCGCTCCGACGGCACCGTCCTGCGTGCGCTCGCACCCGGCCACGGCATCGAGGCCGGCGCCCTGCCGAGCACCGTCATGAACGACTACATCAACCGGGTGTGGACCAAGTACGCGAGCTCCACGCTGACGGTGACACCGTTCGCGGACCAGGCCGGCACCAAGTACTACGGCAGGGTCTCCGGCAACGTCATGAACTTCACCAACAGCGCCGGCGCGGTCGTCACCTCGTTCCAGAAGCCGGACTCGGACAGCGTCTTCGGTTGCTACAAGTACCTGGACGCGCCGAACGACCTCGTCCGCGGCCCGATCTCCCGCACCCTGTGCGCGGGCTACAACCGCTCCACGCTCCTCACCAACTCCAACCAGCCCGACAGCGGTTCGGCCGGCTTCTACCAGGACGCGGTGACCAACCACTACGCCAAGAAGATCCACGAGCAGATGGCCGACGGCAAGGCCTACGGCTTCGCGTTCGACGACGTCGGTGCGCACGAGTCGCTGGTCAACGACGGCAACCCGCAGACGGCGTACATCACGCTCGACCCGTTCAGCTGAGGGACTCGACCCGTTCAGCCGAGACGCCGACGGAGCCGAGCGCGGGCGGTGAACGGCCCGAACGCCTCCTCCGTATCCCTGGTGGACACCTGCCCGCTCGCGCGGGACCAGCACGGATACGGAGAGGCACGTGCCACAGCAGCGACAGCAGCCACAGCGAGGACGTAACGGCCGCCCCCTCGTCGTCGCCCGCGCGGTGCGCGGCGTCGCCCTGGTCGGCGGCCTGGCCCTGCTGCCGCTGGCCACGGCGTGCGGCGGGGACGCGGACAAGAGCGCGGAGAACAGGTCGGCGCGGACCTCCGCCATGTCCGCACCCTCCGCCGGCGTGGTGGCACCGGCGAAGGTCGAGGTGATCGCCGGTCTGACCGGCTGCAAGGTCAAGATCCGGACCGACGCGGACGAACTGCGCGAGGGCGTTTGCGACACCGCCGACGGCGAATACCTCATCACCACCTTTCCCGCCGAGAAGTACAAGCTGACCTGGCTCGACAGCGCCTCCCTGTACGGAGGCAAGTACCTCGTCGGCCCGCAGTGGGCCATCAGCGCGAAGCCGAAGACGCTGGAAACGCTGCGCGTGAAGGTCGGCGGGACCATTGAGGACCTGGATGCCGCGCGCACGGCGGCGCCCGGCCCCAAAGCCTCGTAACAAGAGGCATTCCTCCGGGTCGATACGCATGGGTAGCCGGTGAATGGGAATTCACCGGCTAACGGAATGGGTTGGTGAACAGCCATTCATCCGCTAGGTTGAATGGCTGTTCACCTTGCCATGTCTCGCGCTCGGGGAAGTGCCATGCAGGATCCGACACCCAAGGGGCCCGCCCACGCCAGGGGTTCCGAGTCCCTGGAGGGGCTGCGCGCCCGTCTGACGGTCCCGGTCCTCGCGTACGGCGGAATCCTGATGGCGGTGATGCAGACCGCCGTCGTACCGCTGCTCCCCGACCTGCCGCGGCTGACCGGATCATCCGCCGCCGCCGTGTCGTGGACCGTCACCGCCACGCTGCTCGCGGGCGCGGTGCTGACCCCGGTGCTCGGCCGGGCCGGGGACATGTACGGCAAGAAGCGCGTCCTGCTCCTCGCTCTCTCGCTGATGACGGCCGGGTCGGTGCTGTGCGCGCTGACCTCGGACATCCGGGTGCTCATCGCGGCGCGGGCGCTCCAGGGAGCCGCCGCGGCCGTGGTGCCCCTGTCGATCAGCATCCTGCGTGACGTGCTGCCGCCCGAGCGGACCGTCTCCGCCGTCGCCCTGATGAGTTCCACGGTCGGCATCGGCGCGGCGCTCGGCCTGCCGCTCGCGGCACTCATCGTGCAGTACGCGGACTGGCACACCATGTTCTGGGTGTCGGCCGCGCTGGGCGCGGCGGGGCTGGCACTGGCCGCGTGGACGGTGGACGAGTCGGCCGTACGGCACCCGGGCAGGTTCGACACACTCGGCGCGTTCGGCCTGGCCACGGTCCTGGTCTGTCTGCTCATGGCGGTCTCGCAGGGCGGTGAATGGGGGTGGGCGAGTGTGCCGGTGATCGCGCTGTTCGCGGGCTTCGCGGTCACCCTGGCCCTGTGGTGGTGGCAGCAGTTGCGCGCCGAACGGCCGTTGGTCGACCTCAGGCTCGCCGCCCGGCCGCGCGTGGCGCTGCCGCACCTGACCGCCCTGCTCGTCGGATTCTCCTTCTACGCCAACTCCCTGGTCACCGCCCAGCTCGTACAGGCACCCAAGGGCACCGGGTACGGACTCGGGCTGTCGATCGTCGGCGCCGGACTGTGCCTGCTGCCCAGCGGTGTGATCATGCTGTTCCTGTCACCGGTCTCCGCCCGTATCTCGTTGTCGCGCGGCCCCCGCGTGACGCTCGCCCTGGGCGCCGTCGTCATCGCGTGCGGGTACGGCATACGCATCGTGGACAGCCGCGACCTGTGGGTGATCATCCTCGGTGGAGCCATCGTGTCGGCGGGCACGGCTCTCGCCTACTCGGCCCTGCCCACGCTGATCCTGGGCGCCGTGCCCGCCGCCCAGACCGGCTCCGCGAGCGGCGTCAACGTGCTGATGCGGACCATCGGCCAGGCCGTGTGCAGTGCCGCCGTGGCCGCCGTACTGGTGCATCACATCAGCCCGGTCGGCGGACTGCTCCTGCCCAGCCTGCGGGGCTACCTGCTGGCCTTCGCGATGGCCGGGGCGGTCGCACTGGCAGGATGCGCGATGGCCCTGGCGATACCGGGGAGCGGGAGCGGTGAGCGCGAGAGGACCGGCCCGTCGTCGCGCCGGCGGCGCGGCGGACAGGCCGCGGGAAAGCTGCTGGAGGGAGCAGGAGAAGCATGAGGTCCGTGCAGTCGGTGAAATCGGTGAGATCGGTGAAGTCCTCGCAGGCCTCGAAGTCCTCGCAGTCCTTCGAGAGGTCCACCGGGAAGGCGCCCGGGGAGTCCGCGGGGAAGCCCTCCGACGCCGGGCCGGACCGGGGCACCGCCGTGAAGGGGTCCCCGGCCGCGATGCCGAGCACGGCGCCGGCCCCGGCGGACAGCGGCAGCCCTGGCCGTCGGGACGCCGAGGCCACCAGGGCGGCGATCCTGCGCGCGGCCCGCCACCTCCTCGCGCGACACGCCCACGGGGACATCACGCTCAAGGCCGTGGCCGAACGGGCCGGTGTCAGCCCTCCCCTGATCATGAAGTACTTCGGCAACAAGGAAGCGCTCTTCGCGCGGGTGATGTCCTTCGAGGAGGACGCCGCCGTCCTGCTGGCCGCGCCGCTGGCGGACCTCGGGCATCACATGGTCCGCCACGTCCTCGTCAGCCAGAGCGAACGCGGCGCCGACCCGTTGCTGCGGATCGTCTTCGCCCCGCTCCAGGGCACACAGGGAGACACGCTCCGTGCCAACTTCCGTACCCAGGTGAGCGACCGGCTCGCCCTGCGCCTCGACGGGCCCGACGCGGGCCTGCGCGCCGAACTCGCCGTGAGCATGCTGCTCGGCCTCGGCGTGATGTACGGCATCGCGCGGGGCGGCGAACTGCGCGCGGCACCGCTCGACGCCGTCGTGGAACGGTACGCGCCCGCTGTGCAGGCGCACCTGACACCGTGAGCCGGCGACAGGGCCGGCCGATCGGGAAGACACCCCGGCACGTCAGCCCTGTCGACCGGACGAACACCGTCAGCCCGTGTGGACCTTCAACGCCGTCCTGACGGCGGACTCCAGGGCGCCCTCGATCCAGGCGGGCTTGATGGACGTGTGGCACCCCGCGAAATGAATGGGCCCTTCCGAGGCGGGGATGTCCGGGAAGAGTTCCGTGTGCTGGCCCGGAAAGAGGACCGAGGCCTCACCGTAGGCGTAGTGGTCGCGCATCCACGACTGGGTCTTGCACTTGGTCGTGAAGAACACCTCGCAGCGCCGCCCGAAGACCGCCTGCACCCCGGCGAGCGCGCGCAGATACCGCTCCTCGTCGGCGTACGCGTCCCACTTCAGGGCGTCGTCGGACCAGCTGTAGGAGGCGAGGACGACGCCTCCGTCGCTGCCCTCCATCGGATGGGCGTGTTCGAAGAACATGAACCGGTTGGCGTTGTCGCTCACCGAGCCGCCACCGCGGACATGCGCGGCCTCGGGGTCGTCGAGCACGGCGGGCCGGAAGGCACTGAAACACTCCCTGAGGTCGCCGGGGACGGTCACCCCCAGGTCCCGTACGCTCCGATGCGCGCCGAGGTGCCTGCCGTCCCTGACCTGGCCCTTCTTGTACCGGGTGTACAGGTCGTCCTCGATGGAGTTCAGCGCCGCTTCCCACTGCTCCTCGGTGAACTCCCACCAACGCTGTGAGAACTCCAGCAGCACCTTGGTCGCCGCGTCGTAGTGCAGCTCGGTGATGGCCCGGCGCTTGCCGTAGGTCAGCGGCGGGTCGAAGGCCACATGGCGCAGTCCGGAAAAGGGCACGGTGACGATCACCTCGTCGCCTTCGAACACCTCCGTGGCGCCCCCCTTGCCGGTCTGGCAGTCCTCGGACACGGTGTGCACCCGCACCTTGCCGCCGCCGCGCTCGACGCGTACGGCACGCCTGTCGAGCCGTACCTTGCCCTTCACCGGCGCGTACAGCGCGTCGACGAGCTTCGCGGTACCGCCCTTGAGCTCCCAGAACTTCGTCTTGGGGTGGATCAGCGCGCTGCCCAGGAAGCTGTGCAGGAAGGACAGATGGAGCCTTGAGGTCAGGTTCTGGACGGTGCCGACGAGGTCGATGGTCCTGGTGTCGAGAGCGGCGACCTCGGTGAGGTAGCGGTACATGGACCAGTGGCCGTACCGCTTGAGGACCTTGACCCATCCCTCGACGAGAGCCGTGCCCTCCTTGTCGCGGATCAGCAGGTGCGCGGGTTCGAGGGCGTCCGTGAGGATGGCGGCGGCGGTCTTCGTACGGTTGGGGCCCGTGATGCCGAAGGTGTCATTGATCTTCGTCGGGTCCGCCTCGTAATCGGCCCGGCGCATGTGGACGCCGTTGATGTGCATCCAGGTGCGGTTGGCCCGCTTGGTCGGGTTGTCGACCTCCACGTCCACCAGCAGGAACTCCTGGCGTGCGAGGTGGAACTTGTCGATCAGCGCCATGAGGAGCGGGTGGCTCTCGGGCAGCCGCATCGCCCCGGCCTCGGCGTACTGGTTGGGGTCGGCGAAGGGCTGCTCGCCGTTCTCGTGGCCGCCCTTGCGGAAGGTCTTGATCCGGCCGCCGACGCGGTTGTCGTTGGCCTCGATGACGACGACGTCGTGGCCCACCCGGTTGAGCAGATCGGCGGCGAGCAGACCGGCCGGCCCGGCCCCGACGATCAGAACCCG
Organism: Streptomyces sp. NPDC087844; assembly: GCF_044742785.1. Taxonomy (NCBI): domain Bacteria; kingdom Bacillati; phylum Actinomycetota; class Actinomycetes; order Kitasatosporales; family Streptomycetaceae; genus Streptomyces; species Streptomyces sp. NPDC087844. The sequence continues at coordinate 396,674 of NZ_JBIUVD010000005.1, read as the reverse complement.
CTTGGACGCCTTGGCCCCGCTCGACGGCAGACCGCTCTCGATGGCCTTCAAGTAGGACGGGACAAGGGACTTGTCGTCCTTGTCGAAGACGACGATGGCGCGGGCGACCGTGGTGTACGCCGCGGGATCGGTGCCGGGCGGCACCGCTGCCGGCGCCGTCGAGGGTGCGATGACAGGGCTCAGCGCGGTGGCGGGAGCGGCCGCGGCCGCGGTGAGCCCGGCGGCAAGGACCGTGGCACCGGTCACCGTGACCACCGAACGCCGGGTCGGCGGCGCGCTGTTGACGTCGGGCAAACCTGAAGTGGTCACGTCCGAGGTAGCCAGGTCCGCAGTGGTCAGGTCCGGAGTGTTCATGTCGTGTGTACTCATCAAGATCATGCTTGGCGCACGACCGGCGCGGAACCAGAGCATTCACACGGACGGGGAGCTCAAACCACTCGTTCCGTCATTTGATGAGCCCCTGGTCAACGCCTTTGTAAGAACCGGACGTTCACCCTGGAAGCTGGGGCGACGCCCTCGGGGCCACCGGGCCGCGGGGGCGCCGAGGGAGTCACCTTTCCGCAGCAGCGTTCAGTACCCGGAGGGCTCGGTCCGCTCGGGCCCGGAGTCGACCCGGGGATCGACGGTCATCAGCAGTGTTCTGGGGCGTACGGTGGCCCGGGCCACCGGCCGGACGATCTGGCCGGGCGCCAGGGCGAACCGCACCTCGCGCGTGATCGTCGCGATCGCGGTGATCAGCTCGGTGAGCGCGAACCGGTCGCCGATGCACTTGTGTCTGCCCGCCCCGAAGGGCAGGAACGCCCCTGCGGGCAGCCGGGCCTGCGCGTCGTCCAGCCAGCGGTCGGGGTCGAAGTCGAGGGGGTCGGAGAAGAGTTCCGGATCGCGGTGCAGGGCGTGCTGGCAGTAGGCCAGCTCCGTACCGGCCGGCACGGTCCACTTCCCGAGGCGGGTGTCCGTGACCGTGCGACGGGTGACGAGCCATCCGGTGTGGTGGAGCCGCAGGGTCTCGGTGATGACGCGGTTGAGGTAGGGGAGCCGCATGACGTCGTCGAAGGTGACCGGCCGCTGACCCAGTACGTCCGCCAGTTCGGCCTGGACGCGGGCCTCGACGGCTGGGTCGCGGGCGAGTTCGTACAGGACCCAGGACAGTACGGATGCCGTCGTCTCTGTTCCGGCCACGGCGAGTGTGAGGATCTCGGAGCAGATCTGGTCCCGGGTGAGGGGTTCGCCGGTCTCCTCGTCCCGGGCGCGCAGCAGCATCGACAGCATGTCGCCGGTGTCGTGGCCGGAGGTCCGCAGTGCGTCGAGCGCTTCGCCGATGGTGGCGCGTACGGCGTCACGGGCTTCGTCGAAGCGGCGGTTGAACGGCAGTGGCAGCCGTTCGGCCCAGTCGGGGAGCATGACGCGCGCTCCGACACCGTTCATGACCACGGACAGATCACTGCGCAGTCGCAGGAACGTTTCTTCATCGAGGCTGCCTGAGAAAACGGTCTTGGCGAGCATGTCGAGGGAGAGCTTGACCATCGCCTCGCGGACGTCGATGACCTCGCCGGGCCGCCAGCGGGAGACAACCGCCTCGGCTTCGTCGCGCATGGTGTCGACGTACCGGGCGATCTCGGTGTGGGTGAACGCCGGCTGCAACTGTCGCCGCTTGCGGACGTGTTCCTGGCCGGCCGCGGTGACCACGCTGTCACCCAGGAGCTGGCCCATCTTCTCGAAGAACCGGCCCTTGTCGAGGCTGGGGCCGAGGTCCACCAGCATGGTGCGGATCAGTGCGGGGTCCTGGACGACGAGGGTTCGGGTGCCGGGCTGAAGGGTGATCTCGACCACGGGACCGTATGTCTCGCGGAGTGAGGCGATGAAGCCGAGGTTGTCGCGCATGAGCTGTATCGCGTGGCCCAGCAGCGGGAGGGAGCCCGCCGCTCTGGGAATGGGTGGAGGCGTGGCGACCGTCACTTGGATCAGTGCTCCTTCACAACGTTCACGGGCGCATTCATCAATGCCCAACTCGGGCTCGATTGCATTCCGGAACGCCAAGTGGTCTTTACCACGTGTGACGGGCGGCTGAGCGGGCAGGCGGCGGATCCGGGCGTCCGGCCGTCATGGCACAGCTGTGGGCCAACCACGACGACTCGTCGCGATCGGCCCACAGGTCATGCCGGGGAAAGGGTCAGTAGGACGGTACGGGCTTGGTGGCGAAGTACGGTTTGCATATGCCACCGTCCCAGTCGGTGGCGATCTCCGGCGGGCTGTTGCCGTCCGCCGATGGCAGCAGGGCCGAGCTGTAGTTGGGGCAGTAGTCGACGACCGTCGACGAGACGGTGACGGGTGCCGGGGCCTCGCGCCAAGTGCCCCTGCCGTCCGCGCTGTTGATCCAGACCGCCTTGTTGCTTGACGTCGTGCGGTGCGGAGTAGCCGTGCCTGATCCGCGGATCGGACCAGGCGGTGCCGCCGGGCTGGTTGCAGTACTCCACCAGGGCGCGGGCGGCGACAGCCCTTAGGGGTGCCCGGGCTCGTGGATGCCGGTGTAGACACAGCGCCCCATGTGCTCGACGAACGTTGGGAGGGGCATCATCTCCGGGTCGGTGACGACCAGCAGGGGCCACAGGAAGTTGCTCCGGACCCCGGCGAACACGAGGATCGTCACCGCGGAGGTCACGGGGCGCGAGATGGGCATGACGATCCGCCGGTACGTACGCAGCCAGGACGCGCCGGGGCGGTACGGGCCCCTCGACGGGCCGGTCAGCCGGCCGGGGCGCGGCGTGCCGGCATGCTAGCGTCGCGATTCTCGGCCGCTGCGACCTGGCGGGCCGCTCGACGGAGCGAAGGGAACCCGCAGGTGAACGCGCATCCCGGTGCCGCAGAAGCCGAAAGCCCGGCGGTGATCCTCTTCGACCTCGGCAACGTCCTCTGCAGTGACCCGTGGGAGTCCTTGCTGCTGACCCCGGGCACGGGGCTGGGGGACCGTCTGGGGCTCGACCGGTCCGCCGTACTGGAGGCCGGCCGACGCTGTTGGCGCACGTTCAGTGTGCGCGAGGCCGAAGAGCCGGAGTACTGGCACGAACTCTCCCGGCAACTGAGCTGCGACATCCCCGCCCAGCTGGTCAAGGAGCTGGAGGAGGAGCTGCTGGTGGCGAACCCCGCCGCCGGAGCACTGCTCGCCGCGGCGTCCGCCGACGGAGACCGACCGGTGGGCATCGCCTCCAACAACACGTCCTTCTGGTACGCGAAGCAGGCGGAACGGCTGGGCCTGGACCGGTGGATCGACCCGGGACTGGTCTTCCTCTCCTGCGGGCTCGGCATCTCCAAGAGCACACCCGGGCGCGGCCTTCTGGAGATCGCCGCGGAGCATGTCCGCCCGTCCTCCACCTTGTTCGTGGAGGACCGGGAGGCCAACCTGGCGCGTGCTCGGGCGCTGCGATTCCGCACAGTCAAGTACGCGTTCAAGTACGCGTTCGAGGACCAGTCCGGCGACGCATCCGGTCACGCGTCCGGTCACGAGTCCCGTGGCGTGTTCGGTGTGTCGGCCGTGGAGTTGTTGGACACACTCACAGGGTGACCGATCCGCCACCGCCAACTCCCGCCCCAGTCAGGGCGATTCCCGTCGCACGGCACACTACCGCCGGTCCGGGGCCCGCGGATCCCGCCGCGCTGACGGCGCTGCTCGCGGAGTACAACTCGCTGCGTACGGAGAGTCTGCAGGCGATCAGCAACCGCATCCAGATCATGAACTTCGCGTTCACCTCCCTCGCGGTCGTCACCGCCGCCATGATCACCTCCGATCTGCCCAGGGGCGTCCTGATCCCGGCCTGTCTGCTCTTCGTCCCCGGCGCGGCGAAGGCGAGCCTGCTGATCTGGCTGGGGGAGTACCACCGCTCCCAGCGGGCCGGCCAGGGCGTCGCGGCGGTCGAGCGCCGCATCAACAGTCTGTTGGGCACGGGAGATGTCCTGAGCTGGGAATCCCGGCTCGTCTCCGCCGGCACGCACATGGGCTACCCGTACATAGCCACCGCGGTGTTCATCCTCAGCACCGGCGTGCTCGCCCAGAGCCTCGGCGGCTACTTCCTGGTCGGACGGCTGGCGCCCAGCCCGACCCTCCGTGACGATCTCGCCGTCGTGGGCGGAGTGCTCCTCTATGCCGTGCTGTGCGAGACGCTCTTCCTGCGGTTCTTCATTCGCCGCTGGCGGGCGATCCGCAGCGCCACCCACAGCGGTTAGGGCCGCCCTACGGCCGTGGGGGCCTGCGCCGAACGAAGATCTCGGTGCCCGGTTGGCGTTCGGAGAAGCGGCCTGTCGGGGAGGCCGCCCGCAGCAGCCGGCGTACGTCCTCCTCGAAGTCGTCCCGGCGTGTGCCGAACAAGTGCGGGGCGGAGAACGACTTCGAGAAGACGCCCGCGACGACGTCGTCACTCGTGCGCTCCAGCGCCTGTCCGCCGGGCACGACATGCCGCTGGGGGCCGGTGAATCCCGCCCGGTCGAACACCGCCGCCTCACCGCCGGGGGTGCCGTGCGGCAGCACGCCCCGGCCGGCCCGGCGGACCGGCCCGAGACAGTCGCTCACCAGCTCTTCCAGGGCCGCGTACGGCACCGCCGGATACGGAAGGCCGTCGACGGTCCGGGTCTCCGTCTTCAGGTCGGAGATGTGCACCAGTGCTCCGCCCGGCCGGAGCATGTCCCTGACGGTGGCCGCCACCAGGTCCCGGTCCATCCAGTGGAAGGACTGCGCGAAGGCCGCGACGCTGAACGTCCCGAGACCGGCGGGCAGCTCCTCGGCACGGGCCCGCACCCACCGCGTCCTCCCGCTCACCCCGCGCGCGGCGGCCTCGCGCGTCGCCTCGGCGATCATTCCGCTGTCCGGGTCCACGCCGACGACCTCGCCGAACAGGTCCACCAGGCCCAGTGCGATGGTGCCGGGTCCGCATCCCACGTCGATGAGGCGTCCTCGCCCGTCGAGTTCCAGGATGTCGGCGAGCGCGTCCGCAAGCCCGGGGGCGTACGGGAGCCGCCCGCGCCGGTAGTAGGCAGCCGTGCCGAGGAACAGGGTGTCGTCCCACTCCCACTCCCACTCCCACTCCCGGTCGGAAGTCATGTCTGCCCTTGCCTCTCACGGAGATCACGTGCACGCCGGGCCTGCCCTGTCCGACACGCGGAACAATCGGATCAATGATTTCACGGGGCCGGTGCGGCTACCGTTCGCCGGCCCGCGCGGTGAGAGCGAAGGCCAGCAGCGCCGTCGTGGTGAAGTCCAGTGCGGGCTCCACGGTCTGCCAGGCGCCCACGTCGTCCAGGTATCGCGCACCCTTGCCGTCGAAGTCGGTCCAGGCTCCCTCCGGCGGGGCGGCCGTGCACTTCCTCATCGTGGGAAAGCTGTTCAACTCCGCCAGTCTCGCGGCGGCGTTGGGGCCGTTGACGACCCCTCCCCGCAGAATGGCGCCCTCGCCGTCGAGGCTGCCCCGGAGGTTGGCCAGCTGATGTTCCGGGCAGTGCGGATAGACCTCACCCGCGCCGATCATGAAGCTGGTTCCCCAGGCGTTGGCGCCCAGGGCCCAGCCTCGCTGCCGGCCGGCGAAGGCCGCGTACCGCGTGTCACCGGTCGCCCCGGCATAGAGACGGGCCGTGGCCACCAGCCCGAAGGTGTGCGGGACGGCGTCGAAGTCGTCGTAGACGGCACCGGCCCCGAACGGGTCGTCCCCGGCGCGGGCGACCCCGTCCTCCAACTGGCGGCGCAGATCCTCGTACAGGTCCGCCGCCGCGATCCCGTGCGCGCGGGAGCCGTCCAGGACGGTGGCCAGGTCCGCGTGGGCCAGGGCACTGACATCCGCGACGCCCAGCGTGCCCTGGACGTCGGAACGCAGATAGGCCCCGGCCCACCGGGCCGCGTCGTCGGCCCAGTCGGTAGCCCGGTCGTCCCCGAGCGCCTGTGCGGCCAAGGCCAGTTCGGCGCCGCCGAACTCCATGTCGTCCTGCCAGGAGTCCTCGGGATAGAAGTTCCCCGGGATCGCGGTGAGGGGCGGCTCGTCGGGGTCGGGGGCGGTGTCGGCAAGGGCGTAGACGGCGGCGGCCTTGCCCAGCCACTCCTCGGCCCGTTCGGGGTCCGTGGTGGCCGCGCGCTGTGCGGCGAGGGCGAAGGCCGCGGCCACCCGTCCCGCGAGACTGGCGCTGACGCCCTCGCCCGGCTCGGCCGCGCGGAAGACCGGCCGGTGCTTGATCGTGTGGTCCGGGTCGCCGGGCGACACGTCGAGCCGGTCGTCGGCCTCCGGAAGCCGCCACACGTCGTGATCCGTCCGTACGGCGTCGTTGCCCGCCCCGATGCCGACCTGCACGTAGAGGGTCTCGCTGTCGCCGTCCCACATCCTGTCCAGCCAGGCCAGCCCGTGCGAGGCCTCGTCGGACAGCTCCGTCATCCCGGGCAGGTCGCGCTGCGCGAGCAGGAGTTCGGCGACCGCGTAGGAGGTGGTGCCGGTGAACTTGAGGAAATCGCCCGCGTCGAACCAGCCGCCCGAGACGTCGACCCGCTCACCGGCCGGGGTCAGCTCCTCGTCGAGCAGCTCGGTGCCCTCCTCGTCGTACTCCGGCGGGTCGTAGACCGTCGCGTCCTGGTCGGCCAGATGAGAGGGGCCGTGCCGCAGGGCGTTTCGGGGGCCGCCGGTGAACACGTCGGCCCCGTCGCGCTGCGCCTGCAGGAAGCGGACGTTGTCGCGCACGAGCGGGGTCATCAGCTCGCGGGCTCCGGCCACCCGGAAGGCGGGCGAGCGGCCGACCGCGCTCCCGGTCAGGACGATGCGGTAGGTGCCGGGCGTGTTCAGCGCGGAGAGGTCGACGGTGCGCACCGAGGGGTACTTGGCGTTCCAGCGACCGGTGACGGCTCCGAGCCTCCCCTCCGTGACCACGTCGTCGTTCCCGGCGTCGACGACCTCGAAGCGTGCTCCCGCGAGTGCTGCCGCGGGTCCCATGACGTAGGCCCGTTTCGTCTCGCCGCGCGCGTAGCCGACCTGGTCGACCCTGATGGCCACCTCGGTCGAGGGAGACCCGTCGCCGCCGAAGGGTAGGCCGTGCAGGCTCGCGGCGAAGAGCAGGGTGCCGAGTCCCGCGGCTGCGGCGACCAGCAGCCGGGGTGTGCGCGGAAGGTTCATGCGTCCACGGGGGCGAGTAGGGCGAGGCTGGCCGCGGGCATCCCGGCGAACAGCAGCGTCATGGACCGGCGGGTGCGCCGCAGCCGGGCGACGGCGGGTGGCATGGAGGGCGAGGCCGCGGCGCCTGGCATGGAGGACATGGTTGCCGGGCGACGGAGGAGGATCACGTCCGCGCCCTCGCGGCCCGTTCCTGAGCGGTGCCGCCCGGATCGGTGCCGTCCGGCCGGTAGCCGACGCCGCGTACCGTCCCGATCGGGCGGGGCGGGCCGACCCGGCGTCGCAGCCGGCCGATCAGGACGTCCACCGCGTTGGACATCGGTTCGCTCGCCTCGTCCCGGCAGCTCTCGGTCGGCTCCGTGCGCGTCACCACCTGGCCCACGCGCAGCGGCGGGCCCCAGATCGGGATCGTCCTTCAGGTCGGGATCGTCCTCCAGGACCAGTACGCGCATGACCTGGAGCTTAGACGCTGCCGATGGCCGGTCCACGGCGGCCCCGAGATGCGTACCCGAGCGTAGGTGCGCAGGTCGGCGCCCCGTAAAGTGCGTCTCTGTCGCCCTCCCGAAACCCGTTCGTGAGACCCCTCCCGAGACCCGCCAGCCCCCCCGAATTCCGAGGTACCGAGCAGTGACCCCCGCACGACCTGGACCGCAGCCCGCCGTCACCGTCGTCGGGATCGGGGCCGACGGCTGGGAAGGCCTGCCGGACCCCTCCCGTACGGCACTTCGCGATGCCCAGGTCCTGATCGGGGGAGCGCGCCAGCTGGACCTGCTGCCCCCGGAGTGTGCCGGGGACCGGATCACCTGGCCCTCGCCCCTGCGGCCGGCCCTCCCCGGTCTTCTCGCGGCGCACACCGGCCGCCGGATCGCCGTACTGGCCAGCGGCGACCCGATGTTCTACGGCATCGGACGCGCCCTCACCGAGGTGCTCGACGAGGTGCACGACGAGGCGCATGACGAGGAACTCGGCGCACTGCGCGTCCTGCCGCACCCGTCCTCCGTCTCCCACGCCGCCGCGCGCCTCGGCTGGCCCGTGGAGGACGTCGAGGTCGTCACGCTCGTCGGTCGGCCCGCCGCGCGCCTCGCCGCCGCCCTGCACGACGGCCGACGGCTCCTCGTGCTCAGCGCGGACGCCACCACCCCCGGTGAGGTCGCCGCCCTGCTACGGGACCGCGGCTTCGGGCCCAGCCGGATGCGGGTGCTGGAACAACTCGGCGGCGCGAAGGAACGTACGACCGGCGAGGCCACGGCCGACGACTGGGCGCGTCCGGCCGGTGACCCCCTCAACATCGTCGCCGTCGAGTGCCGCCGGGCCCCGGACGCCCTGCGGCTCGGTGCCGTACCGGGGCTGCCGGACGAGGCGTACGAGCACGACGGGCAGCTCACCAAGCGGCACATTCGCGCCGCCACGCTCGGCACGCTCGCTCCCGCCCCCGGCGAGCTGCTGTGGGACATCGGCGGCGGCTCGGGTTCGATCGCGATCGAATGGATGCGTACGCACCCCTCGTGCCGGGCGGTCACCGTCGAGCGCGACCCGGTGCGGGCCGAACGCATCACCGGCAACGCGGACCGGCTCGGTGTGCCGGGGCTGCGGGTCGTCACCGGTGCCGCACCCGCCGTCCTGGCCGAACTCCCGCCGCCCGACGCCGTGTTCATCGGCGGCGGGCTCACCGCCCCCGGCCTGCTCGACGCCTGCTGGGAGGCGCTGCCCGCGGGCGGACGGCTGGTCGCCAACACCGTGACCCTGGAGTCGGAGGCACTGCTCGCCGACGCCTACCGGCGTCACGGCGGAGAACTGGTGCGGCTCGCGGTCGCGCACGCCGTGCCGGTGGGCGGTTTCACCGGGTGGCGGCAGGCGATGCCCGTCACCCAGTGGGCCGTACAGAAGCCCGCGCAGAAACCCGCACAGCAGACATCCGACGCGGCCGACGCAGCCGACGACCCCGCAGGAGCAGACAGATGACCGTGTACTTCATCGGCGCCGGACCCGGTGCCGCCGACCTGATCACGGTGCGCGGCGCCCGTACGCTCGCCGCCTGCCACGTCTGTCTGTACGCGGGCAGCCTGGTCCCGCGCGAACTGCTGGCCGAATGCCCGCCGGACGCCCGCCTGATCGACACCGCTCAGCTCAACCTGGACGAGATCATCGCCGAGACGGTCCGCGCGCACGAGGAGGGACACGACGTGGCGCGGCTGCACTCCGGGGACCCGTCGGTGTTCAGCGCGATGGCCGAGCAGATGCGACGGCTGGACGCGGCCGGGGTGCCGTACGAAGTCGTCCCCGGCGTCCCCGCCTTCGCCGCCGCTGCCGCCGCCCTGAAGCGGGAGCTGACCGTGCCGACCGTCGGCCAGACGGTCATCCTCACCCGCGTCGCCCACAGCGCCACCGCCATGCCGGAAGGGGAGGACCTGGCCACCCTCGGCCGCAGCGGCGCGCTCGTCGTGCTGCACCTCGCCGTCCGGTACGTGGACCGGGTGGTCGACGAGTTGCTTCCGCACTACGGCGCCGACTGTCCCGCCGCGGTCGTCGCCTACGCCTCCCGGCCCGACGAGCTGATCGTCCGCGGCAGGCTGGACGAGATCGCCGGGAAGGTGAAGGAGGCCGGCGTGCTGCGGACCGCCGTCATCATGGTCGGGCGGACCCTGGGCGCGGAGCAGTTCCGCGACAGCCACCTGTACTCGACCGAGCGGGACCGCCATGTCTGCTGAGCGTGCTTCCATGGCCGGGCCCGCCACCGGCTGGGACAGGCGCTCACGCCACCGTGCTGCGCCCCACCACCGTGCCCGCCCGGTCGATGCAGATCACATCGACGGCGACCGGCGCCCCGCGCAGCACGGCCAGTGCCTCGTCGCGGGCGGTCGTCGCGACCAGCTCGCCCAGCGGCACCCCGGCCGCCATGCACAGCTGGAGCGCGGCCAGACCGGTGTTGGCCCCGGCCACCTCGGCGGCCAGTGACTCGCCCGCTCCGCCGCGCCGGGCCAACTCGGCGAGAAACGTCTTGTCGACCTGGGAGCGGCCGGAGTGCAGGTCCAGATGGCCCGCGGCCAGCTTGGACAGCTTGGCGAAACCGCCGCAGATGGTCAGCCGGTCGACGGGATGCCGGCGGATGTACTTGAGCACCGCGCCCGCGAAGTCACCCATGTCGAGCAACGCTTCCTCGGGGAGCCGGTACTCGGCGACGACCGTCTGCTCCGACGTCGACCCGGTGCACCCGGCGACATGCGTACGCCCCGCCGCGCGGGCCACGTCCACGCCCCGCCGGATCGAGTCGATCCAGGCCGAGCACGAGTACGGCACCACGACGCCCGTGGTGCCGAGGATGGACAGGCCGCCCAGGATGCCGAGCCGCGGGTTCCAGGTGGAGCGGGCGATCTCCTCGCCGTGGTCGACGGAGACGGTGATCTCGACATCGCCGGTGCCGCCGTGCAGGCCCGCGACCTCGGCGACGTGCTCGCTCATCATCCGGCGGGGGACCGGGTTGACGGCGGGCTCACCGACGGCCAGCGGCAGCCCGGGACGGGTGACGGTGCCCACGCCGGGACCCGCCCGGAAAACCACCCCGGCACCCGCGGGAAGCCGCCGGACCGTGGCCCGTACCAGCGCGCCGTGCGTGACGTCGGGATCGTCACCGGCGTCCTTCACGATCCCCGCCATCGCGTACGTGTCCGTCAGCTCCTCGGCCGCGAGCGCGAACGACGGCGTCTGCCCCCTGGGCAGCGTGATGGTCACCGGGTCGGGAAACTCCCCGGTCAGCAGCGCGGTGTACGCGGCCGTCGTGGCCGCGGTCGCACAGGCGCCGGTGGTCCAGCCGGGCCGCAGCCCGGTGTGCTTGAGTTGGGCGCCACGGCCGCCCTTCGCCTCGCCGACACCGGCACCCTGCTCTTCGCTGTTCATGAACGGACCCGGATCTCCATGCACGTACTGATACTCGGCGGAACGACCGAAGCCCGACAGCTGGCCGGGCTACTGCACGGTACCCCCGGCCTGGAGCTGACCAGCTCCCTGGCCGGGCGCGTCGCCAGCCCCCGGCTGCCCCCGGGCGAGGTCCGCGTCGGCGGTTTCGGCGGGGCCGAGGGGATGGCCGCGTGGCTGCGCGAGCAGGCGGTGGACGTGCTCATCGACGCCACCCACCCTTTCGCCGGAACGATCAGTTTCAACGCGGCGAGCGCTGCCGCCACCGCCCATGTTCCCCTGCTCGCGCTGCGCCGCCCCGGCTGGGTCCCGGCCGAGGGCGACGACTGGCACGAGGCAGGTGCGCTGGAGGAGGCGGCGAGGCTGCTGCCCGACCTCGGCCGACGGGTCTTCCTCACCACCGGCCGCATGGGCCTGGCCGCGTTCGCGCACCTGGACGACCTGTGGTTCCTCGTACGGTCCGTCGACGCGCCCAAGCCTCCGTATCCGGCCCGCATGGAGGTACTGCTGGACCGGGGCCCCTTCATCCTCGACGGGGAACGCGAGCTGCTCCGCCGCCACCGCATCGACGTCCTGGTGACCAAGGACAGCGGAGGAGCCGCCACGGCACCGAAGCTGACGGCGGCGCGGGAGGCGGGAGTGCCCGTGGTCGTGGTCCGCAGGCCGCGGGCCCCCGAGGGCGTCCCCGTGGCCACCGATCCGGAGTCGGCGGCCCGCTGGATCGCCGGGCGATCGACGTGGGGCGCCCCCGTGCAGGGCGCCCCGTAAGGAGCGCGAGGCTCTGACATTCTGCGGCTCCGCCGCGTGGGCGCGCCCAGCCACGACGCACCCGCAGATACCCGACAGGCCTGAACCACCTGGGGAACGCCGCCCGCAGGGCTCACCCTTCCGGATACCGCCGAGGAGTCCAGACGATCTCCTCCTCACCCCCGCGCCGCACGGCGACCCGCGTCTGTGAGGACCCGACCAGCAGAACCGTACGCATGTCGACCTCGGCCGGATCCAGCTCGGCGAGCCGCACGATCCGTACGCGCTCGCCCGCGCCGCCCACGTCGCGGGCGACCACGACCGGCGTGTCCGGTGCCCGGTGCTCAAGCAGCAGCTCGCGGGCCTTGCCCACCTGCCAGGTGCGGCTCTGTGAACCGGGGTTGTACAGGGCCAGCACCAGATCCGCCGAGGCCGCGGCGCGCAGCCGCTCGGCGATGACCTCCCACGGCTTGAGCCGGTCGGACAGGGAGATGGTGGCGTAGTCGTGACCGAGGGGGGCGCCCACGCGGGCGGCGGCGGCGTTGGCCGCGGTCACTCCCGGCAGCACCCGCACCGGGACGTCCGTGTACTCGTTCTGCGAGGCGGCCTCCAGCACGGCGGTCGCCATCGCGAAGACGCCCGGGTCGCCGCCGGAGACGACGGCCACCCGCCGTCCCCGCTGGGCCAGCTGGAGCGCGAACTCGGCGCGCTCGGCCTCCACCCGGTTGTCCGAGCCGTGCCGGAGCTGCCCGGCCCGCCGCGGCACCCGGTCGAGGTAGGTGGTGTAGCCGACCAGGTCGTCGGCGGCGGCGAGGGCGCCCCGCGTCTCGGGGGTCAGCCACAGCGGTCCGGCGGGTCCGGTGCCGACCACGACCACCTCGCCCCGCTCCCGCACGGGCCGCTCGGCGTCGACCCGGCTGGGCAGCACGGCCACCGAGAAGTACGGCACCGACTCCGGGTCCACGTCGGCCAGTTCGGCGACGCGCTCCCCGCTCATGGTGGCCCGCTCGACGTACCGGGCCTCGCCCAGCCGCCCGGAACTCTCCAGCGCGCGCCGCACCTTGGGGAACGTACGGCCCAGCTTCATCACGACGGCCACGTCGGTCGCGGCGAGCCGCGCGGTCAGCTCCTCCTCGGGCAGTGTCCCCGGCAGGATGGTCAGCACCTCCTCGCCCTCGGCGAGCGGGGTGCCGAGCCGGGCCGCGGCGGCGGACACGGACGTGACACCGGGAACGACCTCGGTGTCGTAACGGTCGACGAGCCGCTTGTGCATGTGCATGTACGAGCCGTAGAAGAGCGGATCGCCCTCGGCGAGGACCGCTACCGTGCGCCCCGCGTCGAGATGCGCGGCGAGCCTGGCCGACGCCTCGGCGTAGAACTCGTCCATGGCGCCCTGGTAGCCGCCGGGGTGATCGGTGGTCTCCACCGTGAGCGGGTAGACCAGCCGCTCCTCGACGTGGTCGGCGCGTATGTGCCGCGCCGCGATCGAGCGGGCGATGGACCGCCCGTGCCGGGCACTGTGGTAGGCGATCACGTCCGCCTCGGCGATGACCTCGACGGCCCGCACGGTCATCAGGGACGGGTCGCCGGGGCCGAGCCCGACCCCGTACAGCTTGCCGCTCACTCTTCCTCGCTAGCGATCGCGTTGAGAGCGGAGGCGGCCAGGGCGCTGCCTCCGCGACGGCCGCGTACGACCAGGTGTTCCAGCCCTGACGGGTGCGCGGCGAGTGCGTCCTTGGACTCGGCGGCGCCGATGAAGCCGACCGGGACGCCGATGACGGCGGCCGGACGGGGCGCGCCCTCCTCGATCATCTCCAGGAGGCGGAAGAGGGCCGTGGGGGCGTTGCCGATGGCGACCACGGAGCCCTCAAGACGGTCGCGCCACAGTTCCAGCGCGGCGGCGCTGCGCGTGGTGCCCAGCTTCGCGGCCAGCTCCGGGACGCCCGGGTCGGACAGCGTGCAGAGCACGTCGTTGTCGGCGGGCAGCCGCTTGCGGGTCACACCGCTGGCCACCATCTGGACGTCGCAGAGGATCGGCGCGCCGGCGCGCAGGGCCGCACGGGCCCGCGACACCACGTTCGGTGTGTAGGAGAGGTCGCGTACGAGGTCGACCATCCCGCAGGCGTGGATCATCCGTACGGCGACCTGGCCGACGTCGGGGGGCAGTGCCGCGAGGTCCGCCTCCGCGCGGATCGTGGCGAAGGACCGGCGGTAGATCGCCGCGCCGTCCTTCTCGTAGTCGTACGTGGTCACGGTGTTCTTCTCACTGCTCTCGGTCGTCATACGGCTCAGGTTCGGGCTCGGGTTCGGGTTCAGGTGATCTCCGCCAGGGCGGCGGCGAGACGGGAGGGGTCGGCCAGGGGGACCGTGCGCGCCTCGTCGTGTCCGGGTGCGACGACGGACAGCCGGTAACCCCCCTCCGGGGCGGCGACGACATCGATCCGCTCGCCCCGCGGGTGCCCGCAGCGGCGCTCGCATCCGGACCAGTACAGCGGAAGGCCGCCCCGGTGGTGGGCCGCACCGACCGCGCCGAGCGTGGCGGTCGCGTCCGCCCGTACGTCGGCCCGCGACTTGGCGCAGCCCGGCCGGCCGATACAGGCGCCGACACGCAGCCAGGGCGAGTCGGGATCGGTGACGAGGCCGACGGCGGCGAGACGGGCCAGCGACCCGGTCCGCTGCGCGGCGGTCGTCCCCGGAGTGGGAAGAACCACACCGCGCCACGGGGTCAGCCGCAGCTCACCGGTGGCGACCCGCGTCAACTCCCGCCACTGAGGAGCCGAGAGGCGGCCCAGCGGCACATGCACGGACAGGGCGTCCCCGACCGCTCCCGGCAACGGGCCGTCCGCGCGGCCGGTCTCCCGCGCCTGCCGCTCGTGGCCGATGCCCTCCGCCGTCAGGCGACGACCGACCGCCGCGGTCAACTCGCCCTCCGCGAGCGCCAGCTCGGCCACCCGCCAGGCGCGTGTCCCGTCGGCCCGCTCGGCCTCCAGAAACGCCTCCGCCGCCACCAGAGCGGCCCGCGGCGCGTCCTTCGCCGACACATGGAGCGCCCGGCCGGCCGATCCGAGCGCGAGCTGCGCGCCGCCGTCCGCCGTCGCCCGTACCGTCACGTCGGCTTCGAGCCCGGCCAGATCCCCGCGCCCGTCGTCCAGCGCGAACAGGAACCGACCCGACAGCGCCCGCGCCGCCTCGCTCGCGCACAACGCGGTGTCGAGGGCCGACAGCCAGGGCCGTACGTCCCGCAGACCGTGTGCGTCCAGACCGGACAGCGGGGAGGCGACGATGTTGCGCACCCGCTCGTGCCCGCGGGAGGGCAGCAGCCCGGCGGCGGTCAGCGGCTCGGCCAGTTCGGCTCCGCACCCGGCCGCCAGCCCGCGCAGCTGTACGTTGCCGCGCGAGGTGAGATGCAGGTCACCGTCGCCCAGGCGCTGTGCCGCGTCGGCGAGCGCCTCGGCCTGGCGGACGGTCAGCACACCGCCCGGAATCCTGACCCGGGCCAGCGCCCCGTCGTCCGCCGCGTGCAGCCGCAGGGTCCCCGGGCAGGCGTCACCGCGATCCCGTGAGACCGCTGTGGCCTGGGACGATGGACGGAGGGCAGCCGAGGACATGGCGGCGAGCATACCTACGTTCCCGCAGGCTGTATGCCCCGCCCTTTTTCCCCGCCCCTTACTATTCCTTTCGGTGGATCATCCGATCCGCCACCGCCACCACGGCGACAGGGGAGGAAGCCGGTGCGAAGCCGGCGCGGTCCCGCCACTGTGAGCCCGGCCAGAGAATCCGGGTGAGCCAGGAACTCCCTTTCCCCAGCTCACGAGTTCGCGCGTGAGCACGGGGAGACCCAATCCACCACCGCCCGGGGCGCGGACCCCGAGGAAGGCCCGACGCCACATGATCCTTCTGCTGTCGACGTCCGACACCGACCTGCTCAGCGCTCGCGCGGCCGATGGTCCGGTGCCCTACCGGTTCGCCAACCCGGCCCGCCTCGACATCGACGCCCTCCCCGCCCTCCTGGACGGCGCCGACCTCGTCGTCGTACGCCTCCTCGGCGGTCTGCGCGCCTGGGAGGACGGCCTCGATCTGCTGCTCGCCGACGGCCGCCCGGTCGTCGTCCTCACCGGCGAACAGGCCCCCGACGCCCAGCTGATGGCCGCCTCCACCGTGCCCATCGGCATCGCCGCCGAGGCCCACGCCTACCTCGCCCACGGCGGCCCGGCCAACCTCGACCAACTGGCCCGCTTCCTTGCCGACACGGTCCTGCTGACCGGGCACGGCTTCGACCCGCCCGCCCCGGCCCCGACCTGGGGTCCGCTGGAGCGCACAGCCCGTGAGGTCCCCGGCGCCCCGACCATCGCCGTGCTCTACTACCGGGCCCACCACATGAGCGGCAACACGGCGTTCATCGGCGCCCTGTGCGACGCCGTCGAGGACGCAGGCGGTCGCGCGCTTCCCCTGTACGTCGCCTCCCTGCGAGCCCCCGAGCCGGAGCTGATCGAGGAGCTGCGGGCGGCCGACGCGATCGTCACCACCGTCCTCGCGGCCGGTGGCACCAAGCCCGCCGAGGCCTCCGCGGGCGGCGACGACGAGTCCTGGGACGCGGGCGCCCTCACCGGCCTGGACATCCCGATCCTGCAGGCCCTGTGCCTGACCGGCTCGCGGAGCGCCTGGGAGGAGAGCGACGAGGGCGTCTCACCGCTGGACGCGGCGAGCCAGATCGCGGTCCCGGAGTTCGACGGACGCCTGATCACCGTGCCGTTCTCCTTCAAGGAGATCGACGAGGACGGCCTCCCGGCGTACGTCGCCGACCCCGAGCGGGCCGCCCGGGTGGCCGGCATCGCCGTACGCCACGCCCGGCTCAGGCACCTCCCGGCCGCCGAGAAGCGCCTGGCCCTGGTGCTGTCCGCGTACCCGACCAAGCACTCCCGGATCGGGAACGCGGTCGGCCTCGACACCCCCGCCAGCGCCGTCGCGATCCTGCGCCGGCTCCTCGACGAGGGCTACGACTTCGGGCCGGAGCAGGACATCCCCGGTCTGGTCTCCGGGGACGGCGACGAACTGATCCGCGCGCTGATCGAGGCGGGCGGCCACGACCAGGACTGGCTCACCGAGGAGCAGCTGGCCCGCAACCCGGTCCGTATCCCGGCGGCCGACTACAAGCGCTGGTACGCGACCCTGCCCGCCTCCCTGCGCACCGCCGTCGAGCAGCACTGGGGCCCGGCGCCCGGCGAGATGTTCGTCGACCGCAGCAGCAACCCGGAGGGCGACATCGTGCTCGCGGCCCTGCGCCGCGGGAACCTGCTGATCGTCATCCAGCCGCCGCGCGGCTTCGGCGAGAACCCGATCGCGATCTACCACGACCCCGATCTGCCGCCCTCGCACCACTACCTCGCGGCCTACCGCTGGATCGCCGCCGCTCATGCGGACGGAGGCTTCGGGGCCGACGCGATGATCCACCTCGGCAAGCACGGCAACCTGGAGTGGCTGCCCGGCAAGAACGCGGGCCTGTCCGCCGCCTGCGGCCCCGACGCCGCCCTCGGGGATCTCCCCCTCGTGTACCCGTTCCTGGTCAACGACCCGGGCGAGGGCACCCAGGCCAAGCGCCGCGCCCATGCCACGCTCATCGACCACCTGGTCCCGCCGATGGCCCGCGCCGAGTCCTACGGGGACATCGCGCGCCTGGAGCAACTCCTCGACGAGCACGCCCAGATCGCCGCCATGGACCCGGCGAAGCTCCCCGCGATCCGCGCCCAGATCTGGACCCTCATCCAGGCCGCGAAGCTCGACCACGACCTGGGACTTGAGGACCGCCCCGAGGACGACGGCTTCGACGACTTCCTGCTCCACGTCGACGGCTGGCTGTGCGAGATCAAGGACGCCCAGATCCGCGACGGCCTGCACGTCCTCGGCAACCCGCCGAAGGGCGCGGACCGCGTCAACCTCGTCCTCGCGATCCTCCGCGCCCGCCAGATCTGGGGCGGCGCCGCAGCCCTGCCCGGCCTGCGTGAGGCCCTCGGTCTGGACGAGTCGGCAGCGACCCGCACCACCGCCGACGAGGCCGAGGAGAAGGCGCGCACGCTGGTGCAGGCGATGGACGACGCCGACTGGGACCCGGCCGCCGTCCCCACCGACCAGGGCGAACAGGTCGCCGCCATCCTGGAGTTCGCCGCCCGCGAGGTCGTCCCGCGGCTCGCCGCGACCACCGCCGAACTCGACCACACCGTGCACGCCCTGAACGGCGGCTTCGTCCCCGCGGGCCCCTCCGGGTCGCCCCTGCGCGGCCTGGTCAACGTCCTGCCGACCGGCCGGAACTTCTACTCGGTCGACCCCAAGGCCGTTCCGTCCCGGCTCGCCTGGGAGACCGGCCAGGCCCTCGCCGACTCCCTCCTGGAGCGCTACCGCACCGACAACGGCGACTGGCCCACCTCGGTCGGCCTCTCGCTGTGGGGCACCAGTGCGATGCGTACGTCCGGCGACGACGTCGCCGAAGCACTCGCCCTGCTCGGCGTCCGCCCCGTCTGGGACGACGCCTCACGCCGGGTCACGGGCCTGGAGCCCATCCCGTACGAGGAGTTGGGCCGCCCCCGTATCGACGTGACGCTGCGCATCTCGGGCTTCTTCCGGGACGCCTTCCCGCACACGATCGGCCTGCTCGACGACGCCGTACGCCTGGCCGCCTCCCTCGACGAACCGGCCGAGGCCAACTTCGTACGCGCCCACACCCAGGCCGACCTGGCCGAACACGGCGACGAACGCCGCGCCACCACCCGTATCTTCGGCTCCCGCCCCGGTACGTACGGGGCGGGGATCCTCCAGCTCATCGACTCCCGCGACTGGCGCACCGACGCCGACCTCGCCGAGGTCTACACGGTGTGGGGCGGCTACGCCTACGGCCGTGAACTCGACGGCCGTCCGGCCCGGGACGAGATGGAGACCGCGTACAAGCGCATCGCGGTCGCCGCCAAGAACACGGACACCCGCGAGCACGACATCGCGGACTCGGACGACTACTTCCAGTACCACGGCGGCATGGTCGCCACCGTCCGGGCCCTGCGCGGCACGGCCCCCGAGGCGTACATCGGCGACTCGACCCGTCCCGAGACGGTCCGCACCCGCACGCTCGTCGAGGAGACCTCCCGCGTCTTCCGCGCCCGGGTCGTCAACCCCAAGTGGATCGAGGCGATGCGCCGCCACGGCTACAAGGGTGCTTTCGAACTCGCCGCCACCGTCGACTACCTCTTCGGCTACGACGCCACCACGGGCGTGATCGCCGACTGGATGTACGACAAGCTCACCGAGACCTACGTGCTGGACCCGACCAACCGCGAGTTCCTCCAGCAGGCCAACCCCTGGGCCCTGCACGGCATCGCCGAGCGGCTGCTCGAAGCGGAGTCCCGCGGGATGTGGGAGAAGCCGGACCCGGCGGTGCTGGAAGCGCTGCGCCAGGTCTACCTGGAGACGGAGGGGAACCTGGAGGGCGAGGACTGAGGTCGGAGAGTACTGACGGAGACCGAGTCCGCGGCGAGGGCCGGAGGGGAAACCCCTCCGGCCCTCGCTGTGTTGACCGGCGGTACGCCGCCCCTTCTGCTGGTAGCGTGCAACTGCATACTAGTTGCAATAACACGGCCGAAGGATGTTGGACATGGCGGTTTACACGCTCCCGGAGCTTCCGTACGACTACGCGGCACTCGAACCGGTCATCAATCCGCAGATCGTCGAGCTGCATCACGACAAGCACCACGCGGCGTACGTGAAGGGCGCGAACGACACCCTGGAGCAGCTCGCGGAGGCCCGCGACAAGGAGTCGTGGGGCTCGATCAACGGCCTGGAGAAGAACCTCGCCTTCCATCTCTCCGGGCACATCCTGCACTCCATCTACTGGCACAACATGACCGGCGACGGGGGCGGCGAGCCCCTCGCCGCGGACGGTGTGGGTGAGCTGGCTGACGCGATCTCGGAGTCGTTCGGCTCCTTCGCCGCGTTCAAGGCACAGCTCACCAAGGCGTCCGCGACCACGCAGGGTTCCGGCTGGGGCGTCCTCGCCTACGAGCCGCTCAGCGGACGCCTGATCGCCGAGCAGGTCTACGACCACCAGGGCAACGTCGGCCAGGGCTCGACGCCGCTCCTGGTCTTCGACGCCTGGGAGCACGCCTTCTATCTCCAGTACAAGAACCAGAAGGTCGACTTCATCGACGCCATGTGGGCCGTCGTCAACTGGCAGGACGTGGCCCGGCGTCACGCCGCCGCCAAGGAACGCGGCGACAGCCTGCTGCTCGCGCCCTGACGCCGCAGGCGGCACAGCGCGGGGCTTCCGTGCGGCGCGGTCAGCCCATGAGCCCCGCGGCGACGGAGGCGCCCAGTTCCCCACACGCCTGGATGTCGGCCCTGTCGGGCTCGCCCGTCACGGTCACGGCCTCGGCCGAGCGGCGCCAGCCCAGGCCCCTGACGATCGACTCGATGCCCCGGACCGCGCCGGTGACGTCGTTGCCTCCGTGCACGTAGTAGCCGAAGGGTCTGCCCCGAGTCGTGTCCAGGCAGGGGTAGTAGATCTGGTCGAAGAAATGCTTCAGGGCACCGGACATGTAACCCAGGTTCGCCGGTGTGCCGAGCAGATATCCGTCGGCGGCCAGCACGTCGGCCGCCGTGGCGGCGAGCGCCGCCCGCCGGACGACGCGTACGCCCTCGATCGCCGGGTCGTTCGCGCCGGAGACGACGGCTTCGAACAGCGCCTGGCAGTGCGGCGAAGGCGTGTGGTGCACGATCAGCAAGGTAGCCACCCCCGAACCCTGCCGTGCGGACCCGCGGAGCCGCAAACGGAGCGGTCGGGCGTCTCGTGGCTGCACGGGCCGGGAGGGTGGCGCCGGATCAGCCCAGGGCCACCAGTGTCAGCGCGGCCAGTACGGTGATCGCGGCCACCGGAAGCATCACCGTCCGCGCCCGCTCCAGCCACGCGCGCACGCGCCCGGTGCCGCGTCCGGGGCGCCGCACGGGTACGCGTTCCGCCCGGCCGGGTCCCGCGGCCTGACCGGGACCGAGAAGGATGCTGCACCAGCGGCAGTCGCTCTCGTCGTCGAGCCAGGAGGCGCCCGGCACCTGTGCGAAGAACGCCGAAGGCCCGTCCCCGTCACATGTCGTCATGGCACGTTCAACGAGGGGTCGCCGCGACCGGCTACGCCCGTGCGGACCATCGTGATGCGGTCGTCACCGGGCCCCGGGAGCGGCCGGCCGCCGGTGTGCGGTCCTCCCCGCACGGCCGCCACGTCGACCGCGTACCGTGGTGACATCACGACCGGAGGTCACACACATGTCCGCGCTACCGCACGAGCCGAGCTCAGAGGCATCCTCGGACCCGTACGAGTTCGAGTTCGCCGAGGGACCGCAGACGCTCGCCGAGCTGCGCATCGCGCTCTCGGAGATCAGCCCCGAGCTGCTGACCGCTTTCAACGCCCGGCTCGACGCCGCGACCTTCGGCTGGGACCACGACGAGGTCATCGCCAAGGCCCGCAGGACCGTGGCGTTCAAGAAGCGCGCCAAGGAGGCGGCCGCCGAGGCAGCCGCCCAGGAGGAAGCGGCCGGGGCGCAGCAGGTCGACGATCCGTGGGCCCACCTCGACGTACGGGACAGCACGCCGTGACCCGCTGACCGTCACTCCCCGCCGTCGCCCGCCTCCGGGTCGTTGAACGCCCGAAGGATCTGCTCGGCGGCGCGCGTGGCCGTCAGCTCGCCGTCGCGCACCTGTTCCTCCAGGCCGGGCGTGAGGGCGCGTACGGCCGGATCGGCGTGCAGGCGGCCCAGCAGCTCGTCGCGGACCATGGTCCAGGTCCAGTCGACCTGCTGGTCCCGGCGCTTGGCGGCGAGCCGGCCGTTGGAGTCGAGCAGCGTCCGGTGCTGTTCGAGGCGTTCCCAGACGGTGTCGAGGCCGGTCGATTCCCGGGCACTGCAGCTCAGTACGGGTGGCGTCCAGGCCGCGTCCTTGCCGTGCATCAGCCGCAGGGCGCCCGCCAGTTCGCGCGCGGCGGCCTTGGCGTCCCGTTCGTGCGGGCCGTCCGCCTTGTTGACGGCGATCACGTCCGCCAGTTCCAGGACGCCCTTCTTGATGCCCTGGAGCTGGTCGCCGGTGCGGGCCAGCGTCAGCAGCAGGAAGGAGTCGACCATGTTCGCGACCGCGGTCTCCGACTGGCCGACGCCGACCGTCTCCACCAGCACCACGTCGTGGCCCGCGGCCTCCATGACCACGATCGACTCGCGCGTCGCCTTCGCGACCCCGCCGAGCGTGCCGGCGGTGGGGGAGGGGCGGATGAAGGCCGCCGGGTCGACGGCCAGGCGCTCCATCCGGGTCTTGTCACCCAGGATCGAGCCGCCCGTACGGCTGGACGACGGGTCCACGGCCAGTACCGCCACCCGGTGTCCGAGCCCGGTCAGCATCGTGCCGAACGCGTCGATGAACGTCGACTTGCCGACCCCGGGCACCCCACTGATGCCGATCCGCCGGGCCCGCCCGCTGTACGGAAGCAGCTCGGTGAGCAACTCCTGTGCCAGCGCCCGGTGCTGCGGACGGGTGGACTCGACGAGCGTGATGGCGCGCGCGATCAGCGCCCGCTTCCCGTCGAGCACCCCCTTCACATAGGTGTCGAGTTCGATCACAGGTCGTGCCCGAGACCGGTCGAGAGCCGCTGGACGAGGTCGTACGCCGCGTCCGGGATCACCGTCCCGGGCGGGAACACGGCCGCCGCGCCCATCTCAAGGAGCGTCGGCACGTCCTGCGGCGGGATCACCCCGCCGACGACGACCATGATGTCCTCGCGGCCCTCCGCCGCCAGCTCCTCCCGCAGCGCCGGGACGAGCGTGAGGTGCCCGGCGGCCAGTGAGGAGACGCCCACGATGTGCACGTCGGCCTCCACCGCCTGACGGGCCACCTCGCCCGGCGTCTGGAACAGCGGACCGACATCGACGTCGAAGCCGAGGTCCGCGAAGGCGGTGGCGATCACCTTCTGCCCGCGGTCGTGACCGTCCTGGCCCATCTTGGCGACCAGGATGCGCGGGCGGCGGCCCTCGGCCTCCTCGAAGGAGTCCACGAGCGTACGGGTGCGGTCCACGGACGGGGACTCGCCTGCTTCGTTGCGGTACACACCGGCGATCGTACGGATCTGGCCCGCGTGCCGCCCGTACACCTTCTCCAGCGCGTCCGAGATCTCCCCGACGGTGGCCTTGGCGCGGGCCGCGCGCACCGCCAGTTCCAGCAGGTTGCCCTCGCCGCCGGCCGCCCGGGTCAGGGCGTCGAGCGAGTCCTGGCACGCCCCCTCGTCGCGCTCCGCCCGCAGCCGCCGCAGCTTCTCGATCTGCTGGGTGCGTACGGAGGAGTTGTCGACCGTGCGGACGTCGATCCGCTCGTCGGTCTCGACGCGGTACTTGTTGACGCCGATCACCGGCTGACGGCCCGAGTCGATCCGGGCCTGGGTGCGGGCCGCGGCCTCCTCGATGCGCAGCTTGGGGATGCCCACGTCGATGGCCTTCGCCATACCGCCCGCCGCCTCGACCTCCTCGATGTGCTGCCAGGCCCGCCGGGCGAGGTCGTACGTGAGCTTCTCGACGTACGCGCTGCCGCCCCACGGGTCGATGACCCGGGTCGTGCCGGACTCCTGCTGGATCAGCAGCTGGGTGTTGCGGGCGATGCGCGCCGAGAAGTCGGTGGGCAGGGCGAGCGCCTCGTCGAGCGCGTTGGTGTGCAGCGACTGGGTGTGGCCCTGGGTCGCCGCCATCGCCTCCACGCACGTGCGCGTCACGTTGTTGAACACGTCCTGCGCGGTCAACGACCAGCCCGAGGTCTGCGAATGGGTGCGCAGGGAGAGGGACTTGGGGTTCTGCGGGTCGAACTGCCGCACCAGCTTCGCCCACAGCAGGCGCGCCGCCCGCAACTTGGCGACCTCCATGAAGAAGTTCATGCCGATCGCCCAGAAGAAGGACAGCCGCGGCGCGAACGCGTCCACGTCCAGGCCCACTTCACGGCCAGCCCGGATGTACTCGACGCCGTCGGCGAGGGTGTAGGCCAGCTCCAGGTCGGCCGTCGCCCCGGCTTCCTGAATGTGATAGCCGGAGATGGAGATGGAGTTGTAGCGGGGCATCCGCCGCGAGGTGTACGCGAAGATGTCGGAGATGATCCGCATCGACGGCTTCGGCGGATAGATGTAGGTGTTGCGGACCATGAACTCCTTGAGGATGTCGTTCTGAATGGTCCCGGCCAGCTTCTCCGGCGGTACACCCTGCTCCTCCGCCGCCACGATGTACAGCGCGAGCACCGGCAGCACGGCGCCGTTCATCGTCATCGACACGGACATCCTGTCGAGCGGGATGCCGTCGAACAACTGGCGCATGTCGAGGATGGAGTCGATGGCCACGCCCGCCATACCGACGTCACCCGTCACCCGCGGGTGGTCGCTGTCGTAGCCGCGGTGGGTGGGCAGGTCGAAGGCGACCGACAGACCCTTCTGGCCGGCGGCCAGATTGCGGCGGTAGAAGGCGTTGGACTCCTCGGCCGTCGAGAACCCCGCGTACTGGCGGATCGTCCAGGGCTGGTTGACGTACATGGTGGGGTACGGGCCGCGCAGGTACGGCGCGACGCCCGGGTAGGTCCCCAGGAAGTCGAGGCCTTCCAGGTCATGGCCGGTGTACAGCGGCTTGACCGCGATGCCCTCCGGGGTCTCCCAGAAGGCCTCGTCGTCGCCGGTCGCGTGCTTGACCGCCGTGCGCCAGTCGTCGGGGCCGCCCGCGGCGGCCCGGGTCCCGAGCTGGATCCCGGAGAAGTCGGGGATTCCCATCAGGACACTCCCATGCGGTCGAGGGTTGCGGAGAGCACGGCGACGGCGTCGCAGCCCGCGAAGACGTACGCGTCGACATCCGGGTACTTCCCGGGACGGCCGGCGAGGAACACGTGCTGTGCCCCTGCCGCTTTGAGCGCCTGTGCCGTGCTCGCGGCCTGCTCCTCGTACAGCGCGTCGCTGGAGCACAGACACGTCTCGGTTGTCCCGCTGTCCTCGAAGGCGCCCTCGGTGACGGGCTCGATGCCGCCGGCCCGGAAGAGGTTCGAGACGAAGGAGGTGCGGGCGGTGTGCGCGGCGGCGGGGCCGATGGAGGCCAGGAAGACGCGCGGCCGGCTGCCGGTGGCGGCGAGGTGCGCGTCGGAACGGGCCCGCAGCACCTCGTACGCCTCGTCGCGGCGCACCTTCGGCAGCCCGCCGGACGGCGCCTCGGGTACGGATTCACGCCGCGGAACGCGCTCGGTGAGGTTCGGGAACTCGCTGACCCCGGTGATGGGCTCGCGGCGGGTGGCGAGCTTCGCGCTGCGCGCCTCCCAGGTCCTGGCCAGGTCCTCGCCGAGGCGGCCCGAGCGCAGGGCGGTCGCCTGACCGCCGAGACCCTCGATCCGCTGGAAGAACTCCCAGCCCGCGTGCGCGAGTTCGTCCGTGAGCCGCTCCACGTACCAGGAGCCGCCCGCCGGGTCGATCACCCGGGCCAGATGCGACTCCTCGACCAGGATCGTCGAGGTGTTGCGGGCGATACGGCGGGCGAAGGCGTCCGGCAGCCCGAGGGCGTGGTCGAAGGGCAGCACGGTGACGGCGTCGGCGCCGCCGACTCCGGCGGCGAGCGTGGCGACGGTCGTGCGCAGCATGTTCACCCACGGATCGCGGCGCGACATCATCACCGGCGAGGTCACGGCGTGCTGTGTCTGCGCCCCTGCCCGCGGCGCCCCGCACACCTCGGCGACCCGCGCCCACAGCCGGCGCGCGGCGCGCAGCTTGGCGATGGTGAGGAACTGGTCGGCGGTGGCCGCGTACCGGAACTCCAGCTGCCCGCAAGCCTGTTCGGTGGAGAGCCCCGCCTCGGTCAGCTCCCGCAGGTAGGCGACACCGGTCGCCAGGGAAGCGCCCAGTTCCTGCGCGGCCGAGCCGCCCGCCTCGTGGTACGGCAGCGCGTCCACGGTCAGCGCCCGCAGCCCCGGATACTCCTCGGCGCACAGTCGCGCGAGGGCGGCGGCCGGTGCGAAGTCCAGCGCCTCGCCGCCGCGCGCCTCGTGGCCCAGCGGGTCCGCGCCGAGACTGCCGCGTACGGCGTCCTTGGCGAGGCCCCGCTCCTCGTACAGCCGCAGCAGCTCCCGCGCGGCCGGCTCGGTGTCACGTCCCGCGTCGAGGACGACGGGCGCCAGGTCGAGGAGGACGCCGTCGAGGGCCTGAGCGAGCGACGACACGGGGAAACCGCCCTCGCCGACGACCAGCCAGAGCGAGCTGACGCCGTTCTCCAGGTCCGCGAGGACCGCGGCGCCGTCGGCGGTCGTGTGCCGCTGGCGTACGCCCCAGCCGCCGACGGTGTTCCCGTCGGGCCTGCCCCCTCGTACGAAGGGCGCGAAGCCGGGGAAACCGGGATCAGGGGCCTCGTCGAGCGCCGTGTACAGAGGCCGGGTGGCGAGCCCGTCCTCCAGCGCGGTGGACAGGGCTGCCTCCGCCGTCTCGTCCGAGACCTCCTTGCCCGACTTGTTCAGTACGCCCGCCACGAGGCGTCGCCACTGTTCATGTGTCGCGGAAGGAAACTCGGCGGCCAGCGGGAGCCCGTCGTTGGGCAGGACCGTCATGCTCGGATGCTAGGGCAGATTCCTTGCGTCACAGCAGAGGCGAGGGCTGTGACCTTGCCCTCGCGGCCTCGGTGACCTCCGCCTCACGTCCTGGACGGACTCACCGGCCACCTGGACGTCCGTGCCCGGTTCGAACTCCTGGACCTCATCCGCGGCACCGGGATCACCACCCTGGTGGTCGGCGTGCGGGGCGCCACGGAGAGACACGCGGACGGTGTCGTGCGCGGCAGGTACGCGGTCCGGTCACTCGCCCCGCGGCTGATGGGAGTGGGGGGTCCGCGGGGCGAGGGTTCCTGGACGAGCCGGTCAGCAGCTGTAGTTGACCAGCTTGAACGAGGCGTAGTGGTCGGACGTGTAGTAGTCCTCCCGGACTTCCTCACCGGTGACGATGCGACGGGCACCGCGCGTGGAGGAGCCGGGCGTGATCACCGTGAACTCGTGGTAGTAGCCGGTCGACTGGCCGGGCAGGATACCTTCCCGGTTCTGGAAGACGCTGCCGTCCTGGGAGTAGGGGTAGGGACCGCCCTGCTCGATCAGGTCCAGCGTGTCGTGTGCCTGGGACGGCAGACTGCCGTAACAGATGCTGCCGACCGCCGAGGCGGACGTGCTCGCGGCGTCGGCGGTCGTGGTGCCGCCGACGAGAAGAGCGGACAGGACGGCGGCTGCGGCGCCGATGCGAGTGATCCGTGGGGGGAATCTCATGCCCTCATGATGACGCGCGTAGACAGTGGCATGTCAATGACAACTGCGAGATGTTCACCGTCTCGGCCGATAAGTTCTCATGAATTCAACCTCGCGCGCCGGGCGGCGCCGGGTGGCCCCGGAGGAGGGGCGGGAGGTAATCGCTGTGGCGTCTCGGGCGGCCTACTTGGCAGCATGGCGCAGATGTCCTCCGATCTCCCCTCCTCCGACCTTCCCTCCTCCGTCCGTCCCCTCGACCACCGTTGGCGGGCAGGAGCCCACTGTCTACCTCCTGTGCCGGCCGCTCCCGCCTGCTGGTCGATCCCTCGGGGCGGGTGGCTTCATCACCGGCTTGACCGGTGACGGAAAGCGTGGCGACAATCGTCTGAAACGGGGAGTGCGGATGTTTGCGGGTTGCCATGGCTGAGACAGGCGAGATCGAAGTCGTCGTCTTCGACATCCTCGGAACGATGGTCGACGAACCCGGCGGACTTCGGGCGGCCATCCGCGACGCGGTGCCCGCGGCGGTCGACGACGCGACGGCCGACCGGCTGCTCACCGTGTGGCAGGAGCACGTTGAGCACGAGCAGCGACGCATCGCGGAGCAGGACCGGGCATACGCCAACAGCGAGATCATCGACCGTGAGGCCGCTCGACGCGTGGCCGACCGTGTCGGGCTCACCGACCCGGCGACCATCGAGCGGCTGGCCACCGCGAGCCGGCGTGCGGAGCCCTGGGGTGACTCCCTCGCCGGACTCGCGCGCCTCGCGCGGCGATATCCCGTCCTGGGACTCTCCAACGCCGGCCGTGCGACACTGCTCCGCCTCAACGCGTACGCCGGACTGCGCTGGCACCAGGCACTGTCCGCCGAGGACGCCCGAGCCTACGAGCCCGCACCTGAGGTCTACCGGCTCGCGCTCGACGCGGCAGGCTGCCCACCGGAGCGCGTGCTGATGGTCGCCGCCCACGCATGGGACCTCCGCGGGGCTCAGGTACTGGGCATGCGAACGGCCCATGTCCGGCGGCCGATCGGGGATCCGCCGAAGAGGACCGACACCTTCGACTGGCGGGCGAACAGTCTGGACGAACTGGTCACCGTACTGACCGGCTCGGGAGACGGAGGCCGGCGATGACCGCCCTGCATGTGACGGCGTGGGACGAGAGTGGCGCCGAGGAAGCTGAGCGGAAGTCGCACTGGAACCGGAACGGGCCCTCTCCTGGCCGAAGTTCGTGATCCGCGGGACGTGGGAGGACGCGCCGGAGCCGTACCGCACGTATGCAGCGGGTCAGTCCGACTGAGCACCCTGAGCGGTCGCGGCGGCATGAAGGTGTTCCAGCGCGTCCAGGACCATGGTGTGCCGGTGCCAGAGCAACCAGCGACCCACGTGTGCGCCGACGGCATCCATGGCGGCGAGTTGCGCACGGGTGAAGTCGGTGAGGGGCTGTTCGTGATGGCTTGAGATGATGCCCACGACCCGGTCATTGCGGCCGATCAGCGGCACGCTGTGTGCGGCCCGGCTGCCCGTCTGCAGGATCGCGTGCCGGGACTGGTCGTCGAAGACGTCCGCGACCGCCACGTCCTTCACCGTGATCTGCTGGCGCTGTTCGGCGGACTGCGCGCAGGACGTCGTGGAATCCCGTACGAAGGCGAAGAACTCGGTGAACTCCTGGTTCAGCCCGGTGTGTTTCTCCAAGCGCAGCATGCCCTGCTCCGACAGCTGCACGTTGCCCATGGTGGTCTCGGTGATGTGCAGTACGCGCCGCATCGCGTTCCTCAGCACCACTCCGTGGTTGGTACGGCTCGCCTCGTCCACCCCCAGGTTCGGAAGTGGCGGCGGGCTGTAGCGGGCGCGTCTGGGGAACCACAGTTCGGCGTCCGTGTCAGGTGCCGCGGTGTGCAGTACGGCGTCGGCCAGCGTGTGCAGCTTGATGTTGAACTGCTGTGAGGCCTGCCGCAGCAGTTCGAACGCCTCCTGCTGTGAGGCAAGGCGGTAACGACCGGTCAGCACCCGCTGCGCATGGGCGACACCGATGTGCGCCAGACGTCGGTTGCGCTGCCCCGCCGTCTCGCCCGCTTCCGGCATGCCGGTGGAACGAAGGGTGTGGCGGGGGAGTGGGTGAGGGGATTCCTGACTCACGGCACGGTCTTCCTTACAGCAGCTCGGGCGCGACGGAACACTCGCATGAGTCTCACGTTCTGACGGTGAGGCTCATGGAGCATGAGTGCCTATTGCCCAAGCACCGGCACAACTTTACCCGCAGATGTCACCTCTTAACGACGCGGTATCCGCCGTGACGGAAGAGCGCCGGACGAGTGTCGGAGGTGACTGACGGAGGGGTGGAGATCGCCGCCCGGCGGACGTGGCAGCACGCCTGACCGCTGTGGGCCACCGACCGCCCGACGACATGACCGCCGTGTAACGGCCTGCCGTGGCGTCAGGCTGCCGTGGCGTCAGGCCGGCGCGGTCAGGAGGTGCGGGCACGCAGGCGACGCAGCATGCGGGGATCCTCGAAGCCCACGGAGCGGGCGGCGGCGTCCATGGTCGCGCCGTGGCTGATGAGGTGCTGGGCGCGTTCGAGGCGGAGGGTCTGCTGATAGCGCAGGGGGGTCAGCCCGGTGGCGCGGCTGAAGAGCCGGGTGAGGGTGCGCTCGCTGACGCCCACGGCCGAGGCGACGGCGGGCAGGGGGAGAGACTGGGCGAAGCGTTCGTCGATGAGGTCCTGAGCCCGGTGCACGGTGTCGTCGAGGTGGGAACGGTGCCGGAGCATCGCGCTGGACTGCGGTTCGTGGCCGTTGCGGCGGGCGTAGACGACCATCTCCCGGGCGACCTGGGCGGCGACCGCCGGGCCGTGGCGGTTCGCGACCAGGTGCAGGGCCAGATCGATGCCGCTGGCGATGCCGGCCGAGGTGACCACCCGGTCGTCCGTGGTGAACAGGACGTCCCGGATGACCAGCGCCCGCGGATGACGCGAAGCCAACTCGTCCTGCACGTCATGGTGGGTCGTGCAGTGGCGGCCGTCCAGCAGACCCGCCAGACCGAGCGCCTCGGCCCCGGCGCAGACGCTCGCCACCGTGCCGCCCCTGGTGTGATGGTCCCGGATGGCCTTCAAGGGGCCCTGGCCGATGGCGGGGCTGTCGGCCAGGGTGCCCGCCCGCCAGCCGGGCACCACGACCAGGTCCTCGGGTCCGAGCTCCGGCCAGTCGAGGCGGGCCACCAGCGGCAGCCCCTGCGCCGTGGGGACCTGCGATCGCTCGGCGACGTAGGAGAGCGTGTACGGGTGCCCGAAGTCGTCGGCCGTGGAGAAGACCTGCGCGGGGCCGGCGAGGTCCAGCAGATGGACTCCGGGCACCAGGAAGAAGACGATATGACTCACGATCCGGTCATCATGCCCGAGGTACTGCCGCGGCCTCAAGACCGTCGACCGTCGCGATGGTGGCGAAGCGTCCGGCAAGGGCGTACTCGGTGCGCCTGATGACCTCGTCGGCGGAGAGCGTACGAGGGTCGGCCAGCAGGTCGGCGACGCTCCGGTCGTCGGGAGCGTCGCGGTGCGGGATGGGGTTGGTCGCGGTCGCGTCGGTGACGAACGTGACCTGGTAGCCGAGGTCGCTCGCGACACGGGTGGTGGTCTCCACGCACTGCTCGGTGCGGATGCCGCAGACGACGAGTTCGCGGACACCGCGTTCGGTGAGCACCTGCTGGAGGTTGGTCGTGGTGAAGGCGTTGTGCGAGGTCTTGTGGATCAGCGGCTCGCCCTCCGCCCGCTCCAGTTCCTCCATGAGCCGGACATGGCCGAGCGCCGGGTCGAAGACATCGCCGCTGCCGGGCTCGCAGTGCAGTACCCACACCACGAGGTCCCCGGCCTCGCGGGCGATCCGGACCAGCCGGTTCACCTGATCAGCGATCTTGGGGTCGGAGATCGTCGCCCACAGCGGACGGACACGGAAGGATTCCTGGACATCGATGACGATCAGTGCGCGATTCATGCCCGAAGTCTGAGTCACGCGAGGGGCGTCGCGACACACCGCATCGGGTCCCGAAGCGGACCGATCCGGTCACCGGCCGGAGAACCGGGCCGCAGGCTTACGCGTTCGAGTGGTCGACGAGCGTGCGCAGGAGCTCCCGTCCGGCCGGCCAGTCGCCGAGACCACTGTCGGAGTTGATGTGGCCGCCGTTCTCGACGACATGCGGTCGTGCCTGCCACTCGCGCGCGAACGCGGCGGACGCCGTCGGATCGCAGTACGGATCGTCGTCGCCGGCCACCAGCAGACTCCGGCACGGCAGCGGGTGAGCGGCCATGTCCACGAACGAGGCCGCCGCCCGGCTCGGGAATGACGCGTCCCGGGTGTTCGGAGGAGCGACGAGGAACGCCGTCACCCCGGCGGGGCGCACCCGGTCCAGCCACTCCGCGGCTGCCCAGCAGCCAAGGCTGTGAGCCACCAGCACGACCTCGCTGTCGTGCCGCGCGACGGCCTCGTGGGCGGCCTGGACCGAGTCGACCCAGTCCGACAGCTCGGGCCTGCTCCACGAGGCCGGTGCGATGCGGACGGCCGAGCCGCCCCACTGCTCCTCCCACAAGCTCTGCCAGTGCCGCTCGTCCGAACCGTCGATCCCGGGGATGATGACGTACGAGACCATTGCCCGTCCTCCTTCCGATCGCGGTGCCCGTGCTCGCGGTGGGTGGTCATGGGTGGTCATCGAGACCCTCCACGATGGCGTACGGTAGGCGATGTCGACGCGGGGTGGAGCAGCTCGGTAGCTCGCTGGGCTCATAACCCAGAGGTCGCAGGTTCAAATCCTGTCCCCGCTACTGTCGAAGAGGGTCCGGACCGCACAGGTCCGGACCCTCTTGCGTTCCTCGAACGACGTTCGTCACCGGACGCGGACCCGGGCGGTCGCGACGCACCCCGGAAGACGCGCCGCATGCGTCGCGAGCGCCGCGAACGTCAGCGGCCTCCAGCGCTCTGCGACCGGTCCGGCCCCGCGCCGATACGGGCCAGGACCTGGTCGGCCAGTGCTTGCGGGGGAAGTTCGCCGTCCAGGAACACCGTGTCGCCGGGCAGGGTGTCGGCCGCGGCCATGCACGGACCGATCCTGTCCTTGCACCAGCGCCGGACCCGCTCCTCCCGCTCCGGATCACCCGGGGCATGGATCCGGCCGTCGATCCGCCTCTCCAGTACCTCGCGGGAGACCTTGAGGAAGAAGTGGTGAACGTCGATGCCCGCGTCCTTCAGCGTGCCGAAGATCTCGTCGACATAGGCGGGGTCGACGAGGGTCATGGGGACCAGAACCGGGCGTCGGTACTCCTCGACCAGTCCCACCGCCAGGCTGGCGACCTGCCGCCGCCACAGCCGAAGATCCTGGAAGTCGCCGGTCGGGACCTCCACGATCTCCCGCAGCACATAGCCGACCATCTCCGGGTCGTAGACCAGCGCTTCGGGCCGGCGCGGACGCAACTCGTCCACCAGCGTGCTCTTTCCACTGCCGAAGGCCCCGTTCACCCAGACGATCAACGCCATCTCCTCGCCCCGTCGCCACGCCCGCGGATCGGGCCCGGCACGCCGCATCAGCATGCAGCACGGTCGGCGAGTCGCTCCACCTCGGCTTGCTGGTCGGCGGTACCGCCCTGCTCGTCATGTGATTCCGGCGGCTGTCTTCGTGCGCCACCACAACGAGCGGCCCGCCTGAGGCCTGCGCGTCGCGGCCTCGGTCGTCCGCGGTCGCGACGAACCGTCCGGTGGGGACCGCTCGGAAACCCGGTGGCCGTTGCGCCGGAGCTGCCGATACCGTCGGGCTCCCGGGCAGGCCGCGGCAGCGGTTGCCCCGCCCCGCCTCCTCCACCGAGAGATTCCCGTGACCAGTCTCCGAGCGACGACGACGACCCTGTGGCGCCCCACCGGTCCCAAGGAGCTGGAGTCGGTCCGTCAGCTGGACTGGTGCGCCTGGCCGCCCCGGCTCCCCGAGCAGCCGATCTTCTACCCGGTCCTCAACGAGGACTACGCAGTCAGGATCGCGCGGGACTGGAACGTCAAGCACGACGGCGCCGGTTTCGTCACCCGGTTCGAGGTCGACTCCGACTTCGTGCGCAGGTACCCGGTCCAACAGGCGGGCGGCCGGACGATCCTGGAGTTGTGGGTACCGGCGGAGGAGCTCGACGAGTTCAACGCGCACATCGTCGGCCGGATTCAGGTGGTTCATGAGTTCCACGCGGTCGGGCAGACTCCTGCGGGTTCAGGTTCAGGTTCAGGTTCAGGTTCGGGTGCTGGGTCGGAAGCACTGTGAACAGACGCCGGCAGAAGAAGCTGTCCCAACATCTGGTCAGCGCGGCGACCTTCGGCGACAGCACCAGGATCACCACTCTCCTGCGAGCCGGTGCCGGCCCCGAGACGACCGACACCGAAGGCACCACACCCCTTTACGCCGCATCGGTCCACGGTGCCACCGGCAATGTCCTCCGCCTCCTGGCGGCCGGGGCGCTGCCCGACACCGAGAGCGGACGCGGTGCGGAAGGCACGCCCCTGTGCGGGGCCGCTTGCTGGGGACACGTGGAGACGGTTCGTGCGCTTCTGGCGCACGGTGCCGATCCCCAACTCCGCGAGGACCACGGCACGGGCCGTTCCCCGCTGGAGTGGGCGATGGCCGGGCCCTACCCGGAAACGATCGACGTGCTTCTCGCCGCAGGCGCCCAACCGTCCGGCACGGTCGCCTGACCCGCCTGACCCGCCTGACCCGCCTGACCCGCCTGACCCGCCGCACGTCCCGAGGGCCCGAACCGCCCGGATGCCTCAGGACTGGTCCGGCGAAAGCGCGTACAGCCGGGGGAGGTTGACCACGATCGCCTCCTGTGTGCTGCGGGCGATGACGACCACCGCCTCGTCGTCCGGGTCCGGGTTCTCCTCCCGGTGCGGGACGAACGGCGGTACGAAGATGTAGTCGCCGGGGGAGGTCCGCAGCCGTACCTCCCGCGGCTCCTTGCTCTCGCGCCCTTCCCGGCTTTCGCTTTCGCCCGAGTCGTCGATGAAGACGAATTCCGGGTGCCCGCTCACCACGTAGATGGCGGTCTCGGACTCACCGTGGTGGTGGTCGGAGGAAGCCGTCGAGGGGGCCACATGCGTCTGGCCCATCCACAGCTTCTCGGAGCCGACGTTCTTTCCGCTGACAGCGGCGAACCTGCGCATACCGCCGCTCTGCGCTGTGTCGCCGTCCAGGGAGTCGGCGCGGATGTGGTGCAGACGGCTGCGCAGGGGTGCGGTCGGCTGGTCCGGGGTGTCGTGGAGGTGTGGGTGGAAGCCCTCACCGGGGGTCGTCAGCGGCTCGCTCATGGCGGCGACGCTAGAGCGGTCCCGAAAAGGATGTCAAGAGGTGTCCTTTAGCTTTCACCTGCGGCAATGTTCCCGCAATGTGGGAAACAAGCGGCCGAGGCCCCGCGCGCCGACCCGCCCCTCAGGCATGATGTGCGCATGCATATTTCCGCGAAGGCGGACTACGCCATGAGGGCGCTGCTGGAGCTCGCCCGCGAACCTTCCCGTCCGCTCACCTGTGAAGCCATCGCCTCCTCGCAGGAGATCCCGTTCCGTTTCCTGAAGTCCGTGGTGGGTGAACTGCGCAGAGCCGGCCTGGTGCGCAGCCAGCGCGGCTGCGAGGGCGGTTACTGGCTCGGCAGAGCCGCCGAGGAGATCACCCTGCTCGATGTCACGCGTGCCGTGGACGGTGAGCTGATCACCCTGCGCGGTGAGCCGCTGGCCGGCCTCGACTACCCGGGCCCCGCGACGGCGCTGCCCGATGTGTGGCGAGAGGTCGAGGCGGCTGCCGCGGCGGTCCTGGGCGGGGTGACTCTGACCTCGCTGCTCACCGGTGCAGCGACGAGCGTGACGGGATCGGCGGCAGTGACCGGAGGGCTTGCCCGGAGGGGCGCCGCGTGACAGGCGTGCCGCAGCCGCACCCGTCGCCCAAGTCGTCGCCGCCGGTCGAAGTGGTCGAGTACACCGACCCGTTGTGTCCCTGGGCCTGGGGATCGGAGCCCGTCTTCCGCAGGTTGCGGGCGGCGCTGGCCGGCCGGGTCCGCTGGCGGCGCGCGTACGCGATCCTCTTCGACCACGACGACGACGCACCGCCCGACCCGGCGGCGGAGACGGCCTGGTACGCGCGTTACGTCGAGGAGATCAGCTCGCACAGCCGGGCCCCGCGCGCCGTGCGGCTCAGCCGTATGCCGGCCGACTCCTGGCCCTCCTCACTCGTCGCCAAGGCCGCCGTCCTGCAGGGCGACGAGGTGGGCGAGCGGGTGCTGCGGCGGCTGCGGGAGAGCGTCTTCGTGCTCGGCGAACCTGCGGACACCCCCGAGTCGGCGCTGGCCGCGGTTCGGGGCGTACCGGATCTGGACGCGCGGCGACTGGCGGTCGACGCGGCCTCCGGGGCGGTGCTGGAACAGGTGCGCGCCGACCGGCTGGAGGCCCGCCGTCCGGTGGCCGAGGTGCTCCGCGCGCAAGGCGGGTCGCCGCATCCGGGCGCGGCCAAGGAGACCGCCGAGGGCGGACACCGGTACGCGCTGCCGACCCTGCTCGTCCGGGCCGCGGGCGAGTACCGCGTCGTACCCGGCTGGCGGCCCTTCGAGGTGTACGCGACGGCCGTCGAGGAGCTGAGTCCCGGGCTGTCGGCGGCCCCCGCGCCGCTCTCTCCGGCGGACGCGCTGGAGCGCTACCGCAGCCTGACCGATCCGGAGCGATCGCTGCTGACGGAAGGCCACTGGCCGCCCCCGGGTGCCGTGCGGGTGGACACGGCGGGCGGGCCCCTGTGGCTGCACCCCGACGAGGCGGCGACGCACCCCGCCGCGCCCTGAATCCCTCTCGGCCGAGGCTGTGATCTGCGACGGACGCCGTCCCGCCCAATGAGACACCAATTGGTGTCCATTGACAGTCGGTTGCGGGAGCCCTCAGGATGAGCACCATGCTTACGACGCACCCCGGTGTGGTGTGCCGCTACGTGGACCTGCGGCGCACCAGCAGCGCACTCTGTCGCTGACCCTTCGCCGTCCCCGGTCCGCAGACGCCTGACCGCCGCCGTCGGCGTCGGCTGTCCAGTGCTCGACCGAGCCGTGCCTGCCTCTGCGTCCGGCTCTCCGTGTCCCGTCTCCGTGCCCCGTCGCACACCTTCTTCGCTTCCCGGCCCGCCCCTCCGCGAGCCCGTCGACTCCTGCGGCCCCGCAGTCCCGCGATCCCGCACGCTCCTGCCCTGAGCGCCGCGCGCCCCGAGTGCGCGCCGGCGCTCTCCCCGGCATGTCCGTGCTGCCCGTCCGGGTCCGAGTCGACGTTCCGCATGGGGAGGGTCCGGCCCTTTCGCCTTGCTCCTTCTGCCCCGGCTCCGGCCGGAGCCCGCCAAAGGAAGAACGAGATGCCCGCTCACCTCATCACCCGCCGCCCCGGAGCGGACCGCCGTTCGAACCGAGGCGCAGGCCGCCTGCGGGCCGCAGCCCTGGCAACCGCCTTCGTCGCCGTGCTCACCCCCGTACTGAGCGCCTGCGGCGGTGAATCCGCCGCCTCGGGCGGCGGCTCCACGCTGAAGTGGACCTCCTCGTACTTCCCGACCCACTGGGACCCGGTCGTCGGGGGCAGCGGCGCTCAGTTCCGCGAACTCGCTCTCGCCTACGCTTCGTTGACACGGACGGACGAGAGCGGCAAGGCGGTTCCCGACCTCGCCAAGAGCTGGGAGTACAACGACAAGGGTGACGAGATCACCTTCCATCTGCGCTCCGGCCTGAAGTTCAGCGACGGCGAGCCCGTCGACGCCGCCGCGGTCAAGGCGGCCGTCGAGCGGGCGCAGAAGCAGAAGAACTCGGCGCTCTTCGGCGACCTGACCTCCATCGAGTCGGTCGACGCCGACGGCCTCGACGCGGTCCTGCACCTCAGTCAGGTCGACTACCAGATCCCCCAGTTGCTCGGTCAGCGGGTGCTGCAGATCGCCAGCCCCAAGGCGGCCGAGAACCCCGAGGAACTGGACCAGAACCCGGTCGGGGCGGGCCCGTTCGTCGTCACCCAGGTGATCCCGGGCACCAAGGCGCTCCTGAAGAAGAACCCGGACTACTGGGACGCGAAGAACATCCACATCGACAACGTCGAACTGACCTCCGCCCCCGACGCCTCCACCGTCGTCTCCGGCCTGCAGACAGGTGTCTACAACTTCGCGGACCTGGAACCGAGTCAGGCGTCCGCCGCCAAGAAGGCCGGCCTGGACGTCTTCGTACAGCCGGGGTTCAACGCCTCCAACCTCAGCCTCAACGTCAACAAGGCGCCCTTCGACAACGACAAGGTCGTAGACGCCGTACGCCACGCGGTCAACCGGGAGGAGTTCGTCGACAAGCTGACCTTCGGCTACGGCGAGGTGACCGACCAGCCGTTCCCCAAGGGGTACGAGGCCTACGACCCCAAGTCGGAGAACGCCTACCCCTACGACCCGGCGAAGTCGAGGAAGCTCCTCGCCGAAGCGGGCTACAAGTCCGGCGACCTCAAGCTGAACCTGGTCATCCCGGCGGAGGACCCCCAGGCGGAGATCGTCCAGTCGCAGCTGGCCGAGGTCGGTATCAAGGTCACCATCAAGATCGACAAGAACTGGGCCACCCCGTTCTTCGCGAAGGACCTGACGTTCTCGCTGTACTCGACCACCGGCCGTGACTCCGCGGCGCAGACCCTCACCGCCCACTTCGGCCCCGACGGCCCGCTGAACCTCAGCACGCCCTACGAGCCGGACGGTTTCGAGGCCGCCATCGCCAAGGTGCGCAAGACCCCGCTGGACGCCCCCGACTACACGCGGGTGCTCCAGGCGGCGACCCGGGCGGGCCTGGAGAGCAAGGCGCTGGTCTTCACCTACTCCCAGCCGAACCTCATCGCCAAGAGCAGGTCGATCTCCGACCTGCCGAAGAACCCGGCCCACATCGACTGGACCGGCGTGACCATCTCCGGCAGCTGACGTCCACCCCACCCGGCCCACCACAGAAGCCACCACAAGAGAGGGGCAAGCCCATGACGACGACCGCGGAACAGGCCCCACCCGCCCGCCGTCGCGGGGTTCTCGGGACCAGGGCGCGGCACACGCTCGGCCGCCTCCTGGTCACCCTGGCCCGGTCGGTCGCGATCTTCGTGCCCGTCTTCCTGGTCGCGACCTTCGTGACCTTCGCGCTGCGGTCGATGAGCGGACTCAGCCCGGCGCGGATCCAGTTGGGCGAGGAGGCGACCCCCGAGGCGATCGCGCGGGTCGAGGCCCAGTGGGGTCTCGACCGGCCCTTCCTGGTCCAGTACTGGGACTGGTTCAACGGTGTCCTGCACGGACAGCTCGGCACCAGCTGGACCAACGGCGCCGACATCTCCACGCTCATCGGCCTGGGCCTCGGAGTGAGCCTGTCCGTCGCCACGTTCGCGCTGATCATCGGCGTGGTCCTCGGCTTCACCCTCGGCACGCTCGCGGCGCT
This sequence comes from Streptomyces sp. NPDC087844, assembly GCF_044742785.1. Classification (NCBI taxonomy): domain Bacteria; kingdom Bacillati; phylum Actinomycetota; class Actinomycetes; order Kitasatosporales; family Streptomycetaceae; genus Streptomyces; species Streptomyces sp. NPDC087844. Next base: position 358,130 of record NZ_JBIUVD010000005.1, on the reverse strand, counting down.
CAAGCGCACCACCTGGATCGACCGGGCCGTCACCGGCTTCGTCACCCTGATCTCGGTGATGCCCGCGTTCGTCGTCGGCATCGTGCTGGTCGCGGTCTTCGCGGTGGGACTGCACCTGTTCCCCTCCGCCGGTTACATCCCGGCGGAACAGGGTTTCGGCCCCTGGCTCGCGCACATCACGCTCCCGGCCCTCGCGCTCAGTTTCGACGTCGTCGCGGACGTGGCCCGCCAGCTCCGCGGCAGTCTCGTCGCCGCCTTCCGCGAGAACTACGTGACAGGCGCGGTCGTACGGGGCCTGAGTCCCCGCCGGATCTTCCTCGGCCATGTGCTGCGCAACGGGATCGGCCCGGCCCTGGCCACCCTCGGCCTGAAGTTCCCCGCACTGGTCGGCGCCTCCGTCGTCACCGAGTGGATCTTCGGTCTGCAGGGCTTCGGAAGGTTCGCCAACGACTCCGCCCAGGCCGGTGACGTACCGGCCGTGCAGGGCGTGCTCGTCGTGTCGATCGTCCTGGTCGTCCTCTTCAACCTGATCGTCAACCTGGTGCTGGCACGTGTCACGCCGGCATCCCAGCGGGGGGTATGACCATGGTGCGCCGCGTCCTCACCCTGACATCCGGCCGGATCGCCGTGGTCATCCTCACCCTGATCGCGCTGCTCGCGGTCCTCGGTCCGCTGCTCGCCCCGCAGAATCCCCTGGCCACCAGCGACAACACCCTCGCCGCGGCCTCGGGATCCCACTGGCTGGGCACCGACCACCTCGGCCGGGACACCTTCAGCCGGCTCCTGGACGGCTCACGCGTCAGCGTGCTCGGCTCCCTCGAAGTCGCCGTGATGGCGCTGGTCGTCGGCACGGTCCCGGGCATCCTGTCGGTCTACCTCGGCCGGACCTTCGAATGGCTCACCCTGCGCCTGGCCGACACGCTGGTCGCCCTGCCGTTCCTGCTGTTCGCGGTCGCCGTCATCGCACTCCTGGGCAACGGCATCACCCAGGCCATGCTCGTGACAGGAGCCCTGGTCTCACCGCTCTTCTACCGGGTGGCCCGCGCCGCCACCCTGGCCGTCGCCCGCTCGCCGTACGTGGAGGCCGCGCTCGTCTCGGGCGCCTCGACCGGCTGGATCGTCCGCCGTCACGTCTGGGTCAAGGTGCTCCCGCCGATCGCCGTCGCGCTCGCCCAGACCATCGGCGTCGGCTTCATCATCGTCTCCAGCCTGACCTTCCTCGGTATCGGCGTCCAGCCACCCGCACCCACCTGGGGCGGCCTGCTCGCCTCCGACCTCGGCTACCTCAGCTACCAGCCGTGGGCGCCCCTCGCCCCCGCGGTGCTGATCATGATCACCGTCTGGGCCGGCAACCTGCTCGCCGACGCGATCCGCGATGTCTCCGGCGAGGCGGGCCGGGCCTTCGTCAACACCCGCAGGGCCCGCGCCAATAGCCTCGGTAAGTCCGACCCCGTATCCACCGGAGGTGCGTGATGACGACGCTGTCCCAACTGTCGGGCAACGCCGCTCCCCAACTGTCGGGCAATGCCGCTCCCGGCACCACTCCGAGTGCCGCCGGGCCCCGCGCGGCACTCGCGCCGGCCGCCCCCGTGCTCGCTGTGCGCGGCGTGCGCATCAGTGACCAGGTCACCGACCGCGAGATCGTCCACGGGGTGAGTTTCGAACTCACCCCGGGGAAAACGGTCGGCATCGTCGGCGAGTCGGGCAGCGGCAAGACCCTCACCTGCCGGGCCGCGCTGGGCATCCTGCCCCCGCACTTCGAGGTCTCCGCCGGCTCGATCGAGATCGCCGGCACCGACATCGCGACCCTGACACCCCAGCAGTGGACGGCCCTGCGCGGCGCCACGATCAGTGCCGTCTTCCAGGACCCGGCGTCCTACCTCAACCCCTCGATCCGGGTGGGCGCGCAGATCGCCGAGGTCATCCGGGTCAAGAAGGGGCTGAAGCGGCGCGAAGCCCGCCACCGTGCCGTCGAGCTGCTCCAAGCCGTGCAACTGCGCGATCCGGAGCTGGTCTACGGCCAGTACACGCACGAACTGTCCGGAGGCATGCTCCAGCGTGTCCTGATCGCCGCCGCGATCGCCGCCGACCCACGGATCCTCATCGCCGACGAGGCGACGACCGCGCTCGACGTCACGGTCCAGGCCGAGATCCTCGACCTCCTCGCCGAACTGCGCGAACAGGCCGGTCTCGCCCTGGTGGTCGTCTCCCACGACCTGGCCGTCGTCGCCCAGCTGTGCGACGAGGTCCTCGTCATGCGCGAGGGCGAGGTGGTGGAACAGGGCACGACGAGCGACGTACTCCACCGTCCGCGCCACGAGTACACCCGACTGCTCATCGCCGAGCACGACCAGTACGGCCTGGAGAAGTTCCTCACACCGCGGGAGACATCGTGACCACCGAACACGCGCGGGAGAGGTCCGCCAACACCCCGGCGGACGAGCACGCGGTCCTGGAGGTCACCGGCCTGGAAGTGCACTACGGTCCGCGCAGGCGGCGCCGCCGCGCCCTGCACGACGTCTCGCTGAGCGTCGCACCCGGGGAAACCGTCGGGATCATCGGCGAGACGGGATCGGGCAAGTCCACCTTCGCCCGTACCGTTCTGGGCCTGGTGCGCGCCTCCGCGGGCCGGATCGTCATCGGCGGCGAGGACGTCGGGGCGTACGGCAGCCGTCAGTGGCGCGGGCTGCGCCGCCGCGGCATCGTCCAGTACGTCTTCCAGGATCCGCTGCGCAGCCTCGACCCCGACCTCACCATCGAGGAGTCGCTGATCGAGCCGCTGCTCATCCAGGGCGTCGCACGACAGGAAGCGGCCGACCGGGCCCGTACGTTCCTCGCCCGCGTCCAGCTCTCCGAGGAACTGCTCGACCGGTTGCCCGGCGAGCTGTCCGGCGGCCAGCGCCAGCGGGTCGCGGTGGCCAGGGCCCTGGTCACCGAGCCGAAGCTGGTCATCCTCGACGAGCCGGTCAGTGCCCTCGACTCCGCCAACCGCGTGCAGATACTGCAGATCCTCAAGGACCTGCGCGCGGCGGGTGTGGCCCTCGTCTTCATCTCCCACGACCTGGGGTCCGTCGCCGGGATCGCCGACCGCATCGCGGTGCTCCACCAGGGCGAACTCGTCGAGGTCGGCGCGGCCCGCCAGGTCATCACCGACCCCCGGCACGTCTACACCCGGCTGCTCGTCGGCTCCGCCCCCACCCTGCGGACGGCATCGGCCGACCGCGCCGAACGTGACCGCCTCCGCGCGCTGCTGCACGCCTGAACCGCTGTTCCACCGAGAGGAATCCGCATGCCCCGCACGATCCACCTCGCCCTGCACCCCTACGGCGTCGGCGGCCCCGGCCAGCACGGTCTCTGGAAGGACCCGAGCGTCGCCAAGAACGCCAGCATCGACATCGACTACTACATCAAGCAGGCCCAGGCGGCCGAACACGCCCTCTTCGACGCCCTGTTCGTCGTCGACAGCCAGTTCATCAACTCCACCTACCCGGCGCACTACCTCAACCGGCTCGAACCACTGACCCTGTTGTCGGCGGTCGCCACCCACACCCGGCACATCGGCCTGGTCGGCACGGCGAGTTCGACCTACAACTCGCCCTTCAACCTCGCCCGCCGGTTCGCCTCCCTCGACCACATCAGCGGCGGCCGGGCCGGCTGGAACGTGGTGACCAGCTTCGACACCGGCACGTCCAGGAACTACGGGCTCGACGAGCACCTCGACTACACCACCCGCTACGGCAGGGCCCTGGAGTTCGTCCAGGTCGCCCGCGGCCTGTGGGACTCCTACGAGGACGACGCGTTCCCCGCCGACGTCGAGCGGGGCGTCTTCCTCGACCCCGCCAAGCTGCACGAACTCAACCACGAGGGCGAGCACTTCAAGGTCGCCGGACCGCTCAACCTCTCCCGCTCGCCGCAGGGCCAGCCGGTCATCTTCCAGGCCGGCGTCTCGGAGGAGGGGCGCGACCTCGCCGCACAGGTCGCCGAGGGCATCTACGCGCCGGGCGGTTCGCTGCGGCAGGCGCAGGACTACTACGCCGACATCAAGAAGCGCACCGCCTCGTACGGCCGGGACCCCGAGCACATCAAGATCTTCATCCATGGCGGACCGGTCGTCGCCGCCACCGACGAGGCCGCCAGGCGCCGCGAACGGGAGATCTTCGAGGAGGACAACGACTTCAAGGGCAACCTCGCACTCCTGGGCCGCTCCTTCGGCGCGTACGACTTCGGCGCGCACGACCTGGACGCGCCGTTCCCGGACGTGGCGCACCTCGCCGAGAAGGGTGGCCGCACCGGCGCGTCCAAACTGATCGAGCGGGCCAAGGCGGAAAACCTGACTCTGCGTCAGGTGGCGGAGTCCGTCAGCGAGTTCCGCCGCTCGCCGTTCGTCGGAGCGCCGGGGACCGTCGCCGACACCATCGAGCAGTGGTTCGACGCCGGCACCTTCGACGGCATCAACCTCGCTTTCCGCAACAACGCCGACCTGGAACTCTTCGTCGACGGCGTCGTCCCGATCCTCCAGAAGCGCGGACTGTTCCGCACGGAGTACGCGTCCGACACCCTGCGCGGCAACCTCGGACTGCCGGTCCCCGCCCACCGCCACACCCGCGAGCCCAGCCTCGCGGACCACTGAGGGCAGCGAGATGGGTGAACTGTCGGTGGCGGGCGGGCGGGACGTCCCCACGGTCCGGTTCCCGGCCGCCACCCCACCGGACGCGGCGGACGTGCTGATCGTCGGCGCGGGCCCCGCCGTCCTCGACCACGACACCGCCGTCCACGCCCTCGAACTCATCGCGACCGAGGTGGCACCCGCCCCGGGGCGGCAGCCCGCGACCGAGCCCGCACCCGCAGGAGTCTGACATGACCGAATACACCGACCACCACGCCCCCGAGGGCCTGCGCACGCGCGGCACCGTCATCGTGGTACCCGGCAGGGGAGAGACCCGCGAGACCTACACCCGGCTGGGCAGACGACTGGCCGCCGACGCCTACCGCGTCCGTGTCGTCGAGGCCCCGGACATCGACGCCGACGACCTGGACGGCCAACTCGCCGACTTCGGGGTCCGGTTGGCCGCCGCCGGCGACGGGACCGCGGGTGAGAACGGGACCGGGGACGGGATCGTCCGCCCGGTCGTGCTGGTGGGCGCGGACACCGGGGCCCTCGCCGTCGCCGCGCTCGTCGGCCGGGTGGGCACCCCCACCGCCCAGCGACCGGACGCCGTCGTACTCGCCGGGCTTCCGGGCCGCACCACCGGTGCCGTCGACGCCGCCGGTACCTGGGACGACGAACTCGACGTACGCACGTCCTGCCCCGCCCACCGGGGCAGGCTCACGGACGACACCGGGGTACGCCGTGGCGCACTCGGCGAGTCGGTGCCGGAGGCACTGCTCGCGGCGGCCCACGGCAGCGAGGCGGATGTCCCGGCGCTGATCCTCGTCGGTGACGCCGATCCGCTCGCGGACCACGACGCGCTCGTCCGCACGGCCAAGTCCCTTCCCCGCGCCCGCCTGTCGACCGTCCGCGGTGGTCACCACGACGTGCTGAACGACCTGCAGCACCGCTCGGTGGCGGCCGAGATCGTCACCTTTCTGGAGACCCTGCGCAACGAACTGGTGCCCCTGATCGCCGTGGAGACCAGCGCCTGGTGAGTGGACCCCGTCCCGTCCCTCATGTGCCACGTCCGAACCCCGCATCCTGAAAGGTCCCCTCATGGCCGCGATTCTGTCCGTCTCCGGAAGCCCTTCGGCCACCTCCCGCACCACGCGACTCCTGCGCCACCTGGACGACCGGCTACGGGACCAGGGGCACGACGTCGTCTCCCTGGAGGTGCGCACCCTGCCCGCCGAAGCGCTGCTCGGTGCCGACTTCCGGCACCCGGCCGTCGTCGCGGCCACAGCACTGTTCGAGCGGGTGGACGGAGTGGTGATCGGCACCCCCGTCTACAAGGCCGCCTACTCGGGGCTGCTGAAGTCGCTGCTCGACCTGCTCCCGCAGTACGCGCTGGCCGGCAAGACGGTACTGCCGCTCGCCACCGGCGGCAGCACGGCCCACGTCCTGGCCATCGACTACGCGCTGCGCCCGGTTCTGAGCTCGATGGGGGCCGCGCACATCGTCCAGGGCTGGTTCACGCTCGACAAGGACATCACCGCCGGGGACGACGGCAGCCTGACCGTCGCGCCGGGTGCGGCGGAGGCCCTGGCCCAGGTCACGGACCAGTTCTCCGTCGCGCTGGGAGGCCGTACGACGGTGCTGGCGCCCGTGGGGTAGACCGGGTTCGCCCGTCTCGGCCATACGGATGATCTTTTTACGTTACCTTTGCCAATCGGGAACCTCTCCGGACGCGGCAGCCGTTCATCCGACGGACCGCGCGCACGTATCAACCGCGCACAGGTAACAGCAGAAGCCGAGGTGGCAGTAGTGGCGATGTTCGACCGGCTCAAGGAGCAGGCGAAGAACCTCCAGCAGTCCCGGAGCGGCGGGGGAGGGACGGGTCAGGGACAGCACGGTGGCCGTGCGCCCGGCTCGTCCTCCGCCGGTTCCTCGGGCTCCTCCGGTGGCTCGAAGGCTCAGCTGCTCGGACTGTTCAAGTCCCAGCTCGCGTCGGCGAAGGCCGAGCTGAAGAGCGGCTCCTACCGGGACGCCAGCATGGCGATGTGCGCCCTGGTGGCCGCGGCCGACGGCCGGGTGGAGCCGGCGGAGAGGCAGCGCGTGGAGGAGCTGATCGTCTCGAACGAGGTGCTGCAGAACTTCCCCGCGGACCAGCTGCGTCAGCGCTTCAACCAGCACGTGGACCGGCTCATGGCCAACTTCGAACAGGGCAAGGCCGAGGCACTGCGGGACATCGCCAAGGCGGCCAAGAAGCCGGCGGAGGCGCGCGCGGTCGTCCAGACCGGCATGGTCGTCGCGGGCGCCGACGGCCAGTTCGAGGCGTCCGAGCAGCACGCGATCCGTGAGGCGTGCACGGCGCTCGGGCTGTCGCCCACGGAGTTCGGCGTCTAGAGCGTGCGGCGCCGTCGTGGTCGGCCGCGCGGTTCCCCGCGCCCCCGAAGGGCGAAAAGCAGGGTCGCAGCCCCGTTCTCAAGGGCGCGGGGAACTGCGCGCTGGGCCACGACGGCGCCGCAGACGACAACAGCAGGGCCCCCACCTCTGGTCCCCGGACCGAACTGGCCGGTATACAAGGGCAGTCACTCGCCGTCCCGGACCCAGGGGGAAGCTCGATGAACCGTCGCACCCAGTACGACAGGCCCGCATCGAACCGCCGCCGGGCGACCGCCATGGCGGCAGCCGTCAGCGGCTGCGCCCTCGTCGTCGCCTCCGCGGCGCCCGTCGCGGCACACGGCGGTCATGGCGGAGGGCACGGCAAGGGCACGGACTACGCCGCGCTGGGCGACTCCTACACCTCGGGCCCGCTGATACCGAAGCAGGTGGACGCGGACTGCGCGCGCTCCGACCGCAACTACCCCTCACTCGTCGCCGCGGAGCGAAAAGTGTCCACGTTCAAGGACGTGAGCTGCGGCGGCGCCACGACCGAGCACATGTGGAAGGCCCAGGGCACCAACCCTCCGCAGCTCGACGCCGTGCAGCGGGGCACCGACCTGGTGACCGTCCAGATCGGCGGCAACGACATCGGGTTCGGCTCCATCATCGGCACCTGCGCGCAACTGAGTGCGCAGGACCTTTCGGGTAATCCGTGTCAGCGTCACTACACGACGGCGTCCGGTGCCGACCGGCTGACGCTGAAGATCCTCGACACCGCTCCCAAAATCGCCGCCGTACTGCGGGCCGTGCACGACAGGGCGCCGCACGCGCGCGTGGTCGTCGTCGGCTACCCGGCTCTCCTGCCGGACGACGGCAGCGGCTGCTACCCCTCGGTACCGTTCGCGGCGAAGGACTTCCCCTATCTGCGCGACACCGGTAAGCGCCTCAACCTGATGATGCGTGTGGTGGCGAAGCTGAACCACGCGGAATACGTCGACACGTACGGGCCCACGATCGGGCACGACATGTGCAAGGCGCCGGCGGTCCGCTGGATCGAACCCCTGCAACCGGCCTCGCCCGCGGCTCCGGCACACCCCAACGCCAAGGGCGAGGCGGCCATGGCCGGTGCCGTTCTGAAGCAGCTGCGCAAGGGGCACGGCCACTGACGGACGCCCTCTTTCCGCTGCCCTCCTCTCCGGGCCGGAGCCGACTCGCCGGTCGCAGGAGGTACGTCGGCTCGTCTCGTTGAGGGATCACCATGTGCGATGAGGGGACTCGGGGGCACAGGGGAGTGGGGGAGCCCGACAGTACGCGGCCGGTTGAAAGGGATGAACATCGTGGTACGACCGAAGATCTTGGTGGTGGGAGCGGGCTTCGCGGGAGTGGAGTGCGTCCGCCGCCTTGAGCGCAAACTGGGACCCGACGAGGCCGACCTGGCGCTGGTGACACCGTTCTCCTACCAGCTCTACCTGCCGCTGCTGCCGCAGGTCGCCTCGGGGGTGCTCACCCCGCAGTCGATCGCCGTGTCGCTGCGCCGCAGCCGCAGGTACCGCACCCGCATCATTCCCGGCGGTGCCATCGGTGTGGACGTGAAGGCCAAGGTCTGTGTCGTCCGCAAGATCACGGGCGAGATCGTCAACGAGCGGTACGACCAGATCGTGCTGGCACCGGGCAGCGTCACCCGTACCTTCGACATCCCGGGCCTCGCCGACAACGCCCGCGGCATGAAGACGCTCGCCGAGGCCGCGTACATCCGTGACCATGTGATCTCGCAGCTCGACGTCGCCGACGCCAGTCACGACGAGGCCGAGCGGGCGGCCCGGCTCCAGTTCGTGGTGGTCGGCGGCGGCTACGCCGGCACCGAGACCGCCGCGTGCCTGCAGCGCCTGACGCACAACGCCGTCAAGCGCTACCCCAGGCTCGACCCGAAACTGATCAAGTGGCATCTGATCGACATCGCACCGAAGCTGATGCCCGAACTGGGCGACAAACTCGGCGACAGCGCCTTGCGGATCCTGCGCGGGCGGGGCATCGACGTCTCACTGGGTGTGTCCATCGAGAAGGCGGGCCCCGAAGAGGTCACCTTCACCGACGGCCGGGTGATCCCGACCCACACGCTGATCTGGACCGCCGGAGTCGCGGCGAGCCCGCTCATCGCGACCCTGGGCGCCGAGACGGTCAAGGGCCGCCTCGCGGTCAGTTCGGAGATGTCCCTGCGCGGACACGACGGCGTCTTCGCACTCGGCGACGCCGCCGCCGTACCGGACGAGGCCAAGGACGTGGCGGGCGCCGTCTGCCCGCCGACCGCCCAGCACGCGATGCGCCAGGGCAAGCACGTCGCCGACAACGTCATCGCCCAGCTGCGCGGGCAGCGGATGACGCCGTACGTCCACAAGGACCTGGGACTCGTCGTCGACCTCGGAGGCTTCGACGCCGTGTCCAAGCCGCTCGGCGTCGAGCTGCGCGGCCTGCCCGCCCTGGTCGCCGCCCGCGGCTACCACTGGGCGGCGCTGCGCACCAACGTGGCGAAGGCCAGGGTGGCGACGAACTGGGTGCTGAACTCCCTGGCCGGCGACGATTTCGTACGCACGGGGTTCCAGTCGCGTACGCCCGCGACGCTGCGGGACTTCGAGTACACGAACGCGTATCTGACCCCGGAGGAGATCCGGGAGCGCGTCGAGGCCGGGTGACGAGCGCGTTCAGGCCGGCGCCGGGAACGTGTCCGGTGTCGGAAGGGTGACGTAGGACCCCGTGGGGTCCCGGGACGTACCGAGGTGGGGCGCACGCCAACGCGCGGCGTGCGCCCATCACTTCGCTGAGGTGCCGTCCGAGGGGTACCCGCCGTGGCATGACCGTCTATGGATTGCACGCCTCGCACGAGCAGGTGCCGCCCGCGGACCTGCTCGACGCCGTGGTGCACGCGGAACGCAAGGGCTTCACCGCCGCCATGTGCTCGGACCACTTCTCCCCGTGGAGCGCCCGCCAGGGGGAGTCCGGGTTCGCCTGGTCGTGGCTCGGAGCCGCCCTCCAGGCCACCGACCGGGTGCCGTTCGGCGTCGTGAACGCGCCGGGCCAGCGCTACCACCCCGCGATCGTCGCCCAGGCCGTCTCCAGCCTCGCCGCCATGTATCCGGCCAGGTTCTGGGTGGCGCTCGGCAGCGGCGAGGCCTCGAACGAGCACATCACCGGAGCGGGCTGGCCCCGCAAGGACGTCCGCAACGCCCGCCTGCGGGAGTGCGTCGAGATCATCCGCGCACTGCTCCAGGGGGAGGAGGTCAGCCACGACGGCCTGGTGACCGTGGACCGGGCCCGGCTGTGGACACTGCCGCCCGAGGTCCCGCCGCTGATCGGAGCCGCCTGCAGCACGGCCACCGCCGCCCGGTGCGCCGAATGGGCCGACGGACTGATCACGGTCAACGCCCCGAGGGAACAACTGCGTGAGATCGTCGGCGCGTACCGCGACGCGGGCGGCCGTGGCCCCCTGCACCTCCAGGCGCACCTGAGCTGGGCGCCCGACGAGGAGGAGGCCATGGCGCTGGCGCACGACCAGTGGCGCACCAACGTGCACGGGCCCCCGGCGAGTTGGGACCTGGACTCCGCGGAGCTGTTCGACACCGTCAGTGAGCACGTCACCCCCGAACGGGTGGCCGAGAGCGTCAACATCTCGTCCGACCTGGGCCGGCACACCGCCTGGCTGCAGGAGTACGCCGAGCTGGGCTTCGACGCCGTGATGCTCCACCACGTGGGGCGTGAACAGGGCCCGTTCATCGACGCGTTCGCCGCCGAGGTGCTGCCGCGGCTCGACGTCACGCGCCCCCTGCCCGCCACGGCGAAGGAGTACCGATGCGTCTGACCCGTACCTCCGACCTGTGGTGGAAGAACGCGGTCGTGTACTGCCTGGACGTCGAGACCTACCAGGACGGGAACGGCGACGGGACCGGCGACTTCGCGGGCCTCACCCAGCGCGTCGACCATCTGGCGCGCCTCGGTGTGACCTGCGTATGGCTCATGCCGTTCTATCCGACCCGCGAGCGCGACGACGGATACGACATCACGGACTTCTACGGCGTCGACCCGCGCCTGGGCACCCTCGGTGACTTCACCGAGTTCGTGCGCACCGCCCGGGACCGTGGCATCCGGGTGATCGCCGACCTCGTCGTCAACCACACCTCCGAGGACCACCCGTGGTTCAAGGACGCCCGATCCGGCCGCGACTCCGCGCACCGCGACTGGTACGTCTGGGCGGACGAGCCGCCCGAGGACGGCCCTGAAGGAGTGGTCTTCCCCGACGCGGAGGACAGCCTGTGGGAGTACGACAAGGGCAGCGGCCAGTACTACCTGCACCGTTTCTACAAGCAGCAGCCCGACCTCAACGTCGCGAACCCCGAGGTCCGCGAGGAGATAGCCCGCGTCATGGGCTTCTGGACGCAGCTCGGACTGTCCGGCTTCCGCGTCGACGCCGTGCCCTTCCTGCTGGAGACCGACGGACAGGACGACGCCGGGGCGCTGCCCGACCCGCACGAGTACCTCGCCGATCTCCGCGCCTTCCTCGGCCGCCGCAACGGCGAGTCGATACTGCTCGGCGAGGTCAATCTGCCCTATGACGGCCTCGCCCGGTTCTTCGGCGACCCCGACTCGGACCGCGGCGACGAACTCACCATGTGCTTCGACTTCGTCGCGATGCAGCGGATGTACCTGTCCATGGCGCGCGAGGACGCCGGACCGCTGGCCGCCGCACTGCGCGAGCGCCCGGCCGCACCGCGGGACGCCCACTGGGCCACGTTCGTGCGCAACCACGACGAGCTGACCCTCGACAAGCTGAGCGACGCCGAACGGGCCGAGGTGTTCGCGGCCTTCGGCCCCGAGAAGGACATGCAGCTGTACGACCGGGGGCTGCGCCGCAGGCTGCCGCCCATGGTCGACGGCGACCGGCGCCGCGTCGAACTCGCCTACAGCCTGCTGTTCACCCTGCCGGGCACCCCCGTGCTCTTCTACGGCGAGGAGATCGGCATGGGGGAGAACCTGGCGGCCGAGGGGCGCCAGGCCGTGCGCACGCCCATGCAGTGGACTCCGGAAGCGGGCGCGGGCTTCTCCACCGCCGGCCCCGACGCGTTCCCCAACCCGCTGGTGGAGGGCGCGTTCGGCTGCCAGCAGGTCAACGTGTACGAGCAGAGCCGCGATCCGGGCTCACTGCTGAGCCGTATCCGGCTGTTCGCCGAACGCTACCGGGAGGCGCCCGAACTGGCCTGGGGCGATCACGGGCTGATCGACACGGGGGAGAGGTCGGTCCTCGCGCATGTCGGCCGCACCACCGGCGGGACGGTCCTTGCGGTGCACAACTTCGCGGGCGAGCCGGTCACCGTAGGGCTGCGGCTGTCCGAGGCCGGGCCGGGCGGGCGGCTGACGGATCTGCTCGACGAGGGGCACGCCGGCCTCACGGTGTCCGATGACGGGCTGTTCCGGGTCGAGTTGCCCGCCTACGGATACCGGTGGCTTCGCGTCGGAACCATGGCGGACGACCCCGAAAGCGTGGTGGCCGACTGACACCGGGCCTGACCCGGCCGTGACCCGGTCCGGTTCAGGCCTCGGTCCGGCCCGGCTCGAATCATCGCGGGATCCCCGGAGAATCACCGCGAAAGCATCCGCGAATCACCGCGGGAACAGCAAGGGCTCCGTGGGTACCATCGACGTTGCCCTCACCTCCCACGCACCACGCGGACACCGCCCACCACACGACAGCGCAACGGGGCCCACGGCCCCCAGTACACGATGGGGTAACCAGTGCTTTTGAAAACCTTCGGCTGGTCGTTCGCGGTCACCGCGCTCGCCCTGGTGGCAGCGGTCTTCTACGGAGGGTGGACCGGCTTCGGCGTCGTGGCGATCCTCGCCATCCTCGAAATCTCCCTGTCGTTCGACAACGCGGTCGTCAACGCCGGAATCCTGAAGAAGATGAGTGCCTTCTGGCAGAAGATCTTCCTCACTATCGGTGTCCTCATCGCCGTGTTCGGCATGCGACTGGTCTTCCCCGTCGTCATCGTGGCGGTCAGCGCCTCCATGGGGCCGATCGAGGCCGTCGACCTGGCCCTCACGGACAAGGACCGCTACCAGCAACTGGTGACCGACGCCCACCCGTCGATCGCCGCCTTCGGCGGCATCTTCCTGCTGATGATCTTCCTCGACTTCATCTTCGAGGACCGGGACATCAAATGGCTCGGCTGGCTGGAGCGGCCGCTCGCCAAGCTCGGCAAGGTCGACATGCTGTCGGTCTGCATCGCCCTGATCGTGCTGCTGCTCGCTTCCCTGACCTTCGCGGCCCACGCCCACCAGCACGGCGGTGTCCACGCCGACAAGGCGGAGACGGTCCTCCTCTCCGGTATCGCGGGCCTGGTCACGTACATGATCGTGGGCGGCCTCTCGGGTCACTTCGAGAACCGGATCGAGGAGGACGAGGAACGCGAGCAGGAGGCGCGGGGCGAGGCCGAACGCAGCGGCGGGCCCCGTTCCGCGGTCGCCCTGGCCGGCAAGGCCGCGTTCTTCATGTTCCTCTACCTCGAAGTCCTGGACGCGTCCTTCTCCTTCGACGGCGTGATCGGCGCCTTCGCCATCACCAACGACATCGTCCTGATGGCACTGGGCCTCGGCACCGGCGCGATGTACGTCCGTTCGCTGACCGTCTACCTGGTCCGCCAGGGCACCCTGGACGACTACGTCTACCTGGAGCACGGCGCCCACTACGCGATCGGCGCCCTGTCCGTCATCCTCCTCGTCACCATCCAGTACGAGATCAACGAGGTGATCACCGGCCTCGTCGGCGTCGTCCTGATCGGCTGGTCCTTCCTGTCCTCCGTGCGCCGCAACAAGGCACTCGCCAAGGAGGGGTCAGGGGAACCGGCCGATCCGGACAAGGACAGGGCCGGGGCCGCGGCCGACTCCTGAAACCCCCGGCAGCGCCCACTTCCGTCCTGACACCGAGAGTCTTTGTCCATGGCCCCACCCTGCCGCCGACGGCAAGGTGGGGCCATGAGTCGAGTCGCGTGGTGTCCGGGGCGGCGGCGGGCCGGCCTGGCGGCGTTGTCCGTCGGCGACCTGCTGTCCGCCCTCGCACCGCACTACGAGGTGATGCCGCTCGGGCGGATCGTCGCGGCGCTGTGCCACGGTTCGTTCTTCGGCGTCGGCTCGCCGGTCGCCCGCGGTCTGGTCGCCCGCGGTCCGGTCGCGCCGGAGAGGACGTCCCGCGCGGTGACGGTCATGTTCGCCGGGCCGGAATCAGTGCGAACGAGGGGCGTACATGATCACCGCCATACCGGTGAGGCAGACCAGGGCGCCGACGATGTCGTAACGGTCGGGACGGTAGCCGTCGGCGACCATGCCCCAGGCGATCGATCCCGCGACGAAGACTCCGCCGTAAGCGGCGAGGATGCGCCCGAAGTCGTCGTCGGACTGGAAGGTGGCGACCACGCCGTAGAGGCCGAGGGCGATGACGCCGGCGCCGATCCAGATCCAGCCCTTGTGCTCGCGAACGCCCTGCCACACCAGCCAGGCCCCGCCGATCTCGAAGAGGGCGGCGACGACGAACAGGGCGACGGAACGAGCGACGGTCATACCGGCCGACCCTACCCGCGGACCCCGTCCACGACCGGCAGCGTCCGGCCACGCCAGGGACCGCCACCGGGCCGCCCGGCTCCTCCGGTTGTGCCGTTGTGCGCGACCACATCCTCGCCTTGGCCGTGCTCGGCGGCTCTCGCGCTTCCTCAGTTCCTCGCCGCCGCCGCCCGGTAGGGACGGAAGAACGCCCGCAGTTCCTCCGCGTAGAGCTCGGGCTCCTCGAACGGTGCGAAGTGCCCACCGCGCGCGGGCTCCTTCACGTACACGGCATTCGTCGTGCGTTCCAGCCACGCCCTCGGCGGGCGGACGATGTCACCCTGGAAGAGCGAGAAACCGGACGGCACCTCGACCCGGCGGGTGAGCTGCTCGGGCGGGAGCGCGCCGTTGGCGTTGTACATGCGCATCGAGGAGCCGATCGTCCCCGTGAGCCAGTAGAGCGTGACGTTCGTGAGGATCTCGTCCTTCGTGAAGCTCCGTTCGAGGTCGCCGTCGCAGTCGCTCCACGCCCGCAGCTTCTCGACGATCCACGCGGCGAGCCCGGCCGGTGAGTCGTTGAGCCCGGCGGCGGCGGTCTGGGGCCTCGTGCGGTGCATGGCGCCGTAGGCACCCTCGCTCGCGCCCCATGCCGCGGCGTTCGCGAACCAGGCACGCTCCTCGGGGGTGAGGTCGGCCGGGTCGCCGGCGAAGACGGGCAGCCCGCCGTCCATGCGGTGGACCGCCACCACCCGGTCGGGGTGGTCGAGCGCGAGATAGCGGCTCACATGGCTGCCGATGTCCCCGCCCGCCGCGCCGAACCGCGCGTAGCCGAGGACGTCCATGAGTTCGGCCCACAGGCCGGCGACGCCGATCGAGTCGAGGGGCGGGCCCAAGGGGCGGTCCGAGTACCCGTAGCCCGGCATGTCGGGCACGACCACGTCGAACGCGTCGGCGGGGTCGGCGCCGTGCGCGCCGGGATCGGTCAGCAGCGGGACGACCTTCGAGTAACGCCAGAACGAGTCCGGCCAGCCGTGGCTGAGTACCAGCGGCAGCACGGGGCCGGGCGGCGCGACAGCCCGGGCGTGCACGAAATGGATGCCCAGACCGCCGAGCCGGACGCGGAAGCGGGGCAGCCGGGCGAGCGCGGCCTCCTGCGCCGGCCAGTCGAACGTGTCCGCCCAGTGGGCGACGAGTTCACGGAGGTAGTCGACATCGGTCCCGAGCGACCATCCGGCGTCCTCAGGTGCGTCCGGCCAGCGTGTCGCGCGCAACCGCGTACGGAGATCTTCGAGTGCCGCGGGCTCGGTGTGCGGGGTGAACGGCTCCGGCTGAGGCGATGCGTCCGACATGTCCCGCATGCTACGCGGCGCGTCCGGCCCGCTCTTCACAGGAGAAGGTCCGACCGGAGAGGGTCCGACCGGAGAGAGTCCGGTCGGGCGTCAGGCGGTCAGGCGGCCACGGCCTGCGCGATGGTGGAGTGGCAACTGATCAACGTGTCCATCCCGACGATCTGCAGGATCCGCAGCACGGATTCCTGTGCACCGGCGATGCGAAGCCAGCCCTGGGTGTCACTCACAGCCTGGTACGCGCCGATGAAGACGCTGATCCCGCTGGAGTCCATGAAGGTCACACCGCTGAGGTCGACCACCGTCCGCGGATGCGTCGCGCTGTCGGGCGACAGCAGAGCCTTGGTGAGCATGTCCTTGACGGTGTGGTCGATCTCGCCGCGCACGGTCACGACACGGATGCCGTCGATCTCGGAGTGCTCGACGGAGAGCCGACCTGGCTGATCCACGCTCTGAATGGGGGTCACCGTCTCCTCGACTGCGGTTGGGTGCCCGGACTTGTCCCGGGCCACGAGGTGCCCGGCCATTGTGCCCGAACGCCCCACCTCCCGCACCCACACAGCTGTGCCGGAGAGCACATTTGTACGATGCATGAAGGGCGTTACGACGGGTAGCGGAGCGCCTGTGAACGGAGAATGAGGGCGATGCCGGTGGGATCCCACGACGACGGTGACGGCTGTACAGGGGCGGACAGACACCTGATGCAGACCGGCTACGCCATAGGCGGGGAGGACGGATGCATCGCCGATGCCCGCCGGCACGCCGCGGCCTTCCTCGAACGGGTCCGCACCGAGCAGCACTCGTCCGTCACCGACCGCGTGATGGATCTGACCCGGCTGGTGGTCAGCGAGCTGGTCACCAATGCCTGCAAGTACGCCCCCGGCCCCGTCCTGATGGAGCTTCGCGTCACCCCTGAGACCGTGGACGTCATCGTGTGGGACAGCGATCCGACGGTCCCCGAGGCGCATGCCGCCGATGCGGGCAGGGTCGGCCGGCACGGCCTGGAGATCGTCAAGGCCGTGACCCAGGACCTGGAGATCCACCGTGAGCCGGTCGGCAAGCGGATAACGGCCCGCATCGCCCTGGCCGACCCGTAACCGCCCCTGTCCGACCCATGACCGTGCTCTGGCGGTGCCCTGGTGCGCGCGCGGGCACGCCCGGCCATGAAGCGCCGGCCGGGATGAGCCCGCGCGGCCTGGACCGGCAGCTCACCGCCGCCCCGCACCACCTCGCCCGACAGAGGGATCGCCATGCCGTTCGCCGACGAGCTCATCGGCCGCCACACCGTTCAGAGCCTCACCCGTGCCATGCGGGCCGCCGCCCCGGATGCCGAACTCACGGCGCTGCGCGCGGCACCCGGGCTGATCGACCCGTTGTCCCTGCGGGAGCGCGCCGACCTGCTGCGCGACGCCCTGCTCGCGGACCTCCCGGGCGACTACGCGGCGCTGGCCCGGACGGTACGCATCGCCCGCGACGGCGCACCGCATTTCACCGGCTGGCTGCTCTGGCCGGTCACCAGCGCTCTCGCCACGCGCGCCGTCGAGGAGGGCGGTACGGCGGCCTTCGACGACGCGATGGACCTCCTCGCGAGTCTCACCGGGCGCCTGTCCTCGGAGTTCGCCATCAGGACCCTGCTGCGGCACGATCTCGACCGGGCCCTCGGCGTCGTCGTGGGCGACTGGACCGGGTCGGCCGACGCCGACGTGCGCAGGCTGGCTTCCGAGGGCACCCGCCCCTACCTTCCCTGGGCGGTACGGGTCCCGGAGATCCTGGCCCGTCCCACGGTGACCGTGCCCATCCTGGACGCCCTCTACCGGGACGGGAGCGAGTACGTACGCCGCTCGGTCGCCAACCATCTCAACGACCTCAGCCGCGACCATCCCGAGGTCGTCGTCGACACGGCCCGCCGCTGGCTCAGGAGCCCCGAAGCCACCACTGAGCGTCTGGTGCGCCACGGGCTGCGCACCCTGGTCAAACGAGGCCACCCCGGCGCCCTGGAACTGCTGGGTTTCGCTCCCGCGACCCTGGAGGTCGAGGGACCTCGACTGGACCGGGGCGTCGTCCCGTTCGGCGGCACGGTCCGCTTCACGGCTTCGATCCGCAACGCCGGTGACGTCCAGGCGCGGCTGACGATCGACTACGTCGTGCACCACCGCAAGGCCAATGGCGGCCAGACCGGCAAGACCTTCAAACTCACCACCCGCACCCTCGCACCGGACGAACGGATCGACATCGCACGGGAGCATTCGTTCCGGCCGATCACCACGCGCCGCTACCATCCCGGGCCGCACGCGATCTCCCTGCAGATCAACGGAGTCGCGACACCCCGAGCCGACTTCGAACTGACGGCCCCTGACACGTCATGAGCGGCCCGCCCGCACGTCTCCGTCAGGTGCTGTCAGGTGCCGTCGGGTGTCGTGAACGCCAGCCGTGCCGCCGGCGGCAGCGGCGCGTGCCGGGGGCAGGACTCGAACGCCTGAATCACGAATCCGGCGAAGCGCCGGGAGGCCATGACCTGGGCGGCGGTCGATGCGGTGTGGATCCCCTTGTTGGCCATGAGCACGAGAATGAGGTCGTCCAGGACGAAGTCGGGACGCAAACGCCCGGCCTCCTTGGCGCGCTGGGCCAGTTCGGCGACCGCGCTCACCGTGTACGCACGGCCCGCGTCCACGTCCGTCGCGCCGGGGAACGTGGACATGAAGGCTTCGGTGAAACCCCGGTCGCGTGCGTGCAGTTCACACACCTTCTCGATCACCTGGCAGAAGCCCCGCCAGGGATCGGGATCGGCGCACCCCTCGTCGACGATGGCACGGCACGCGTGCAACTGGTCCGCGAAGACCGCGGTGACCAGTGTCTGCTTGGTCGGGAAGCGGCGGTACAGGGTGGCGGGGCCGACCGCGGCGCGCCGGGCGATCTCCCGCATCGGTACGTCCAGGCCCTCGGCCGCGAACAGTTTCCTGGCCGCGTCGAGGATGCGTTCGCGGTTGTCCAGGGCGTCGGAACGCAGCGTGTGAGGCAAACGATCGGTCATCTCTCTCACTTTACCCAAGTGGACGGGGGCGTCCGTTAACGTCCGGGAGGTGGAAGCAGCCGCCGGGACCAGCGGGGCGCGGCGCACCGATCCGAGCACGTGGAGACGACATTGAAGGCGATCGCGATCCGGACGTACGGAGACCCCGAAGGCCTGGTCGTGGTCGACCTGCCGACACCCTCGCCGGCCGCCGGACAGGTGCTGATCACCGCGGAGGCGGTGGGCGTCGGCGGTGTCGACGCCGTGATCCGAAGGGGCACTCTGGCCGCCTACGGTTTCAAGGAGGGGCATGTACCCGGCAGCGAGGTGGCGGGCACCGTCGCCGCGGTGGGCGACGGCGTCGACACGTCATGGATCGGCCGACGGGTGTGGGGATTCACCGGCACGGGCGGCGGCTATGTCGAACAGGCCGTCGTCCCGGTGCGGGAGATCCTCCCTCTCCCCGATGGCCTTTCCGCTGCCGACGCGGTGACGCTCGGCAGCTCCGGAGTCGTCGCGCACTACGCACTGGCGCATGCCCGTTTCGCCCCCGGCGAGGCGGTCCTGGTGCGTGGCGCGGCCGGCAGCATCGGGATCATGACCGTCCAGTTGGCGGCCCTGGGCGGTGCCGCCGCGGTGGCGGTCACCACGTCGTCGGCCGAACGCGGCGCTCGTCTGCGCCACTTGGGCGCGACCCATGTACTGGACCGCGCCGGCGACGGTGGACAGGACGCTCCCGCCGGCTACGACGTCATCATCGACATCGTCGCCGGGCAGGACATGCCGTCGTTCTTCGACAGGCTCAACCCGAACGGCCGCATGGTCGCCGTCGGCGTCGTGGCGGGCCCGCCCCCGGCGGACTTCGGCACGAAGATGATCGCGGCGTTCCGGAAGTCGCTGTCCTTCGCCACCTTCAGCGCGGACACCGTCACCTCGGCCGACCGGCATGCCGTACGGAGCGAACAGTTCGCCGCCGCGGGCCGCGGGGAGCTGGAGACGGTCGTGCACGAGCTGCTTCCGCTGGACCAGGCCGTACTGGCCCACCGGAAGATGGACGCCGGTGAGGTGTTCGGCAGGATCGTGCTGACGCCGTAGCCCCTGTCCAGCGACCATCTGGGGGCTCTGAGCAGGCGTCCCTTGTTGCGGGAGTGGCTGAATGGGTACCCAGCCGACGAACGCAGAGAAAGGGGCGTGTGAGATGCGCATCGATCTGACCGGCCGCACGGCACTGGTCACCGGGTCCACTCAGGGAATCGGCGCGGCGATCGCCGCCGGTCTCGCACGGGCCGGCGCCCGTGTCGCCGTGAACGGCCGGAGCGAACAGCGTGCCGAGGAGAGTGCGGCCCGGCTGGCCGAGGACGTGCCCGGAGCGGACGTGGTGCCCGTGGCCGCGGACGTGACCACCGAGGAGGGGGCGGCGCGGGTGGTGGACGCCCTGCCGCAGGTGGACATTCTCGTCAACAACCTCGGGATCTTCGGGTCCGCGGACCCCCTGGAGATCACCGACGACGAATGGCGCCGCTACTTCGAGGTCAATGTGCTGGCGGCCGTGCGACTGATCCGCTCGTACCTGCCGGGCATGACGGAGCGGGGCTGGGGGCGGATCCAGAACATCGCCAGCGACTCGGCGGTGGTGATCCCCGCGGAGATGATCCACTACGGCATGTCGAAGACCGCCCTGCTCGCGGTGGGCCGCGGCTTCGCGAAGCAGGCGGCGGGCACCGGTGTCACGGTGAACTCGGTCATCGCCGGCCCCACGCACACGGGAGGCGTCGAGGACTTCGTGTACGGGCTCGTCGACCGTGACCTTCCCTGGGACGAGGCCCAGCGTGCCTTCATGAAGGAGTACCGACCGCAGTCCCTGCTGCAGCGGCTGATCGAGCCGGAGGAGATCGCGAACATGGTCGTCTACCTCAGCTCGGACCAGGCGTCGGCCACCACGGGAGGCGCGCTGCGGGTCGACGGCGGATACGTCGACTCCATCCTGCCGTGACGCGCCGTTCCGCCGTACGCCGTTCTGCCAAGGGGTGGACCGCCCGCTCAGGCAGGACACGTCCCGTTCCGGTCCGTCTGCTCGACCATCCGTGACAGTTCCACCCGTGAGCGCACCCCGAGCACGGCGAACACCTTCCGCAGGTGATAGTCCACCGTGCGGGTGCTCACAGCCAGACGCAGCGCCACCTCCCGGTTCGTGGCACCCTCGGCCACACAGCGCGCGATCCGCAACTGCTGCGGCGTGAGGCCTTCCAGCGCACCGGCCCTCGCCGCGGCCGGAGCCGCCCCGTTCGCCCTCAGTTCGGCACGCGCCTGGTCCGCCCAGATACGGGCACCGCATCGCTCGAAGGAGACCAGCGCGGCCCGCAGACAGCCGCCTGCCTCCCGAAGACGGCGCCGCCTGCGCAGCCACTTGCCGTACAACAACTGCGTACGCGCCTGCTCGAAGTCGCCGCCCGCCTGCGCGTGCAGGCGGAGGGCGTCCTCGTACAACGCGTCGGCCCGGTCCGCGTCGGCCACCAGCGCCCGGCACCGGGCCAGCTGGGCGGGGGCCTGCACGTCGGCGCCGAAGTGTGCCCACAGCGCGAACTCCTCCACGACGGCGCGTGCGTCCTCCCGCTGTCCGGCGAGCACCGCGGCCTCCACATAGCAGGGCATGACCAGCATGCGTACGGCGAAGTGGCCACTGTCCGGGCCCGGGCGGACCAGCGGGCCGAGCCGGGCAGCCGCCTCGAAGGGACGCCCGCGCCCCAGGTCGGCGCGGCCGGAGGCCCATTCGGCGAGGGTCGTGGCCTGGATCAGCCCGTGACGCCGTGCGGTGGTCAGCGCGGCGCCCGCGTGGTGCGCGACGAGCGTCGACTCGTCCGCGATCGATGCCGCCAGGGCCAGCACGGCATGGTGGTGGGCGGCCACGTTGCTCTGCCCGTACCGGTGGGCGGAACGCACTCCCTCCTCCGCGTGCGCCCGGGCCCGCGCGTGCTGCCCCGTCCGCAACTCCGCGTAGGCCAACAGCTCCAGAGCCCGCGGCACGGATGCCTCCGGGCCCCGCGAGCGGGCCGCCGCGAGGGTCCGCGCGCCGATCCGGCAGGCGGCGGGCACGTCCCCCAGTAGGAGGGCCGCCGCGCCCGACCACAGCAGCCGCTCCGGCCCGTCCTCCTCCCAGGCGTGCTCGACCACGCGTCGCAGCCGGGGGATGGCCCGGCCGAAGTCCCGTTCCAGCATCGCCCGCATGCCGTGCAGGTAGTCCAGCGGCAGGCTGTCCGGCCGGGCGGCGGGGGCCGCCGAGGACGGGACCCCGCAAGGGGTGACGGAGCGGGCGACGGTGGCCCGCGCCGTGGCGACGGGGGCGGTCGGCAGGTCCGCGACCGCGCGGCCGTGCACGACCGCCCCGGCGGTCACCGTCGCCACCGCGGTACTGTCCGCCGCGTCCAGCGCCCGCAGACAGGCGACGGCGTCTCCCGTGGCCCAGGCGGCCTCCGCGGCGGCGAGCCCCGCGAGCAGGGCGTGCGCGGGATCGTCGTCGGTGAGCAGGGAGTGGCCGAGCAGCAGGGCCTCACCGGCGTCGGCCGCGGGGCCGTCGCGCAACGCGAGGATTCCCCGCACCCAGGCCGAACGGCCCCGGACGACGGCGGGAAGGGCGCCGTCGCGGGCCCGGCCGATCAACCGGCGGGCCACCCGCGCCCGGCCCGCGAGCAGTGCCTGCCCGGCCGCCGCGGTCAGGTGCTCCGCCCGCTCGCGCCCGTCCGCCGTCAGCTCCGCGGCGCGGGCGTACGCAGCCGAACGCTGAGCGCGGGACGCGGAGACGCGGGGGTCGGCCGCGGCGGCGGACAGCTGATCCGCCATCGGCGGGGCGTGCCCGGCGACCGACCAGGCCCGATGGAGCAGCGCGACGAGTCCGTGCCCCTCGCTCTCCAGAACGGAGGCGAGTGCCCGGTGCGCGGCGCGCCGCCGGTCGGGAGGAGCGCAGGCGTGGACAGCCCTGCGGATCAGAGGGCTGGTGAAGCGGAACCGCCCGCCGGACAGCACCAGGACGTCCGGGAGCCGGTCCGGACCGAGTGCGGCCTGTGCCCGGTCGAGCCGCGCCGCCGCCCCGCGGACCAGGTCGGCGTCGGCGCCGGCGCCCTCGGGATCGTGCTCGTGCGCGGCCGCCACCAGCAGGAGGAGTTCGCCCGCGGCGGCGGAGTAACCCGCCAGATGGGCGCCGGCCGCACTCCGCAGCGCCTCGGCGTCGGCCTGCGGCCACGGCAACCGGTGTTCGCCGGACAGTTCCGCGGCGGACAGCCCGGCCACCAGCGCGCGCAGCAGGGCCGGATTGCCTTCGGCCTCGTCCAGCAGTTCCGCGCGGACGGCCGGGTCGACGGGCCCGCACGCCGTGTCGTCGAGCAGCGCGTCCATGGCGGACGAGGACAGCGGTGCGAGCGTCAGGACGGGCAGTGCGGCGAAGTCGGGATCGGCCGTGTACTGCCCGGCGACCGTGAGGAGCAGGCGCACCGGTCCGGTCGCGGGCAGGCGCCGGGCGGCGAACCCCAGGGCGGCCCGCGAGGGAGCGTCCCACAGGTGCGCGTCGTCGACGCAGACCAGCAGGGGCGAGCCCGCGGCGGCGGCGGTCAGCGATCGGAGCAGCCCCTCCGGTGTCGTCCCGGCGTCCGGAACGCCGACGGTCCGTCCTCCCGGCAGTCCGCCCGCGGCACACCGCAGCGCGTGCACTCCGCTCAGTGGCAGTGCGGACTCCGCACGACTGGCCCGCACGCGCAGCACGGGTCCGGCCGTGAAGGAGCGGGCCGCCCAGGCGAGCAGCGCGCTACGGCCGAGGCCCGGATCCCCGGTCAGTACGAGCACCGGGGCGTCCGCGCCGGGCAGGTCCGACACGGCCGCCAGCGCGGCGAGTTCCGCGTTTCGGCCGTGCAGCGGAAGAGATCGCGGTGGGGGTGACTGCGGTGAGGGAGACTGCGGTGGGGGAGACTGGGGCGCGTTCGTCCGTCCGGTCATCCCTGTGACGTTACTTTCGCGCGGCGAGAGGCGGAAGCTCTCCGTCCGGGTCCTCCCGTCACCCGGTTTCCCTCTCCCACCTGCGCCGACACGGTCCTGCGCCGGAGTTCACTTGTACGTCTGCCCAGCCGCGGCTCCGCAGATCTGTGCACCCGCACAGCGCCGGTGGGCGGCCGCGTTCCCCACACGACCGCCCACCGGCTGCTTTTCGGGTGCCTACCGGGTGCCTGCCTCAGGAGGTGTGCGGGCAGTTGCCCCGGTACTCCTCGATGGTCAGGCTCGGCCGCGGCAGCGGGCAGAGGAACTGCTCGTAGCGGGTGTCGTTGTCCACGAACCGCTTGAGCCAGGAAATGCTGTACTTCGCGATCGTCGTGTTGGACGTGTTCGGTGTGAAGTGCGTCGCGCTGTTGAGCTCCAGGTATGCCTTGTCGGTGGACGACGGCAGGCTCTGGTAGAACGGCTCCGCGTGCGAGGCGACGGACGCGATCGAGTCGCCGTCCGCTCCGAAGATCAGAGTGGGGGTGCTGACCTCGGGCCAGGACTTGTCGGTGTTCCAGGGCGTCAGCGGGATCGCCGCCTGGAGCGACGGGCGGGACTTGGCTGCCTCAAGACTGCCGCCGCCTCCCATCGAGTGCCCCACCACCGCGAGCCGGCTGCTGTCGATCCGGGTGCGTACGCTGCTGCGCTCGGTGAGGTAGTCCAGTGAGGCCAGCAGTTGCCGACCGCGCGAGTCCGGCTGGTCCGAGGTCGTCAGGGTGTCGATGGTGAAGACGACGAAGCCCTGGGAGGCCAGCCGTGGGCCCAGCCACGACATCGAGGACTGGGTGGCGGTGAACCCGGGGGCGATCGCCACCGCGCCGAACGTGCCGTCGCTGGTGCTCGTCGGGTAGTACACGGTTCCGCCGCCGAAGCCGCTGACCGACAGCGAGGAGACGGACGTCTGGGACACGCTGTACGAACCGCGTGTCGCCTCGATGCTCGACGTGGTGGGGGCGGGTCCGCGCTCGTAGGGGTTGTCCGCGGCGTGCGCCCCGGGCGTCGCCAGGGAGCTGAGACCCACGACGGCGGCCAGCGCCGCGAGGGCACCGGTCACCCGCTTCGCGGTCCTTCCCCCGCGGTCGCGCCGGCTGTGGACGGCGGACCCGGGTGGAACCGTCCCGGGAGTGAGCGAGCTGTTCTGCGAGTGCTGCTGCACGACGAAGTCGTCCTCTCGGCCGTGACGAGCCGTCGGACCGGACGCGGCGCACGAAGGACTCTCATGGCACGCCCGGCGGCTCTGCCGACGGCGCCGACCGGTGGTCGGCTGTGCCACTGTCCGGCCAGGAGGCAGGCGAGGCCATCGGCAATATCACCGGCCTTCAACAAACGGCCCCAGGACCCGGGTCATCTGACGGCAATGCTGCCCGCGTGGTCGAGGTCGCGGGTGTCGAGGTGGTGTCGGCCGGGGCCCACGGTCAGCGGAGCGTGCCCGGGGAGTTCGACCAGGCCCTGGCAGCCGTCCGGGACCGCGACCTCCGCGGTCATGCCCGAGGCGGTCAGTTCCCAGGAGATGGCGGCCTGGCCGTAGGGCGTCTCGTGGCGGGCCTCGGCCCAGGTGATGCCACCCCCGGGACGCGGCCGGAAACGCAGCGTGCGGTAGCCGGGGGAGGAGAGGTCGAGCCCGGCGACGACCCGGTGCATCCAGTCGGCCACGGCGCCCAGCGCGTAGTGGTTGAAGGACGTCATCCCACCGGAGTTGAGGGTGCCGTCCGGCAGGAGGCTGTCCCAGCGCTCCCAGATGGTGGTCGCGCCCATGGACACGGTGTAGAGCCAGGACGGGCACCGGGTCTGGGTCAGCAGCCGGTACGCCACCTCCAGGTGTCCGGTGTCGGTCAGCGCGTCGCAGATCAGTGGCGTGCCGACGAAACCGGTGGCGATCCGGGCATCGTCCTGGAGCACCAGTTCCGCGAGGCGGTCACCCGCTGCCCGGCGCTGCTGGGAGTCGTCCAGCAGACCGAAGACCAGAGCCACCGAGTACGCGGTCGGGGCGTCGCTGGTCATACGGCCGTCCGGCCGCACATAGCGGGCCCTGAAGGCGCGGGTCACTTCGTCCGCGAGCTGCCCGTAGCGTGCGGCCAGTTCCGGGTGGCCGAGTTCCTGGGCCGACCACTGGAGGTGGCGGGCGGAGTGGGCGAAGTACGCGGTCGCCACCAGGTAGCGGTCGGTGCGGGCGCCCGCCGGGTCGTCCGGCGGGGCGATCGGGTCCAGCCAGTCCCCGAGCTGGTGCCCGGTGTCCCACAGCCGGCTCTCACCAGCCAGCCGGTCCATCAGGTCCACCCAGGCGCGGCCCATGGGGAAGTGACGGCGCAGCAGTTCCAGGTCGCCGAAGCGCTGGTAGAGCACCCACGGGGTGAGGGTCGCGACATCACCCCAGGCGGCGCCCGGCTGGATCGGCGTCCACAGGGGGCCGCCGGGGATGACCGGCACGTACCAGGGGATCGTGCCGTCGGGCAACTGCTCGACGGCGACGTCGTCCAGCCAGGAGTCGAGCATGCCGGCACAGTCGTACAGGAAGGACGCGGTGGGGGCGAAGACCTGGATGTCGCCGGTCCAGCCGAGGCGTTCGTCGCGCTGGGGGCAGTCGGTGGGGATGTCGACGAAGTTGCCGCGCATGCTCCACACGACGTTCTCGTGCAGCCGGTTGACCATGGGGTCGCTGCACTCGAACCAGCCGGTGCGGGTCATGTCGGTGTGGTACACCCGGGCTGTCACATCCCTTGCGGTCAACGCGCCCGGCCAGCCGCTGACTTCGGCGTAACGGAAGCCGTGCAGGGTGAAGCGCGGTTCCCAGGTCTGCTCGCCGGAGCCGTCGAGGACGTAGGTGTCGGTGGACGTCGCCCCGCGCAGGGGGCGGGTGGCGAGTTCGCCGTCCTGGAGTACCTCGGCGTGGCGCAGGGTGATGGTCGTGCCCACCGGGCCGGCGACGGTGATGCGCAGCCGGCCGACGAGATTCTGGCCGAAGTCCAGGACATGGCGGCCGTCGCCCCTGGCGGTGACGGTGGTGGGTGCGAGCTCCTGGGTGCAGCGGACGGGGCCGCCCTTGGGGGCGACCAGGGTGCGTGGGTCGCGGGTACGGGTGGCGACCGGTGTCCACGACTCGGCCTGGTCCGGGCCGCCTTGCGGGGCCGACCAGTCGGCGTCGTGCAGGCGCGCGTCGAAGGTCTCGCCCTCGTAGAGGCCGCTGAAGAGGATCGGGCCGGGTGCGGCCTGCCAGGAGCCGTCGGTGGCGACAACCGTCGTGGTGCCGTCGGCCAGGGTGACTTCGAGCTGGGCGAGGAGGGACTGGTCGCTGCCGTAGAGGTCGCGGTAGCCACCGTCGAAGCCGATGTGGCCGCGGTACCAGCCGTCCCCGAGCCACGCACCGATGGTGTTGGCGCCCGGTACGAGGTGCTCGGTGACGTCGTAGGTGTAGTACCGCAGGCGTTCGCCGTACACGGTCCAGCCCGGCGAGAGGATGTCGTCACCGATCCGGCGGCCGTTGATCTCGGCCTCGTACACGCCGTGGGCGGTCGCGTAGAGCCGGGCCCGGAGCACCGGGGCGTCCAGGGTGAAGGCCCGGCGGACGAGGGCCGGGCGCCGGTCGGTGCCGGGCTCCTCGCGCCAGGCCGCGCCGACCGGTACGGCGCTCCAGTCGGCGGCGTCCAGGAGCCCGGCCTCGACCGTGCTCGGCTCGCTCCAGCCGGTCGGGTCCGTCGCCCCGTCCACCCACACCCGTACGCGTACGCCGACCCGTGCACGGGAGTCGAGGGGCTCGCCGGGCCACGGTACGAGGACCTGTTCCGCGTGTGCCGTCCGGCCGGTGCGGTGGAGGACGCCGTCCCGGTCGAGTTCGAATTCGTAGGCGTCCTGGACGGCGGCTCCCCGGGGCAGACGCCAGGTCAGACGTGGCCGGGCGACGCCGATACCGAGGCCGTCGGGCAGGTGCTCGAAGGTGACCGGGGCAGGCTGAGAGGACATGGGTGGGGGACCTTCCGTGGATACGGGTGCGGACGGCCGGCGCCTGGCCGGTGCTGAAGCCCTGTGGGGGCGCGGCCGTCAACCCTTGACGGCTCCCGAGGTGAGGCCCTTCATCACCTTCTGGTTGAGGAAGAGGTAGATCACCAGGGTGCCGAAGACGTTGATGCAGATGGCGGCGAACAGCGGGCCGTACCGGGTGGCGCCGAAGTCGCCGGTGAAGTTGAGCAGACCGACCTGGATGGTGCGCAGGTCCTGGCTGTTGGTGAAGGTCAGCGCGATCAGCAGGTCGTTCCAGATGAAGAAGAACTGCACCAGCCCGACGGTCAGGATCGCGTTGCGGACCATGGGCAGACCGATGGTCCAGAAGGCGCGCAGGATGCCCGCGCCATCGATGGTGGCCGCCTCGAACAGCTCGCGCGGGACGGTCCTGTAGTAGGTGGCCATCATGAACACCGTCAGGGGCAGACCGGTCCCCGTGTAGGTGAGGATCAGTGGCCACAGGGTGCCGGACAGGCCGGTCCGGAAGTACACCGTGAACAGGGGCAGCAGGATCATCTGGGCGGGGACCATCATGCCCGTGAGGAAGATCAGCAGGGTCAGACCGCGGCCCTTCCACACCATGACCTGGAGGGCGAACCCGGCCGCGGTGCCCAGCAGCAGGATCAGCGCGAGCGCCGGCAGGACGGCGAGCAGGCTGTTCTGCACGTACAGGCCGATGTGCCCGGTGGTCCAGGCGTCGGTGTAGTTGCCCCACTCCCAGGTGGTGGGCAGCGACCAGGTGGAGTTGTTGAGGTAGTCGTCGTTGGACTTCAGCGAGGTCAGGAACATCCAGACGAGCGGATAGACCTCGACGACCAGGAGCACTGAGACGAGGAGCTTGACCCACGGTCGGCGAATCGGCATGGGGTCAGCCCTCCGTGAGGTCGCGCCGCGAGACACGGAAGACGACCAGGGTCACCAGGAGACAGACCACGGTCAGCAGCAGCGCGATCGTGCTGCCGTAGCCGTAGTCGCCGTAGGTGAACGACGTCTGGAACATGTACAGGGTCAGTGGTGTGGTCCCGCTGCCGGGACCGCCGTTGGTCAGTGCCACGATCGAGTCGAAGACCTTGAGCGTGCCGTTGACGCTGAAGATGACCGACGACATCAGCACCGGGAACGACATCGGCAGGACGATGTGGCGCACCAGCCGCAGGCCGGAGGCACCGTCGAGGCGGGCGGACTCCAGCACTTCCTCGGGGATGTCCACAAGGCCGGCGAAGAGCAGCACGGCGTAGAAGCCCATGGAGCGCCAGATGTCCATGATGATCAGGACCCAGAAGGCGTGGCCCGCGCTGCCGAACCAGTCGACGGAGTCCAGACCGACGGCGTTGAGCAGGGAGTTGACCGGGCCGGTCTGCGGGGCCACCTGGAAGAACTTCTGGAAGAGCAGGCCGACGGCCACCGTGGGCAGGACGACGGGGAAGAACACCAGGGTACGGACGAGCGCGGAGGCCCGCTTGAGGAAGAACACGTACAGCAGAGCCAGCAGGTAGCCGGCGACGACCTGGCCGACGGTCACGACGACCGCGTACTTGGCGGTGAACCACAGGGCGTCCCGTACGGCGGGGTCGGAGAACAGGCGCTGGAAGTTGTCCAGGCCGTTGCCGGTGAAGCCCTCGATGGTGTTGCCCTCGGTGAACGAGTACCCGAAGGACCACACCATGGGGACCAGCATGATCAGGGAGTAGACGAGCAGGGCGGGACCGAGGAGGATCAGGACCGCCTTGCGGTCACCGAGTACGCGGTGCATGGAGGGTGTCCAGTTCGTGAGGTGTCAGGCTGTCGTCGGCGAGGGCCCGTCGCCGGGCCCGTCCGCCTCACTTCTCGGCCAGGGCGTCCTGCACGGTCCGCATGAACTTCTCGGGGCTCAGGCTGCCGGCGACCAGGCCGGCCGCGTTGCTCTGGCTGACCGTGGTCGCCTTGGTGGAGAACAGGGCCTCGAACCAGAGCACGTTCTGCCGGGACCCGCTGATCGTTTTGCGGACCTGCCCGGTGACCTCGTTGCTGTCCTCGACGGGTGTGTTGACCTTGAAGCCGGAGATGGCCCCCTGGTCCTTGAGGGCGGTGCTGCCGTAGTTCTCGGCGATGCAGGACACCCAGGCGCCGGTCTTCTTGTCGAAGGACCTGGCGCCGAGGGTGATGCCCAGGCCGACGTTGGAGGGGTACTGCTCGATCGAGCCCTTGCCGCCCTCGACGGCCGGGAAGGGCATGAAGCCGACGTTGTCGGCCCCCACCTTGTTCTGCTTCTCGTCGGCGATGTTCGCCAGCGCCCAGCTGCCCATGTAGAGCATGCCGGCCTCGCCGTTGAGGAACTCGTTCATGGAGGTGTCGTAGTCGATGGAGCCGACGCCCTTGCCGAAGTAGCCCTTCTTGCCGAGGTCGGCCACTTCCTGGGCGGCCTTGACGTACTCGGGGTCCGTCAGCTCGGCCTTGCCGTCCGCCACGGCCTGCAGGGCGTCGGGGCCCAGGCTGCGGTAGAGATAGCCGCTGATCAGCCGGGTCAGGGGCCAGCCCTGCTGACCGGAGGCCGAGAACGGCTGGATGCCCTTGGCCGCCAACGTGCCCGCTGCCGAGACCAGTTCGGCCCAGGTGGCGGGCACGGTCAGCCCGTTGGCGCTGAAGATCTTCTTGTTGTAGAAGATCCCCTCGATGTTGTACTCGTACGGCAGAACCTCCACCTTGCCGCCGTACAGCGCCTTGATGGTGGAGACGGCCGCGGGCTCCAACTGGTCGTAGACACCGAGCGACTTCAGCTCGGCCTCCAGATCGGCGACCTTGCCGGACTTGTACAACTGCTGCGTCAGAGCGGGGGCGTTGCCCGCCGCGAACTGGACCGGCAGCGCGTCCTGCCCGGCGAGCAGCTGCAGCTTCTGGTCCAGGCTCGCCTGCGGAACGGTCTCGACCTTCAGTGGCAGACCGTCCTCGGCGGTCCTGCACTCGCCCTTGGACAGGGTGGTCAGCGCCGTCTTGACGGTCGTGTTCTCCGTGACGCTCAAGTAGCTGAAGTTCTCGGGTGCCGCAGCGGAACCGCCGCCCGTGCCTCCGCAGGCGGAGACGAGGACGACCATGGCGGCGGCGCCCGCGGTCGACCCGGCGAGGCGGGCCCTTCTGGCGGAGGTCGAGGAGGTGGTCACAGCATGGCTCCCTGTCATCGTTGAACGAAGGCGCGACGGAAACGCGACGGATGCGTACGGCGAAGGCCCTGCGCAGAGTGTCCGGACGAGAGTTTGTATAACGTTCTCTACGTCGAAGTGCGCACCACAGTGCACGCAGCGAAAGCCCTCGTCAAGACATCGCGCCGCAACATCGCCGAAAAGCCGACTACATCTGGCGCCCGACCCGGATCGTCCTGTAGAACGTTGTCTTCGGCAGGACGGCACCCGGGGGCAGCGCGCATGCAGCAGGGATCACAGCGGAAGAAGCGCGTGACGATCACGGATGTCGCGCGTCACGCGGGAGTGTCCACCGCCGCGGTCTCCAAGGTCATGCGCAACGCGTACGGGGTCAGCGCGGCCATGCGGGAGAAGGTCCGGGCCGCCATGGCGGAGCTGGACTACCGCCCCCATGCCGCCGCGCGCGGAATGCGCGGCCGGACGTACACCATCGGCATCCTGCTGGACAACATCCGCAACACCTTCTTCGCCGACATCCTCGACGGCGTCCGGGACGAACTGCGGGACAGCGAGTACACCGTGCTGATCGGCGCCGCGGGCTTCGACGCCGAGGCGCAGGACAAGACCATCCGGTCCATGGTCGACCGTCAGATGGACGGCCTCGTCCTGATCGCCCCCAGCACCCAGCGCTCCGAAGTGCTGGCCACCGCCCAGTCGACGCCCACGGTGGTCATCGGCCACCACGACGCGTCCGACCTGCACGACTCCGTCGTCGACGCCGACGGCTCCGGTGCCGGCCTCGTCGTGGACCACCTGGTCTCCCTCGGGCACCGCAACATCGCGCTGGTCTCCTCTCCCGGGACCCGGGCGAGCAGATGGGCCCGTACACCGGAGATCGTCCTGAGTGACGGGTACGCCGAGGCGATGGGCCGCCATCACCTCGCGGAGCACACCCGGATCTGCCGGACGTCGTACTCCGACGAAGGCGGCTACAAGGCAGGTATGAGTCTGCTGACCGCGGCGGACCGGCCCACTGCGATCATGACGGGAGCCGACGTGGCCGCACTCGGTGTCTGGCGGGCGGCCCATGAACTGGGCCTGCGGGTCCCCCAGGACGTCTCCCTGGTGGGCTACAACAACACCGCCATCGCCGATCTCGCCACCGTGCAGCTCACCAGTGTCGACCAGGCCGGGCACAACATGGGGGCCACCGCCGCGCGGCTGCTCATCGAGCGGGTGGAGGGCCGGCGCGACCACGCCGTCCGGACGACCATGACGCCGCGTCTCGTCGTCCGTAGGAGCACTTCGGCGCCGTCGGCGGTCTGAGGGAGCAGTTCACCGGGACATGGCGAGGGCGGCGGATGCCGGCGGCCGGCTCAGTGGGCCAGGGCGATGGACGCGGTGACGCGCTTGCCGGCCGGTTCGAGGTCCACCCGGAACTCCTGGGCGACGGCCATGACGATCTCCAGGCCGTGCTGGCCGACTCTGCGCGGGTCGACGGAGCGGGCCACGGGCCTGACGCCGACGCTGTCGTGCACGCTCACCGCCACCACGGCGTCGGTGATGCGCAGCTCCATCAGCAGGGGGCCGGGGGCGTATTTGTGGGCGTTGGTGACCAGCTCGCTGACCACCAGTTGCGTAAGGTCCGTCGCGCGGGCTGAGACGGGCACGCCGTGGTCCGTTCCGGCGCGGGCCAGGAAGTCGGCCGCGAAGCGTCGTGCTTCGGCGATGCAGGCGCCGCCTCCGCTCATGGAGACGGAGGCGGCTATGGCATGGGCTTCCGACGGGCCCGCGCCGCCTCTCCCGACTGACTCCACTTTTTGTCCACCTTCGTTCCCGTTGTCCGTTCGCGGCTACCCTGTTTGGCGTGACACATGCTGCTTCCACTGGGATCGACCACTCGTGCGAGCGTGGCGGCCCCAGCCGTCGGGGCAGGCTTCAGGCGCGAGCTCCGGCCCGAGCCGCGTCGGCGAACCGGGTCGAGGACATGGTGACAGACGCGTATCCCGCACGGTCCGGTCATCTGCCGGTGACCCGGTCCGACGTCGGCGGTGTCCGCGTCATCAGCCTGTGCGGCGACCTGGACCATGCCGCCCGTGACGCGATCGGCGACGCGCCGCACCCGCCGGCCGGCGCCGAGCGCCCCGGACCGTGGCAGACCTCACCGGCGTGACCTGCATGGACTGCAGCGGCATCGATCCGCTCATCGCCGCCCCTCGTGCGGCTCAGGACGCCCGGGGCCGGCTGCGCGTGGCCGGGGCACGGCAGTCCGTACCGCGGGTGATCGAACCTGTCGGGGTCGACGCCCTCGTCCCGTGCCGCCCCACACTGCGTCAGGCGCCGGCGAGCTGACCTGCGGGTTGCCCGTGCGGTTGCGCGGCGCATGTCCGTGAGAGCAAGTGCCGTAGGCTTCGCAGGTCGTCCCTGGCACGTAAATATGAACATTGAAGGAGCGCCGGAATGGCGAAGCGAGACAGCGCTGCGGACCTGGTAGGGCTCTTGACGGTCGAGGGTCAGGACCTGGCCGCGGCGTGGGTGCGGGAGGTGTCGGGTTCGCTGGGCGGACGCATCGGCGCCGCCGAGCTCGACCGCGAGCTGCGGGAGCTGTACGACGCCCTGGTGGACGCGTTGCGTCAGGGGGCCACCGACGTCCACTCGGAACAGATGTCCGAAATTCGTGCCCTGCTGACGGAGCTGTCGAGGAACAGGGCCCGCCAGGGGTTCTCGCCGAGTGAGACCGCGATCGGTGTCTTCGGGCTGAAGCGGGTCCTCGAACCCGTCCTGCAGAACGGCACCGCCGAACAGATCCGTGCCTATCTGGACTTGAGCGCCGTCCTCGACGGTCTGGGTCTCTTCGTGATCGAGACCTACACGCAGACGCGCGACGAGCTCATCACCGCGCAGGCCGAGCAGCTCCTTGAGCTGTCCACGCCGGTGGTGCGGCTGTGGGACGGGGTCATCGCCGTGCCGCTCGTCGGCACCCTGGACTCGGCCCGCACGCAGGTGGTGATGGAGAAGCTTCTGCAAGCGCTCGTGGACACGGGCTCGGAGCAGGCGATCATCGACATCACGGGTGTTCCCGCGGTGGACACGCAGGTCGCCCAGCACCTGCTCAAGACCATCGTCGCCGCCCGGCTCATGGGCGCCGAATGCACCGTGTCCGGCATCAGCCCGCAGATCGCGCAGACCATCGTCGCGCTGGGCATCGAGTTCGACGACATCGTGACGAAGGCGAGCCTCGCCGACGCCCTCAAGCTGGCGCTGCGCCGGTCCGGTGTGGACCTGGTCGCCCACGAGGGTGCGCAGCGATGAGCGAGCGCATTCCGATTCTGCGTATCGGAGACATCCTGCTGGTGTCCGTCCAGTTCGATCTGGAGGACCAGATGGTGCTGAACCTCCAGGAGGACCTGGCGAACGAGATCGTCGCCAAGTCCGCCCGGGGCGTCGTCATCGACATCAGCGCCCTGGAGATCGTCGACTCCTTCGTGGGGCGCATGCTCGCGACGGTGGCCGCCATCTCGCGCGTGCTCGACGCCAGGACGGTGGTGGTGGGCATGCGTCCCGCCGTGGCCATCACCCTGGTCGAGCTGGGCCTTTCGCTCGGCGGGGTCAGCACTGCCCTGGACCTTGAGAAGGGGCTGGCGAAGCTGCGTCAACCCACCAGTTCGGCCTTGCGGTGACAGCGCCCTGGACCGCGGGCGAAGACCCGCAGGTCTACCCCATCGCGCGCAGCGGCGATCTCGTGCACATCCGGCAGGCCATCCGGGCGCTGTCCCAGAAGTGCCGGCTGTCCCTGGTCGACCAGACGAAGATGATCACCGCGGCGAGCGAACTCGCCCGCAACACCCTCATCTACGGCGGTGGGGGCACGGTCAGTTCCGGGCTGGTCAGCGCGAACGGCAAGCGGGGCGTGGCGGCCGTCTTCGAGGACTCCGGCCCCGGTATCGCCGATGTCGAGCAGGCGATGACGGACGGCTGGACGTCCGGCGGCGGGCTGGGGCTCGGCCTCAGCGGTGCCCGGCGCCTCGTCGACGACTTCCGGCTGGTCACCGCGCCCGGCGAGGGAACGACCGTGACCATCATCAAGTGGGTGCGGTGAACGCCGCCGTCGCCCTGAACTGCGAGGACGTCGCCTGGTTCAGGGACGGCGCCTCACTGGCGGCAGCCGCCCGGGGCGCCGCCGCCACACTGGCCAGGCGTATCGGACTGAGCAGCCACCGGTCCGCCGAGGTCGCCCTCGCCGTCACCGAGGCCGCCACGAACATACAACGGCATGCCGACGACGGAGCCCTGCTGCTGCGCGTGGTGCGATCCGGCGACCAGGCCGGCGTGGAGTTCCTCACCGTGGACTCGGGGCCGGGAATCGCGGACGTTCCCGCCGCGCTGGCCGACGGATCGTCCAGCGCGGGCACGCTGGGCATCGGCCTGGGCGCCGTCTCCCGTCTCGCGGACCAGTTCGACCTGCACTCCGTGCCGGGCCGCGGCACGGTCATGGCCGCACAGTTCTGGCCGCGCACCGCGGACGGCAGAGCCGTCGTCGCCTCCGGGGACCTGTCCACCGCCGCCGGGGTGACGCGGCCCATCAGCGGTGAGACCGTGTGCGGGGACGCGTGGGCCGTACGCGTCGACGACAGCGGCGGCGCCGGGGACCGCCCGGCGATCCTGGTGATGCTGTGCGACGGACTGGGGCACGGACCCCTCGCCGCGCGCGCGAGCGGGGCCGCGGTCAAGGCGTTCCAGGAGACCCGTGATCTCAGTCCGGCGGGCGCACTCGACGCGGTGCACCTCGCCCTGCGGGGGACACGCGGCGGCGCGGTCGCCGTGGCACGGATCGAGCCGGCCGCAGGGCGGGTGCTGTACTGCGGAATCGGCAACGTGAGCGGCTTCCTCATCGGCGACGACGGCCGCAGGGCCCTGCTGTCGGCACCCGGCATCGTCGGTGCGCACATGCGGCGACTGCGGACGTTCGAGGAACCGCTCCCGGCCCACGGCGCCCTGGTGATGCACTCCGACGGTCTGACCGAACGCTGGGACCATCACACCCTGCCCGGTCTGCTGCGCCACACACCGCTCGTCATGGCCGGTCAGCTGCTGCGAGAGGCAGGAGTGCGGCGGGACGACGCCAGTGTCGTCGTGATCAAGGGGGCATGGTGACCGGCGAGGGGCTGGACGAGCGTGGTGTCTGACCCGGGCCCTCGCGGCGACGTGCCCCGCCGCGACCGCTCGTTCGCCGTCGGCCCTGGCCGCACGGTGGCGCCCTTCGTCCTGTCCTCGTCCCAGGACGTGTTCGGCCTGCGGCGAACCGCGCAACAGGCGGCGGCGGCGATGTCCCTGGAACGACAGGACCAGGTCCGGCTGGCGACCGCGCTGAGCGAACTCGGACGGGACCGGCTCGGCTGCCGCGGCCTGGAGGTCTTCTTCGGCCTGGTCCCACCGGGCCGGCCGACGGCCCTGCTCGTGACGTTCGTGTGGACCGGCGGACCGCCCCCGGCGCAGGAGACGCTCGACCTGGCCGCGAAACTCGCGGGGATCGAGTACGAGGCCGCCTCGGCGGGAGGCCGCATCGTCGTCAGTCAGCCGCTCACCCCGGAGGCCGCCGACACGGCCGAGCAGCAGGCCCGGCTGACGGAGGTCCTCAAGGCCGCTCGCCGGTCGACGGAGGCGGACGATCTCCGCGCCCGGACCCGCGACCTGATCGCCACACTGGAGGAGACCCGCGCCCAGCAGGAGGAACTGCGCCGTCTCAACGAAGAGCTGGAGGAGACCAACCGGGGTGTCCTCGCGCTGTACACCGAGTTGACGCAGGAGCTGGAAGCCACCAACAGCGGTGTTCTCGCACTGCACACCGAACTGGAGGACAAGCGCCACCAGTTGCAGGAAGCGAGCGAGGCCAAGACCCGCTTCTGGACGAACATCAGCCATGAACTGCGCACCCCGGTCAACTCCGTGGTCGCCCTGTCCACACTGCTGCTGGCCCCCAGTTCGCCCGCCCTCACCGCCGAGCAGCGCGAACAGGTCGAACTCATCGGGTCGTCCGGCCAGACGCTCCTGTCACTCGTGAGCGACCTGCTGGACGTCGCCAAGGCTGAAGCCGGCCACCTCGACATCCATCCGGGGCCGGTCGATCTGCGGCTGCTGGTCGCCCACCTCAGGGGCCTCCTCCTGAGCAGCCACGGACACGAACGGGTGACCCTCGTCACACCTCGCGCCGAACAGCAGCCGCCGCTGGTGACCGACGAGACGCTGCTGGTCCGCATCCTGCGCAACCTCCTCTCCAACGCGCTGAAGTTCACCGAGCGGGGCGAGGTACGCCTGGAGATCGACGTCGATCCCGAACCCTCGGCCCCCGCCGTGCTGTTCACCGTCACGGACACGGGGATCGGCATCCCGCCCGAAGAACTCGGCCGGGTCTTCGAGGTCTTCTACCAGGTCCGCGGCCCCCACCAGAGCGGCCGGCCCGGCACCGGCCTCGGCCTGCCCTACGCCCGCACCCTCGCCGAGCTGCTCGGCGGCACCCTGACCCTCACCAGTACCGTGGGCGTCGGCACCAAGGTGGAGGTTCGCCTGCCGGATCTGGGCCATGAGTACACGCAGCGACCGCAGAACGGAAAGGGCGGGCCGTGACCGACAGTGCCCAGGAGCGTCTGCCCGCGACCGTCCTGGTCGTCGACGACAACGAGACGAACCGCTACGTCCTCACCAGCTGGCTGCAGCGCGCGGGACACTCCGTCATCAGCGCCAGCACGGGAGAGCAGGGCCTCGACCGGCTGCACGGCGGACCGGGCGTGCTCCCGGACATCGCGATCATCGACGTCCGGCTGCCCGACATGAGCGGCTTCGAGGTCAGTGAACGGGTCAAGAACAGCCCGCGGACCGCCCATCTGCCGATCATCCAGATCTCCGCCGCCGCGATCACCCCCGACGATCACGCGGAAGGGCTGAGACGGGGAGCGGACGCCTATCTCGACCAGCCCATCGACCCCGGCGAGCTCCTCGCCACCGTCACCGCCACCCTGCGCTATGCCAGAGCCCGGCAGCGCGCCGAGAAGCTCGCGCACCGCCTCATAGCGCTGAACCACGCGACGCTGGACGTCTACAGCGCCGTCGGCTTCCACTCCTTCGCGTCGGCGGCCACCGGCGGCGCGGCCGCCGTCCTGGACAGCCCCGCCAGCGCGGTGTTCCTCTCGCCCCAGACGCAGGCCGTGCACAGCATGACCGACGACGCCCAGGCCACCGTACGCATCCATCCCGCACACCCGGGCCTCCTGAAGCAGCTCGCGGCCCACAGCCTGGGCCAGGACACCGGCGTCGTGATCGTCCGCGTCCCGCACGGCCAGTGGCAGGCCATGCTGCCGGGCGACCACCTCTGCGGAGACGTCGCGCTCGCGGTGTCCCGCACCAAACGCGGCCGTCCACCCGTCTGCCTGGCCGTCCCCGTGACCGCCCTGCGGGGCGCCGACGACGAACAGCTCCTGCAGCAACTGGCCAACGCCAGCGCCCTCGCCCTCGAAGCCCTGCGGACCTACAACGAGGAACACGCCCTGGGCCTGGCCCTGCAGCGCTCCTTCCTCCCCAAGGAACTGCCGGCCGTCCCGGGCGTCCAGCTGGCATTCCGCTACCTCCCTGCCTCCGAACACGCGGAGATCGGGGGAGACTTCTACGAAGCGGTGCGGACGGTCAACGGCCTGCTGCTCGCCATCGGAGACGTCGTCGGGCACTCGGTGACAGCCGCGACCGTCATGGGCGAGGTACGCCACGCACTGCGGGCCTACGCCATCGAAGGGCACGCTCCGCACCACATACTGGACCGGCTGGAAACGCTGCTGGGCCAGTCCCAGCCCGGCATCACCGTCACCCTGTGCCTCGTCCTGGTCGAACCGGACGAACGCCGCCTGCACATCGCCAACGCGGGCCACATCCCGCCCCTGGTGATCGACCCGGAGAAGGGGCCGCGGTTCCACGAACCCCACGGTCCGCTGATCGGCCTGGGCCTCCCGCATCCGCCGCCCACCGTGGTGGAGGCCCCGCCCGGCACCCGGCTGCTCATGGTGACGGACGGTCTCGTCGAGGTACGGGCCGCGCATCTGGACGCCACCCTCGCCGAGTTCCGCGAGGCCGTGGCCGACGGGCCGGCCGATCTGGAGGAGATGTGCGACCTCCTCCTCGCGCGCTTCGGGCAGAACAAGGACGACGACATCGCCCTGATCACCGCACTGTTCACATAGGGCTCGGCGGCCGGATCATCCTGGGTGCGGCAGGAGGCTAGGCTCTGCCTGTGCTCGGATCAGTGGGGTCGGACTTGAGGAAGAACACGCCTGTTCCCGCGGCCCGTTGGGGTGCGCTGGGCGTGGTGGGCCGGGACGCGGTGTTCACCGTGCTGCTCGCTCCACCGGTGTTCGCGCAGGTGACGGCCCCGCTCGGCGCACAGTTCGGTGACCTGCCGGAACGCTCGCCGGGACTGCCGGGTCTGCTGGTGACGGCAGCCCTCTGGCTCCCGCTGGTGCTGCGTCGCAGGTGGCCCGCCGTGTGCCTCGCGCTGGTCGCGGGCGCGTTCGCGGTCCATGAACTCGTCGGCTATCCGCAGACCTGCGCGAGTCTGGGCCTGTACATCGCGCTGTACAGCCTGGGAGCCCACGGACACCGCGCCGGCGGCGTGCGCCGCGCCCTGGCGGTCGCCGCCGTGATCACGGCCTTCACGCTGTTCGCGCTCGGGCTGCACCACAGAGGGTCGCCCCAGCACGTGCCCGACTTCGTCCTCATGTTCCTGATCCTGGTGGCGTGCTGGGCCGTGGGCAGAACGGTACGGGCCCGGCAGGACGGGGAGGCGGAACGGCGCCGGCTCAGCGTGGAGGCGGCGACGGCACGCGAACGGGCGCGCATCGCGCGGGAGTTGCACGACGTGGTGACCCACCATGTCACCGCCATGGTGGTCCAGGCGGACGCCGCCCAGTTCCTGCTCGCCGACGCGCCCGAGCGGGTGGAGACCGGACTCGAAGCGATCAGCGACTCCGGGCGGCGGGCCCTGCGAGACCTCCAGCACCTCCTGGGCGTACTGCAGGCGTCCGGCGGCCCCCCGAGCGCGTCGTCCGCGCCGGACCGTACCCCGGAGCCGGGCGGACTGAGCGATCTGGTCGAGCGGACCCGGACCGCCGGACAGCCCGTGGAACTGGCGGAGCGCGGCGAACGGCGCGAGCTGGCCACCGCGGTGGAACTGGCCGCGTACCGCGTGGTGCAGGAAGCGCTGACCAACGCGCTCAAACACGCCCCGGGCCACCGGACGCTCGTCCAGGTCCACTACGGCCGCGAGGACGTGGAGGTCGAGGTGACCACCGAGGGAGCGCCCGCCGCAGCGAGCGCCCAGCGACGCGCACCGCTGGGCCGGGGCGGCGGGCACGGCCTGATCGGGCTGCGCGAACGGGTGAGTGTGTTCGGCGGCGAACTGTCGGCCGGCGACCGGCCGGACGGCGGCTTCAGCGTCCACGCGCGCATACCGTCCGCCGGCCACGGGGAAGCCGCGGCACACGGGGAAGCGCGATGACCGGGCCCGGTTCCGCCGCCCCGATCAGAGTCCTGGTCTGCGACGACCAGGAACTCGTACGGACCGGCTACGTCACCATCTTCACCGCGCAGCCGGACATCGAGGTCGTGGGAGAGGCCGGAGACGGCCGCACGGCGGTGGAGATCGCCCGACGGCTGCGCCCGGACGTGGTGGTGATGGACATCCGCATGCCCCTGCTCGACGGTATCGAGGCGACCAGGCTGCTCGCCGGCCCCGGCGTCGTCGAACCGATGCGGGTCCTGGTGGTCACCACCTTCAACCTCGACGAGTACGTGTACGAGGCGCTGCGGGCCGGGGCGAGCGGCTTCCTGCTCAAGGACTCGCCCCCGCGCGACCTGGTGAACGGCGTCCGGACGGTCGACGCGGGTGAGTCGCTGCTGGCACCCGCCGTCACCCGGCAACTCGTCGGCACGTTCGCCGACCGGCTCCGCCGACCCCGACGGCACCCCGCCGCAACGGCGTTGGCCGCTCTGGCGCCGCGCGAGACGGAGGTGCTGAAACTGATCGCCGAGGGCCTGTCCAACACCGAGATCGCCGACCGGATGGTCATCAGCCGCGAGACCGTCAAGACGTACGTGTCCCGCATCCTGACCAAGCTGGATCTGCGGGACCGTGTCCAAGCCGTCGTGCTGGCCCATCGGGTGGGCCTGGTCGGCGCCCACGACTGAGCGCGGGCTCCGGTCAACTCGCGGGATACGGAGATGCCTTGAGCTGCCGCGCCAGGTGGGCCGTGTTGGCCGCCAGAGTGGCTGTCGTGGCCGAGGTGGTCTCGGGAGTCTTGTCGAGGTCCTGGTAGTCGGTGCCCTGCATGGCTTCACCGACCCAGTAGGTGACCGCGTTCGGAGCGAGTGAGAAACCCACGTCGTTGAGCCCCTGGAAGAGGTCGGCGCTCACCTTGTGGGCCCCGTCCTCGTTGCCGACGACACACACCGCGGCGACCTTCCCGTAGGTGAGCATCCGCCCCTCGTCGTCCGTCTCGGAGATCTCCGCGTCCAGGCGTTCCATGACCCGCTGGGCGATGCTGGACGGGTGGCCCAGCCAGATCGGCGTGGCGAGGACCAGGATGTCGGCCCCCAGGATCGTGTCCCGGATCGCCGGCCATGCGTCGCCCTCCCCCATGTCGGTCTCCACTCCGGGGCGGACGTCGTGATCGGCGATCCGGATCACCTTGCCGGTGACACCGTGCTCGCCCAGCGCCGCCATGGTCTGCTCGGCCAGTAGCTGCGAACTGGAGGCGGCGGGCGACGGCGACAGGGTGCAGACGAGTGCGACAGCCCGCAGAGGGGTCGTTTCTGTGATGGTCATGGCGCAGGAGTACCCCTCGTTCCGGCCGCATACCCAAGTTCACCGGAGAGGCGGAGGCCCGGCGGTGTGTCGGCAGCGGAATGTGCGCGACCCGTGAATTCGTGTGCGTGGATGGAGATCAACCGGGCACACGATGGTTCGGAGGTTGACAAACATGATTCCCCTGCTTCTTGTTCTTCTGCTGGCTCTGATTCTCTTCGGTGCGGGATTCGCGCTGAAAATTCTGTGGTGGGTCGCGATCGTCGTGCTGGTCCTGTGGCTGATCGGCTTCGTCGCCCGCCCGAAGGGTGGGAGCGGCCGCTGGTACCGCTGGTAGCCGACCGCATCGGTCCAGTTCGGGCAGCGTGTGGCGGCACTGGTTCCCGATGGCTCGAATCGGGTGCGTGAAGTTCTGGACGAGGGGCACCCGCCGCAAAGACGGCGGTTACCGCAATCGCTGTGCACGACGTACGGAAAAAGAGGGCCCGGTGGGGAAACCCGCTGTCCTCTGTTTACCGGAGGAGTTGTTTTCGCGTGACTGAGAATGTATGGGGTTACAAGTCGACCGCGGGTCGTCTGGCGGGTGTCGACCTGACGGGTTACAAGGTCGAGGCCACGGACGGCGGTATCGGCAAGGTCGACAAGCACTCCGACGAGGTCGGTGACGCCTACCTGGTGGTGGACACCGGTGTATGGATCTTCGGCAAGGAGGTCCTGCTCCCCGCCAGCACGGTCGTCAGCATCGACCAGGGCGAGCAGAAGATCGTTGTCGACCGCACCAAGCAGCAGATCAAGGACGCTCCGGAGTTCGACCGCGACAAGCACCTGGGTGACCAGGGCTACCGCGACGAGCTGGGCACGCACTACGGCACCGGCGGCCCGCACATCTGAGCCGGACCAGTTCCGCATCACGCCGCGGCCCCGGGACTCCTTCCAGAGTCCCGGGGCCGCCGCGCTGCCCCGGACCGCCCGGCGGTCCGCGGCACTGAGAAGATCGACCAGCTCATGCGGGTCGTCCTGACCCGCGGCCTGACGGAGGTATGTGAATGACCGGCAGTGAAGACTCCGTCCTGCTGCACAGGGCCGGCCGGGCCGCCCACCTCACCCTCAACCGCCCGAGGGCCATCAACGCCCTCGACCACGCCATGGTGCGGCGCGTCGACGAGGCGCTGACCGCGTGGGAGCACGACCCCGCCGTGGAGACGGTCGTCATCACCGGAGCGGGGGAGCGCGGCCTGTGCGCGGGCGGCGACATCCGGGCCATCCACGACGACGCCCGCGACGGGGACGGCACCGCCTCGGCCGCGTTCTGGCGCGACGAGTACCGCCTCAACGCCCGTATCGCCCGCTGGCCCAAGCCGTACGTCGCCGTCATGGACGGCATCGTCATGGGCGGGGGCGTCGGCGTCTCCGCGCACGGCAGCGTCCGGGTCGTCACCGAACGGTCGAGGATCGCCATGCCCGAGACCGGCATCGGCTTCGTGCCCGACGTCGGCGGCACCTACCTGCTCTCTCGCGCCCCCGGCGAGCTGGGCACCAGGCTCGCGCTGACGGGCGCGGCGGTCGGCGCGGGGGACGCCCTGTTGTGCGGGCTCGCCGACCACTACGTACCGTCCGGCTCGCTCCCGCGCTTCCTCGACGACCTCGCCGAGCTGCCCGTACGGGAAGCCCTGGACCGGTATGCGCGGTCCGCGCCGGAGGGGGAGCCGGCCGGGCAGCGGGAGTGGACCGACTCCTGCTTCGCCGCCGACACGGTCGAGGAGATCGTGCGACGGTTGCTCGACCACGGCGATCCGGCGGCGAAGGAGACCGCGGAGACCCTGCTCGCCAAGTCGCCCACCGCGCTGAAGGTCACCCTGGCCGCTCTGCGCCGCGCCCGGCGGCTCGGCCCGCTGGAACGGGTGCTGGAGCAGGAGTACCGCGTCTCCTGCGCGGCCCTGACCACGCCCGACCTGGTCGAGGGCATCCGCGCCCAGCTCATCGACAAGGACCGCAACCCGCGCTGGTCGCCGCCCACCCTCGCCGAGGTCACCGCCGCCGACGTGGAACGCTTCTTCGAGCCGCTCGACGAGGGCGGCAACGAACTCGGGTTCAGGGAATTCTGAGCCGAGTGGTCAGCCCCGTACCGGCGCCCCCGTGCGCGCCGCGACCTCACGGGCGGTCACGCCAGGTGCCCTTTCCACGACGGTCAGTCCGTCCGCGGTGATGTCGAAGACACCCAGGTCGGTGATGACGCGATGGACGCAGGCGCGGCCGGTGAGCGGCAGCGTGCACGTGTCGACGAGCTTCGGAGCCCCGTCCTTGGCGGTGTGCTCCATCAGCACGATCACGCGGCGGGCACCGTGGACCAGGTCCATGGCACCCCCCATCCCCTTGATCATCTTTCCCGGGATGCTCCAGTTGGCCAGGTCGCCCCCGGCGGACACCTGCATGGC
Organism: Streptomyces sp. NPDC087844; assembly: GCF_044742785.1. Classification (NCBI taxonomy): domain Bacteria; kingdom Bacillati; phylum Actinomycetota; class Actinomycetes; order Kitasatosporales; family Streptomycetaceae; genus Streptomyces; species Streptomyces sp. NPDC087844. Next base: position 313,805 of record NZ_JBIUVD010000005.1, on the reverse strand, counting down.
ACCCAGGACGGCGGTGTCGATGTGGCCACCCCTGATCATGCCGAAGGACAGCGCGGAGTCGAAGAAGGAGGCCCCGGGCAGGACGGTCACCGTCTCCTTGCCCGCATTGATCAGGTCCGGGTCCACCTCCCGCTCGCCGGGGTACGGGCCGGTGCCGAGGATGCCGTTCTCCGAGTGCAGGGTCACCCGCACGTGCGGGGACAGGTGGTCCGGGATCGTCGTGGGCAGCCCTATGCCCAGATTGACGTACGAGCCGTCGGTCAGCTCCCTGGCGGCACGGGCCGCCATCTGCTCACGGGTCCAGGCCATCAGCCGCGCACCGTCCTCTTCTCGATCCTTTTGGCGATGGCCTGCGCAGAGGTCAGGGGCACGACCCGTTGGACGAACACGCCGGGCAGGTGCACCTCGTCGGGAGCGATGTCTCCCGGCTCGACGAGTTCCTCCACCTCCGCGACGGTGACGCGGCCGGCCATCGCGGCCAGCGGGTTGAAGTTGGCGGCGGCCCTGCGGAAGACCAGGTTGCCGTGGGCGTCCCCCCGCCAGGCGCGTACGAGGGCGAAGTCGGTGGCGATGCCGTGTTCGAGGACGTGCGACCGGCCGGCGAACGTCCGGGTCTCCTTCACCGGCGAGGCGACGGCCACCGAACCGTCGGCCGCGTACCGCCACGGCAGTCCGCCGTCGGCGACCTGCGTGCCGACGCCGGCCGGGGTGTAGAACGCCGGGATACCGGCGCCCCCGGCGCGCAGCCGCTCCGCGAGTGTGCCCTGGGGGACCAGCTCGACCTCCAGCTCGCCGGAGAGGTACTGCCGGGCGAACTCCTTGTTCTCGCCCACGTACGAGCCGGTCACCCGGCTGATCCGGCCGGCGGCGAGCAGGATGCCGAGGCCCGCGCCGTCCACACCGCAGTTGTTGGACACGACGGACAGCCCGGTGCTGCCGCGGGCGTGCAGCGCGTCGATCACGACGTTCGGCACGCCGCTCAGTCCGAACCCGCCGACGGCCAGCGACGATCCGTCGGCGATGTCATGGACCGCCTCGGCGGCGGTCAAACGCACCTTGTTCACGGGCGGGACTCCTTCACGGGTACGCGGAACAGGCGCAGTTGGAGGGCGAGCGTGGCGTAGTAGCCGACCAGCGTGGAGAGTTCGAAGAGAGCGACCTCGCCCAGGGCGGCGCCGCCAGCCGCGTACCAGTCGTCGTCGAGCGGGTCCGAGGGGGTGGCCAGGGCACGGGTGGCCGACCACGCGGCGCGTTCGAACGGGTCGGTGAAGCCCGGATCCGCTCCTTCGCGCAGAGCGCGCACCTCCGCCTCGGTGAGCCCGGCGGCCCTGGCCAGCGGTTCGTGGGCGTACCGCTCGAAGTCGCTGTCCCAGACGGCGGCCACGACGAGGACGGCGCTCTCGCGCACCCGGGACGACAGGTCCGTCCGATAGCGGATCGCCGCGCCCAGCGCCTGTAGGTCGCGGCCCAGCCGTGGGCTGAACAGCATCGCGTTGAAGGGGCCGTTGAGGCGTCCCTCGGGGTCCGTGAGAGCGAACAACTGAGGACCGTCGGAGCGTGGGCCGCCGGTGATCTCCTCGTACAGGAGCCGTTGGGCGGGGGAGAGGTCGTCGGGGTGCAGGAGGGGCAGCCGGTGGCCGGGGCCCGGCGGGGTCGAGGGCATCCTCACCGCTCCGTACGGGCCGGGGGCTCCGCCACCTCGGGCGCCTCGGCCACCTCGCGCGCGAGGGCCGCCAGGTCCGCGTCGGTGAGCAGCCGGGCTTCCCGCGTCATGAGGTCGCGGGCTCTGCGCAGGATCTCGTCGACCTGGGCGACCGTGGTGTCGACACCCAGCGCGGTCAGCTTGTCGGCGAGTGTGTACGGGCCGCTGTCCGCGGTGAAGGGGACCCTGCGCGCGTTGCCGACGAGAGCCGGCTCCAGGCAGTTGTGCAGCAGGGGATCGACCGCGGTCTCCTGGGTGATGAGGTCCATCCCGCCCCAGGAGAAGGCACTCGTGCCGGTCACCGGGTGGTTCCACGCCAGGTGATAGCCCGTCAACTCCTCGCCCGCGCGCGCCAGTTCGGTGAGACGCTCGGTCCTGATCCCGGTGCGCACCCCGTACAGGGCCTCGAAGGCCAGCGCGGTGGCGGCCAGGTCGGCGTTGCCGGGGCCGCCGCAGTAGCCGTTGACCGACAGTTCGACGACATCGGCGCCCGCCCGGACGGCGGCGACGGCGCAGGCGACGGCCAGGCCGAACGTGTTGTGCGGATGCAGGCCGACCTCGACTCCGGGGGCGAGTTCCCTGGTGCGGGTGACCAGATGGGCGTACGCCTCGGGGCTCATGGCGCCGGGGCCGTCGAAGAGCGTGAGCTCGGTGGCGCCCGCGCCCGTCAGCGCGGTGACGGATTCGTCCAGGATCTCGTCGGTGAGGTAGGAGACCATCAGCATCGGGACGACGGCGTCGAGTCCGCGCGAGCGGGCGTGCCGGATGAGGGGCAGGGCAAGGGCGAGCACGTCGGCGCGCCCACGGGGCGTCGCGGGGGTGCGCCAGTCCTCGCCCCGCCAGGCCTGCCGGTAGACGGCCGGGTTGTAGATGAGTGACGCCTCGCCGAGGCCCTGGACCCAGATCTGTACGGCGTCGTAGCCCGCGTCGGCGGCGCGGTCGATGTCCACGGTGGTGCGCAGCAGGGGCAGCACCGCCCGGCAGTCGGGGTTCTCGCCCTTGATGACCTCGACCTCCGCCCGCAACGTTCTGTCGTCGCGCCCGGCGAGACCGGCCGTGACCACCTCGCGGACCCCGGCACCGGCGAGTCGGCGCAGATACGCCTCCTTCGCCCCGGTGGAGGCGACGACGCCGGGCAGGGTCTCCACCGATCGCAGCGTGGCGTCCCGCAGCCGTACCGACCCGGGCATCGGTCCGCGTACGTCGGGGCGGCGGGTGAGCGGGCTCACCGACCAGCGGCCGGGTTCGTACGCGCCCGGTGAGCGCTTGTCGGCCAGTTCCGCGCGGAAGCGGGTGATCTCCTCATCGGTGAAGACGGCCGGCTTGTCCATGGATCCCTCCGGAAACGGAAACGTACGGGAACTGGTCCGACGACGTGCGGGAACAGCTCTGGCTGAGCGCCATTCAAGCATCGCTCACGCTGGCCTGTCGACACTAAGGCTTCGATCATTGGTGCCGGTCTGCATGTTTGCCCATCCGTGTTTACTTTCTGTCGACACTAGGTGAAACTGCCGACAGTCGGCCGCTCCGGCCGCGTCACGCTCGGGACGGCGTTCCACCTGATGCCAGGACCGGGCTCGAACCAAGGGAGACATCCGTGACCCAGGACGTGCCCTCCGCACGGCCCGGCCGTCTGGCCGGACGGGTTGCCGTCATCAGCGGCGCCGGCAGTGTCGGCCCCGGCTGGGGCAACGGCCGTGCCACCGCGGTGATCTTCGCCCGAGAGGGCGCCACCGTGTATCTCACCGACCGGGACAAGGACGCCCTCGACATCACCGCGGACCGCGTTCGCGCGGAGGGCGGCACCGCGCACACCCACCTGCTCGACGTGACCGAACCGGACGCCGTCGAGGCCTACTTCCAGGACGCCGAACGGCAGGCGGGACGCATCGACGTCCTGGTCAACAACGTCGGAGGCTCCCGCGCCGGCGGAGCGGCCGAACTGTCCCTCGCGGACTGGGACAGCCAACTGCGCACCAACCTCACCAGCGCCTTTCTGGCCTGCAAACACGCCGTCCCGATCATGCGGCGCGGGGGCGGTGGCTCGATCGTCAACACCGCCTCGGCGTCCGGACTGCGCTGGACCGGCGCGGCACAGGTGGGGTACGCGGCTGCCAAGGCCGCCGTCATCCAGCTCTCCCGCGTGACGGCCGTCCAGTACGCGCCCGACCGCATCCGTGTGAACACCGTCGTCCCCGGACAACTGCACACCCCGATGGTCGAGGCGCGCCTGGCCCGGCAGCGGGCCGACGGCGACGTGGACAGACTGCTCGCCCAGCGGCAGGCCCGTATCCCGCTGGGGTTCATGGGGGACGGCCGGGACACGGCGTACGCGGCGCTCTTCCTCGCGTCCGACGAGGCCCGCTTCGTCACCGGCACCGAGATCGTCGTCGACGGCGGAATGACGGCGCGCTGTGACTGAGCCCGCCCTCCACGCGACGCACCCGGCACCCTCGCCGGGCTGCCCGCCCCCGCACCCGGCTCCCCGCAGGCCCATCCTGGCGCTGCCGCCGGGCAGTTGCGACGCGCACTGCCACATCCTCGGCCCGGCCGCGGTCTTCCCCTACGCGCCCGAGCGCACCTTCACCCCCGTCGACGCCCCCAAGGAACAGGTCGCGGCCCTCCACGCCCACCTGGGCCTGTCCCGCGCGGTCGTCGTCCAGTCGTCCTGCAACGGCCATGACCACCGCACGCTCCTGGACGCCCTCACAGCGGGCCGTGGCACGCTGCGCGGAGTCGCCCTCATCGGCGAACGGACCACTCGGGTGGAGATCGAGGAACTCCACCGTGCCGGAGTCCGCGCGTTCCGGCTCAACTTCCTGCCGCACCTGCGCATCGCGCCCACCCGCGAGGAGATCGACTCCGTGCTGGAACGCGTCGACGGGCTCGGCTGGGCCTGCGAACTGCACCTCACCGGGGACGAGGTCGCCGACCACGAAGCCCTCATCCGTTCCCTGCCCGGCCGGGTGGTGATCGACCACCTCGCGCGGGTCGACCTCGGCGACGGGCCGGACAGTCCCGCCCTGCGCAGCCTGCGCCGTCTCCTCGACTCCGGTGGCGTCTGGCTGAAGGTGAGCGGGGCGGACCGGGTCTCCCGGCAGGGGCCGCCCTACGCGGACGCCGTGGCCCTGGCCGCGTCCTTCGTGCGACAGGCGCCCGACCGGGTCGTGTGGGGCACCGACTACCCGCACGTCAATATCCGCGGTGCCGCTCCCGACGACGGTCTGCTGGTGGACCTGCTCGCCGACATCGCCCCCGACCCCGTCCTTCTGCACCGGCTCATGGTCGACAACCCGGCCGAACTCTTCGACTTCCCGACCGATCCCGGCGATCCGCCCGACCCGCACGTGGAGCAGACATGAGCGACTTCGACGGCATCCTCCTCACCCGGGGTGCCCCCGGTTACGAGGAGGCGCGGCTCGCCGCCGTCTGGAACCTGCGCAAGCCCGACCGCCGTCCCGACGCCATCCTGGTGGCCGCCGGCGACCGTGACGTCCAGGAGGGGGTGCGCTGGGCCGCGGCTCGCGGACTGCGCGTCTCCGTCCGCTCCGGAGGCCACAGCTGGATCGGCAACGGGGTACGGGACGGTGGTCTGCTGATCGACCTCTCCGCCCTGGACGAGGTCGTCGTCGACGCCCGCCGACGCCGGGCCACCGTCCGCCCCGCCGTCCAGGGCAGCCGTTTCAACGCGCTGCTCGCCGCCGAGGGACTGGTCTTCCCCAGTGGCCACTGCCCCTCCGTGGGCGTGGGCGGATTCCTGATAGGCGGCGGCTACGGCTGGAACTCCCGGGCGCTGGGACCGGCCTGCTTCAGCGTGGAGGCGGTCGACGCCGTCCTCGCCGACGGCAGCCTGGTCCACGCCACCGACGAGACCCACCCGGACCTCATGTGGGCCGTACGCGGCTCGGGGCCGGGCTTCTTCGCGGTCGTGACGCGTTTTCACCTGCGGGTGTATCCGGCGTACGAGCAGATCCTGCGCAGCGCGTACGTGTTCCCGTACGAGCTGCGGGACGAGGTGCTGGCCTGGACCTACGAGGCCGTGCCGGGGATCTCCGACTCCCTGGAGATGTCGGCCAAGGTCGCCCGCACGCCAGGTGTACCGCGACCCACCACGATGATCACGGCAGCCGCCTTCTGCACCCCGGGGGAGGGCCCGGAGATGCTGCGACCCCTGGAGAAGGCACCCTTCCTGCGCCACGCGTTGCGCAAGGCCGAGCGGGTGCCGTCGACCCTGGACGACCTGTACGCCCTCTCCGACGGCCTGACTCCTCGGGGCAGGCGCTACGCGGTCGACGGAGTGTGGACGGACGCGCCGGTCCATGACGTGCTCGACGCCGGCCGCGAGGTGCTGGAGGGACTGCCCGGCCCGGACAGCTTTCTGCTCTGGATGCTCTGGGGCGGGCAGGCGACCCGGGAGAACGCCTGCTGGTCCACTCAGGCCCGGCTGTACTTCTCGCCGAACGCCGTGTGGCACGACCCCGCCGACGACCTGCGCCACGAGACCTGGGCGCACGACGTGCTGCGGGCCATGGCCCCGGTCGCGCACGGCACCCAGTTCGCCGACGCCAATCCGGCCGACCGTCCCGACCACGGGTTGGAACCGCGGCAGAGCGTGCGACTGGAGGAACTGCGCCGCCGGTACGACCCCCATGGGGTGTTCCGCTCGTATCTGTCGCCGCACGAGTCCACCACGGCCCTGGCCGCGCACCGGCGCCACGGCGCGCGTGACGACGGCGTCCACGCGTAACAGCCGCTGTTGAACACACGCTGTTGAACACTCCCTAGTGTCGACAGAAAGCCGAAAATACCGTCGCACGGCCTCTTGACCTCCGTTTTGTGTCGACAGTACGGTTCGGAATGTCTGCACCACCCAAGGAGCCACACTTGCCAAGGACGTCTGATCCCCATCCTGCCTCGTCCCCGCGTGGAGCTGTCGGCGGAGATCTCACCGGAGCTCTCCTGCGCCGTGGCGACGCCGGCTATGAGAAGACCCGTCTCGACGCCGTGTGGAACGCGCGCAAGCCGGACCGGTTCCCCGAAGTCATCGTCGTCGCCGAGGACGAGCGGGACGTCGTCCTGGCCGTACGGCTGGCCCGGGCCGAAGGACTGCGCGTCTCCGTCCGCTCCGGCGGGCACAGCTGGGTCGGCAACGGCGTACGGGAGGGCGGACTGCTGATCGACCTGTCCCGCCTGCAGGAGATCAGCCTCGACCCGCACGGCCGCACCGCCGCCGTCCAGCCGTCGGCCAAGGGGCCGGCGATCCAGCGGGCCCTCGCCCCGCACGGGCTGTTCTTCCCGACCGGTCACGCACCCACCGTCGGCATCGGAGGCTTCATCCTCGGCGGTGGCTACGGCTGGAACTCCCGCCACCTGGGGCCGGCCTGTCTGAGCATCCGCGCGATCGACGTGGTCCTCGCCGACGGCACGCTGGTGCACGCCACCGACGAGACGCACCCCGACCTGCTGTGGGCGGCACGGGGCAGCGGGCCAGGCTTCTTCGGTGTCGTCACCCGCTTCCACCTAGACGTCCACGAACGGCCGACCGAGATCAGGCGGACGGTGCACAGCTACCCCCTGGCCCTGCGCGACGAGGTGCTCGCCTGGTCCTACGACCTCCTGGAGCGCCTGCCCAGCACCGTGGAGTTCTCCGCCAAGGTCGGCTTCACCCCGGGCCTCGGCACCCCGGCGATCTCCCTGACCGCCACCGCCTTCTGCACCCCGGGCCACGGCCCCGAGGCCCTGGCCCCGCTGGAGGAAGCACCCTTCCGGGACCAGGCCCTGCGTGCCGTGGTCGGCGAGCCGACCACCATCGACGAGCTGTACGACATCGCCGACCGCCTCAACCCGGAGGGCCTGCGCTGGGCCGTGGACGGTGTATGGGTGCAGGGCACGGCCGAGGAGATCGTCGGCGCGGCCCGGCCGGTGCTGGACACCGTCCCCGACGGGACCAGCTTCGTGCTGTGGATGCTGTGGGGTCACTACCCGCCGCGCCCCGAAGCCTGCTGGTCGGCCCAGGCCAAGGCCTATCTCTCGCCCAACGCCGGCTGGTACGACCCGGCCGAGGACCTCACGCACGAGAGCTGGGTGCACGGCTCGCTGTCCGCCGTGCATCACCTGTCCCAAGGCCTGCAGTTCTCCGACAACAACCTCGCCGACCGCTTCGACCTCGGCCTCAGCGCCGAGAACGCCGAACGGCTGGAGAGGATCCGTGCCGTCCACGATCCCGACGGGCTCTTCCGCACCTATATGACCCCGGCCGAGTCGACCACCGCCTACGCGGCCGCCGGCCGCGCGTAGCACCGTACGCGTCGCACCTACGCGTCACCCGGAGAGCCGCATTCGCCCGTGGGGCCGCATCCACGGGCCGCCGCAACTGTGCAAAGGAGCACACCCTCATGCCGAAGAGCACGCGAAGCATCAGAAACCCGTTCGGTCGTCTCGCCGTCGGTGTGGTGACGCTCGTCGTCGCCGCCCCGCTCGCCGCCTGCGGATCGGGCGACGCCACGTCGGCCGGCAGCGACGGGTCGGCGAAGATCACCGTGCTGCGCTCCAACGGCGCGCTGTTCGAGCCGCTGTACATCGCCGAGCAGCAGGGCTACTTCGAGGACGCGGGCCTCGACGTCACCATCAAGGCGGGCGCCCAGGACACCTCGCAGAACGCCCCGTCCGTCCTCAACGGCGAAGCCCAGTTCGCGATGACCGACAGCTCCGGCTTCCTCAAGGGCGCCGCGAAGAACATGCCCATCCGCATCGCCACCGGGCTGGTGTCCGCCACCACGAAGACCGATCCCACCGACGGTCTCCTGGTCAAGAAGAGCAGTTCCATCAAGGGGTTCGCGGACCTGGAGGGCAGGACCGTGGGGCTGTCCGCCCTCGGCGGCACGATCCAGTTCATCGTCGAGTACCTGGTCGAGAAGGACGGCGGCGACCCCACCAAGGTCAAGTTCGTCTCCCTGCCGACCACCTCACTCACCGACGCGGCCACCACCGGCAAGACGGATGCCGTCTACTCCTTCGGGGCCTTCTTCGCGGCGGGCGAGCAAGCAGGTCTGCGCTCCATCGGCAACGGGATGAACGACCTCCCCGGCATCGCCCAGGGCGTACTCTTCGCCACCCAGAAGTACCTGTCCTCGAACTCCGCCACGGCGAAGAAGTTCACCGACGCCGTCGCCAAGGCGATCACCTACGCCAACGCGCACCCCGACGCCGTCAAGGCGATCGACAAGAAGTACACCCAGCTGCCCGCGGACTACATCGAGAAGTCGCAGATCGCCTACTACGACAAGAACATCGACACCACCGTGATGCGTACCGTCATCACGAAGATGCACGGCTACGACCTGCTCAGCAGCGCCCCGAAGGACGACGCCATCTACTGGGACAAGGCTCCGACGGTCACCGCCGGCAGCTGAGAGCGGCAGAGGTACACCATGGCCATCTCCACGACGGACCGGCGCCCGGTGGCCCCGGACCGAAAGCGCCCCGCCCGGCGCACACGGCACACCCGGGCAGGGAACCCGGGGCGCCGCGTGCTCCTGATGCTCCAACTCTCCGCCGTCCTCGCCGTCCTGCTGATCTGGGCGGCGCTCGCGGCGGCCCGGCTGGCGAGCGCGACCGCGCTGCCCGGACCGACGGCGGTGTTCGGGCAGTTCCCGGAGCTGTTCGGCGACCCCGTCTACTGGCAGGCGGTGGGGGACACCCTGAACGGAGCAGTGACCGGCTTCGTCGCCGCCGCCGTGCTCGGCGTACCGCTGGGCCTGGTCACGGGCACCTACGCGGCGGCCGAGCAGTCGTCCCGGCTGCTCGTCGACGTCCTGCGGTCCTTCCCGGTCATCGCCCTGCTGCCGGTGTTCCTGCTGGTACTGGGGTCCACACCGACGACGAAGACCACCGTCGTCCTCCTCGCCTGCTTCTTCCCCGTCTTCCTCCAGGCCCAGTACGGCGCCCGGTCGGTGACCCCGATGATCGCGGAGACCATGGACAGCTACCGCGTCCCCCGGCACCTGCGCTTTCGCAAGGTGATCCTGCCCAGCGCCACGCCCTCGGTCATGACCGGGCTGCGACTGGCGGCGACGACCTCCGTACTGGTGGCCATCGGCGTCGAGGTGCTCACCACACTCCCGGGAATCGGCCACGAGGTCGTGCAGGCGCAGCAGGGCGGGGCCGCGGCCCGGGCGTACGCCTACATCATCACCGCGGGCGCGATCGGCTACTCGATCAACCTGCTGTCCCAGTCCGCCGAACGACGCCTGCTGCGCTGGCGTCCACCGGCCCACACCGACTGACGAGGGGAGACACCATGTCCACGCGTTCCCCGGGCGCCCTCTGGCAGTCCCTGCTCAAGCAGCTGTGGCTGCCGGCCCTGTGCGTAGCCGTCCTCCTGCTCGCCACCGCGGGCAGCACCAGCTTCTACTTCCCGCCGGCCACCGATGTGCTCGCCACCCTGTGGCGGGAACTCCTGCACGGCGGACTCGTCGACGACCTGCTGTTCTCCCTGCGCAACATCGCACTCGGTCTTGCCCTCGCCACGGTCGTCGGAGTCGGAGCGGGCCTCGTCATCGGCGAGATCGACCTGCTGCGGCAGGCGACCGGCCCGCTGCTGGACTTCGCCCGCGCCACCCCGACGGTGGCGTTCGTCCCCGTCATCATCCTGACCCTGGGCATCGGCTCCGGCCCGAAGATCTTCCTCATCGCCCTGGGTTCGCTGTGGCCGATCCTGCTCAACACCATCAGCGGCGTGCACGGCATCAACCCGGCCGTGCACGAGACCGCCCGCGGCTACCGCATCCCCTGGAGACTGAGGTTGTCGAAAGTGGTGCTCCCCGGAGCCCTGCCGCAGATCTTCGCCGGTATCCGCGTGGCCCTCTCGATCGCGGTGGTCCTCATGGTCGTCAGCGAGATCTACGGATCGCCCGTGGGCCTGGGCAACTTCATCCTGCAGAGCGGCTCCAGCTTCGCCGTCCCGGAGACCTGGGCCGGCACCGTGCTGATCGGCATCCTCGGCTACGGCCTGAGCGTGCTCCTCCTGGCGGCCGAGTACATGCTGCTCGGCTGGTACCACCAGCGTCCGCCGCGCGCCCGGCGGGCCATGTCCCGAAGCGAGGCCAAGACATGACGCAGCGACACGTGAAGACGGGCAGGGGCGGATCCAGCCTGGTCGTGGAGGACGTCGGCAAGACGTACGGCCACGGCGCGGACGAGCACCGGGTGATCGAGGGACTCTCGCTACGGGTCGACCCCGGCGAATTCGTCTGCGTCGTCGGCCCGTCCGGTGCGGGCAAGACCACCCTGCTGCGCTGTCTGTCCGGTCTGATCCGCCCCACCACGGGCACGATCCGCTACGGCGACGAACTCCTCACCCGCCCGCACGCCGACATCGCGGTCGTCTTCCAGGACTACCGCGGTTCCCTGCTGCCCTGGATGCGGGTACGGGACAACGTGGCCTTCCCCCTGGAGGGGATGGGAGTCAAGCGCGCCGAACGCAACCGGCGGGCCGAGGAATGCCTGAACGCCGTCGGCCTGGCGGACGTCGGCGACAAGTACCCCTGGCAGCTCTCGGGCGGTATGCAGCAGCGGGTGGCCATCGCCCGCGGACTCGCCTACGAGGCGCCCGTACTGCTGATGGACGAGCCCTTCGGGTCGGTCGACGCCCAGTCCCGTTTCGACCTGGAGGACCTGACACTCTCGCTCCGCGCCTCCCTCGGCATCACCGTCGTCCTCGTCACCCACGACATCGACGAGGCCGTCTACCTCGGCGACCGCGTGGTCGTCATCGGCGGCCGTCCCACCACGGTCGTCGACAACCTGAAGGTCGACCTGGGCGCCGACCGCGACCAGATCACCACCCGCGCCGACCACCGCTTCACCGACCTGCGGACCCGGGTCCTGACCATGATCCGCGAGGCACAGGGCCAGGGACGGGCACCGGCCGCGCCGACCTCGGCACGGACCGAACCGACGCAGGGGGAGCCGCCCCCCGATGGGCCGACGTCCGAGGAGCCGGCGCACGACCGGCCGTCCGGCGACACCACGGGGCGCAGCCGGGACGACGGCCCGGCCCGGGAGAAGACCGTACGGGCGGTGAGCTGACCGATGACCCGCTTCGACCATGTGGGCATCTCCGTGCCCGACCTGGAGGCCGCCACGTCCTGGTACTGCGCTGCCCTGGACCTCACCGCGGCCCCGGTGTTCGCCATCCCGGGCACCGATCTGCGAGGGGTCATGCTCCTGCACGACAGTGGCTACCGCATCGAACTGCTGCACCGCCCCTCGGCCGGGCCGGGCCCGACACCGGGCAGCGCCCTCGACGCGGCGGGCACACACGGCTTCGGCCATATGTGCCTGTGCGTCGAGGACGTGGCGGCGGAGTTCGCACGGCTCGTGGAGGCAGGCGCCGGGGTGAGCATGCCTCCGCGGCCGGCCCCACGCCCCGGGGCCGTCATGGCCTTCGTGACCGACCCCTACGGCAACCTCATCGAACTGCTCGACCGCGACTGAGGACGCGGACCTGTCCCCCGTCCAGCACGTTTCCCGACCCCGCCGCCGCCGTCTCCGCCGTCTCCGCCGTCTCCGCGCGGCCCGTGGTCCCGCCATGAGCGGTTCGCTGACGGCGCTGCTCACCGCGACCATGCGCCCCCCCCCGTGCACGCTGAGGGTCCCCTCGTGGGACCGGGACCCGAGGGACTGGCCGCTCCGCTGCGTGGAGCGGAGGAGAAGATCGTGGGGGCGGTGTGCGGTGTCATCGCCCACGCGGCCCCCGGCGGTCAGCGGGCGGCCCCGTCGGATGCCGCGGCCCTGGCGCCGACGAATTCGAAGTGGCGGGCGCTACAAGGCAGTTGCAGACCACCGGGCGACATGCGTCGAAGCCGCGCGCCGACTGAGCTGTGTGCTTCCAGTCGGTCGAACTTGATCAGACTTGGGCGGCCCACGCCTCTCCGGTTGCCTCACGGACCTGCACGCCCCTAGGGTGAATGCGCTTTCATCGACATGCATGCATCACAAGAGACGGGGGCCTGACCCATGAACGGCGCCGCATCGTGAACGCGATTCCCACGGTGTACGACGTGGCCGAACGCTCCGGAGTGTCCATCGCCACGGTGTCCAGGGTGTACCGCAGCCCCGACTCCGTACGCGCCGCCACCCGCGAACGTGTGCTGGCGGCGGCGAGCGAGCTGGGATACGTGCCGAGCGGCAGCGCCCGTGGTCTCGCCAGCCGTTCCACCGGTGTCCTCGGCCTGTGCTTCCCGGACTACTCCGACCCCGACACGGTCGGCGCCGAGGACGACGACGCCGCGATGCTCTACTCGGACCAGATCATCCGGGGCATGGAGCGCGCGGCCCGTCGGCAGGGGTACGCGCTGCTGATCGCGGCCTCCCTCGCCGGGGGTCCGGAGAGCCTGGTGGCCCAGGTCGCCGGCCGGGTGGACGGCTTCGCCGTGATGGCCCGCACGGTGCCGACGGAGGAACTCGAAGCGATCTCCCGGCGCCGACCGGTGGTGATGCTGGCCGGTCCCCGTGCGCAGGACCCCTCACTGGACCATCTCGACCACGTCGAGGTCGCCAACGAGGACGGTCAGTACGAGCTGACCCGGCACCTGGTCCGCGACCACGGGCTGCGCCGCCTCGCCTACGTGGGACTCGTGGACGACTCACCGGATGTCGAGGCGCGGTTCCGGGGCTTCCGCCGGGCCTGCGTCGAGGCGGGTGTCGAGGCCGCCGACGCACCGGCCCTGCGCATGCCGATGATGACCCAGGCCGAGGGCGCCCGCGCCGCTCGCCTGCTGTGCGAGGGAGGCGGGGACCGGCCCGAGGCGTTCGTGTTCGCCAACGACCAGATGGCGGTGGGCGCGCTCCAGGCGCTCGAACGTCGTGGCCTGCGCGTACCCGACGACGTCGTGGTGACCGGCTTCGACGGCATCCCGCTGAGCCGCATGGTGCGCCCCGCGCTGACCACCGTGCGTCAGCCGATGGTGCGTATGGGGGAGGAGGCCGTCGACCTGCTCGTACGACGGCTGAGCGGACAGCCTCCGCGGGAGCCCGTCTCCCTGATGCTGCCGGTCAGTGTGGCCCGCAGGGCGAGCTGCGGCTGCGAGGAGACGACGACCCTGCCGACGGTCGGTTGACGAGCAGCGGGATTCCGTCCGCGGGCCGATCACGGCCATGTCGAGCCGCTGGCTGTCAGCCGTCGGCTGTCGGCTGTCGGCCGTCAGGCGTTGGGGTCGTGGTGATGAGGAGAAGCGTGCACGAGCCGGCGGCGTGCCAGCCGTTTCCGGTTGACCGGTCACGTGATACCCGACCTACCGACCTCACCTCCTCCACGACCTCACCTCAACCACGATCCGAAGAACTCCGACGTGACCTGCCCCAGATGTCGTCGCTGCTCCGGCTCGCCCGGGTAGGGGAAGTGCCCGGCGTCCAGAACTTCCAGTCGGCGTGGTCCGGCGAGCGCGTTGTGCACGGCGAACTGGCCCGGCGGCGGCACCACGGGGTCGAACAGGGCACAGGCGGACAGCACCGGGATGCGCAGGTGTGCTGCCGCGGTCGCCGCGTCGAAGTAGGCGAGCACATCAAGGGCCTGCGGATGTCGGCGGACGTGAGTGCGCACGGACTCGCCGCTGCCGGTGCAGGGCAGGGTGCACCGCAGTGGGTGGTTCCCGAAGGTCGGCACGGTCAGCGTGGCCGCGGCGAACCGGTCGTCCCAGGGCAGCGCCAGCGCACCGATCCCGCCGCCGAAGCTCTCACCGAGGTACCCCAGTCGCCGGCCGTCCGGCGTGGACGAGGGAACCAGTTCCAGCAGGGCCGAGGCGGCGCCCCACACCGCCGCGACGCAGTCGCCGATGAGGTAGGTGTCCCGCGAGCCGATGCCGTGCAGCACGTGCCGGTCCGGGTCCGAGGGGACACCCGGCCGCAGACCGAGAGCGGGAAGTCCGGGCGCGATCGGCAGGATCGCCGCGGACCGAGGCAGCGGAAGCGGTAGGTCGGCGCCGACTTCCTGGCGTCCGCCGTAGCCGTGCCCGATGACGAAACCGTGACGTACGGGCCCGTCGCACGGTAGCGCCAGCAAAGCGGCACACCTGCCGCCGAGCGCGTCGTAGAAGACCTCGTGTACGCGGAAGCCGTCGCGCTCCTCCACGACATCGCCGAGCAGCGGACGCGGATCCACCCGCGCCGCCGCGTCCCGGCGCCCCCACCAGAAGCCGTCAAAGTCCGACGGCCCGCCCGGCGCCCCCACAGCCAACAGATCCTCAAGCCCGTACCCGTAGGCCGGATCGAACCCGAAGGAGTGGAGAAGAGAAGTCACACGACGACTGTAACCACCCCAACACCCCAACACTCCGGCCCCCAAGGACCGCGGGCAACGGCACCCCCAGCCCTCACACCCGACACCACCCCGGCCCCTGAAGGGGCGCGGGGAACGGCGCACCCAACCCCCAACCCCCAACCCCCCAACCCCCCACCCCCCATCCCCACCCCAAGCGGAGCGCCCACCCATGCAATGATCCGTTTTGCGTTGCTCCCGCACAGACTGTCCCCGCGTCCCGGGCCGGTCGAGCACCGCGAACCGCCCGCCGGATGTCCCGCTCGTTACGGGAGTGTGACCAAGACCCCTCTTGCCAGGTCAGGAATCGCTGCCACAGAGTGATGTATGCGCTTACAGACAGCGCATACATCGTGAACCCAGTCGTGAATTTCAGCCGTGAAGCTCAAGGAGGAGCCGCCCATGAACCGCGCCGTCGCAACCGGGTCGATCGCACTCACCCTGGCGTCTGCGCTCACCCTCACCGCCTGTGGCGGCTCGGGTGGCGCGGACGTGGCAGCAGACGCCAAGCAGACCCTGACCGTATGGGCGATGGGCACGGAGGGGGAGAAGCTCGGCGACGTGGCCGAGGAGTACGAGAAGTCCCACTCCAACCTCACGGTCAAGGTCACCCCGATCGGCTGGGACGTGGCCCACCAGAAGCTGGTCGCCGCCGCTGCCGCCGGGAAGCTCCCCGACGTGGTGCAGATGGGCGGAAGCTACCTCGGCGAGTTCGCCGACATGGGAGTCCTGGAGCCGGTCGACACCAAGACCATCCACGAAACCGACTACTTTCCCGCCGCCTGGCAGCAGGGCTCCTACGACGGCAAGACCTACGGCGCCCCGTGGTACGTCGACACGCGCGTGCTCTTCTACCGCACCGACCTCGCCAAGAAGGCGGGCATCGACAAGGCCCCGGCCACCATGGCCGAGCTGCAGAGCGCCGCCGAGGCGTACCAGGGGAAGGCCGGCACCAAGTGGGGCCTGTCCATCCAGCCGGGCGGCCTCGACACCGTCCAGAGCTTCTACCAGTTCCTGTACTCCGCCGGCGGCGCCATCATCGACGAGGACGGCAAGGCCGCCGTGAACTCCGCCGCGGCCGTCAAGGCGCTGGAGAACTACGGCAGCTACTTCGACAAGGGCCTGAGCGAGAAGTCCGTACGCCCCGGCTACGACGTCACCAAGGACTTCAACACGGGCGCCGTGCCCATGTTCTTCGGCGGCCCCTGGCTCACGAACCTCATCGACGAGAACTACCCCGACCTGAAGGACAAGTGGGCCGTCGCTCCCGTACCCGCCGACGCGGCGTCCGTGTCCATGGCCGGCGGTTCCAGCCTGGCCGTCTCCGCGGACAGCGACCACAAGGCCGCCGCCAAGGAACTCGTCGCCTACCTCACCGGCGCCAAGGGCCAGACGGACTGGTTCGAGCGGACCAGCGACCTGCCCGCCAACACCGAGGCGTGGACGACCGGTGACCTCGCCACCGATCCGACCATGCAGGTCTGGCGGCAGCAGATGGACACCGCCCGCGCCACCCCCTCCCAGCCCAAGCTGACCGAGATCACCTCCAAGGTGGACACCGCCATCGAGTCGGTCACCCAGGGCAAGTCCTCCGCGAAGGAAGCGCTGGACAAGGCCCAGTCCGAGATCGAAGGCCTCGTGCAGTAGTAGGCAGCAGGAGGCCGTAGCAGAAAGTCCCCCTCATGTCCCTCACCACAGGACCGGCCGCCCCGCAGGCGGCGGCCGTCGACAAGAGCCCGCACGGCGGCGGCAGGACAGGTCGTGACCGCCGCGGCAACCGCTCGCTCAGCAAGCACAACCTCACCGGATGGCTGTTCTCCACACCGTTCCTGGTGCTGTTCGGCGTCTTCATGCTCTTCCCGATCGTCGCCACGCTCCTGATGAGCTTCACCGACTTCGGCGCACGGAACGTCACCCGCCCGCTGGAGGCGGAGTTCGTCGGACTGGACAACTACACCCAGCTGTTCCAGGACGACAAGTTCCTCAAGGCCCTGTTCAACACCGGCTACTTCGTGGTCGTCGGCGTACCCGCGACCATCGTCCTCGGACTGCTCGCGGCGATCCTGCTGAACAACGGCATCGACCGGGCCCGCACCCTGTTCCGCGTCGGCTTCTACGCACCGGTCGTCACGACCATCGTCGCCGTGGCCGTCGTCTGGCGCTTCGTGCTCGACCCGTCCGACGGGCTGATCGCCTCCCTCGCCTCCGAAGTCGGCCTGACCGCCCCGGACTTCCTCGGCTCGGAGACCTGGGCGATGCCGTCCCTGATCACCATGGCGGTGTGGCGCAACCTGGGCACCGTCATGGTGCTGTGCATCGCCGGTCTCCAGGCGATTCCCGCCGACGTGCGCGAGGCGGCCCGCCTAGACGGCGCCGGAGCCTGGCAGGAACTGCGCGGCATCACCGTCCCGCTGCTGCGGCCCACCCTGCTGTACGCCACGGTCATCACCACCATCGGCTACCTCAACGTCTTCGAGGAACCCTTCGTGATGACCCAGGGCGGCCCCTCCGACTCCACGCTCACCGTGTCGCTCGACATGTACCGCGAGGGCTTCAACTTCTTCCACATGGGCTACGCCAGCGCCATGGCGTACGTCCTGTTCGTCGTGATCATGGGCATCACGGTGCTCCAGCTCCGACTGCTGAAGGACAACACCCGATGACCGCCGAGACCGCCGAGAAGACCCCCAAGGCCCCGGTCCGCCCGGCCCGCCGCCGTACCGGCCGGGCGCGCACCCCGCTGCTGTACATGATCGCCTCGGTCGCGCTGCTGCTGATGGCCGCCCCGTTCCTGTGGATGGCACTGTCCGCGTTCAAGACGAAGCAGGACCTCACGGCGAACCCGCCCGTGTGGATCCCCTCCCGCTGGACGCTGGACAACTTCACGTCGCTGCTCGACCAGCTCGACATGCCGCAGTACTTCCTGAACTCGCTGGTCGTGGCCGTTCTGGTGACTGTCAGCAACCTGCTGTTCTGCTCCATGCTCGGCTACGCCCTGGCCAAGCTCGACTTCACCGGGCGTTCCAAGGTCTTCGCGGTCGTGCTGGCCGCCCTGATGGTCCCCGGCAACCTCATGATCCTGCCGTTGTACGTCCTGATGAACGGCCTCGGCCTCATCGACACGTACGCCGGACTGGTACTGCCCTTCGCGGCGGGCGCGTTCGGGGTGTTCCTGATGCGGCAGTTCATGCTGTCCGTGCCCGACGAGCTCCTTGAGGCGGCCCGGCTCGACGGCGCGGGGGAGTGGTACATCTTCTGGCGGATCGTGATCCCGCTGGTCAAGCCCGCCCTCGCGACGCTGACGATCTTCACCTTCCTCGGTTCCTGGAACAACTTCATCTGGCCCCTGATCGCCACCAACGACCCGGGCAAGTACACGCTGCCGGTGGCGCTCGCGACCTTCGCCAACGATCCCAACCGCACGGTCGGCGGCGGCAACGGCATGCTGATGGCCGGCTCGCTCCTCGTCGTACTGCCGGTCCTGGCCGTCTTCGCCGTCCTGCAACGGCACTTCACGCAGGGCATCGCCACAGCGGGCCTGAAGTAGCCCACCGGGCTCACCGGGCGCCTCATCCCGCGGCCTCCGCGCACCCGCTCCTCCCGGCCTCCCCGCACCCGCCGGTCGATCGGCCCTTTCGCCGGCCCCCGGGCCGGATCGCCATGTCACCACCCCGCCTCCCACCCCCACACCAGAAAGACAGAAACCGACGATGACGCACTCCACCACCCGCTTCCCCGACGGCTTCCTGTGGGGCGCCTCCACCGCCGCCCACCAGATCGAGGGCAACAACGTCAACAGCGACTGGTGGCGCAAGGAGCACGACCCCGCGGCCGGGATCGCCGAGCCCAGCCTGGACGCCTGCGACAGCTACCACCGCTGGGAGCAGGACATGGACCTGCTCGCCGAACTGAGCTTCACCGACTACCGGTTCAGCATCGAGTGGGCCCGCATCGAACCGGTCCGCGGCACCTTCTCGCGCGCCGAGATCGCCCACTACCGCCGGATGGTCGAGGGCGCCCTCGCGCGCGGTCTGCGCCCGATGGTCACCCTGCACCACTTCACCGTCCCGCAGTGGTTCGAGGACTTCGGCGGCTGGACCGCCGACGGCGCGGTCGAGCTCTTCGCCCGTTACGTCGAGGAGTGCGCGCCCGTCATCGCCGACGGCGTGAGGCACGTGTGCACCATCAACGAGCCGAACATGATCGCCGTCATGGCCGGCCTCGCGAAGACCGGGAACCAGGGCTTTCCGCCCGCCGGTCTGCCCACCCCCGACGAGGAGACCACCCGCGCGGTCATCGCCGCCCACCACGCGGCCGTCAAGGTCCTTCGCGCCGGTCACCCCGACATCCAGGTCGGCTGGACCATCGCCAACCAGGTCTACCAGGCCCTGCCGGGCGCCGAGCAGGTCACCGCCGACTACCGCCACCCCCGCGAGGACGTCTTCATCGAGGCCGCCCGCGGCGACGACTGGATCGGCGTGCAGTCCTACACCCGTACCAAGATCGCCGAGACCGGTCCCGTACCGGCGCCCGACGACGTCGAACGCACCCTCACACAGTGGGAGTATTACCCGGCCGCCGTCGGGCACGCCCTGCGCCACACCGCCGAGGTCATCGGCGACGGCACCCCGCTGATCGTCACCGAGAACGGCATCGCCGCCTCGGACGACAGCCGTCGCGTCGACTACTACACCGGCGCCCTCGGTGAGGTCGCCGCCGCGATCGAGGACGGCCTGAACGTGCGGGGCTACCTTGCGTGGAGCGCCCTCGACAACTACGAATGGGGCTCGTTCAAGCCGACCTTCGGGCTCATCGCCGTGGACCCGCACACCTTCGAGCGCACGGCGAAGCCGTCCGCCGTGTGGCTCGGCAGCCTCGGCCGCGACCGCGTCCTGCCGCGCGCCACGGTCTGACCGCGCCCCTCCCCGGACCGGGAGCCGGCCGGCACCTGACACCGGCCGGCTCCCACCCCACCCCCGATCCATCGCCCTGCCCCCTCCATCGCCTCACTCCCGCACCACCTCACTCCCGCACCACCGCACCACCGCACCACCGCACCACCGCACCACCGCACCACCGCACTTCGCACCACGGACACGTATCCTTCCGCCTGCCTGCTCACCGCAGAGGAGCCAGAGCCGCATGAACCGTCGTAGCTTCCTGACCGCCGCAGCGACCACCACAGCCGCCGCCACCTGTGTCACGTCCCTCACGGGGACGGCCACTGCCGCCCAGGCCGGGCGAACCGACGCGGAACGCCGCCTGCTGCGTGACTGGTTCGTCGCGACCCACCGCTCGATGGAGGCCATGACGACCGAACTCGGCCTGGCCGCCGACAAGATCGACGTCGTCGGCGGCGGTACGCCGGTGCCGTCCGCGCAGACCTCGCCGACCAACATCGGCTGCGGTCTGTGGTCCACCGTCGCCGCCGCCGGACTCGGAGTCATCTCCGCGGCCACCATGCACCGCCGGCTGGCCCGCACGATCGCCGCCGTGGAACGGTTGGAACGCGCCCACGGCTTCTGGTTCAACTGGTACGACGCGCACGACGGTTCACTGCTGACGGCCTGGCCCGAGACCGGCGACCCGGTACGGCCGTTCCTGTCCAGCGTCGACAACGCGTGGCTGGTGACCGGTCTGCGGATCGCCGCGGACGCCGCCCCCGAACTGCGCCCCCGCGTCGCCGCCCTCCTCGCCGACGCCGACTGGTCGTACTACTACACGCCCTACGACCCGGCCGACCCCGTCGCAGGTCCCGGGCAGCTGCGGGGCGGCTTCTGGCCGGACAAGCCCGGCAAGGGCGAACCCACGGGACATCACTACGGCGCCCTCAACACCGAACCCCGTATGGCCAGTTACCTCGGTATCGCCGACGGCTCACTGCCCACCGAGCACTACTGGCACCTGCTCCGCACCATGCTCCCGGGAATGGGCCAGGAACAGGAACCGCGGGGCGCGTACGTCGAGATCGACGGCGTACGCGTGTGGGAGGGCCACTACACCTACCGCGGCCGCGACCTCGTCCCGACCTGGGGCGGTTCCATGTTCGAGGCGCTGATGGTCCCGCTGTTCGTGCCCGAGTCCGAGTGGTCCCCGCGTTCCTGGGGCACCACCCACCGGCGGTACGTCCGCAGTCACATCGAACACGGCCTGATCGAGCAGGACTTGGGCTACTGGGGCTTCTCCCCGGCCTCCGTACCCGCCGGTGGCTACCGTGAGTACGGCGTCGACGCCATCGGTATGCAGGAGGACGGCTACAACTCCCTGGGCGTCGTCACCCCGCACGCCTCCTTCCTCGCCCTGCCCCAGGCCCCGACCGAGGCTCTCTCCAACCTCCGCTCCCTGGACCGTGCCTTCGGCGCCTATGACGACCGCTACGGTTTCCGCGACTCGGTGGATGTGACGACCGGCCGTGTGAGCGACTACGTACTGGCCCTGGACCAGGGCATGATCACCGCGGCCATCGCCCAGCATCTGCGTCCCGGCCTGCTCCAGACGCCGTTCCGCACGGCGGGCTTCACCTCCCGAGTGCGTCCGCTGCTGCGCAAGGAGCGGTTCTCGATCCAAGGGCTGTCGCGAAAGTCGATTCCGGTCATGTAATGATCACGCGCTGCGGCACGTGAGGACCTGACGGACGAACCGTGGGCCCGGCTGGAACTCGCCTGGGATGTGGGAGTCGACCCGACGGTGTGCCGGGCCCATCAGCACGCCGCCAGGGCAGGTCCAATGGCCGACCCGCAGTGCCTATTAGGCGTACGGCTCCTGGAAGAACCGCGCCTACCTGCGCAGACGCGGGATCCTCCGCACGATCCCGGAGAAGGAGGAGCAGATCCGCAACCGCTAGGAGCTGGGCTCTCGTGGAGGGTGCCCGCCGAAGTTCGCCCTGATCGGCTACCGCGAGCGCCACGCGGTGGAGTGCGGGACCGACCGCCTGAAAAGGCACCGAGCCGTGGCGACGAGATACGACGAGCCGGCTGTCCGCCACCCCAGCGGGGGAGAGGCCGTCAGCGGTGGCCCAGCACATTGACCACCTGTCCACTGGGATCGCGGACGAAGAACCGCCGCACGCCCCACTCCTCATCCTGCAAGGGGTGCACGATCTCCGCACCGCTCTTCCGCATGACCGCGTAAGCCGCGTCCACGTCGTCCACCTCGACGCTCATGTCGGGGGTGACAGGTGCGGTCTTGTCACTGGTCATGACGCTGATCTGCGCTGTCGGGATGGACGGGGAGGCGAGCGTCATGATCCAGCCGTGGTTCATCACTTCCTCGAAGCCCAGCAGGCCATAGAACTCCCGGCTCTCCTGCGCCGCCTCCGACTGGATGTTGGGCACGACACGGCGAACGGTCATCGACGACTCCAAGTGAGAACAAACGTGTCTCCATGTATCCCCAGGAGTACTACGCCACGTCCACCGCCGCACACCCTTTCGCAACACGCTCGCCCCGTCACGACGCCCGGCACGCACTCTCGCCGCACCGGACCACGGACCGCGGTGAGGCGCGCGCGCCGTCAGGGCCGAGGGTCTCGCCACCCGCGCCCCAGACCGCGAGGACTCAAGGCCTGTCGGCACCGGGCTCGTACCCGGGAGACTTCCGAGCCCGCGCAGTGCCCTGCGTCCCGCCGCTCATGAGGAACTCGCCCTCCGGCCAGGTCCTAGCTGTTGGCCTGGCCCCGCTCCGACCGCTCGGCCCACACCTGTGCCGCCTGCAGATCCGCTTCCTCCTGCGAGGTGCCCGCCTTCACCAGGATGATCCCGCGCGACCCGTCCGGGAACGTGACCTTGCGCATCGCTGTGCCCAACGGGCCTCCCGGTGTCGGTTCCTCCGGCATGGCGGCTCCTTTCGATGGCGAAACCCCCAGGCTATCCGGGTCACCGCGGCAATTGGGACAGCTGAGCCAGGAGTGCGGGAAACAGAGCCGGTCAGAGACGGCGGCCGTCGTCCGTCGGCAGGGTCGGACCGTCCCTCGCTCGAAGCACTTCGCGTCACACCGGCCGCACCCGCCGCACGGACCCCGTCATGAGGGCCGGCACGCGGGCGGGAGCCGGTCAGGGGCCCACGACCTCGGCAGCTGTTTGAACCCGGGGCGCCCCGCGCACGTACGGTCGACTGAGGGGTGCGACCCGGACTCCGTGGTCCATTTCCCCCTCATTCCGCCGATCACGTACTGGCCTCTGGGGAGTTCTGATGACCACTTCGCGCCTCGATGACTGGCTGACGTCGCGCCAGCCCTTCGCACTGGGCCTGTTCCGTATGGTCCTTGGCCTGTTGTTCACCACCGAGGGCGCTGCCACGGTCTTCGGGGTGCTGGACCGCAAGGCCGGTCCGACGGGTGACTGGCCCTTCTGGTACGCGGGGGTGATCGAGCTGGTGTGCGGCGCCCTTGTCCTCCTCGGGGTCGTCACCCGTGGCGCGGCGTTCCTCAGCTCGGGAATCATGGCGTTCGCCTACTTCACGGAGCACCAGCAGGACGGCCTCTTCCCGCTGCAGAACGGCGGGCTGGCCCCGGTGCTCTTCTGCTGGGGGTTCCTGCTCGTCGTGTTCTTCGGCCCGGGCGCCTTCGCGCTGGAACGCCTGGTGGGACGCGAGCGGGCCGCGCTTCCCGTCACCGGCCCGGTGGCCGAACGGTCCCGATGACCGACTGATCCTTCGAGGCGGCCTTCGCAACAGCCTTCGCAGCAGCCTCAGGACGGCTTTCGGGAGGCCGGTGTAGAACTCGCGGCAGCACCGCACCGGTGCTGCCGCGACTCAGGACGGCTCGCGCGGCGGCTCCAACGCCCCCGCCCCGAGCCCCAGTTCAGCCTCCGCCACCGTCCTGGCCAAGTGGGCGATCGGGACTCCGCGCTGGTCGGCGCTGGTGTTGATGTAGGCGCTGGCCCCGTCGATCGCCACCAGGATGCGTACGGCCGCCGCCCACGGGTCGGCGCAGACGAAGTCCCCTGACTCCGTACCGCCGGTGATCGTCTTCTCTATGCGCCTGCACCAGAGCAGTTCCTGGGCCACGACGTGGTCGCGCAGTCCGGGACGGTAGCGCGAGAGATGCCGTGCGTTGAGCCAGAGCCTGCTCACGTTGTCGAACTCGGTGCTGGACATCAGCGTGAAGAAACGCCGCAGGGCCGCCCGCGGAGTGTCGTCACCGGGGCCGTCCGGCCGCTCGGGCAGCAGTGTGTCCAGGTCGGCCATGGTGGCGGCCGTGAAGGCCTCGGCCACCAGAGTGTCGGCCGCCGGGAAGTAGTGGCCGACGAGTCCGGGCCGGACACCGAGTTCGTCGGCGACCCTGCGCAGGGTGACGCACTCCAGCCCTTCGACGAGGCCGACCTGTGCGGCGACGGCGACGATCTCGTGGCGGCGCTCGGCGGGAGCCTTGCGGACCCGCTTGCTCGGACCTCTTGACGTCATGCCGCGAATGTTATTGAGTATGCGACCAATAAGCAATTGGTCATGCGCCCAATAAGCGTTGCTGTCCGAATACCGTCGGCCGCGGTCCTGTAACCACCCCTCGGTGTCACGCCACGACGGACCGGGACGGCCGGACGGCCGTCCGCGCGCGCATCACCGTCTGGAAGCGCCAGGAACCGTCAAGAACCGTCAAGAACCGTCAGGAGACGAACGTGGACGACACCCGCACCGATGCCGGTGAACTCGCCGAGTACGGCTATCAGCAGGAGCTGAGACGGACCCTGTCCGCGTGGGCCGTCTTCGCGATCGGGTTCGCGACGATCTCGCCCGTGGTCGGCATCTACGCCGTCGTCCAGCTGGGCTTCGTCTTCGCGGGTCCCACCTGGATCTGGGCGGTCGTGGTGGCCTTCCTCGGCCAGCTGCTGGTCGCCGTGGTCTACGCCGAGCTGTCCTCCCAGTTCCCGATCACGGGAGGCGTGTACCAGTGGGTGCGCAGACTCGGCGGTCCACGCCTGGGCTGGCTGGTGGGCTGGATCTACCTCGCCTCGGCCGTCGCCTCGCTGACGACGGTGGCCTACCTGGGAGCGACCTGGCTGTACATGCTGGCCGGTGACGGCGTCCCCTCGCCCGCCCTGCACGTACTCCTCGGCGTGGTCTTCGTGGCCGTCGCACTCGGGATCAACCTGCTCGGGGTCAACCCCGTGAAGCACTTCCTGAACGCCGGCATCATCGCCGAGGGCGTCGCGTCCATCGCGGTGAGTCTGATCCTCCTGCTCTTCGTGCGACACAACGGCTTCGGGATCCTCTTCGAGACCCTGGGCGCGCAGGACGTCTCGGGCGGATCCGTGACGGCCGGACTGCTGACCTGCCTCGCGGTCGCCGGCTGGGCGTTCCTCGGCTTCGACGCGACCACACAGGTGGCCGAGGAGACCGAACAGCCCCGCAGCAGCGTGCCGCGCGCCCTGCTGCGCGCCTACCTCTTCGTCGCGTTCACCGTGCTGCTGACCGGTCTCGCCGTGACGCTCGCGCTGCGGCGGCCCGAGGACGCCGTCTCCGGGGCGATCGTCGACCCCGTCTTCGAGGCGGTGACCCAGGGGCTCGGCGGCTGGAGCGAGAAGCCGTTCATCGTCGTCGTCCTGATCGCGTTCTTCGCGTGCGCGATCTCCATCCAGACCTACATCGGCCGCGCCGTCTACGCCTTCGCCCGTGACCGCCAGCTGCCCTTCTCCCAGACGCTCGCGACGGTCGGCTCCCGGCAGATCCCGTACGTCTCCCTCATCGCGACCGCCGTCCTCGCCGGGCTCGGACTGCTGCTGGGGCTGAACGGCAACGCGGCGGCCACCCTGATCGCGTTCGGCTCCGGCGGGTTCTACTTCGTCTTCCTGGCGGTCGCGGTCGTGGCCCTCGTGGCCCGGCTCAGCGGACGCTGGAACCCTGCCGCCGGTCAGCTGCGGCTCGGTCGCACCGGGCTCGTCGTCAACGTACTCGCCGTGCTGTGGCTGCTGTTCGAAGCGGTCAACATCGCCTGGCCGCGCAGCGAACTCGCCCCTGTCGACGGCAGCTGGACGCAGGTCTGGGCCGTGGTCCTGGTCTTCTCCGCGCTGTTCGTCATCGGCCTCGTGTACGTCGTCGTCGCCAAGCCCCACACCAAGCTCGCCCCGCGTCCGGCCACGGACGGCCCGACCGCAGAAGAAGTGAAGGCGTCCTGATGCCGTCGAATTCCTCCCCAGTCATGTCCTCCCCGGCCGAATCCTCCCCGGCCATGTCCTCGTCAGCCATCGTCTTCGACCCGGTGGCGGGCCTCGGTACGCGCGAGGTCACCCTGCGCCCCGCCGGTCCAGGTGAGGTCGAGATCGAGGTCCGTGCCGCCGGTGTGTGCCATTCGGACCTGCACATCGTGTCCGGCGACTGGGCCACCGACCGCCCGCTCGTCCTCGGGCACGAGGCGGCGGGTGTGGTCACCGGGGTCGGCGCCGGTGTCACCTCCGTGCGGCCCGGCGACCACGTGGTGCTGTCCTGGTTCGCGCCGTGCCGCCGCTGCCGCAAGTGTGTGGCCGGTCAGGGCTGGCTGTGCACAGGCACCAAGGCCGTCGCCAACACCCTCCCCGACGGCACGACCCCGTTCACCGACGCCGACGGCGAGGCGGTCTGGCCCTACCTGGGCCTCGGCGCCTTCACCGGCCGGCTTGTCGTCCCGGAGACGGCCGCGGTGCAGGTGCCCGACGAACTGCCCTTCGCTGTCGGGGCGTTGCTCGGCTGCTCCATCACGACCGGGATCGGCGCGGTCGTGAACACCGCCGGAGTACGGCCCGGCGAGTCCGCGGTCGTCATCGGCACCGGCGGAGTCGGTCTCTCCGTGGTGATGGGCCTGGCGCTGGTCGGCGCCGATCCCATCATCGCCGTCGACCTCTCGCCCGAACGCCTCGAAGCGGCACGGAGGTTCGGCGCCACCCACACTCTCGACGGGGCGCGCGACGACGTGGCCGCCTGGTGTCAGGACGAGCTCGGCGGTGTGGACTACGCCTTCGAGGCGATCGGCAGCCCGAAGGTCGTGGAGACGCTCCCCGCCATGCTCACCTCCGGCGGCGCGGCTGTCCTCGTCGGTATGGCGGCCACCGGCGCCACCGGCTCGTTCGACCTCTTCGACCTCGCCGACCAGGGCAAACGCATCCTCGGGTGCAACTATGGTTCCAGCGTCGGCGAGCTCGACATCCCGAAGCTGGCCCGCCTGTACCTCGCCGGGCGCCTGCCGCTGGACGACCTGGTCGGGAAGGTCCGCCCGCTGAAGGAGGCACCGCTCGCCTTCGACGACCTCCGGTCGAACACCGGAGTGCGGACGATCCTCGAACCATGACGGTGAGTCCCGGCCCGTATCCCGCGGGCCGGCCGCAGCCCGGTACCCCGCCCGACCCTCACCACGCAGCACCTGGAGATCGCATGTACGCCGTCACCGACCCGGCCACCGCAGAGGTCGTCGAGACCTACCCGACCGCCACCGACTCCCAGGTCGCGGAGGCTGTGGACACCGCCCACACCGCTGCCGCGTGGGGCCGCTCCAGTTCGGTCGGTGAGCGGGCGGCTCTGCTGCGAAGGCTCGGTGACCTGCACGCCGAGCACCAGGACGAACTGGCCGCGAGCATCGTCCGTGAGATGGGCAAGCCCCTCGCCGAGGCGGCGGGCGAGGTCGGCTTCTGCACGGAGATCTACCACTACTACGCGGACCACGCCGAGGAGTTCCTCGCCGACGAACCACTCGACGTGACCTCCGGGCCGGGCAGTGCCGTCGTCCGACGCAGCCCGGTGGGTGTCCTGCTCGGCATCATGCCGTGGAACTTCCCCGCCTATCAGGTCGCCCGCTTCGCCGCCCCGAACCTGGCGATCGGCAACACCGTGGTCCTCAAGCACGCCCCGCAGTGCCCCGCCACCGCCGCCCTGCTGGAGAGGCTGTTCGCCGAGGCGGGCTTCCCGGCCGGGGCCTACGTCAACGTCTACGCGACCAACGAGCAGATCGCCGACGTGATCGCCGACCCGCGCGTCCAGGGTGTCTCGCTCACGGGTTCGGAGCGGGCGGGCTCGGCCGTCGCCGAGATCGCCGGCCGCCACCTGAAGAAGGTCGTCCTCGAACTCGGCGGCTCCGACCCGTTCGTCGTCCTGTCCACCGACGACCTCGACGCGGTCGTCGACTCCGCCGTGGCCGCCCGGCTCGACAACACCGGCCAGGCCTGCAACGCGGCCAAGCGCTTCGTGGTCGTCGAGGGGCTGTACGAGCAGTTCGTCGAGAAGTTCAGCGCCCGGCTCCTCGCGGGGGAGACGGGCGCGCCCCTGTCGTCCGTGGCCGCCGCCGAGAACCTCGCCCGTCAGGTCGACGCGGCCGTCGCGGAGGGCGCGACCCTGCACAGCACCGGCCGGCGCGACGGGGCCCACTTCCCGGCCGGTGTCCTCACCGGACTCACCACCGCAGACACCGCCGCCCGGCAGGAACTGTTCGGCCCGGTCGCCATGGTCTTCGCCGCCACCGACGAGGACGACGCCGTCCGTATCGCCAACGACACGCCGTACGGCCTCGGCTCCTACGTCTTCACCATCGACCCGGCCCAGGCGGAGCGGGTCGCCGACCGGATCGAGGCCGGCATGGTCTTCGTCAACGGGGTCGGCGCAGAGGGTGCCGAACTGCCCTTCGGCGGCATCAAGCGCTCGGGCTTCGGACGCGAGCTGGGCCGTCCCGGCATCGAGGAGTTCGTCAACAAGAAGCTGATCCGCACGGTGGCGTAATGAATCGTGAGCCGTGAGTCGTGCACCGCGAGCCGTGCACCGGCAGTGGTGAACCGTGGCAGGAGGGTGGCGGTGTCCGGCGAAGAAGGGCCGCCCTCCTGTCACGCGCCGATCATGTTGTAGCCGCCGTCGGCGATCAGGAAGCCGCCGGTGATGTGGTGCGCGTCCTCCGTGGCCAGGAACAGCGCGGCTCCCGCCAGCTCCTCCGGCCCCGGAATGCGTCCCATCGGAGTCGCCTTGCGCAGCTGCTCCCCGCGCCCGTTCTTCCAGTCCTCCCGGCCCAGCGTCGCGGTCGTCTCGATGAACCCGGGCGCGAAGACGTTGACCCGGACGGCAGGGGCGAAGGCGTGCGCGTACGACTTCGTCAGGCCGATGATCCCGTACTTCGCGGCGGCGTACTGAGGTGCCCGTGCGCTGCCCCGCGCCACCACCGTCGATCCGATGTTGACGATCGAGCCGCCCCCCTCCTGCTCCAGCATCCGCGCGCCGAACTCGTGCGTGCACAGCAGGGTGCCCTTGATGTCGACCGCGAGGACATGGTCGACGGACTCCTCGGTGAGGTCCCGCCAGGACATCTGCTCACGGGCCACGTCGCCGACGTTGTTGACCGCCACGTCGAGCCGGCCGAACGCCTCCCACACCTCGTCCGCCATGCGCCGGATCTGCTCGTGCTCGGCTATGTCCGCCTGGACGATCACGGCCTTGCGGCCCAGTGCGGTCACCCGCTCGGCGGTGGCCGCCGCGCCCGCACGCGAGCTGCGGTAGTGGATCGCGACATCGGCGCCCTCCTGGGCGGCCCGGACGGCGATCTCGGCACCGAATCCGGTACCGGCGCCGGTGACGAGCACGGTCTTGTCGGTGAAGCGCTGGGAGTTGGTCATGACGGCTCCTTGGGTGTCGGACGAATGGGGTGTCGCACGGATGGGGTGTCGCGGGCGGGTGGACCTGTGCGTCAGACGAGGGTCCGGCCGCCGTCCGCGTACAGCACCTGTCCGGTGATGAAAGCGGCCTCGGCGGAGGAGAGGAACAGGGTGGGACCGACCAGATCCCCGGGCCGTCCGAGCCGTCCGGCGGGCACCAGCGCCTCCATCGAGGCACGCATGCCCGGCTTGTCGAGGTAGGCGCGGGTGAGGTCGGTCTCGGTGTAGCCGGGGGCGACCGCGTTGACGGTGACGCCGTGGGGCGCCCATTCCCGGGCCATGACCCGCATGAGCTGATTGATGCCGCCCTTGGTCGCCGCGTACGGCGCGTGGTCGCGGTGGGCGAGCAGTCCGGACACGGAGGAGAGGTAGACGATGCGGCCGTAGCCGCCGGGCACCATGACGTTGCCCACGGCCCGGCCCAGCCAGAAGCCGCTGCTGAGGTTGATGGCGACGATGCGCTCCCAGACCTCGTCGGGCGTCTTCAGGACGGGACGGCGGTCGTTGGTGCCGACGGCGTGCACGAACACGTCCAGGCCGCCCAGGAATCCGACGGCGTCCGTGACCGCGTCATGGCAGGCGTCCGCGGAGGTGAGGTCCACACTCAGACCGCGCACGGTGCCGCCGGCGCCGCGTGAAGCGTCCGTACCGCTGGTACCGCCCGTGCGCGTGACCTCGGCCAGTTGTCCGGCGTCCCGGTCCAGGACGATCACATCCGCGCCCGCGTCCGCCAGGGCCTCGATCACAGCCGAGCCGATCCCGCCCGCACCGGCCACGAGCGCGCGTGTTCCGGTGAAGTTCCACGTCGTCTTCATGCTCCGGACCGTAATCGACCTTCATTCAATGTGTCCACACTTGACGCCACTGTTGACGTGAATACCGGAATCATGGAGGGTGAGTGTCGACAGTTACGAGGAGGTCAGATGAAACTGGTGACGTTCGACGACGGGCTCGTGGGCCGCCTGGACGGCGACACGGTGATCGAGCTCGACGTTCCGTCGACCCGGGTGTTCTTCGAGCGCGACGGTCAGGTCGCCGAGACCGGGCGGACGCGTCCACTCGCCGACGTCCGGCTGCGCGCGCCGATCGTGCCCAGGAAGTTCTTCCACACGGCCGGCAACTTCCGCGAGCACCACGAGGACCTGGTACGGGTCGACTGGTCGCACCCGGTCAACAAGGGCATCGTGTTCTTCCAGAACGTGGACGCGATCATCGGCCACGACGAGCCGATCGTGTACCCGGCCAATCTGACCCGGGAGATGGACTACGAGCTCGAACTCGCTGTGGTCATCGGCAAACCCGGCAAGTTCTTCACCGCCGAGCAGGCCGTCGAGCACATCGGCGGCTACCTGGTCTTCAACGACATCACCGCGCGCGACATCCAGCGCAAGGAGATGGAGTCAGGTGTCTTCTCCTTCTCCAAGGCCATCGACACCTTCTGCCCGATCGGCCCCTACATCGTGACCGCGGACGAGATCGACGACCCGCACGACCTCGACATGGAGCTGCGCGTCAACGGAGACGTACGGCAGAAGTCGAACACCTCCCGTATGTCGGTGTCGATTCCCCAACTGGTCGCCTACCACTCCCCGCAGACCTACAGCGCGGGCGACATCATCACCACCGGCACCATCGCCGGAGTCGCGGCGAGCACCGAGGACCCCTTCGCCAACTACCTGAAGCCCGGCGACGTCGTCGAGGCGGAGATCGAGCGCCTGGGCGTGCTGCGCAACCGTGTCGTCTCCTGGCAGGACGCACACGGCACACCCGAGCCGCCCGCAGAGCAGTGGGTGGTGTGAGGGCATGCGCATCGTCAATCTCGCGGGCCGTCTGGCCCTGTCGCTCAGCGACGGCCGCGGCGGTGACCGCGCCGTGGACGTGTCCGCCGGCGGCTTCGACACCGACCCGAGGGCCGTCTTCGACCAGTGGGACGCCCTGCTGCACTGGTCCGCCGGTGTCGACCCGGCGACGGCCGTCCCGTACGAGGAGTCCGACCTGCGCGCACCCGTCCCCGAGCCGCGCCAGATCTTCGCCGTCGCCCTCAACTACCGCCCGCACACGTCGGAAGCGGGCTACGAGGAGCCGGCCGAGCCGCTGGTCTTCACCAAGTTCCCCAGTTGCCTCACCGGCCCCTACGGCACCATCGACCTGCCGCCCGGCCATGTCGACTGGGAACTGGAGATGGTCGCGGTCATCGGCCGTGACGCCTACCGGGTGCCGGAGGAGGACGGCTGGGACCCGGTCGTCGCGCTCACCGTGGGACAGGACCTGTCCGAGCGGATCGTCCAACTCGCGGGCCGCCCGGCCCAGTTCTCCCTCGGCAAGTCCTTCCCCGGCTTCGGCCCGGTGGGACCCGCTCTGGTCGGTGTCGACGAACCGGCCGACCGCGACGACCTGGAACTGACCTGTGAACTGAACGGGGAGACCGTCCAGCACGACCGCACCTCGAACATGATCTTCCCGGTGCCACGGCTGGTCGCCCACCTCAGCGCGATCTGCCCGCTGCGCCCCGGCGACCTGATCTTCACCGGGACGCCCGCGGGAGTCGGCAACCGGCGTACGCCCCAGCGTTTCATAGGGTCCGATGACACCCTCGTCAGCAGGATCGGAGACCTGGGCGAGATGCGGCACACCTTCAGGAGCGCACGATGAGCGACAGGACCAGCGACAGGACCAGCGGCAGGACTGTCTTCACCGGAGTGCGGGTCTTCGACGGGACGGGGCGCGACCCCTTCCCCGCCGAGGTCCTTGTCGAGGGCGAGCGCATCACCGCCGTAGCCTCCCGGATCCCGGCCACGGGCCTGGCGGGCGCCCGGATCGTGGACGGCGGAGGCGGCACCCTGATCCCCGGCCTGGTCGACTCCCACACCCACCTGGGCTTCGGGTCCACCGTCGAGCACCGCTCCCGCCGCCGCGACGAGCCCGTCGAGGAGAAGGCCCTGCTGGTGGCCCACGCGGGCCGCGTCCTGCTGGACCAGGGCTTCACCAGCGCGTACTCCGGCGGCAACCGCCTGCCGCGTACCGAGACGGCCGCCCGCAAGGCGTTCGACGAGGGGTGGATGCCGGGACCACGCTTCAAGGCGGCCTCATGGGAAGGCACCGCTGGGATGGTCGAACCCGGGGTGTACGACTTCCCGGGCATCGACGGCCGGGCGTCCGACCCCGAGTCGGTGAGCCGTTTCGTCGGGGAGATGGCGGACCTGGACGTCGACATCGTCAAGCTGTCGCTGTCGGGCGAGAGCGCGGTGGTGCAGGGCACCTCACGGATCGTGCAGTTCACCGAGGAGGAGGTCGCGGCGGCAGCGGCAGTGGCCCGTGAGCGCGGCGTCTGGCTGACCGCCCACGCCCACGCGGCCGAGTCGATCAAAATGGCCGTACGCCACGGCATCCGTGCCGTCTACCACTGCACCTTCGCCGACGAGGAAGCCCTCGACCTGCTGGAGGCCGCGCGCGACCGGCTCTTCGTGGCACCGACCCCCGGCATCATCCACGCCAACCTGCACGAGGCCGACAGCGAGCCCGAGCCCGGCATGGAGGTGGAGGCCACCCAGAAGGCGGTCCGGGAGGTCGTCCCCGAACTCGTCCGGCGCGGGATCCGCGTCGTCCCGGGCGGCGACTACGGCTTCGCCTGGAACCCGGTCGGCCGCAACGCCCGCGACCTGCAGCTCTTCGTCGACTGGTTCGGCTTCACCCCGGCCGAGGCACTGCGCGCCGCCACCGGGTACGGCGGCCAGGTGATGGGCATGGGGGACGAACTGGGCCTGATCCGGGAGGGGTTCCTCGCCGATCTCGTCCTGGTCGACGGCGATCCGCTGGACGACATCAGCATCCTCCAGGACCGCGACCGACTCGTAGCGATCATGAAGAACGGCTCGCTGTACAAGGCGCCGGCGTGAACGGCGCCGGCGCACCCGGGGCACGCACCGGCGCCGGGCGGCTGGTGGGGGAGTGGGACGGCCCGGTCGCCGTGTTCCGCGGCATCCCCTTCGCCGAACCTCCCGTCGGCGATCTGCGCTGGCGGCCACCGCGGCCCGCCGCCGCCTGGGACGGCGAGCGCAGGGCCGTCGAGTTCGGTCCGGCGCCCCCGCAGCCACAGCCGCCGAGCGACTCGGTCATGTACCGCACCAACTTCGCCGACCGGCGCACGCTGGTGATGAGCGAGGACTGCCTCTACCTCAATGTGTGGACACCCGATCCCGCACCGGGCACGGGCCTGCCCGTCATGGTGTGGATCCACGGCGGCGGCAACCGCTACGGACACGGCTCCCAGGACATCCACGACGGCCGCGCCCTGGCCGCCCGTGGCCTGGTGGTCGTCACCCTCAACCACCGCCTCGGTGCCCTGGGTTTCCTCGCCCACCCGGGCCTGGCCGCCGAGGACGAGCTCGACGCCTCCGGCAACTACGGACTCCTCGACATCGCCGCCGCCCTCACCTGGGTCCACACCCACATCGCGGCCTTCGGCGGCGACCCCGACCGGGTCACCCTCGCGGGCAACTCCGCGGGCGCGGCCCATATCTGCCACCTGATGGCCGCACCGGCCGCCCGTCCCCACTTCCGGGCGGCCCTCGGCCAGAGCGCCTCCGGCGTGGGCCGGGCGGAGGGTCCGCTGCCCGGTCAGGACGAGGCACAGAAACGGGGACTGGCCTACGCGGACGAGTTCGGTGGCCGGGACATCGACGCACTGCGCCACGTCTGCGGAGTCGAACTCATCGTGCGCGGCCACTTCGGGCCCGTCGTCGACGGCAGAATCCTCACCGAACCGACCGACGACGTCTTCGCCACGGGCCGCCAGCACCGGGTCCCGCTGCTGGTGGGCACCAACCGCGACGAGGGCACGGTCTACGCCGCCGCGGACCGGGACTCCGACGCCGTGGCCGTGGGCGACGCCCGGTTCGTTCGCCCCGTGTGGCAGTGGGCGGGATCCCACGCCGCCACGGGTACGCCGACCTGGATGTACCGGTTCGACCGGCGGCCCCCGCTGCCACCCGGCCTGACCGGCGCGCCCGACAGGACCGGCCCTCCTGACCCGGGCGTCTACCACACCGCCGAACTCCCGTACGTGTCCGACAACCTGGGCCGGCGGCCCGACTGGCCCTGGCAGGAGACGGACCGGCGACTTGCCGCGCTGATGGCCGACACCTGGGCGCGCTTCGTCGCCACGAGTGATCCGGGTTGTCCGGGTGATGGGGGCAGCTCGGACCTGCCGCCCTGGCCCCGGTTCACCGGACCCGACACCTCACCCGCCATGTTCTTCGGCGACACCGTGCGCCAGGACGTCCTGAGCCGGCCCGCCGCACCCGTGTGAGCGGGCAGACCTGGAGTCAACAGAAGGGAACGGCCCGTGGCTCGACTCCCGGGTACCGACGGAGCCGGTGACATCGCGGAGCGCATCCGCGAGCGGCGCGGCGGCACGCTGCGCCCCCTCGACCGGATGCTGCTCCACAGTCCGCAGGTGGCGGACGGCTGGAACAGCCTGCTGGGCGCCGTCCGGCAGCGTATGACCCTGCCCGCCGACATCCGCGAACTCATCGTCCTGCGCATCGCCGTGCTCAACCGGGCCCCCTACGAATGGGCGGCCCACGAAGGCGACGCACGCGCCGCCGGACTCGACGACCGGCACCTCGACGCGCTCCGCGCCGAGGACGCCGCCACCCATCCCGACCTCGACGAACGCAGGCGCCGGGTCGTCGCCTACACCGACGCCATGACCCGCGACGTCCACGTCCCCGCCGACGTCTTCGACGCCCTGCGCCCGCACTTCGGCCCGGCCGAACTGGTCGAACTGACCGTCACGGCAGCCGCGTACAGCATGGTCTCCCGTCTTCTGGTCGCGCTGGAGGTGGAGCTGCCGACAGGCACCGGCGGATGACTGCCGCCGGCCCCATCCCCACAACCCCTACCCACGTCTTTCTCAGGAGGACAACGTGACCGCTCCCCGCTCCGGGCCCACGGCAGAGCCCGGTACCGGTCGGCTGCACGGCAAGGTCGCCCTCGTCACCGGCGCCGGTGCCGGTATCGGCCAGGGATGCGCGCTGCTCTTCGCCGAGCAGGGCGCCACCGTGGTCGGCTGCGACGTGGACCCGGCCGCCGCCGAGCGCACCCGCAAGCTGGCCGCCGACCGCGGTCTCACCGTCGAGGTGCTCGCCCCGCTGGACATGACCGACCCGGCCGACGCCCGGCGGTTCGCCGACGAGGCGTTCGCACGGCACGGCCGCGTGGACGCCCTGGTCACCGCCGGTGCCATCGCCCCGCACATGGCCACCGCGGCCGAGATGGACTTCGACACGCAGTGGACGCCGACCATGCGGGGCGAGGTCGATGTGGTCTTCCTGCCGGTGCAGGCCGCCTGGCCGCACCTGGAGGCGTCCGGGGGCGGTTCGATCGTCAACTTCGCCTCGGTCAACGCCTTCCGCGGCAGCGGCACGTTCGGGATGGTCGCCCACTGCGCGGGCAAGGCCGCCGTGCTCGGGCTGACCCGTCAACTCGCTGTGGAGGGAGGGCCCCTGGGCATCCGGGCCAACACCATCTCGCCGGGCATGGTCCGCACCCCCGCCACCGAGTCGGCGGGCGCACACGAGGGCGCGGCGCAGAAGGCGCTGCTGGCCCGCATCCCGCTGGGCCGGGTGGGCAGGCCCGAGGACATCGCCTGGTGCGCCGTCTATCTGCTGTCCGACGAGTCGACCTGGGTGACGGGTGGGAACTTCCCCGTGGACGGCGGAGTGCTGGCCAAGTGAGGTCCGGGGAGGGTCAGTCGGCCGAGCGGCGTTTGCGGGCGGCCTTGCCGCTGCCCGGGGTGTCCTGCTCGATCTGCTCCTCCACGGCCCGCAGCGCCCGCACGGTCGCACCGGCGATCAGCGCCGAGGCGAGCTCCCCGTCCCGTTCCTCGCATGCCTGGATGAGCCGTTCCTGGTCGTCCACGCTGTAGGCCAGACGGCCGGGACGGGTCAGGCTCAGGTGTCGCAGCATCAGTGTCCGCAGGGCGAGCGAGTCGAGGATCTGCTTGAGGGTGGTGTTGCCCACGATCTCGGTCATCCGCTCCTGGAGCAGCACATGACTCCAGAAGTACGTGTCCACGTCGGCGGCGTCGGCGAGTTCGCGCATCGCCTCCACCCGGGTGCGCAACTCGGCCAACTCGGTGTCGGTGGCCCGCAGGACCAGCAGGCCCGCGAGCATCGACAGCAACTGGCGGCGTACTTGGTAGATGTCCTTGATGTCCGTGAGAGAGGGGGCGGCGACCCGGGGGCGGCGCCGCGCCTTCATCTCGACCAGGCCCTCCTGTTCGAGAAGCATCAGGGCCTCGCGCACCGGGGTGCGGCTGGTGTCGAACCGGCGGGACAGCTCGACGCTGTTGAGGTCCTGGCCCGGCTGCAGCCGGCCCTCGATGATGCCGGCGCCGACCCACTCGGCGATCTGCGCCACCAGCGGTTCCCGTCGGTCCCGTAGCCGCAGCAGTCGCTCCAGCACCAGGTGCGTGTCCTGATCCGACATGCGCCGTGTCCCCCTGTTTCGGGTCCGGAGATCTCAAAGATGGCTCAACGGTGTCGACACTACCGCATTCGGAGATCAAATCCGGCGGTGATCCGGTACCCCCTGTCGACACCTGCGAGGAAACGCAAGTACACGTATGGGAGAAAAAGAGTGGAAGACGACAACAGGGCTCCCTCGCCCACTTCGGCCCTCAGCAGACGGGCAGTGGTCGGCGGCGCCGCCCTCGCCGCGCTGACGACGTCCGGCGCGATCGCGGGAACCGCCCGTGCCACCACCGGTACGGGCCTTCCCTGGCGGCCGGTGCCGGTGCCCGCCCAGCGGCCCGTCACCGAGTACCAGGTGCCTGTGGCCGGCGGCGGCAGTCTGTGGTGCTGGGACACCGGCGGCACCGGTGAGCCGGTCGTGCTGCTGCACCCCGGCTCGGGCAGTGGGGAGAGCTGGCCGTATCAGCAGCCCGTTCTGGCCGCCGCCGGTCACCGCGTCATCGGCTACTCGCGGCGGGGCGCGTACCGTTCCGTCGCCGGCACCAGGGCGGAGGCCGGCACCGCGTCCGCGGATCTCGACGTGCTCGCCGACCATCTCGGGCTCGACCGCTTCCATCTCTCCGGCTCGGCCGCCGGGGGCCCGCCGGCGATCGACTACGCCCTCTCGCACGAGGACCGGCTGCTCAGCCTCACCGTCTCCGGCAGCATCATGGGCGTACAGGACGCCGAGTATCTGGAGCTGACCGAGGCGCTCCAGCCGGACGCGTTCGGGGACCTGCCCGTGGCCCTCAAGGAACTCGGACCCTCCTATCGGGGCGGTGACCTGGAGGGAGTGGCGGCCTGGCTGGCCATCAACGCCCGCGCCCGGACCGCCGACGCCTTCGCGCAGTCCCTCGCGCACACCATCACCTGGGCGGCACTGGAGACGCTGACGCTCCCGGTCCAGCTGATCACCGGGGACGGCGACCTGTACAGCCCGCCGTCCGTCATGCGCATGCACGCCCAGCACCTCCGCAAGGCGCGGACACATGTGGTCGACGAGGCCGGCCACAACCCGCACTGGGAACAGCCCGCCGCCTGGAACCGGCTCCTGGTCACGTTCCTGAGGGAACACGGTCGCGGCAAGCACGGCCGACACTGACAGGAGACGGCAGCAGCGGCACAACGGACTCCGGCCCCCGGGATGTAGTGCCACCCCGGGGGCCGGTTCACGTCCGGATCACGCCACCGTCAGCGTGAGCGCCCCCGTGTAGGAGTGGCCCGCCTCGATGGCGGTGGGTGTGCCGTCGACCGTCAGCGTCACGGTCCTGCCCCGCGGGGCCCTGACGGTCGCGTCGGCGGCCAGGGTCAGTGCGCTCAGGTGGGAGGTCTTGGTCACCGTCCAGCTGGAGCCGCTGCCCAGGGTCACCACGACACCGTTGTTGACGACCGGGGACACGGTGTTGGTGACCTCGCTGATCTCCCGGTAGTCGGCGATGGTGAGGGTGGGCACCCGGTGCTTCGTGGTGGTGGCGGAGATGACGCCCTTGAGAGTGGAACGGGTGAAGGCGAGGACCAGGTTCTGTCCTTGCAGGCCCGCGTTGCCGCCGCCCCGGACGGCGTTGTAGAAGTCGCCGCTCAGCTCGATGTCGGTGAAGGAGGCGGTCGCGTCGGTGGCCTGGGCGCTGGTGGTGACCCAGGTCGACGACTTGGCGGGGGAGCCGGTGGGCTCCGTGTAGGTGCCGGTCATCTCGGTCTTCCAGGGCTTGCCCGTGACCGGGACACTGCTGGGCCGGTCGGTGTCCATCAACTGGAAGATGACGCCGTTGCCCGGCCTGAGGGTGGCGCCCCCGGACCCGTCGACGGTGACCTCGGCGGCGACGGCCTTGCACATGAAGGTGGTCTTGCCGGTGGTGACCCGGGTGCCGCCGTCGACGGTGACCGAACCGGCCGCGTACCAGAGAACCATGAAGCGGCCCGCGTCGACGACGGTCGAGCGGACCGGGAGCTTCCGCAACTCGGCCTTGCTGAGGCCGATCTCCAGTGAGTCGTTGAGTGCCGCGACGGCTTCCTTGGTGCTGTCGCCGTAGTGCGCCGAGGCGCCCCAGTGGATGAGGGCGTAGTCGCCCACGTCGAAGGTGCAGCCGAGGAAGTGTTCGGTGACGCTCCCGATGGCGTAGGAGCCGTAGCCCTGGCCCTTGGTGTTGCCGATGTGGCTGTTGATCGCGGTGAGGGTGCACCTGCTGCCGCCGTCGACGGACAGGGCACCCCATGTCTCCGAGGTGATGGAGGAGTTGACGTACGACGCCCGGGTGCTCGCGCCGAGCAGGTTGGTGGTGCGGACGTTGCCCGACAGGCCCAGCATCCACGGCACGGTGATCATGTACCGGGTGTCGCCGGTGCCGGTCTCCGGGTACTCGGCGGGTACGTGGCTGCCGTCGGCGCAGTGCAGTGTGGAGTTCTTGACGACGACGTTGGCGGTGGCGTCGGCGATGACCGCGGTGCGGACCACGCCCTCGTTCTTGATGACGGCCCCGTCGAGCACGAGGGTGGTGCCCTCTCCGGTGCCGACGACGGAGGCGCCGTAGCCGATGAAGTCGCACCGGCCGTTGCCGTCGAAGGCGATCCTCGGCCGGGTCAGGGTGTAGGAGCCGCCGCCCGCGACGTACACGCCGTTGTACGACTCGCCGTTGGACAGCAGGATGATGTCACGCGCGGCGGTGTCGGTGACAGTGCCGCCGCGTACGTTGGAGGGCACGGACCTGGACTCGTCCACGCCGGCCGCGTCGACGTAGAGCGCCTGCCGCATCGGGAAGCTGAGGTCGCTGAAGGTGACGTCGTTGGCCACGGCGACATCCAGGACCACCCTGCCCCGGTAGGTGCCGGCGGCGACGGCGGTGGCCAACCCGCCGTACCCGTCGGTCAGTTCGTGCAGCTTGGCGCCCGTCTCCACACCGTTGACGGTGAGGGTGAGGCGGTACCCCTCCGGGGCGGCGACGACCCCGCCCTCCTCGATGACGAGCCGGCTCACCGTGGTGGTCCCGGTGAGCTCCAGAATCTCCCCGGAGCCGACGGTGAGGGTCTTGCCGTCCTTGGGGTGTCCCGCGGTGTGCTTCGTGGAATGTGCCGAGGCCGGGGCGGTCAGCGCGGGGGTGACCGCGAGTCCGGCGATCGCCACGAGGAGAGCGCGGGGGCGGGCCCGGTAGGTGACGTCCTGGTCCATCACGGACGCCCCGGCCTGGCGGTCCGCACCTGTGCTGCTTCTGCGTGCCACTGTGAACTCCCTTGTCGTCCGGTGCATTCGGGCATGGCCGACCGTCACCGGCGCGGCGGACGCACCGGTGACGGCGGCGGGCGAACCCATGGAGAAGGCCTGCAGGCGAGGTTCGACTGCACGGTACTGTCGACACTTCTGGGCCTACAAGGGGTGTGACACAGATGCACAGCTAGTCTCTGGCGACACTATCCGCGGTGGTCGCGAGTCAGGGAGTGCCCAGGTACTCGGTGGCCTCGACCTCGTTGAGATGAATGAGGATGTCGTGCGCCCTGCCGAGGCCGATCTTGTACGTCATGGGGTCGGGCCATCCCGCGCCGATGTTGTAGGTGACGCGCGGCTTCGCGAGCCAGGCACGGGCGGCGTTCGGAGCCGTACGCATGTCGAGGACGTAGTCCTCCTGGCGGACCTTGTCCAGGGTGTCCTCGTTGGAGCCCGCCTGCGCGGCACCGACCCGGTAGGTCCGCATCACGTTGTCGTCGGCGCCGAACGCCTTGAACGCGCCCTGGTGGAGGCTGAAGCCGATGCTGACGTAGTCCTTGCCCAAGGCGTCGTGCAGGAAGGCCCCTTGGGTCTTGGGGTACCGCGCGTCGAACGAGTCGTAGGACACATGGGTGTTGTGCGCAGACAGGAGGACCTTGTCGCCGGTGTGCTCGCGCCACCACGCCACGTTCTCGGCCATCACCTCGTCGCGCATCCTCATCATCTTCGTGACCTCGGCCTCGTCGGTGACGTCGAGGGAGTAGCCCTCGGTCATCTGATCGATGGCCCTGGCGTGCTGCACGGCCCACAGGTGCGCCCGCTGGTCGCCGCGCGCCGGCCGCTGGTCCCGCAGCAGCTCGTACACCTCGCGGGTCCGCTCCGCCCGCTCGGCGCGCTCGGCGAGCGGCAGTTGGAGGTACTGCTCGCTGTAGGTGCCGGCGTCGGTGGTCGGGGCCAGCCCGCGGTAGAGCTCGGTGACACGGTCCAGCAGCCGCGGGTGTTCGCGGGCCACATGGTCCGTCACCCGCTCGTACGACTCCGGCCCCGCGTAACCCATGTCGTTGCCCATGAACTGCACCGGGTCCTTCGGGTGGCCGCGGTTGTAGTCGCGCATCCACCCGATGAGGTCGATGTAGTCCTGGTTGTTCCAGATCCGGTACGCGCCCTGGAACTCCGCGCGCGCTATGTCCTTCAAGTCGCCCTTGCCGTACAGCACATACTCGTTGACCCGCACGCCGCTGCTCCAGGGCAGCTCCAGGGAGAAGGTCCGGAAGCCCTTCTTCTCGACCAGGTAGCGGAAGAGCCGGTGCTTCATGCGGAAGAAGTCCCGCGAGCCGTGGGTGGCTTCGCCCAGGCCCACCACGTCGGCGTCCCCGACCATGTGGCCCAGCGCGTCGAGGTCCCGCAGACCGCCTTCGGGGTCGGTGCTCCGCAAAGTGTGGGCACTGCGCTCGATGGCGTCGACCACACTCTCCGGGTTCTGCCCCAGGGCCGCCGCCCGCGATGTGCTTGCGGTGGTCGACGCCGGGACCGGAGCCGGCGAGCCCTGCACCGCGTCCGCGAGGGCCGGGGTGGCGAGGGCCATCGCGCCGAGGGAGAGGAGGACCGAGGGAATGATCACTGCCTTGCTTCGCGTCATGGCCATAGATTCCCGCGCGGACAGGGGGCGCCACGAACCCATACGCTGCCCACCCCGAGGTACCGCAGGCACTACCCCCGGCCCCCGGCAGACCCCATGTACGACAGCCGGGCCCGGTGTCGACCGGGCCCGGCCTGGGCTCACTTCACACCACTTCACACCACTTCAGGTCACGTGAGCGGCTCCAGCCTGATGTTGCGGAACCGGACCTTGTTCCCGTGGTCCTGCAGCCGGATCGC
The DNA here is from genome assembly GCF_044742785.1 of Streptomyces sp. NPDC087844. Classification (NCBI taxonomy): domain Bacteria; kingdom Bacillati; phylum Actinomycetota; class Actinomycetes; order Kitasatosporales; family Streptomycetaceae; genus Streptomyces; species Streptomyces sp. NPDC087844. The sequence goes on along the minus strand of NZ_JBIUVD010000005.1, from coordinate 271,603 downwards.
CCCCGCCGACGGCGTCTCGGCCCGGCCCGAGGCGGTGGGGCTGTCGAGGGTGATGTCGTCGTGCACCTTCTGGCCGTTCCACACCACGGTCAGCCTGGCATCCGCGGTCTTCTTGCCGCTGTCGTCGTAGCGGGCGGCACGGAAGACGATGTCGTACGTCTGCCAGGTCTCGGGCGCCTTGGCAGCGTTGACGTCGGGCGTCTTCTTCAGATAGATGGCTCCGGCCTCGTTGGTGTCCGGTGTGGTGTCACCGTAGGAGTCGAGGATCTGCAGCTCGTAGCGGTCCTGGATGAAGATCCCGCTGTTCCCGCGGTTCTGTCCGGTGACGTCGTCGGGCAGCAGCGGAACCCGGAACTCGGCGTGCAGCTTGAAGTCCTGGTACGCGTCGATGGTCCGGATGTCACCGCAGCACACCTCCATGGACTTCTCGTCGGCGAGCGGCCACTCCAGCCGTCGGCCGTCCGTGTGCTGCCACTGCGACTGCGAGGCCGCGGTCCCGTCGAAGAGCGCGAGGGACGCGCCCTGCGGGCGGACCGTGATCAGGTCGAGGTTGACATGGCCGGTGTCCCCGGCTTCGTAGCGGTAGGAGATGGTGTTGTTCCCCTTGCGCAGCGTCACCTTCTCGGTCTGCGTGGACCAGGTGTCCCAGTTGCTGGTGGAGGCGAGCTTCACCTGCCGCAGCTTCTTCCCGTTGGCGTACAGGGAGAGCGACTTGGTTCCCTCGAACGGGTTCGGGCCGTTGGAGTAGCGCAGGTTGACGTCGTAGGTGCCCGACTTCTTGACCTGTACGTCGAAGGCCGTGCCGACCTTGTCCTCCGTGTTGTACCGGGCGACGAACCCGCTGCCCGAGTAGCCGGTGTGGTCCGTGGCGATACCGGCCGTGCCCGTGAGACGCGCCTCCTCGGCCTCGTACAGGGTGGCGGCCGGCGGCTGCTCGCCGGGCATGGCGTTGAGCGTGTACCAGGCCTCGGTGTTCCACAGCGACTCACCGGACTCGGAGGTGAAGGGGCGCGGGGAGCGCAGGTGCACGACCCGGCCGGGCTTCAGGTCGTCAAGCCGCAGCTTCACGGTCCGCTTGTCCTTGGACAACTCGGCCGACCGCACGGGGAGCACCTCTTCGGCGATCTTCGGACCGCCGTAGTCGGAGGTCGGGGTGTAGCGCCACTGCTCGGCCTTGTAGTGCTTGGCCAGTTCCTCGGCGGTCTTCGCGGACACCGGCTGCGTGTAGGTCAGGTCGAAGCCGCCCGGTACGGCGCGCATCGTCTTGATGTCGAAGGTGTTGCCGCCGTTGGGCGTCAGCTTCTGCAGACCGAACTTGAGCTTGCCCTCCTGGCCCCAGTTGCCGTCCGCGCCCAGACCGCCGGCGTAGATCGAGCCGTCGGGGCCGTAGCTGAGGCGGTTCACACCGGCTTCGAGCCCCTGCGTGTAGCGGAACACGGCGCCCTGGTACTGGCCCTTCACCTTCTCCAGGTACGCGCGCTGCAGGCCGCCGTAGGTCACGTCGCCGATCAGCATCTGGCCCTTGAACTGGCCCTTCTTCACATACAGCGGTGTGGAGGGCGAGTTGGCGATCTCGTTCTGCGGCAGCCACAGCACCGGACTGGTCGGCTCGGCCGCGTCGAAGGGGCCGGACGGCTCGGTGTAGTGGTTGAAGAAGCGGCCCTGCTTGACGTGCACGAGCTTCGACGAGGGCAGCCAGCCGCCCTGGTTGTCCGTGGCGAAGATCTCGCCCTCCGGACCCCACCCGATCCCGTTCGGCGTCCGCAGCCCACCCGCGACCGGACTGATCTTCCCGGTCTTCTTACTGACCTTGTACGTGGTCCCGCGGCCCGGCGCCGGCTGCGGAACGGTGGTCGCGCCGCCGAGGTTGATGGAGACGGACAGGTTCACGTAGAAGTGGCCGTCGCGGTAGAGGAGTCCGAAGGCGAACTCGTGGAAGTTGCCGCCGTACGGCCAGGTGGCGACCTTGCGGTACTCGTCGGTGACGTCGTCGTGGTTCTTGTCGACGAGCCGGGTCAGCTGGTGCTTCTGCGAGACGTACAGCGAGCCGCCGACATACTTGATGCCCATGGGCTCCCGCAGCCCGCTCGCCACCTTCTTGACGGTGACCTTGTCCTTGCTGGTCTCGCCGGTCACGTTGTCGAGCAGGTACACCTCTCCGGCAACGTTGTCGGAGCCGCCCCAGGTGCTGATCGCCAGCCGTCCGTCGGGCAGCCAGTCCATTCCGGTGACCTGCGGTTCGAAACCGTCGGGGCGCAGGTCGGTGAGCGTCAGGTCGGGGCGTACTTCGGTGAGCGGGAGGCCGTCGCCGGGGGTGTCGTTGCTTCCTTCGCACTCCTTGCGTCCGGGGGCCGTGACCCGCACGACTCCGGCGTCCGTGCTCAGGGCGTCGCGCGGCACGGTCGTGAAGTCGCTCGCGCCCGGCGGCTTCCAGGCCAGCCGCAGTTCCTGCCCGCCGTCCCGCTCGAAGTGCTCGATGCGCAGGGGGTGCGAGCCCGCGGTGAGCTGGACGGAGGTGTCCTTCGGCTCCGCGCCGTGCAGCCCGTCGTGGTCGATGACGGTGGCGCCGTCGATGCTCAGCCGGGAGCCGTCGTCGCTGGTGAGACGCAACCCGTAATCGCCGTCGCTCGGTACGACCAGATAGCCCGTCACTTCCGAGACGAACCGGTCGGAGAACCCGCCGAAGTCATCGGTCGTGGACCAGTCCACCGTCGACTTGAGCGCGTCGTGATTGGGGGTCTGCCCGGGTTTGAGGGTGCACAGCTTGCTCAGGGGCGTCTGCACGTCGAACACGCGCAGGGTGACCCCGGGCTCCTGGGGCGGGATGGCCGCGGCGGCGTCCGTGGCGGCGTTCGTGGGGGCGTTCGTGGCGGCCGAGGACCCTGGTGCGGCCAGGAGACCGCCGGCCAGGACGACTCCGGTCAGCAGAGAGGTGAGAAGTCTTCGGGCACGCAGGAACTGATGCTGTGACAACGGTCCTCCATGAAGCGGGACCGGACCGTGCCGGACTGCGTTCCGGTCTTCTCTGACGTGGCTGCGGTGCGCCGCCAACCTACGGGGCTTTCACTTGGCATGTCCATACTTTGTACTGTGAGTGTTCAAAGTCCTGTCCGCCGAACGAGCCGTGGGGGCACCGCGTTCGAGCGGTGCCCCCACGGTGCCGATCCCCGGGGTGCTGTCCGGTTCCCGACAGACGTCAGGAGGCGCAGACCGGTACGTCGGGCAGCTTGTCGTCCGGAGCGCTGACATAGATGTTGGACATGTAGCCGCCGTACTGGGGCAGGTACGCCCACCAGTTGTTGGTGTACGGCGGTACGGAGACGGTCTGGCCCTGCTTCTGGCAGCTGATCAGGACCTCCGCACCGGCGGGCAGACGTGTCGTGGAGCCCGACTCGGTGGTCGCCGCCGCACGGACGTGGACCTGCTCGCCCCAGGTGCCGTACCACTTCCCGGCCGGCCTCGTCGCGCCGGGCACGTCGAGGCTGCGGGTCAGCCGGCCGATGTCGGTGTAGGCCCGGCCGTACGTGGTGCCGAGCGGGTGCAGGGTGAGGACGGCGACGATGGTCCGGTCGCCGGCGCCGACCGTGCCGGTGGTGTGCAGGGCCGGCCGGGACAGGTTCACCGCCGCCGCGGACTTCGCGCCCGCGGACTTCACTTCGGCGGCTTCCCGGCCCGCGGACTGCGACGCCGATGTCGCGTTGCGCGTGCTGTCGGGACCGCAGGTGCCGTCCTCGTACTCGCCCGACCAGCCCTGCTTGACGGCCCAGGGCCGGTCGAAGGCGCCGGGAATGCCGAAGTGCTGGTCGAAGGAGTCCGAGGCGCAACGCGTCGACTGCCGCAGGTTGGACATGATGAACTCCCGTACGGGCGCCGGGGCCTGTTCCAGGATGTAGCGGTAGATCTTGACCGTGTCCCGGGCCGAGAGGGCGGTGTATCCCCAGTAGCCCTCGTATCCGGCGGGCGGACCGGCCGTGTCGCTCAGGACGAGGTCCTTCTTCATGCGTTCGATGATCGCCGGGCCGCCGTTGACCTCCCAGTAGTGGCTGGCCGCGTCGTCGTAGCTGCTGCGGAGCATCGGTTCCAGCAGGGCGCGGTCGGCGGCCGGGACGGTGTAGTTCGGACCCCGGTCCCGGAAGAAGTCGAGCACCAGCAGCAGCTTGACGACGGATGCCGAGCGGAACTGCATGCTCGCGTTCAGCTGGTCGGTGAAGGTCCCTGTCTGCCGGTCGTAGACCGCGACACCGGCGGTGACATCGGCAGGGACCTCGACCTGGGCGGTCGCGGGGGACACCGTGCCCCCGGCACCGGCTGTCGTACCACCCGGTGCGGCCGGCGCGGCGGACGCGGTGGTGGCCGCTGTCGCCAGACAGAGCAGCAGGGCGCTCACCGAGAGCAGTGCCCGCCGTGCCGCCTTCGGCCCGCTGCGGACGGCCGGTCCCGGCCCGCTGTCGAGGGATGAGATGTGCCGCATGATCAGATGCCCCCTGTTGCGTACGGTGACGTGATGATCCGCCGACGCTATGCGGGGAGGGCCCGGGGCCGCCCCTGACGCATGTCAGGGGCCGGCCCCGGGCCCCATGTGTCAGGCCGTGTACTCCTTGAGATTGGCGAGGACTTCGTCCACGTAGGGCTGTACGGCCTTCGGTACACCACCGGCCTCGATGACGGTCCGGTCACTCGTGCGGTAACCGGCCGCTATCAGCGCGGGCAGGTTCTCCCGCAGGTCGTTCTGCTTGAAGCGCTGGTCGAGCCAGCAGGTGAACACGGACATCGTCCCGATGGCGTCGGCAGGTGACATGTAGTCCTTGTCCCCGTCGCGGTCACCGTCCACGGCCCATGCCTTGAACACCGCCGGCGTCCACATGGCGATGCCGTGCTCACCGGTGGCGGGCCGGGACGCCTTCGGGTCGAAACCGCTCTCGGCCTTGAGCATCGCGGCCAGCAACGCCGGAGTGACCTCCGCGTCCGTGCACCGCTTCGCGGCATCCGTGATGATGCGCCGCAGTGGGACGGGCACGTCGGAGTCGGCGGGAATGGCCCCGGGCAGCGCGGTGTCGGCGAGCGAGGTCGCGGTCGCGATCGCCGAGGACTTCGACTTCTCTGGGGCGTCCTCGCCGCCGGAGGGTACGAAGGCCACTAAGGTGCCGGCGACCGTGGCACAGGCGGTGAGACCGGCGGCGAGCAGGACCGCCGGACGCCGGTACACGGGCCGGGGAAGACGTTCGACGTGCAACGCCTCCACCCGGCGCGACAGTTCACCCGCGTCCAGAGCCGCTCGGGAGGCATGGTCGGGAGCCAGACATTCGACGATCAGCTTGCGCCACTCCGGCTCAAGGGAGTCGTCCAGGCGGAGCGGGGCCGAACCGTTGGCATAGGCCTGAGCGGCCAGCGAGCGAGCCCGGGCCGTCCCGCCGGGGAACGGATGCAGGCCACCCGTCAGCACCTGGTGCGCCAGCACACCGAACGCCCAGATGTCCGCCGTCTTGCGTACGGTCGTGCCGTGGACGCCCGTGCGCTCCGACCACCACTCCGGGGGCACGTGGTCGAGCGACCCCAGCGGCGGAACGTACGCGTGCGTGCCCTCCAGCTCCACGGTGAGCCCGAAGTCCGCGAGCCACACGGCCCGTTCGGGACCGAGGAGGATGTTCGCGGGCTTGAGGTCCGCGTGGATCCAGCCGTGCGTGTGCATGTGTGCCAGTCCGGAAGCCACCCCGCTGAGGATCCGCTCGGCCTCCGGCAGCGGACGCCCGGTTCCGCCGGCCGCCAGGAGATCCTGGAGGCTGCGTTCCGCACGGTCCATCACCAGTGCCGTCATGCCGTCCAGTTCGGGCCGCTCGGGATCCCGCAGGGTCACGACCGCGTGGGTGCGTACGAGATGGGGGTGGTCCGCCTCCGTGCTGAACTGTGCCTCCTTGCGGGCCAGTTCCTCCATCGACGCACGCTGTCCCGGCGTCAGCAGGTCGGTGCGCAGAAGCTTGACGGCGACGGCCGAGCCGCCCGCGGCACTGTCGACGACCTTTTCCGCGGCGTACACGCTGCCCCAACTGCCCGAGCCGATCAGGCCGGTGATCTCCCAGTCCGAGATCCGGTATCCCGGCGCGGGGTCGAGCGGGGGAGTGCTGTGCGAGTGGTTCATCCTGGGTGGGCCTTTCGGTTCAGCGTCTGACGGCTGGGGGGAGCAGAGCCAAGTGCTCTTCACGGACCAGATTGAACCGCAGCGCGAGGCTCACCAGCCGTTCGCGCTTGCCTCCCGCCTTGCCGTACGAGCCACCAGGCCCCTCCCGCAGCCGCAGCTTGGTGTCGGCGAGATAGTCGATGTGGTAATTGACCGCGGACCGGGTCAGATCATGGCAACTCGGCATCGGTCGCAGCCGTTCGAGGACCTCCCCCACGCCCGGGACGGCCGCGCTCGAAGGGAGGCGCAGCCGAGGTTCGCACAGAGCCAGCAGGATCAGGAAATACTTGGACGTGGGGTTCAGTGAGAAGGGGCTCGTGGTCGGTTCCCCGGTAGAGCTGTCGCACCCGGCTTCCGTATACGCGTGCTGGGGTGCGAACACCTTGAATTCCATGGGGTTTTCGGCCGCGGGCAGAATTACCCGGGACAGCTCGAACGGGACGGGTGCGCCAATCCGTCCCGGTGCGACACGGATGTGTTCCCCCGCACCTTCGAGGTTCTCCACGACGTACGTCGCCTCGGCACTGTAATTGGAAAGACGCCAGTAGTCCTCCACGGCGGCGACCTGGCCGGCGCAGCGCGACACGGCGGGATCACGCAAGGGTATGGGCAGGGGTGTCCCGGGCTCCCCCCGCCCGAACTCGGCGCTCTGGCCCGGGCTCAGCCGCACCAGACGCGGCTCGGGCCTGGGGTCGTCGGAACGGCGGACTACGGCGTCGGAAAGCTGCACAATTACGGTGGTCACTGCGAATAGTCCCCAAATGGTCAACGGCTCGACGGGCATTCGGCGCACGGTGCGGAAGGGTGAATGCGCGGCATGCTCGGGTCTCGGCGAAATGTCAAGCAAAGTGCCGGGGTGGCAAGCCCGATACGTTTGACGCCGGGAGCGCGGAAGTAGTTCCCCGGAAGGGCACTTGAGAAGGGTGGATCGCGGAGCTCCGGTGCGGGGTCGGGGGAGGGAGAACACATTCCGCGGCACATGTGCGTGAAGCGCCCTCCGTGCGTTCGGTGCGGGGCGCGGTCTGCCGCGCGAAGCGGCGCCGCGGCCGACGACCTGTGATCATGTCTGTCCTCGGACCCGGCTCGGAGCATGCTGAGCACAAGCCGGCAGCGCCTGACCACGACCCGTCCCAGAGCCGTCGAGGCCGTGACACAGGCCCGCCACGAGTGGGAGCACGAGGCCGTCCTGAACGCCGACACCATCGAGACCACGCACGCCGTCACCTACACCCGTTAGCGTGCCCGACCATGAACCGCTTCGTGCTGCCCGACGAGTCCGTGCTCCGCGCCCGGGAGACACTCGTCCTCGACCATTTCCGCGACGAGGTGGCCCAGGACTGGGACGCCACTCTGTCCACCTTCCCGCACCCGCACTACGAACTCATCGCGCAGATGAAGGTGCACGACGGCGACTCGGACGTGCGCGCCTACTACGACGACACACGCGTGGCCTTCCCCGACCAACGGCACGAGATCATCGCGTTCCGCCACAGCGTCGACGCCGTCATCGTCGAGTTCTGGCTGCTGGGCACACACCTCGGCCCCCTGGGTCGGATCCCGCCCACAGGAGGCCGACACCGTACGCGCATGAACGCGTTCTTCGTCTTCGACGAGAACGAGAACCTCGTCACCGAGCGCATCTACTTCGACCAGCTGACCATCCTCAAGCAGCTGGTGGCGGGCGTCGACAAGCGCAAGCCGAGCGGCCTGCTCAAGCTCGCCCGCATCGTCAGGGGAGTCCTGTCCATGGCGGGCGGCAAGCCGGATCCGCGACTCGTCGACACCACCCCGCCCGACTTCGTCAAATGACCCCGGCCTGAACAGGAGGAGGGGGTGGCGCCGTCGCCACCCCCTCCTCCCGGCAGCCTTCGCGTCAACCGCGTCGGGTCACTTCGGCGGCCCCCGTGACGGTGAACGTGCCGCGCTGGTACTCGCAGCAGCCGGCGAACACACTGTAGAGAGCCGGCACCGCCGTGGTGGTGGCGCCGGTGGTGTCCGTGATCTCGGCGTCGAAGCGGTCGAAGCCACCGGTGGGCAGGGCCGCGCACACCGCGGAGTGCGACTCGTCGAGCGTTCCGGTGATCGGCCCGTAGCCGTACGAGACGGACGGCACCTTGGTGCACTCCGCGGCCGGACCGTCCGCGGTCGCGATGCGCAGGGCGTCCAGGTGGTACTCCGGCGCCGCCTTCAGCGTGACCGGGGTCTGCACCACGACCTGATGGCTGATGTGCCGGTCCTCCTCCGGCGTAGGTGTTCCGGGACGACCAGGAGGTGGTGTCGTCGTCGAGGAGCACGGCGGTGTCCCGGGCCGTCACGCTGCTCGTCTCGTGTCCGGTGGCGACGGCGTGGAGCCGGTCGGCGCCGATGAGCCGGGCGTGCACACCACGTTGTTCCAGATCCTCGGTCCTGACCCAGCAGACGGCGAGGTCCAGGCTGCCGTCGGCGACCCGGGCGACCCGGGCGACCCGGGTGTGTGCGAGGGCGCGATCCACGCGTCGATGTGGAGCTGGGCCACCGCTGCGGCCCGCGTGGTCAGGTCGGGAGGTAGCCGGTTGACGTAGCCGAGCCGTACAGGTTCCGATCCGGCCGGTCGGCCGGCGCGCCGCTGGAATCAGCGGCTCTATCCAGCAGGGCGCGGGTGTGCGGGAGCAGCGCCGAACCGGCCGGGGCGAGGGACACCGAGCGGCGGTCGCGATCGAACAGCCGCACGCCCAGGTCGCGTTCGAGGGCCTTGATCCGCTGTGACAGGGAGGGCCCGGCGATCAGCAGGCGCTCGGCGGCCCGGCCAAGTTCAGCTCCTCGGCGAACGCGACGAAGTACCGCAGTCGGCGCGGCTCCATGCGCGTCATGCTACGTGGGTGAGAGGCCGGCCTTCCAGCGGCGGGAGCCTACAGTGACGTCGGGACCGATACCTCTGGTACCTCTGGTACCGATATCTCTGGCACCGATATCTCTGACACCGGTACCTCTGACACAGATGCCTCTGACATGGAGCTCGTCATGACCACACCGCGCGACCTGTTGATCATCACCATGGACGTGGCGTCCAGCAGTCCCGTCGGGCAGGGGGACCTGTCCCTGGCTCTCGCGGGAGCCGAGCTGATCGATCTCGGCGAGGCCCAGGCCCTCACTCTGGACGACGACCGCATCGTGCCAGGCCCGCAGGGGACCCTTGAAGATCGCCTGTTGGGTGAGGCCGCCGCGGCGCTCACCCGCGAGGCGCCGTACGAGACCGTCGAGGACTGGCTGTGGCGCCGGGGCCGCGGGCTGTCCTCGGCCTATCTCGACGTCCTGGGCGCGGAAGGGGAGACCACGCGCCCGCGCCATCAGTGGATCCCGTTCCGGAGTGACGCGACGACGTTGACCGACTCACCGGCCCGTCGCCGGGCGGCCGACCGCTGGGCGTCCGGCGAGCCCGTTCTCGCCTTCCTCGCGGCGGCTGTGGGCGTTCACGAGGAGCCGGCCGAAGAGGCCGCGACCCTCGTCGACGACAGCGTGGTGACCGTACTGGCCGCAGTCAACGACGCGGTGCGGGAACTGGAGGCCGTGCGGCAGCGGCGGAGCATCGAGAACGCGGCTTTCGACAACATCTGGCGCGGCCAGTGACGAAGAGGTGACGAAAGCCCGGGTGGCGCCGCAGCCATGTGCTCTCCGGTGGGAGTCGGACTCCGACCGTGCCCTCACCCGTCGTGCGGACACCGAGCGCGCGGCCTTCCGGGTGTCGGTCACGGCGACCCCCTGGTGTTCGGCGACACCCAGGACCGGGTGACCGCGTGGCTCGATGAGCGACTGGGCGGCGCTGAGGAGCTGCACCCTGGCACCGCTGGTCCGTCCCACACGGCGAGTGTGCGACCGGTCGTCTATCGCCTGCCGGGCCGTGCGGAGGGCCCCGGGCGGGTACGTGCCTCCTGGGGGCGCAGTGGGCCGTGGCTGTGGGCGCAGGTGACGACCGTGTGCACGGGTTCGCCGCATTCCGCGTGGAAGACGTCGAGCGGTGGCCCCTCCGGGTCTGCGGTGTACCGGTCTCCCCATCCCTTGAGGGCGAGCATCACGGGCCACAGGTCCCAGCCCTTTTTCGTGAGCCGGTACTCGTGCCGGGTGCGCCGACCGGACTCCTGGTAGGGAACGGTGTCCAGGATCCCCGCTCCGACCAACTTGCGCAGTCGGTCCGCGAGCACCGCGTCCGAGAGACCGATGTGCCGCCGGAAGTCGTCGAAGCGCCGGACTCCGTTCATGGCGTCCCGGAGCACGAGAAGCGACCATTTCTCGCCGACCACATCCAGCGTTCGCTGGACCGTGCAGTTCTCGGTGCTGACCTCGCCCCACTCCATGTGACGACCTTAGGCCAGCTTCACCATTGACAGCCAGACGGCGGGCTGGCTAGCTTCGGTAAAAATAGTCAGCTGGTGGAACGACCGGTGGAGAAGGGGTCATGGACAGATCGCGAACGTTCACCTGGGAGGATCCGGCCGTTTCGGCGGGCGCGGTGGGAAAGGCCTCGGGCCTGGACTTTCTGCGCGACATCGTCGCCGGACGCCTGCCCGTCCCGCCCATCTCCGCCGCCCTGGGCTTCGCCTTGGAAGAGGTCGAGCACGGCCGGGCCGTCTTCGTCCTGGCTCCCGGAGAAGAGCACTACAACCCGATCGGAAGCGTCCACGGCGGTGTCTATGCCACGCTGCTCGACTCGGCGGCCGGCTGTGCCGTGCAGTCGGTGCTGCCCCAGGGCATGGCGTACACCTCGCTCGACCTCTCTTTGAAGTTCCTGCGCCCGATCACTGTGGACACGGGCAAGGTCCGCGCTGTCGGCACAGTCCTGAACAGTGGCCGCCGTACCGCCCTCGCGCAGGCCGAACTCTTCGACTCCGCCGACCGCCTGCTCGCCCACGCCACCAGCAGCTGCCTGCTCTTCCCGATGCCCGGGGCGAGCTGATCGACCCTCGCCCTCATGGACTCGCGTTCTCCGCGGTCACCGTGTCGAGGCGCCCGTCATGATGTGTGACTGCCGCGTGCCGCTGATGTGGGACCGCCCGCAAGCGGCGCCCGCTCACCCTGCCGGTCACTACGTTCCCGAAGAACGCCCGAACGCGCTCCTGGAACTCAGTTGTCTCCCGTTGTCTCCCGTTGTCTCCCGTTGTCTCCCGTTGTCTCTTGTGTCTTTTGTGTCTCCCGAGTCATTCGGGATGTCGCGAAAGTCTTCGGAGAGGGCCGTGACGAACTTCCGGCGCGGGGTCGGCGCGGGGGCTGTTCGGCTCAGGGCTGTCGAGGTTGCCGCAGTCCCAGCAGGAGCAGCTCGATCAGCCGTCGCGGGTTGTAGCGCGGGTCGCTGTCCCGTCCGATGCAGAGATTGCCGATGCCGCGCATCAGCTCGTAGGGCTGTGTGCCGGACCGGATGTCCCCGGAGTCGACCGCGGCCGCGAGCAGTTCCGTGCAGACGGGGCCCAGGCGGTCGAGGAAGTAGGTGTGCAGCGCGGTGAAGCGGCTGCTGTCCGACTGGAGGGCGTCGGCGAGTCCGTGCTTGGTGACCAGGAAGTCGACGAAGAGGTCGATCCACTGGCGGAGGGCGTCGAACGGCGTATCGGCCTCGGCCAGCAGTCGCGGACCGGCCTCCGCGCATGCCTCGATCTGGTGGCGGTAGACGGCGGTGACGAGATCCGCCCGGGTGGGGAAGTGACGGTAGATCGTCCCCATCCCGACACCCGCTTCGGCCGCGATCTGGCGGATCGGCGCGTCGACGCCCGAGGTGACGAACACCTCGGCGGCGGCGGCGAGCAGCGTCTGCTGATTGCGCACCGCGTCGGCCCGTTTGTTGCGGGCCGCCGCCTTCCCGGTGGGGTTCTCGGTGGACACCAGGCTTCCTTCCGGCTGCGTTTGACAAAGCGGAGCGCTGTTCCGAATAATATGTGGAGCAACGTTCCGGTTCAGATTAGCCGAGAGCGGACATGGCTGACCACCCGACCAGAAGGGAACCGCTCCTCATGAGTGCGTACACCGATACCGACGCCGATACCGATACCGACGCCGACACAGGCACAAGCAGCGGCACCGGGACCGAGGCCGGGGTGGAGGCCGGTAACGGTACCGCCGCCGTCCTCGGCTCGCCCGCCCCCGTCCTCTCGTACAGCCCGGTAGTGCTGTCCGTGCCAGGACGGCCCGCGGAGCTGCAGGTGCGTGTCTCCGCGCCGGCGACCGGAACCGATCTGCCCGTGATCCTCCTCTCCCACGGTCACGGCGGCTCGAACCACCTCTCCTCGCTGCACGGATACGCGCCGCTCGCCGACTTCTGGGCGGCGCACGGGTTCGTGGTCGTCCAGCCGACCCACCTCAGCTCCAGGATGCTGACCGACGTGCTCGCCGGTGCCCCCGGCGGACCCTTCTTCTGGCGCTCGCGTGCCGAGGACATGACGCACATCCTCGACCGGTTCGATGCCATCGAGGCCGCCGTGCCGCAGCTCGCGGGGCGGATCGACCACGAGAAGGTCGCGGTCGCGGGTCACTCGCTGGGCGGCTTCACCGCCGGTCTGCTGCTGGGGGCTCGCGTCACCGACCCCGACAGCGGTGAGGTGGTGGACCTCGCCGAACCCCGTATCAAGGCGGGTGTGCTGCTGGCCGCCCCCGGCAGGGGTGGTGACGCGCTGAACGGCCCCGTGGCCAAGGGGATTCCCTTCTTCAAGGCCATCGACTTCTCCACGATGACCACCCCCACGCTGGTCGTCGCCGGGGACAAGGACGACCCGCGGCACTTCACGGACATGGGCCCGGACTGGCACGCGGACCCGTACACCCTCGCGCCCGGCCCCAAGACCCTGCTCACCCTGTTCGACGCCGAACACGGGCTCGGCGGGATCGCCGGGTACGACGTCGCCGAGACCACGGACGAGAACCCCGAGCGGGTCGCCGTGGTCGGGCGGCTCACCGCGGCCTACCTCCGCACGCGCTTCCACCCCGGTGACGGCGCGTGGCAGGAGACGCGGGACGCGCTGACGACCGGCGCGAAGAAGTGGGGGCGGGTCGAATCCAAGTAGTCCGCCGCGGCGGCTTCTGAGGAGTCATGGCTCGCTGCCGGGGAACCCGGCCTCGCACGACAGCCGATCTACCCACCGCGAGCAGGAGACGCCATGACGGAGAACGACAGCGACCGCCGAGCACACCACCGTTGCAAGGTGTGCGGCAGCAGGCCCGCCGCGAACCAGACGGTGTGCGAGCACTGCAGAGCCGTACTCGAACTCCCGGATCCGTCCGGGCTGGTCGAGGACGAGGGTGCGGCTGTACGGCGTGACTTCGAGCGCCGTGGCGGTCGGACGGGAACCGGGGGGACCCAGGCCGATGGCCGGTGAATCGGCGGGCATCGGGGGTACACGGCCCGGCATGGCACCGAAGAAAGATCACTCCATGTCCCTGAGGGCCGTGCGGCAGCTGCACCGGATGCGCACCTTCTACGCCGCCGCCGTCCTGCTGTGGGCCGCGTCGGCCGCCTGGGTGGGCCGGCAACATCCCGGGAGCCGGCAGATGTGGGTGTCCGCGCTCTTCATGCTGGTCTTCATGGGTCTGCTGGCCGTGACGTCCCTGTGGCTGCACCGTCTGCAGGGCACGGGCGCGGACAAGCCCGCGCACCACGCCGCTCCGCGCGGGACACCTGCTCGCCGTCACGTCAACGCCTGAACCATGCATGCCTAACCGTGGACGCCTGAATCGTGCATGCCTGAATCGTGCATGCCTGAACCGTGGACGCCTGAGCTTCGTCGTCCGGCGAGGGGGACACCTATGCCACAGCGTGCGAGTGATGAGGCCACGCCGTCATGGCTCAGGCCCGGCACTCGGTGGGGACCGTGGCTCTACGGGCCGATGCTCTGCCTGACTAGCGGGTACCTGGTGTGGCGGGTGTCCGACGGAGCCGATGCGAGAAGCGTGGCGGTGTCGGCGTTCCAGGTGCTGGTGTGGGCGGCCCTTCTGGCCGTCAACCTGACCGCACGGCGCAGGCGTCGCAGTTCGTGACGGCAGCGGGCTGTGGGCTGCGGGCCGCGGACAGTGTGTCTCAGGTGTTCGCCGGCTCCCCGAGCAGTCTCCGGGTGTGCCGTCGGTCCGTCTCGCCGGCCGGGCCCGTCGACGAGAACACCACCTGCGTCGCCCCGGCCTCTCGATATCTATCGGCGTACCTCGGCATCTATCGGCGTACCTCGGCGGCGACGGCCGGGACGATGTGCTCGGCGAGCGGACGGGGTCCGGTCGGCAACGGCAGGAGGCCGTCCGCGCGTTCGCCCGAGACGCGCAGCGACTGGGGACCCATGGCGCCCATCAGGAGCGGTCCCGGCGCTTCGGCTTCCGGCACCCGCGCCGACAGGGGCGTGGCCGCGGTCAGCAGTCCGCCGTCGGTGTGGTGGACGCCAAGTGCTTCGGCGCCGTCGGCTCAGGCAGTCCGCGGAACAGCAGCCAGCTCAGGGCCGGCAGCAGGATCAGTGGCGCCAGGGCGGTGCGCAGGGAGGTCGCGTCGGCGATGGTGCCGATGAGGGGCGTGACCAGCCCGCCGACGCTGACGGTCAGTCCGAGGGTGATTCCGCCGGCGGTGCCGACGCGCGTGGGCAGATAGTCCTGCCCGAGGGTGACGTGCAGGGAGAAGGGGACGTACAGGGCGACGGAGGTCAGCGCCACGAACAGGTAGAACGCCGGGCCGGGGACGAACACGGTGCCCGCGAGGGCGGGGACCGTGAGGAGGTAGGCCCAGCGGGCGACGGCGACCCGGTCCCAGCGGTTGGCCAGGTTCCCGCCCACCACCGAGCCCACCGCGCCGCCGAGATACAGCACGAACAGGGCCAGGGTGCCGGCCGTGGTGCTCCCGCCCGGGCGCTGCTGGGCGTAGAGCGAGATGAAGGTGCTGAGGCCGACGAACTCGATGGACCTGAGGATCACTGACAGCGACAGTCTCACGAACGACGCCTTGTCGTCCGTACCGGCCATGGCCGCGGCGTTGCCGGAGCGGCGGTGTGTCCTGCCCAAAGCATGCAGGACGGGCAGGCACAGCACGCTGCCCGCGAGGGCCGGCACCACGAGAAGGGGTGACATGCGCAGGCCGCCTGAGGAGACGACTGCGGTCACCATGAGCGGCGCGGCGGCGAAACCGAGGTTGCCGCCCACCGAGAACCAGCCCATCGCGCTGTGACTGCCCTCGCTGAGGAGTCTGGCCACACGAGCGGACTCCGGATGGTAGGCGGCGACCCCGAGGCCGGACACCGCCACGAAGAGCAGCGTCAGCGGGTAGGAACCGCTCAGGCCGCTCAGGGCGATACCAAGACCGCCGAGGGCTGTGCTCACCGGCAGGATCCAGGGCATCGCCCAGCGGTCCGCGAGCAGGCCGAACACCGGCTGGGCCACCGAGGACAGCAAGGACGCGGCGAGCACGATGCCCGATACCGCGGTGTAGCCGTACGCACGCTCGGCGACGAAGAAGGGGACGAGAGACGCGACCGCGCCCTGGTAGACGTCCACACAGGCATGGCCGACCGACAGCAAAGTGATCGCTCTATTTCTTGACACACCGTCATCGTCTTCGTCCGGCCGGATGTCGCGCTTCCGATAACCTGCCGGGCAATGTCAGGAAGCCGCCACGATCCCGTCGCACCGACCCGCGCCCAGTCGCTGGCGTCGGGGGCCGCCATCGACGCCCACCTCCACGACGACCACCAGATCGTCTACGCGGGCAGGGGGGTACTGGCCGTCACGACCGGTACCGGCACCTGGATCGCGCCGGCCACGCGCGCCCTCTGGGTGCCGGCCGGCACCGTGCACGCGCACCAGGCCCACGGCGAACTCGAACTGCATCTCGTCGGCGTGGCCGCGAACGACAACCCGCTCGGTCTGGACGAGCCGACCGTGCTGGCCGTCGGCCCCCTCCTGCGGGAACTGATCCTCGCCTACACCCGCACCCCGCACCCCGACAGTCCCGAACGAGGGCGGTTGCGGGCCGTACTCCTCGACCAGTTGCGGGCGTCGGCGCAGCAGCCCCTGCACCTGCCGACTCCGAACTCCCCCCAGCTGCGGGCGGTGTGCGAGATCCTGCACGCGGATCCGGCCGACGGCCGCACCCTGGCGGCCCTGGGCCGCGAGGTAGGTGCCAGTGACCGCACCCTCTCCCGCCTCTTCAGAGCTGACCTCGGCATGAGCTTTCCGCAGTGGCGTACCCAACTGCGCCTGTATCGCGCGCTGATCATGCTGGCCGAGAACACTCCCGTGACGGTCGTGGCCCACAGGTGCGGCTGGTCGTCCCCGAGCGCGTTCATCGACGTCTTCCGCCGCACCTTCGGACACACTCCGGGAAGTCACCAGTCGCACGCACCCGGGCAGTCCCGCTAGCAGACAGACCTGACACGCCGGCACACCTGACATGCCGGCACACCTGCTGCGCCGCTCTGCGGCGCACCCGCGGCGGGACTTGGTCCCAGGTAGTGGGACACCTCTTGGTGAAGTGCCTCGGCTGCTGTACAAATGGGCCCCATGAATCACGAACCGCTGGTGCGACGCCTGGTCATCGACCTGTGCCGACGCCCCGTTTCGTGTTGTTCGTGTTGTTGATCCCGCGTTCCTGACGCGCTCCGCCGTCCGGTGATGTGCCCGGCGGCGGTCCCCGCTGTCCGTTCTCCCGCACCTCGGTGCGTTCTCTGCGTTTCCCGGCCCGGCCGGCCTCGACCGCTCATCTTCCTGCGCCCATGGCGCCCATGGAGGCCCCGTCCCCATGTCCACCATCCCCTCCCAGCCACGGACCGACCGCACTTCGCGGACCGACCCCACTCCGCTGCCGGGCGAGCCGCCGGCGCGGCGACGTCGCCGCGGCACAGCCCGCCTACGTCACATCGCCCTGCCCTTCGGCTCGCTCCTGCTGTTCCTCCTCCTGTGGCAACTGCTGGCGGTGAGCGGAACATGGAGCGAGACACTCGTCCCGCCGCCGGCCAAGGTCTGGAGCGCGTTCATCGACGTGTCCACGACCCACGACGGAGTACGCGGCTACAACGGCACCACCCTCATCGAGCACCTCGGCATCAGCCTGCGACGTATCGCGCTCGGCGCCGGTATCGGCATCGCGCTCGGGGTGGTCCTCGGCCTCGTCATGGGCACCGTCGGCTGGGTCCGTTCGCTCTTCGAGCCCTGGATCACCTTCCTGCGGACCCTGCCGCCGCTGGCGTACTTCTCGCTGCTCATCATCTGGCTGGGCATCAACGAGGAACCCAAGATCACACTGCTGGCCGTGGCGGCGTTCCCGCCGGTGGCGGTGTCCACCACCACCGCGGTGACCGCCGTGTCGCAGAGCCTCGTCGAGGCGGCCCGCGCCCTCGGCGGGTCCCGGTGGGACGTCGTCAAGGACGTCATCGTGCCGTCCGCCCTGCCGGAGACACTGACCGGCATCCGGCTGGCCGTGGGTGTCGCCTACTCCTCGCTCGTCGCAGCCGAACTGGTCAACGGACTGCCCGGTATCGGCGGCATGGTCAAGGACGCCGCCAACTACAACAACACCCCGGTGGTGCTCGTCGGCATCATCGCCATCGGGATCTCCGGACTCGTCATCGACGGGCTGCTGCTCCGGCTGGAGCGCGCTGTCGTGCCCTGGCGCGGACGCGTCTAGGTGGCTGTCCAGGGGGCTTCTGACGGAGATCCGCCGGCAGCCTCCGGACCCCTTCTCCTCTCGTCTCCTCCCGCTTGCCTCCTCCTACAGAAACGGCCCCACCATGTCTCGCTCCACCCCGCAAGGCCCATCCCGACGCCTGCTGCTCGCCGGCGCCCTGGCAGCGGTGTCCGCGGCCGCCACCGGCTGCTCCTCGGACAGCGAGGCATCCTCGTCCGGCGGTTCCAAGCGGCTGCGCATCGGCTACTTCGCCTTCCCCAGCGGCGACCTGCTCGTGAAGAACAAGAAGCTGCTGGAGAAGGAGCTGCCTGACTACAAGATCACCTGGATCAAGTTCGACTCCGGCGCCAGCGTCAACCAGGCGTTCCTCGGCAAGTCCCTGGACATCGCCGCGCTGGGCTCCAGCCCGTTCGCCCGCGGCATCTCCGGGAGTTCACCGATCCCGTACAAGGTCGCCTTCGTCCTCGACGTGGCGGGTGAGAACGAGGCCCTGGTGGCCCGCAAGGGCGCCGGTGTGTCCGACGTCGCCGGTCTCAGGGGGAAGACGATCGCCACCCCCTTCGCCTCGACCTCGCACTACAGCCTGCTGGCGGCGCTGGAGACGGCCGGTTTGAAGACGTCCGACGTCAAGCTGGTCGACCTGCAACCGCAGGCGATCATCGCCGCCTGGCAGCGGGGTGACATCGACGCCGCCTACGTCTGGCTGCCGACCCTGGACGAGCTGCGCAAAACCGGCACCCAGCTCACCAGCAGCAAGGAGATCGGCGCGGCGGGCAAGCCGACCCTCGACCTGGCTGTCGTGTCCGACGAACTCATCTCCAGGGACCCGAAGGCGATCGACACCTGGCGGAAGGTGGAGGCACAGGCCCTGAACCTGCTCAAGTCCGACCCCGACGGCTCGGTCGAGGCCGTCGCCGCCGAGCTGGGCATCAGTGCGGCGGACGCCAAGGCACAGCTCGCACAGGGAGTGTTCCTCACTCCGGAAGAGGTCGCCTCCGCCGACTGGCTGGGCACCGACGGCAGTCCGGGCGAACTGCTGACCTACGTCACCGACACCGCTGAGTTCCTGGCCGGCCAGAAGCAGATCGATGCCGCGCCGTCCGCGGACACCGTCCGCCGGGCCTTCTATCTGAAGGGGCTTCCCGATGTCCTCAAGTGACACCGTGAGCAAGGGAGTTGGCGGAGCCGACAGCGAGAGGGCCGAGGTGCGGGACGACGAACGGGCCGGGTCCGTCCGGCTCGACCACGTCACTCACCAGTACGGCCGGGGCGGCGAGACCGTCACGGCCGTCGGGCCGGTCGATCTGACCGTACCCGCGGGCGAGTTCCTGGTCCTCGTCGGCGCGTCCGGCTGCGGCAAGAGCACACTGTTGCGGCTGATCGCCGGATTCGAGCAGCCCACCCACGGCTCGGTGCGGGTCTCCGGCGCGGCGCCGCGGCCGGGCGGAACGGCAGGCGTGGTGTTCCAGACACTTCGGCTGTTCCCCTGGCGGACGGTGCAGGGCAACATCGACCTCGCGCTGCGGTACGCGGGGGTCGAACGCGCCCAATGGCCAGAGCGACGGGCGGAGTTGCTGGCCCGTGTCGGCCTCGACGGGACAGGGAAGCGGCGTGTGTGGGAGATATCCGGCGGTCAGCAGCAGCGCGTCGCCATCGCCCGCGCCCTCGCTGCCGAGAACCCGCTGTTCCTGCTCGACGAGCCGTTCGCGGCACTGGACGCACTGACGCGCGAGCGGCTCCAGGAGGACGTGCGACAGGTGACCGCCGAGACGGGACGGACCACGGTGTTCGTCACCCACTCCGCGGACGAGGCGGTGTTCCTCGGCTCCCGCATCGTGGTCCTGACCAGGAGTCCCGGCACCGTCGCCCTGGACCTGCCGATCACACTCCCGCGAGGTGCCGTCGACGCGGACGAACTGCGCGAGTCACGCGAGTTCGTCGACCTGCGCGCGCGGGTCGCCCACGCGGTCAAAGCGGCGGCCGCGGCCTGATGTCTTTCTCTGCGACCCACCGGCTGTCCGCAAGGCCGGCCGGTGGGGAGCCTGATCCCGACCTCGGCTGTGGCCTCACAAGGTCACAACAGCCCAAGTGCGAGGCTTAGTTGGTCTCCGTTTACACTCTCGCCCATGATCTCTCTGGACGACCCGCGCTGGCCTGCCCTCGACCACCGGGGCTGGTCGGAAGGACGGGGTGCGCCGGACGCGCCCTTCGTCCCGGACGAGTTGCGGCACCTGGTGGCGGATCCCGCGAACGGCGAGCGCTTCACCGACCTGTGGCCCTATCTGTGTTCCGAGGGAACCGCCTGGCCGGCCGCCTACGCCGCCGTGCCCCACCTCGTCACCCTCGCGCGCGGCCTTCCCACGGCCGAGTCCGGGCGTGACGACTACCTGTACGTCGTCGGCCTGGTGGCCCTGTGTTCCGGTGAACTCGGGGAGGTCCCCGACGACCTGCCCGACGACATCGCCGACGCCTACAGGAAGGCCCTCCCCGAGGCCTTGGGTCTGCTGGCCGAGACGCTGGCCACGGCGGAGCACGACCAGATCTCGACCCGCTACCTGCTCGCCGCCGTGGCTGCCCTCAAGGGCCATGCCGAATACGCCGAGATACTCAACGAGCTCGACGTCTACGCCGAGTGCCAGTCCTGCGGCGAACCCATGCTCGAACTCCCGGAGTAGCCACCTCTCGGGCCACGCCGGCCACGGACCTCATCCCGCCGGGCCCTGTCTACCGTGCTCGCGGTGTCGAGCTCGCCTGTCGGCGGCTGGCCCGGCCGGACCCGACACGCAACCGCTTCCGATACCCCTCGGGGTGAGTGCCGGTGGGCCCGAGGGGGCGGTGCGTCGGCGTAAACCCGGATGCGGTTGAGGCGGGCGCACGCCTACGCTCGCGTGCGAGGCGCCGACCACGTGCCTTGCCGCCAGCGCCAGTCAGGGGGACCGGAGATGGACCGGGAAACGAGTAGTCAGCTGTTCGCGCTCTGCTTCGACGCGAGAGGGCCCGTGAGTCTCGCGCGGTTCTGGTCACGCTTCCTCGACTGGGAGACGGTCGACGATCCGCAGGACGGCATCGTGCTCCTGCCCAGTGACGACACCGGGTTCCGCCTCCGTTTCCTGCCGTCCCAGGAGCAGAAGACCGGCCAGAACCGGATCCACTTCGATCTGACGAGTACGTCTCTGGAGGACCAGCAGCGGACGGTGGACCGGGCGCTGGCACTCGGCGCACAGCACATCGACATCGGCCAGCTCCCGGAAGAGGGGCATGTGGTGCTCGCGGACCCGGAAGGCAACGAGTTCTGCGTCATCGGGCCGGGCAACAACTTTCTCGCCGACTGCGGCTTCATCGGAGCGCTGGCCTGCGACGGCTCACAGGAAGTCGGGTACTTCTGGAGCAAGGCGCTCGGCTGGCCCCTGGTCTGGGACCAGGATCAGGAGACCGCGATCCGCTCTCCGCACGGCGGACCGAAGATCACGTGGGGCGGGCCGCCGCTGGCGCCGAGGACAGGTAGGGACCGGCTGCGTTTCGACCTCGCCCCCACCGCCGACGGTGACCTGCGGACGGAGGTCGACCGGCTGCTCTCCCTCGGGGCGAAGCGCATCGACACCGGCCAGGGCGACCTCGGAAGTGTGGCGATGACCGATCCCGACGGCAACGAGTTCAGTGTCCTGACACCCCGGTAGTCCCGGTAGCGGGCGGCACCAGCTCCAGGACGGTGGAGACCGCGGTGCGGTGCCAGTCCCCGGCATGGCGGAGCATCGCGTGGTCGCCGCCCGCCATGTCCACGAACGCCGCCCGGGCGCCCGCTGCACGGGCACGACGCACGAACGCCTTGGACAGGCGGGGATCCGTGACACGGTCGCGGTCACCGTGCAGCACGACGACCTCCTTGTGCCGCAGATGAGCCACCGGCTCGCCCTCGGGGCACCAGGGAGCCAGCGCCAGAACGCCGCTGACCCGCGCCGAGCCCGCGGCACGCAGCGCCGCCCGGCCGCCCATCGAGTGGCCGACGAGAACGACCGGGACGTCCGGAGCGAGGCGCCGGAGTTCTTCGAGCGCCCGCCGCGCGTCCCGCAGGGAGTCGGCGTCGCCGCCGTTCCATCCCCGTACGCGGTAACGCACCTCCGCCAGCAGGACGTCGTCGTCCGGTATCGCACGGGCGACGGCACGTACGAAGGGCTTCATACGCACGGCCGCGAGGTGCCAGGGACGGGACGGGGCACGGCTGTCCGACCTGCCGCCGTGCAGGAACAGGACGGCGGCACGGGGTGAGCGGGGCAGGTGCCGCACCGCCAGCGCGGGGGCGTGGGCGCTCGCCGACTCATCGGTGGACGCCCGTTCGTGCACTGTCATTGCCCCGCTCCCGTCTGTCGAGCCGCCGCAGCCCAGTCCGCCGGTCCGATGGACCCCGCCCGCACCAGCCAGGCCGTCCTGATGCAGGACGCTGTGGACGGGGCGTCGGGCATGGGGATCATGGTCGAGCCGAAGGGCGGCTCCGAGCGACCGACCTCGACTCCCCTCGCCCTGTTGCGCCTCCCCGCATGACCGAAGTCCGCGACGGCGGACGTCACACCTGGCCGGTGACGGTCACGGTGACCCGCGCCGGTGCGGGCTCAGCCGGGAACCTCTCGACCAGGTGGGCCTCGACGCGGCCACGCGCGGCGCGGGCCACGTCCAGTGCTCGCGCCTGCCTGAGCGCGACGAGATGGATCTCGACGTGCCGGCGCCCGACGCTGTCCGGCCGACTCAGCCGTATTCCCGATGCCGGCCCTCCTGGAGTCAGTACTCCCGCTGTCGGTGTCCCGCCCTCGCCCCGCCGCTGCCTGACCCGGGTCGAGCGCAACCGGCCGGAGAGCCCCGGCCTGAGAAAGGCCACTCCCGGCACGCTCTCCACGGCCAGGGCGATCTCCTCGGTCAGCGGGGAGTGTGCGATGTCGGGGGTCATCAGGTACGTCCTTCCTGGCTGTCGGCCGCGGTGTCGATCAGGTCGGTGACATGGACGTCCACCGTCGCCACGGCCACGCCGAGCTCACGGTCCGCGGCCTCGCGGACCCGGCCGCGTACCTCTTCGGCGAGCTCCGGCAGTTGGACGCCGGCCGGGGCGTGAATGGCCAGGCGGACCTCGACCGGCCCGTCGGCGGTGTCGGAGGTGGAGAGGGAGAGGGGGATGAGCCGGCAGGAACCCGCCCGTACGCCGCTCACGGTCTCGGCCGCCGCACGCAGGGCGCGGGCAGCGACCGCTTCCATGATCCACAGGTCCTCGTCGGGCTCGCCGAGGGGCAGGGGGCGGCCGGGACGCAGTTCGAGACGTACCACCTCCATGACGCGTCGTGTCAGCGTCGTCGCCTCGGACGCGTAGTTGTCCGCCGTCTCGTCACGAAGGCCGCGTACCGCGGATTCCAGCTCGTCGAGATCGAGGACGGCCTGCCGGCAGTGCGGGCAGGTCTGCCGATGCGGGTCGTCGGTCTGCTGCTCCCAGTCGTCCCAGACCCGGGACAGCAGTCTGCCGCACGGCAGCAGCTCGTCGTCGACGCCGCCGGTGTTCGCGTTGGGCGGGTCGGTGTGAGCGGTCATCGCCAAGCCCCCATTGCTTGTGTCAGGCAGCGTCGTGCGCGGAAGACACGGGCGCGCACAGCCTCCTGGCTGATACCGACCGCGTCCGCGATGAATTCGTAGGATCGACCGTCCAATTCTCGCAGTACCCAGCAGGCGCGCTGCTCGACCGACAGCAGGTCGAGAGCTTCGCCCAGCTCACGCACCGCGTCGCGGGCCTCGGCGATCCTGGCCGGGGAGGCCGAGTGCTCGGGCGCCGCCAGATCCCGCGCGGCCTCCAGCGGGACCACCGGCTTGCGGGCGCGCAGCACGTTCAGGCAGCGGTTGGTGACGATCCTGTACATCCATGTGCCGAACGACGAGCGGTGGTGGAACTCCGGGAGCCGTCGCCAGGCGTTGATGAACGCGTCCTGTACGGCGTCCTCCGCCTCCGCCCGCCCGCCGAGCAGGCGGGTGGCCAACCGGATCAGCGCCGGGGCATGGGCCTGTACGAGAACGGCGAAGGCGTCCTCGTCCCCTTCCGCGGCCCGTACCGTCAGCAGCGTGTCGTCGGTCTCGCCCCGGGCGTCCGGTGGCGCGTTCTGTCTGCGGGCCCCCGCCACTGGGCGGCTCCTCTCGTCCGGTTCCGCAGGTTGGACACGTCGGTGCCGCCCGCTGTTACGCGCGTGCCGCCTCTTGTTACGCGTGATTCCGCGAAACGGCCAGGGGACAGGTGTGTCCTCCTGATGATCCGTTGCCGGCACCTCCGCGGATGGCCCGCGAACGGTCGGACATTCATGCGGGACCCGTCGGCGAGACGGGTGCGGGTGTCGGCAACTGAGCGGAGATTTTCCGGGTATCCGCGTCACAGGCGTGGCTGCGGCGGGTCCATCGCAGTGAGAGCAGCCGACCGGCTACAGGAAGAGGGACGTGCCATGACCACGCAGACCGAACCGACCACGCAGACCGTACCGACCGCGTCGACCGCCAAGGACGTGTCGGTCCCGCAGGGCAGCAAGGCGGCGCAGACGACGACGGCGTTGTCCGGGGGTGTCACCGGGGCCGACCAGCCGGCGGCGGACCGCGGTCGCACCTCGATCGCCGATGTCGTCGTCGTGAAGGTCGCGGGTATCGCGGCGCGGGAGATCCCGGGTGTGTACGACATGGGCGGCGGCCTCTCCCGCACCATCGGCGCCGTTCGCGACCGGGTGCCGGGCGGCGGCCGGCCGAACGTGGGGCGCGGAGTGAAGGTCGAGGTCGGCGAGCGGCAGACGGCCATCGACCTCGACCTGGTCGTGGAGTACGGAGTTCCCATCACGGACGTGGCGCGTGACGTCCGGGAGAACGTGATCTCCGCGGTGGAGCGTGTCACCGGCCTCGACGTGGTGGAGGTCAACGTCACGGTCAACGACGTGCATCTGCCCGAGGAGGACGGCGAGGCGTCGGCGACGGACTCCCGCGTGGAGTGAGCGGGCCGTCGCACACCGGAGGGCGCCCAGCCGGTGCAAGACGACCGGTGAACGAGCACCGGTGAACGAGGACCGGTGAACGAGCACCGGTGAAGAGGACCGGTGCAGAGGAATGGTGAAAGAGGCCAGGACATGGACGTGACCACGTGACCAGAGCATTCGTCGGGATGATCGCAGGGATGGCACTGGCCTTCGCCGGTTTCTTCGGAGGTTTCGGGGCGTTCCTGCTCGTGGCCGCGCTGGGCGGCCTGGGGTGGGCCGCAGGCCGTTGGTTCGATGGCGGAGGCCGCCTCCAGGATCTGCGCGACGGCTATGAGCGGAGCCGTCGATGACCACCGCGGACCGGCGCGGCACCACGACCGTCTCGGAAAAGGCGGTCCGCAGGATCGCCGAGCGGGCGGCCACCGAGGCCGTGCCGGGCCCGGGGACAGGAACGGGGACAGGAACGGGGACAGCGACAGGAACGGGGACAGGAGCCGCTATCGGCACCCGGGCCCGTGCCTCCAAGGGCTCGGCCGTCGTGCACGGTCGCCGGGCGGACGTGAGTGTCGACGTCACCCTGCCCTACCCGGCGCCACTGCCGGAGACGGTCCGCCGGCTCCAGGACCATGTCACCGCACGTACGCACCAGTTGACCGGCCTCGACGTCACCCGAGCACGCGTCGGCGTCACCGCTCTGGAACCGGTAGCGGGGCCGGGACCGGTTCCGGCATCAGTCCCGGCCCCGGCCCCGGCCCCGGCCGCGGCGGAGAGCGCGTCGCCGGACAGGCCCGCCGCGAACAGGCCTCCCGTGGACGAGCCCGCCCAGGCGCCGTCGAACTCGCGGACGCCGCTGCGGTGGTGGTCCGGGCGACGGCTGCCGACACTGCTGCTCGCCCTGTCGGCCTTGGCGGCCTGCGGCGCCCTGGCGGTCGACCTGATCCTGGTGCACGCTGCCGGCCGGCCGGCAGCGCTCTGGCGCACCGACGCACTGCACTGGCTCTCGCGGCACGGCCCCGGGGACGCGACCGTGACGGCCTGCGCCGCCGCGGTCGCGCTCCTCGGTCTGCTGATGATCGTCCTGGCCCTCGCCCCAGGACATCGCGGACTGCTCACGGTCACCGCGCCCGCTCCGAACCTGTGGGCGGCCCTGGACCGTACGGCGGTCGCCGCGCTCGTGAGGGACGCGGTGGGCCGGACGCGCGGAATCGGCCCCGTGCAGGTGCGGGTGCGCCGCCGCAGCGTCACCGTCCGGGCCGGCCTGGCCTTCGGTGACCGTGCACTCGCCTTCGACGAGGCGCGGCACATGGCCCGCCGGGCACTGGAGAGCTGCGATCTGCGTCGCGTACCGAGACTGCGCGTCAGAGTCCGGCCCGGGGCCGCCTGGGATCCCGGTACGACGGTTGGGGACGGCGGGGGAGCGCAGCGTACGCTCACGACCGGTGCCGACGACACGGCCCTCGAAGGAGTCACCCGCTGATGCGACGTTCCCGTACGGTCCTCGACCGGACCGCCCTCGCCGTGGTCGGCCTGGTGTTCCTTCTCGGCGGTACCTGGCTCGCCCTCACCCGGGCGCCCTGGGCCGCGCGCCTTCCGGCCTGGTGGCCGGAGCCCGGCGCCCGTGCCGTGCTGGTGTATCCGGCCGGACTCGCCGAACTGCGCTCCACGGACTGGTGGACGCCCTCGGTCATGGCCGCGTCGATCGCAGCGACCGCGCTTCTCGCTCTGTGGTGCGTCCGCCTGCTGCGCGGCGGGGCCCGCCCGTCGATGCCGCTGCCGTCGCCCGGCAGCACTCTGCGGACCCGGGCCCTGGAGGACGTCGTGACCCGGCACGTGGCCGGGATCGGCGGCGTCGGCCGCTGCCGCGTCCGAGTGCTCGCACGACGGGACCAGTTCCAGGTGCGCCTGCGGGTCTGGCTCCAGCCCGATGTGGCCCCGGCCGCCGTCCTGCCCGCCCTCGCCGAGCTCGCCGGCCGGACGGAGAGCTCCCTCACCCCGTACAGCGTGCGTACGCGCGTCCGCTTCTCCACCCGTTCGCACCGCATGAGTCATGTCCGCTGAACCACGGCCCGCCGTCACCGGCGGTGGCCCCCGCGCACTGGAGCCGGTATGGCGTGGCAGCCGGACCCCGGCGGCCTGGGGGATCGCGCTGCGCCGTACACCGTTGTCCATGTGGCGGGACGACGTCTCCGACTACGCGGCCGCGCTCACCTACTACGCGATCCTGGCGGTGCTGCCCTCCCTGTTCGTCACCGTCATCGCCTTCAGCATGATCAGCCCGGGCACCGCCGAGGACTTCATCGCCCATGTCACCGCCTACGCCCCGGACCAGTCCGGCACCCAGCTGCACGACGTGCTGACCCATACGCTGCGAGACGGCTCGGCCGCCTGGACGCTGCTGGGCGGCGGCATCGTGAGCGCGCTGTGGTCCGCCTCCAGCTATCTCGCCGTCTTCCGCCGCGCCCTGCACCGTATGCACCACGAGGCCGACCACCGTTCGCCCTGGCACACGGCCCCCCGCATCCTGCTGACCGCCTTCGCCCTCCTGGGCCTGCTGCTCGTCAGCGCGCTCCTCCTGTTGCTGACCGGGCCGATCGCCGAGACCACCGGCCGCCTCCTCGGCGTCGACGCGATGGCCGCGTGGACCTGGGACCTGCTGCGCTGGCCGCTCCTGCTGTGCC
This sequence comes from Streptomyces sp. NPDC087844, assembly GCF_044742785.1. Taxonomy (NCBI): domain Bacteria; kingdom Bacillati; phylum Actinomycetota; class Actinomycetes; order Kitasatosporales; family Streptomycetaceae; genus Streptomyces; species Streptomyces sp. NPDC087844. The sequence goes on along the minus strand of NZ_JBIUVD010000005.1, from coordinate 244,165 downwards.
TGGTGGCGCTGCTGGTCGTCATCGTCTTCCACACCGGACCCGTACCGGCCCGCCGCCGAAAGCACAGCGTCCCCGGCGGGATCCTGGCGGCTGGCCTGTGGCTCGTCGTCTCCGGAGGGTTCGCCCTGTACACCTCCGCGCTCGGCACCTACAGCAAGCTCTACGGGTCCCTCGCGGGCGCGGTGGTCTTCCTCATCTGGCTGTGGCTCTCCAACCTCGCGCTGCTCGCCGGGGCGCAGTTCACCGCCGAACTGAGCGGGCTGAGCAGGAGAGAGCGACCGGCCCTGCCGTCGGCAGCAGGTTCCCCCGAAGCCGCCTGAACCCAGTGACGTGCTCCCTTGCGCCGACCTCCGTGTCTCGCAATACTTAGCCTCATGGCACAGTATTCGGCGCACCTGGACGGTGTGTTCGTCGCGCTCGCCGACCCGACCCGGCGCGCGGTGGTCCGGCGTCTCGGTCGCGGCTCCACGAGCGTCGGTGAGCTCGCCCGCGAGTTCCCCATGACCCTTCCCTCGTTCATGAAGCATGTGCGCACGCTCGAAGCGAACGGGCTGATCCGCACGGTCAAGTCCGGCCGGGTCCGCACCTGTGTGCTCAACCGCGACCGGCTCACCCTCGTCGACGACTGGCTCGCGGAGCAGCGCCGGACCTGGGAGGAGCGGACCGACCGCCTCGAACAGTTCGTCACCGACCCCGAGGAGAACAGACAGTGAACCCGGACCTCGATCTCAGCCTGGAGCGAATCATCCGCGCCCCGCGCGCGACTGTGTGGAGCGCCTGGGCCGACCCGTCCCGGCTGGAGAAGTGGTGGCTACCGGCCCCGCTGCGCTGTCGGGTGGACCACCTGGAACTGCGGCCCGGCGGGGCGTTCGTGACACGGATGAGCGACGACGACACCGAGTTCGTCCCTCACCTGGACGCGTGCTTCCTCGCCGTCGACGAACTCCAGCGGATCGTGTTCACCAACGCCGTCGACAGCACCTGGCGTCCGGCGAACCCCGCCCCGGTCACGATGACCGCCACGATCACGCTGCACGAGCATCCGGACGGCACGGACTACCGGATGCTCGTCCGGCACGGCGACCCGGAGTCCCGTGCCCGTCACGACAAGCTCGGCTTCGCCGACGGCTGGGGGACGGTCGCGGGTCAACTGGCCGCGCTGGCCGAGAGCGTGGCCCCGCGATGAAGATCACCCTCACCGAGTTCGTCACGCTCGACGGGGTCTGCCAGGGCCCCGGCTCACCGGACGAGGACACCAGCGACGGGTTCACCCGCGGCGGCTGGCTCGTACCCCACATCGACGGGACGTTCGTCCAGCGCGTCTCCGACTGGCTCGACCTCGCCGACGGCCTGCTGCTCGGCCGCCGCACCTACGAGGCGTTCGCCCGCGACTGGCCGAAGATCACCGACCCCGCCGATCCCTTCACCGGGCGGATGAACTCACTGCCGAAGTACGTCGTGTCGAACACCCTCACCGAGGGGACCTGGCACCCCACGACCGTGCTCGACGGCGACCCGCTCCGGACGGTCGCCGAGCTGAAGTCGCGACCGGGACGGGAACTCCAGATCCACGGCAGCGCCCGCCTGGGCGAGGCGCTGCTCACGGCGGGCCTGATCGACACGCTGCGCCTCGTCGTCGCGCCCACGGTGCTGCGGACCGGCCGGCGTCTGCTGACCGGCCCGGGCATCCCGTCCGGCCTGCGACTGGTCCACCACGAGGCGACGCCGAACGGCCTGCTGCTCCTCGAATACGAGACAGCGGGGCAGGCTCCCACCGGCGAGTACCAGGGCGTCACCGATTTCCTCGGGACATCTCCCTGAGGCGCCACGGAACCTACCCGGACGGGGTGTCCGGGCTGTCGGGACGGGCGGTGTGGTCGGGGTGGCCCTTCGTGCGGCGGTCCTCCTTCATCTCGGCTTCGTAGAGGTGGTCGCGTCCGTCGGCGAGGTCGCGCAGAGCGCGTCGCTCCAGATCCTTGAACGGCTGGTAGTAGGTCCCGTCGTAGGCCTCGACGATCTGGAACGTCCAATGGCCGGGGATCACATTGCGGCCCAGGGTCTCGCGCTCCAGACGGTCGGCGTACTCGGTGTGGCCCGCCTCGCGCAGGAGCCCGACCGCGCGGTCCAGCTGCAGGTCGGCCCCTCCGGTCAGTTGGTGGAAGGAGTACAGATGTCCCCGGGCCCGCTCGGTGGTCTCCAGCGCCTCGGACAGAGCACCGAGCGCTTCCACGGTCTCGTCACTGACTCCCTCGGGGCGCTGATGGGCGCGGTCAGGACCGTCGTTCGGTTGGTTCATGCTCTGCCGCATGCCCGCGGAACGCGGACACATATGCCGCTTCGGCGGTACGAGTGCCCGGATGGCGCACGCAACCCGTCGGCGCTGTCAGTGCCCGCCGGGCCCTCTCCGCGGTGCTCGCACGCGGTTCACGGCGTCTGCCCGTCACCGGCGAACATGTCGATCAGGCTATGGGGTGTCTTGTCGCCGTACAGGAGCTCGTGGAGTTCGGTGCCCTCGGCGGCGGCTTCGGCGCCGCGGGTGAACATGGCCTGCTCGTACTCGGCGAGGGCACCTTCGACGTCGTCGGGACGGGCGGCGAGGGCCTTACCGAGTTCGGCGCCGTCGTACATGGCGAGGTTGGCGCCTTCGCCGTTCGGGACCGAGAGGTGGGCGGCGTCGCCGAGCAGGGTCACCCCCGGCACCCGCTCCCAGCGGTGTCCGACGGGCAGGGCGTTGAGAGGGCGCAGGACCGGCGCGGTCTCACCGTCGGTGATCAGCGCGGTGAGCTCCGGTGCCCAGCCGTCGAACTCCTTCGCGATCCGCGCGGCGACCGCGGCGGGGTCGCCGAAGTCGATGGCCGCGAACCACTCCCGCGACTCGCTGAGCATCACGTAGGTGTGGAGGGTGCCGCCGCTCTCCCGGTGTGCCAGGATCGCCCTGCCCGGCGTGAGCGCGAACATCGACCCGCCGCCGACCGCTTTCGCACTGGCCGGGTGCCGGGTGTCGCTGTCGAACAGGTAGGTCTCGACGAACGACATGCCGGCGTACTCCGGGGTGACGGCGGTGAGCAGCGGCCTGACCCGGGACCATGCGCCGTCCGCGCCGACCAGCAGGCTCGTGACGACGGTGGTGCCGTCGGCGAAGGTCACCTCGTGCCGTCCCGCACCGAGCGCACGGGTACCGCTGACCTTGTGCCCCCACCGAACGGTGCCGGCCGGGAGCGAGTCGAGCAGTATCCGCCGCAGCTCGCCGCGCAGCACCTCGGGGCGGACGCCCGTACCGTCGTCGGCCTTGTCGAACAGGACGGACCCGTCCACGTCGAGGACCCGTATCGCCTCGCGGCCCTCAAGGACGAGGTCGCGGAACTCGTCGGTGAGGCCTGCCGTCTCCAAGGCGAGTTGGCCGTTGTACTCGTGGATGTCGAGCATTCCGCCCTGCGCACGCGCCGTCGGTGAGGCCTCGGCCTCGTAGACCGTGGCCGGGATGCCGTGGACGTGCAGAACGCGGGCCAGGGTGAGTCCGCCGAGCCCGGCGCCGATGATCGTGACGTGAGTGCTGTCAGAGTCAGTGCTGTCAGTGCTGTGAGCGCTCTGAGTGCTCTGAGTGCTTGGGGTGGCCCGAGTGTTCATGGTGATTCCCTGCCTGTCGTACGCCTGCCGGATGTGCGCCCGGCGGATCTCCAGCAAGGTCTCAGTCCGCGCCGACAAGCCGCCGACACCGGACCGACAGCTCTCGACGGCTGTCTACAGGTGACCGACACGCGCCGCCGCCAGCGGGTCGCCGGCCCGCCATCACAGGTCGACGGTCGTGCCCCACCCCTCGCGCACGGCGACGGCGTGGGCGACATGTGCCGCGGCCACGTCCAGGGCGGCGTGCCCGGTTGACTTGAACAGCGTCAGTCCGTTCTCGTCCCGACGGCCGGGGTGCGCACCGGAGAGGACGGAGCCGAGGAGGGTGACGGCCCTTCCCGCGGGCAGGTCCTGCAGTTCGTGCGCGCCCGCCGGCGGTTCGGCGGCGTGGGCGCCGGGCCACTCCGCGAAAAGGAGAGCGTCCCGGACGGTGTCGGCGTCCACCTCGGGGCCGTGGGAGCCGCCCACCGAACTGACATGGGCGCCGGGAGCGAGCCAGTCCCGGCGGATCACCGGGCGGACGGCGCCGGTGCAGCAGAACACCACATCGGCACCGCGTACGGCCGCTTCGGCGCTCGGCGCGGGCTCGGCCGCGGGGTGCGGACCGGCGGCGGAGAGGACACGCTGCGGGTCCCGCCCGGCCACGGCCACGGGTGTCGTGGGATGGAGGAGCGCGAGCAGGGCGATCTGGGCCCGCGCCTGGGCTCCGGCACCGAGAACGGCGATACGGCCGGGACGGGGCGCGGCCAGGGCGAGGGCGCTGTGGGTGGCTGCCGCGGCCGTCCGTATCCCGGTGAGGGACTCGGCGTCGAGGAGAGCCAGCGGCCGGCCGTCCTCGGGGTCGAAGAGGGCGACGATGCCACGGTGGCTGCTCCGTCCGGCCCGCGCCGGGTCGGCGAACACGGAGACGAGCTTGGCCGCGAGCCCGAGACCGGGAACGTAACCGGGCATGACGCCCAGCAGCCCGCCCGGGGCGCGGGCGGCGACGCGCGGCGGTGCGGAGGCCTCGCCCCGGCTGACGGCGATCAGCGCCTGTGCCACGGCATCCATGACCCGGTGCGGGTCGAGCGCGGCGCGGGTCTGGGCGCGGTCGAGAACGAGGACACCACTCATACCGGTCCGTTCGTGGGGGCGCAGTTGGTGGGGTCGGAGGAGGGTGCGGATGCGCCGGGGGCGGTCAGGAGCCGTCGCAGTGCGTCGGTGGCCTCGCGCAGGTGCTCCCGAAGTTCGGGGAGGCGGGAGGGCGTGAACTCGGCGTCCAGGCCGACGAGAGTCACCGCGCAGACCGGTGCGCCGGACGTCGGTGAGACGGCGCGGCCGAGCGAGGCGACGGGCTGTTCGTTGCGGCCGTGTTCGACGGCGAATCCGGTCCGCTCCGCGCGTTCGACGTCGGCGAGCAGCCCGTCGGGGCCCTCGAACGGGTGCCCGGCCGCTTCGGCGGGACGCAGGTAGGGGGTGCGGGCCGCGGGGGAGAGGGCGGCGACGAGCGCGAGGGGGCCCGCGAACCGGTGAACGGGCAGACCCTCTCCGATCAGGTCGGTGATCATCGCGAGCCGCTCGGGCCGTACGGCGTCGATCACCCGTGACCGGTCGTCCTCCAGCACCTGGAGGTTGGCCATCATGCCGGTGCGCTCGGACAGCTCGGTGAGCACCGGGCGGGCGATGGCCGTCAGTGAGTTCCTGGCCGCGGACGACGACAGCCGGAGCACCGCGGTGCCCGGCAGATAGCGGTCACCGGCCCGCAGCACCCACCCCCGGCGTACGAGATCGAGGAGGACGCGGTAGGCGGTCGCGCGGTGCAGCCCGACCTCCTCGGCCAGGTCGGTCAGGCGCGGGGGGTGCGGTGACCGCGCGACGGCCTCGACCAGGTCCAGGGCCTTGTCCACCGCGGTGCGGGGCGCTTCGGGCACGTCCGACCACTCCTTGTGGCGTCGGGGTACGGCGGCGTACGGTGATGCGTGTTGCGTGGCACGTTACATGTGTTACGTACAGCGCAACAACCGCCTGGCCACCCTGAGCCGGACGACCACCCGAGCCGGATGAGCACGATGAGCGAGAGGCGAAGATGACGAACGGAGCTTCGGGAGCGCCGACCCCGCACGCCCCGCCACCGGCGGGGACGGTCGCCGTGTATCGCGGTGCCACGCTGTTCGACGGAACCGGACGGGCGCTCCGGCCCGCGACGTCGATCGTCGTCGACGGCGCGACGATCCGATCGGTCGGTGACGACGCCGAGATCGCCGCGTCCCTCCCTGCCGGCGTGCACGTCCACGACCTCGACGGGCGCTTCGTCATGCCGGGCCTGATCGACTCCCACCAGCACCTCGCCACACCCCCCGACCGGCCCGCCGCCGAAGCGGTGCTGGACCGCCTCGTCCACAGCGGTGTCACGGCGATCCGCGACATGGCGGACGACCTGCGACAGGTCGGCGACCTCGCCCGGGCCACCCTCGTCGGCGAGATCCCCGGCCCCGACATCCGCTACGCCGCGCTGATGGCGGGACCTGGCTTCTTCGACGACCCGCGGACCCACCAGGTCTCCCAGGGGGAGACCCCGGGCGCCGTGCCGTGGATGCAGGCGATCACCCCGGACACGGACCTGCGCGTGGCGGTGGCCCTGGCGCGCGGCACGCACGCCGCCGCCATCAAGGTGTACGCCGATCTCGACCACCGCACGGTCGCCGCGATCACCGCCGAGGCACACCGCCAGGGCATCCCCGTCTGGGCGCACGCCGCCGTCTTCCCGGCGACACCCCGACAGGTCGTCGAGGCCGGTGTCGACAGCGTCTCCCATGTCACGCTGCTCGCCTTCGAGGGCGCCGACGGGCCGCTGACGACGTACAAGGACAAACCACCGGTCGACCACCAGAGGTTCGCCGCCGAGGACGACCCGCACCTCGACGGACTCTTCGCCCTGATGTGCCGCCGCGGCACCGTTCTCGACGCGACCGCCGGCATGTGGGAGAGCGACGAGCTGGCGGGGGAGGGCCCGGAGGGCACGGCACGCGCGCGTGCCAGTGCCCGACTCGCCGCCCACATCACGGCTCAGGCGTACCGCGCCGGCGTGGACCTCTCGACGGGCACCGACTACGAGACCGCTCCCGAGGATCCCTTCCCCGCTCTGTTCGAGGAGCTGGCGTTCCTCGTGCGCCGCTGCGGAATCCCGCCCGAGGAGGTGCTGCGCTCGGCCACCCTGATCGGCGCCCGGAGCGCCGGAGCCGAGGACCTCATGGGCAGCGTGGAACCCGGCAAGCTCGCCAACTTCGTGGTCCTCGACGAGAATCCGTTGCTCGACATCGACCACCTGCGCAGCGTCACCCTCACCGTCAAGCGTGGCCACCGCTTCGAGCGCGGCGCGTACAAGGAAGCCCGATGACCTCCACTCCCATGATCATCAACGCGCTCGGGCAGCTCGACAACCCCAACGCGCCCCGGTCGGCCGAGGCCGCCGCACAGCTCAACCAGACCAGTGAGCAACTCACCTTCGACGCCCGCACCTTGGCGGACGCCCGCGCCTCGGGCCTCACCGCCGTCAACATCACCCTCGGCTACACCATGGGCGACCTGCCCCCGTACGAGCACACGCTGCACGAGATCGACGTCTGGGACGGGATCGTGCGGGAGCACGCGGCGGACCTGCTGAAGGTGCGTACGGTCGCCGACCTCCACCTGGCACGGGAATCGGGCCGGATCGGTGTCGTCTACGGCTTCCAGAACGCCGTCGCGGTCGGCGAGGACACCGGCCGCGTCGCCACGTTCGCCGAGCTGGGCGTGCGCGTCGTCCAACTCACCTACAACCAGGCCAACCACATCGGCGACGGCTCCATGGCACCGGCCAACCGGGGGCTGAGCGACTTCGGCCGCCGCGTGGTCGAGGCGCTCAACGAACACGACCTGATGGTCGACCTCTCGCACAGCGGCGAGCGCACCTGCCTGGAGGCCGCGGCGTTCTCCCGTACACCGGTGTCGATCAACCACACCGGCTGCCGGGCGCTGGCCGACCTGCCGCGCAACAAGACCGACGAGGAACTGCGGCTGGTCGCCTCGCGCGGGGGGTTCGTGGGCATCTACTTCATGCCGTTCCTCAGCCTGTCCGGGCATGCCACGGCCGCGGACGTCGTCGAGCACATCGACCACGCCGTGAACGTGTGCGGTGAGGACCACGTCGGCATCGGCACCGACGGGCCCGTCACCTCCATCGACGACCTCGACGCCTACCGCGCGGATCTCGCCGAGCACGTGGCGCTGCGCCGGGCGGCCGGAGTCGGCGCGGCGGGGGAGCGCGCCGACACGCTCCCCTTCGTCCTCGACCTGCGCGGGGTGGACCAGTTCAGGGAACTGATCCGCCTCCTGGAACAGCGCGGACACCGCTCCGAACGCATCGAGAAGATCCTCGGACGCAACTTCCTCGACTACGCGGACCGGGTGTGGGCGAAGACCGCGTGAGGACTACGTGAGTGCCGCCGCGAACAGCGGCACCACGTGCTCCAGCGCGTAGTCGACCGACAGTACGGAGTCCATCGCGAAGGCCGAGCTGATGTCCTGGTCGTCGAAGACGACGGAGTGGCCCTTCCGCACGGACGGTACGGCCTTGAAGAGCGGATCGGAGCTGATCTTCTTCGCGGTGACGCCGATGGGAGCCATCACGGTCAGGCCGGCGTCGAGGAGGTCGAGGTTCTCCTCCGAGACGGGCACGGAGAACGCGGACCCGGCCTTGGCCTCGATGGCGGGGTTGTTCTCGAATCCCAGCCGCTCGACGAAGTCGACCCGGCCCGTGCCGCGGACGTACGCGCCCCAGGCGGAAGCGGTCCGCGACCCGAGCGTGATGGTCTCGTCCTTGAACTCCGGGTGCGCCTTCGCGGCGTCGCTGAACTTCTTCCCCGTCTCGGCGATCAGCTTCTTGCCGTCTGCGGAGAGGCCGAGGGCCTGGGCGACCATGGTGGTCTGCTTCTCCCAGGAGATCTTGTACTGGTCGCCGCCCTTCGGCACTCCGACGGTCGGCGCGATCTTGCTCAGGGTGTCGTAACGCGTCTGGTCGCCGCTGGACTTGGTGTCCAGGATCAGGTCGGGCTTCAGGGCCGCGATCTTCTCGTACTCGGGCTCCAGCGTGCCGATCTTCTGCGGGCTTTTGTTGTAGAGGCCCTTGGCCCAGGGGCCGACTCCGTCGCCGCCGAAGGCGAGCCAGTCGCTGGCTCCGACCGGCTGCACCCCGAGCGAGAGCGCGGCCTCGGCGTCTCCCCAGCCGAGCGCCACCACGCGCTTGGGGGCCTCCTCCACGGTGACCGTGCCGAACTTGGTGGTGACCTTGGCAGGGAACGCGCCGTCGGACGTCCGGGCGGCGCTGTCCTGGGTGCCGGACTCGCCGGACGAACCGCAGGCGGCCAGCGCCCCCATCAGGGTGAGCGCGAGGGCGCCGGTCAGCAGGCGCGGTCGGCGCGGTCGGCGTCGGGAGCCGGAGTCGGCGGAGCGAGGGGCCATGGTGGGTGCTCTTTCCGGGAGGTTCATCGAGGTACTCGACAGAGGTGAGAGGGCGAAGGGGTGAAGGGAGGAAGGGGGTTCAGGGGCTCAGGAAGGGTCAGGGACTCAGGACGGGGCGAGCCGGGAGTCGTCGGCCGGTGGCGCCGTGATGTGGTGCCGTCCCATCGGAACGATCAGGGGGGTGGCCGACGCCGGGTCCGGGACGACCGCGCTGCGCAGCCCGAACACCTCGTGCACCAGGTCCTCGGTGACGATCGCGGTCGGGGTGCCCTCGGCGACGACCCGGCCGTCCTTCATCGCGATGAGGTGGTCGGCGTACCGGCACGCGAGGTTGAGATCGTGCAGGACGACGGCGAGGGTGACACCGCGTTGTCGGTTGAGGTCGGTCAGCAGATCCAGGACGTCCAGTTGGTGGCTGATGTCGAGGTAGGTGGTGGGCTCGTCCAGCAGCAGGATGTCGGTCTCCTGGGCCAGGGCCATGGCGATCCAGACGCGCTGGCGCTGCCCGCCGGAGAGCTCGTCCAGCGGCCGGTCGGCGAGGTCGAGGACGTCGGTGGCGAGCATGGCCGCGGCGACGGCCTCGGTGTCGGACGCCGTCCAGCGCCGGAACCAGCCCTGGTGCGGATACCGGCCGCGGCCGACCAGATCGGCGACGGTGATGGCTTCCGGCGCCACCGGGGACTGCGGCAGCACGCCCAGCGTCGCGGCCACCTGCCGGGTGGGCAGCTCCTGGATGCTGCGGCCGTCGAGGAGGACGGCTCCCGCCGACGGCACGAGCAGCCGTGCCATCGAGCGCAGCAGCGTGGACTTGCCGCAGGCGTTGGGGCCCACGACGCAGGTGATGCGGCCGGGTGGCAGGTCGACGTCGAGCTTCGAGATGATCTCGCGCTCTCCGTATCCGAGGGTCAGGTCCCGGGCCTGGAGGGTGTGCGAGGCGGGCGGGATGTGCGGGGCGTGCGGGGAGGTCACCGTCGTCTCCTTGAGGGTGCCGAGCGGTTCACGGAGCTCGCCGGAACCTTCGTCCGATGGGCGCGTCATGGTCAGCCGCCCCTGCCCACGCGGTTGGCGCGCGCGAGCAGCCACAGCAGGTACGGCGCACCGACGAGGCTGGTCACGATCCCCACCGGCAACTGCGTGCCGGGGATGAGGTGCTGGGCCGCGTAGTCGGCGAGGATGACCAGCGCGGCTCCGACCAGGGCCGAGGGCACCAGGGCCGCGCCGTGCCCGGGGAGCAGGCGCCGGGCGATGGGCGGGGACACGAAGGCGACGAATCCGACGGGTCCGGCAGCCGCCGTCGCCAGACCCGCGAGGGCGGTCGCACAGGCCAGCATGGCGAGCCGGCTGCGCTCGACCCGCGCGCCCAGACCGCCGGCGGCCTCGTCGCCCAACTGCAGCGCGGGCAGGGCACGCGAGACCACCAGGGCCAGGGGCAGCAGCACGACCGCTCCGCCGAACAGGGGCCAGAAGTGGGTCCAGGAACGGCCGTTGAGACTGCCGGTCAGCCAGAGGAAGGCGTTCTGGGCCTCGGTGACATCCGATCGCGTCATGACGTACGAGACGACGCTCGACAGGCCCGTACCGATGCCGATGCCCACGAGGACCAGGCGGTAGCCGCTGATCCCCTTGCGCCAGGCCAGCAGGTACACGGCGGCCCCGGTCAGCAGCGCGCCCGCCAGGGCGACCACCGACAGCGCGATCCCGCTCAGCCCGAGGACCATGCTCGCCAGGACGGCCGCCGCGCTGGCGCCCGCGCTGACGCCGATGACATCGGGGCTGGCCAGCGGGTTGCGCAGCAGACCTTGGAACACCGCTCCGGAGACACCGAAGCAGCCGCCGACCAGCAGGGCCAGCAGGGCTCGCGGCAGGCGCAGTTCGAGGACGACGAACTGTGTCCCCGCGTCGCCGCCCCCGGCCAGGGTGGCGAGGACGTCGGCGAGCGGAATGACGAAGTCGCCGGTGGTGAGGGACAGGGCGAACGCCGCGAGTACGACGGCGAGCAGGACGCCGCTCACGAGGGCGCCGCGTGCCTGCCCACGGCGTCTGACGCGGATCAGCCGGGCCACGGCGTCGTGCGTTGCGGCGGGACGACCGGTCGCCCCTCTCGGCTCCGGGGACGCGGTGGGCGTACTGCCCGCGGACGTGCTCCTGCGGTTCACAGTTCGACCACGTTCCGGCGGCGGACGAGCAGGACGAAGGGGATGGCGCCCAGCGCGGCGGTGATCACACCGACCTGCACCTCACCGGGCCGCGCGATCAGTCGGCCCACGACATCGGCGAAGAGCAGCAGGGCCGGTGCGAGCAGTGCGCTGTAGGGGAGGATCCACTTGTGGTCGGGGCCGGTGATCAGACGTGCCGCGTGCGGAACGGCCAGGCCCAGGAACCCGATCGGTCCCGCGATAGCCGTGGCCGCGCCGCAGAGCAGCACGACACTCACGGCGCCGGCCAGCCGCACCGCGACGACGCGCTGGCCCAGTCCGCGCGCGATGTCGTCGCCGAGGGCGAGGGCGTTGAGGGAAGGCCCCAGCAGCAGGGCCAGCACTCCGCCGACGGCGACGAAGGGGAACGCCTGCCACAGGACATCGGTGTCACGGCCGTTGAGCGCGCCCACCTGCCAGAACCGGAACTGGTCGAACGTCCGGCTGTCCCTGAGCAGCATGGCGCTGGTCAGGGAGCCCAGCACGGCGGTGGTGGCCGCTCCGGCGAGCGCCAGTTTCACCGGTGTCGCGCCCTCGCGGCCCAGGCTGCCGATGCCGTGGACGAGTACGGCGGCGACACAGGCCCCGAGGAAACCGAACCAGATGTACTGGGCGGGCTCGGTCAGCGACAGGACGCTGATCGCGAAGACGACGGTGACGGAGGCGCCCGCGTTCACACCCAGCAGGCCCGGATCCGCCAGGGGGTTGCGCGCGACGCCCTGCATCAGGGCTCCCGCGACACCGAGCGCCGAACCGGCCAGCAGACCGGCGAGCGTGCGGGGGAGGCGGACCTCCTGGATGATCATCTGGCCGTGGACGGAACGGTCGGGACTGAACACTCCGGCCACCACGTCGTGCGGGGCCACGTCGCCCGACCCCACGGCGAGACTGAGCACGCTCACGGCGGCCAGTGCCAGGGCCGCGGCGAGCAGACCCGCGCTCAGGGCGGGTCTGCCGTGACGGCGGCGGACGCGCGTGGCGTCGACGGGTCCGGGCGGGGAGAGGGAGACGGTCACGCGACGCGTATCCGAGGGTGCGTGCCGCGGGTGAACGGCGACGGGGCGAAGCGCACTTGAGGTCGTCCTTGTCCGCCCGCTCGCGGGCAGCGCAGAGTTGCGGAACCGTGAGTTCCGATAATCAGTAAGGTAAGCCAAACCTAACACCAAGAAAGATGGTGTACGCACCCGGTCCCGGCACGGTCATCTCGGCCTGGGTTCCGGGCCCGCCAGGATTCTGGCCTCGATCCGTTCGTAGTCCTTCTTCCGGCGCTGGTTCTCGCGGCGTCCCGAGAACATCGTGCCGAGCCAGCCGAACGCGAAGCCCAGGGGAATGGACACCAGGCCGGTCGTGGTGAACGGGAACCAGTTGAAGTCGGCCTGGGGAAAGGCCGCCATGGGTGTCCCCGAGACGAGCCGGGTACCGGGCATCAGGACGAGGACCGCGAGCGAGCCGCCGATGAGCGTGCACAGCAGGCCGGTTCGGGTGTAGCGGCGCCAGAAGAGGCTGTAGACCAGCGCGGGGGCGATGGCCGAGGCGGCCAGACAGAAGGAGAGCGTCGCCAGGGGCTGGAGACTGCGGTGCTGGATGAGGCCGGCCAGCACGATCGTCGGTATTCCGACGGCGAGCGCGGAGACCCGGGCGACGGTCATCTCCCGTACCGGCGACCGGGGGGTGGCGCGGCTGGCGTAGACGTCGTGGGCCAGGGAGTTGGCGCAGGCGAGGATCATGCTGGCGACCGAGGCGAGCAGGGTGAGGAAGATCGCCGCCGTGACCGTGGTGAACAGGAAGGTCTCGGCGCGGGTGACATGGGTGCCGAAGACAGCCCGGGAGCCGAGGAGATAGGCCGTGTTGCCGCGCGGGTCGGCCGTGGTGATCCCGCTCCGCCCGAGGAGCGCGGTCGCCCCGGTCGCGACGATGGTGATGATCAGCATGAACAGGGCCACGGACGACACCGCCCAGGACATCGAGCGGCGTACCTGCCGTGCGCTGTCCGCCGTGAACATGCGCATCGTGACGTGGGGCAGACAGGCGCCGCCGAGCACGATGGCGAACTGTGTGCTGATCATGTCCAGGCCCGCGTGCGGACCCCCGGCGAACTGCAGGCCGGAGCGCAGGAACGCCTCGCCCGCCCCGCTGTGTTCCGCGGCCGTGCCGAACAGCTCTCCCGGGTCCCACGCGAAGGTGCGGAGCATCAGGAAGGCGACCACGGACCCCGAGCCGAGGAGCATGACCATCTTCAGGATCTGGATGAGGGCGGTGCCCTTCATCCCGCCGATGGCCGCGTAGGTGATCATCAGGCCGCCGACGCCGATGACGCACCCGGTCTTCATGGTGGCGCTGCTGAAGCCGAGGATGAAGGCGAGCAGCTGGCCGGTGCTGGCGAGCTGGACCAGCATCATCGGCAGCAGCGAGGCGATGGTCACGACACACGTCGTGATGCGCACGGCGCGGCCGGGCATCCGCCGGGCGATGGCGTCCCCCGTGGTGAAACGTCCGGTGTTCCGCAGGGGTTCGGCCAGCAGGAACATCAGGAGCAGCAGGGACAGGAGGGTGCTGAGGGCGAGGACGACACCGTCGTAGCCGCAGAGCGCGATGACGCCGCCGATGGTGAGGACGGTGGCCGCGGAGATGTAGTCGCCCGCGATGGCGAGACCGTTGCGCATCGGGGACAACGAGCGGTAGCCGGTGTAGAACTCGTCGAGGTCGTCCCGGTCCGGGCCCGCGATGACGCAGAGCAGCAGGGTCACGGTGACGACGGTGCAGAAGGCGACCAGGGACCAGGTCTGTGCGGTGCCGCTGAACTCCGTCATTGTCCGGGCTCCCGCTCGGCCAGTAGGGCCGTGCGTTGCCGCATACGGCGTGCGAGCGGATCGACGTACCGGCTCGCCGTGTACTCGAAGAGCACGATCGCCAGCCAGGTGACGGGGAGTTGGACCAGGCCGAGCACCATGCCGGTGGACAGACCGCCGGTGACGGGCTTCGTCATGAAGGACGGGGCGCGGACGGAGAGGATCAGGAAGGCGGTGAAGTAGGCGAGGACCGTGAAGGTGGCGACCCGGCGCTGTCTGCGGTACGCCCGGCGCAGAATCCGCAGGTCGCGGTGGTGCCCGGGGGTGGAGGGGCGCGTGATGCGCTCGGGTAAGTGTTCTTCGGTGGCGGCCCAGGCGGGCGGGGCGGCGGGGTGCCTGGCCCGGTGGGGCTGCGGGGCGTACGCATCCGAGGGGTCGTCGGACATCCCGGTTCTCCTAGCGCGGCAGGGGTCCGTGGCATGCGCGGACCGCAGGGAGGTGGGGAGATGTGTTCGATTTCTCGCACGCTATTCGGCGAGACCGTCAGGCGAGGCCTTTTGGTCGATCTGGCTCGTTTGCGCGTGTCAGTGGCGTCGGCCTCGGACGGTGGGCCTGTCAACCGGTGCGGGATGAGCGTGAAGGGGCAGGTGAGGGTCGGCGGGGGTCGATCGGCGTCCTAGGGGCAAGGGCTTTCGGTCGTCAGGGCGCTTGCTGGGTCGCAGGGCCCCCGCGCCTGGTATCTTCCGGTCTCCCTCATAGGGCTCATGAGTACCCCTCCGCGGGCTTCGCGAACCCGTCACCGTCCCTACTGCCGTGCCTGGGGCGGGAGTTGAGGGAGCCGGCCGACGTCGGCGAACGTCATGGGCGCGGCCAGGGCCTGCCGCCGAGCCGCTCGATGCCGGTGTTGAAGCGCCGCAGACAGCCGGCGAACTCCGCGATGTCCTCGTCGGACCAGTCGGCCATGACCCGGTCCAGGGAGCCGACGGTCCGCTCGCGCTCCTCGTCGAGTATCCGCGCCCCCTTGTCCGTGATGCGGAACTTGCGGGCCAGTCCGCCGTCGGGGTCGGGAATGCGCTCCGCGAGTCCGGCACGCACGGCCGAGGCGGTCTGCCGGTTGAGGGTCGAGGCGTCGAGCCCGAACGCGTCGCTCAGCTCACCGATCGACATGGGCCCCTGTACGCGGATGCGGCTGAGCAGAATGTAGGAACTCCGTTCCAGCACGCTCTCCTTGCTGCGCCCGCCGTGCGCCGCGAGCGCGTGCCTGCCGAGCAGCATCTGCTCGTACTCGACCTCGTACGTCGGCCTGCCCATGTGCCACTGCCTCCCACTGTCCTGAACAGGGCCGACGCGGCAAATTTCTGCGCAGGCCCCGCCCCCATCCTCGCACAGGCTGTGCAATGAACACATGTCATGCATCATGCATAAGATATGTACACTGCATTCTCAGTACCCCGAAAGAAATGCAAAGAGATGCAAGGAGTCCCTTGATGGGAGCCCCACCGACGTCCCGCCACACCACTGGCGTGATCGCCACGCTGGCCTTCGCCGGCACCACGGCGGCGATCATGCAGACCCTGGTCACGCCGCTGATCGCGGACCTGCCGCGGATCCTGCACAGCTCGGCCTCGAACACGGCGTGGGTGATCACGGTCACCCTGCTGGTGGCGGCTGTCTGTGTGCCGGTCACCGGACGCCTGGGCGACCTGCTGGGCAAGCGGCGGATGCTCCTCGCCTGCTCCGTGCCCCTCATCGTGGGCTCGGTGGTGTGCGCGCTCTCGTCGTCCGTCGTCCCGATGATCGTCGGCCGCGGTCTGCAGGGCATGGGAATGGGCATGGTGCCGCTCGGCATCGCACTCCTGCGTGACGTGGTCCCGGCCGAGAAGCTCAGCTCCTCCATCGCGCTCGTCAGCGCGTCCATGGGCATCGGAGGCGGTCTCGGTCTGCCGATCGCCGCCGCGGTCGCCCAGTACGCGAGCTGGCGCGTGCTGTTCTGGGGCTCCGCCGTCCTGGCCGTGGCGATCGCCGCCCTGATCTGGTTCCTGATCCCCGACGTCCCCGCCGGGGCCAAGGGCCAGCGCTTCGACGCGCCCGGCGCGATCGGACTCGGTGTCGGCCTGGTCTGCCTGCTGCTCGCGGTCTCCAAGGGCGCCGAGTGGGGTTGGGGTTCGGCGACGACGCTCGGCCTGTCCGGCGCAGCCGTCGTGGTGCTGCTCGCCTGGGGCGTGTGGGAGACCCGCACCCGGGACCCCCTGGTCGACCTGCGCACCACGGCCCGTCCCCGGGTCCTGCTCACCAACCTCGCCTCGCTCTTCGTCGGCTTCGGCATGTACTCCGGCATGCTGATCGTTCCCCAGCTGCTGCAGTTCCCCGAGGCGACCGGCTACGGCCTGGGACAGTCGATGCTCGCTGCGGGCCTGTGGATGGCCCCCGGCGGCATCATGATGATGATCGTCTCCCCGCTCGGCGGAAAGCTGACCGACGCACGCGGCCCGAAGTTCACGCTGATCTGCGGCATCCTGGTCATCGCCGCCGGCTACGGCGTGTCCCTCGCGCTGATGGGCTCCGCCTGGGGCCTGATGCTCGTCCTCATGATCACCAGCAGCGGCGTGGGTCTCGCCTACGGGGCGATGCCCGCCCTGATCATGAGCTCGGTGCCGCTCTCCGAGACCGCCGCCGCGAACGGCTTCAACACCCTCATGCGCTCGCTCGGCACCTCCGTGGGCGCCGCTGTCGTCGGCGTGGTCCTCTCCCAGATGTCCGTCACCATGGGCGGCTTCAGCATCACCTCGGAGGACGGCTTCCGTACCGCCCTGATCATCGGCGGCGCCGTCGCCCTGGTGGCCGCCGTCATCGCGGCCGTCATCCCGGCCGCCCGTCCGGTCGCGGCCGACCCGGCCCCTGCCGACCGCCTCGACGAGTCCGAGCGGGCCGCGGTGCAGGCCTGACGCTCGTCCGGCACGAAGCGGCCCCGGAACTCCCACGGGAGTTCCGGGGCCGCTCCACGCGCGGTTTCAGGACGACGGCTTGCTCTCACCCAGGGTTCAGGAGGACGGTCCGGGCCCAACCAGGGTTCAGGCTGACGGGCCGGGCCCATCCGGGTGCAGGGGGACGGTCCGGTCCCATCCAGGGTGCAGGACGACGGCTTGCTCTCACCCAGGGTTCAGAGGGACGGGTTGGTCTCACCCGCGAAGACGATGATCCGGTCGATGAGCGATCGCCGCAGGTGGACGATGTCGGTCCCGGTCAGGCGCGGGCCGTCGTCCGGTGTGGCGAAGGCCCACTGGCAGCGGGCCCAGTCGTCCGGCATGTCGACCTCCGAGCAGCGGGTCATCGTGCCGGTTCCCGCCGGGTGGCGCCGGACGTCCAGTGCGAACCGCTCGACTGCCTCGATGCCCTCGCTGCGCCACAACGGGCGAACAACCGCACCCCGAGAGCCTTCTCCAGCGCGGCCACACGCCTTGAGACGACCTGCTGGGTGATCGCCAACTCGTCGGCGGCGTCCTGGAACCGCCCCGCGTCCGCGGCTGCCACGAAGGTGCGCACGGCATCGAGATCCACGCCGACGACCTCAGCGGCACAGCGCTTGTCACAAACGCCCAGCGACTCTCACAGCCATCGGTTGTGCGGTCCCGGTGGATCGGTCGTTTGATCTCGTGATCTGCTACTCGCTTTGATGCCGACGGCCGACGGCCGACGGTCAGAGTGCGGTCGTTCGGATCGGCGAGGGGTGCATCGGGGATGGCGGGTGGGCGGACGCTGGGGCGGCGCTTCGGCTGGTTGTGGGCGGCCTTCGCCGTCAGCTCGTACGGCACGGGGATCGGGTTCGGTGCGTTTCCGCTGATCGCGGTCCTGGTACTGCACTCCGGACCGGCCCAGGTCGCGGCGCTGGCCGCCGCGGGGCGAGCCGTGGGCGCCCTGGTGGCGGTCCCCCTAGGCCCGTGGGTGGAGTTCCGTCGTAAACGGCCGGTGATGGTAGCGATGGACCTGACCCGGTTCGCGGCGCTGATGAGCGTCCCCGCCGCGTTCGCGCTCGGCCGGCTCGGCTTCGCCCAGCTCCTCGTCGTATCCGTCGTGGTCGCCACGGCCGACATCGCGTTCAGGGCGGCAGGCGGCGCGTATCTGAAGGGGCTCCTGCCGCCGGCGGACCTGCTGGTCGCGAACAGCAGGTTCGAGTCCACTACCTGGACCGCGACCATGGTCGGGCCACCGCTCGGCGGATACGCGATCGGGCTGTTCGGCCCGGTGACGACCCTGGTGGCGAACGCGGTCAGCTACCTGCTCTCGGCCCTGGGCATCCGCGCCATCGGCGGCAGCGAGCCGGTTCCCGTGCGCACCGGTGCGCCGCGACTGCGGGCACGCGATCTGCTCGAAGGCTGGCGCCACATCCTCGCCCACCCCGCGCTGCGCCCGCTGTTCCTCAACTCCATCGTGGTCAACGGCCTGATCATGGCCTCCGAGCCGCTGCTCGCCGTACTCCTGCTTGACAGCCTCGGGTTCGCACCCTGGCAGTACGGCCTGGTGTTCGCGGCGCCCTGCATCGGCGGCCTGGTCGGCGCACGCCTCGCACACCGGCTCGTGGCGCGGTTCGGGCGGCACAAGGTACTGCGCACCGCCGGGGCACTGCGGGCGTGCTGGCCGCTCGGCCTGGTGTTCGTCCAGCCCGGTGTCCCCGGGATCGTCCTCATCATCGTCGTCCAACTCGGCCTGGTGACCTGCTGCGGCGTGTTCAACCCGGTACTGGCCACCTGCCGGCTCGACCACACCGACCCCGGCAGGGTCGCCCGCACGCTGACCGCCTGGTCGGTCAGCAGCAGCGCCGCCATCGCGGCCATGACCGCCGTCTGGGGTCTGCTGGCGGCCCTCATCGGCCCCCGCACCGCCATCGCGGTCGCCGGAGTCGTCCTCCTGGCCACCCCGCTGCTGCTTCCACGCCGCGCGGACCGGTACTCAAGAGGTGAAGACCAGTTGCCCGGGATCAAGGGTGGGATATAGGGACAATGTGCGTGATGGCATGCAGGAGGAATATGCCTGTACAAGTCTCAATTTGATTGCGTCACAGGTCTCAGAGTGACAAGCAGGGGGCGCATACCTAGCATTGGCCACCCGCTCACCCCCCGAGGCCATGGCATGACGGAACGTCATGTGCTGTGCCGCCGTCCGCCCCCAGGGTCGGTTCCGGAGCGCGGCAGACACAGGTGCCGGTGAACTCGGCTCGTCTGTCCGCCCGGACGGTTCTGCGAAAAGGTTCCTGCAACGCGGGCCCGTACGGGTTCCGCGGTCCGAAAGGCGTTCGGTGAACAGCACAGTCAGCCAGTTCAACTTCGGAATGATCACTCCGGTCGTCGCGTTCCTGATGGCCTGCGCCGGTGCGGCGCTCGGTCTGCGCTGCACGACACGGTCGGTTCGCATGGGCGCACGGGGCCGCCGGGGCCCGTGGCTCACACTGGGCGCGATCTGTATCGGATCAGGCATCTGGACGATGCACTTCATCGCCATGATCGGGTTCACCATCGACGGTGCGTCGATCCGGTACGACCCGGCCCTCACGTTCCTCAGCCTGGGTGTCGCGGTGGCCGTGGTCCTGCTCGGCGTGTTGATCGTGGGTTACCGCGGCGCGTCGCCCCGCACCCTGGGAGTGGCCGGTGTGGTCACCGGCGCGGGCGTCGCGGCGATGCACTACATCGGAATGAACGGCATGGAGTTCGCCGGGCACATGACCTTCGACCCGGTGACGGTCGGCCTGTCGGTC
Organism: Streptomyces sp. NPDC087844; assembly: GCF_044742785.1. Taxonomy (NCBI): domain Bacteria; kingdom Bacillati; phylum Actinomycetota; class Actinomycetes; order Kitasatosporales; family Streptomycetaceae; genus Streptomyces; species Streptomyces sp. NPDC087844. The sequence continues at coordinate 224,327 of NZ_JBIUVD010000005.1, read as the reverse complement.
CTGATAGCCGTCACGGCGGCCACCGCCGCACTCTGGGCGGCCGTGTCCCTGCACACCCTGGCGTCCGCCGCGGCCGCGAGCGTCATCATGGGCGTCGCGGTCACGGGCATGCACTACACCGGTATGGCCGCCATGAGCGTGCACGTCGACGCGGGCTCCAGGGTCCAGGGCCAGTCCTCGATGGACCTGCTCTTCTCCCTGATCCCCATGGTGGGCGGACCGATCGTCGTACTGGTCCTGGCGGCCGTGATCGTCATGTTCGATCCCGACATGCTCGCCGGCAACGAACCCGTACAGAACAGGCAGGGTCACGAGCCGGAGCCCGCGCCCGTCGCGGACGCGCGGCCCACCGCGTCCTGGCCCTCACTCTGACGCCGGGCCGACGTCGAGGGCCGGCGGCCACGGGTGGGCGTGGGCCGTCCGCAGGAGTTGCGCGGCGCCGCGGACCGCCGCGGTGTGCGGTGCCGGCACGGGCCGCGCGGGAGCGTGCAGCCGGCCGGCGAGGCTGTACGTGATGTCCGGGCGCAGGGCGCCTCCGCCCGCCAGGAGCACACCCCCCTGGAGGGCGTCGAGCGTCACGGGGGTGCGGTCCTGTTCCAGCATGCCGGTCACCATGGCGACGATCGCGTCGGCTATCAGCGCGGGAGGGGTGTGTCTGTCCAGGTCGCCGGTGCCCAGCACGGTGTGGCGGGCGTCCACCACACCGCCGTCGGCGAGCAGCGTGACCTCGGTGAGATGGGCCCCGATGTCCACGACGAGCAACGGGCGGGTCAGGTCGGCGTCCACGGCCACGGCCACGGCGCGTGCGGTGGGAACCGTCAGCACCGTACGCGGGCGCAGGACCTCGACGGCGGTGCGGGCCTCTGCCCGGTAGGCGACACCGCCCAGCACGGGTGTCGTGAGAATGAGCAGCGGGCGGCCGAGACGGGGCAGCCGGTGGCCGAGCAGCCGGTCCAGCATCCGGGAGGTACCGGGGGTGTCGACGATGGTGCCGCGCTGTACGGGGTACGTGGCGCCGCCGCCGGGGAAGGTCACCGTGGGCACGTCGAGGATCATCCGGCGTCCGGACGTCCAGGCACGGGTGCGGGCGCTGCCCAGGTCGAGGGCGATGCCTGAGCAGTGCCGGCACCAGGGCCAGGAGCGGTGCCGGCCCGCGAGGCGGCGAGCGTCTCGTGCGGTGGTCATCGTCCGGCCTCCCTGACCTGTTGGCACCGGGTGCAGTAGCGGCCATGCGGCACCACCGTCAGTCGTGCGCGGTCGATGGGTACCCGGCACACATTGCAGATGCCGTAGCCGCCCCGGTCCATGCGCGCGAGCGCGGCCCCGATGTCGGCGAGGACCATACGGGCGGAGGCGGCGAGCTTGCCGCGGACCTCGGCCTGGGGAGCGGCCCGGCGGTCGCGCGGCGCGTCGGCGCCGTTCGTGGCGGAGGCCGAGAGCTGTTGCGCCTGCCGCAGTTGTCTCAGCTGCTCCTGGCGGAACGCGCGTTGCTCGTACAGGTTCTCGCGCAGTGCGGCGAGGTCGTCGGCCGACAGGGTCGTGTCGCGGTCGTCGATGATGTGGTCGGTCACCATGTCACCCCCAGGGCAGGACGGATATCGGAGGTCGGACGGGCTGTCGTCAGGCGGTGTCGCGTCGGCAGGGGACGCAGAACCGCGTGTACGGCAGGATCTCCAGTCGCTCGACCGGAATGGGTTCGGCGCAGTCGAGGCAGTTGCCGTAGTTGCCGTCCCGGACGCGGGTGAAGGCGGCCTCGACCTCGGCAAGGACCCGCCGGACGGTGTCCTTCTGCGCGGACACCACGTGTTTCTCCACGTCCGCCCCCGCCTCGTCGAGGGCCCGCAGTTGCGTGAGGCGGGAGTTGCGTTCGTGTTCGAGGCGTTGGAGGGCTTCGTGTGTCGGCAGGCGCTCAAGCCGGGTGCCGGGCCGGGGTGTGTCGAGTGACATGGTGGGTCCTTCTTGACGAGGACGAACCTTGACGAAGGTCAGGATCCAGGTGGGTCGGTCCTGTCCCACCCTGGCCGGTACGCCGTACGAATCCCATCGGGCGCGATACCCATCCGCGGCCGGTTCCGGGGCCCATCGGGCAATGGGCAGCCCGGATCGCGAAAATGGGCATTGATGCCCATCGACGGTGGAACCGGGAACAGGCAGGCTTGGGTGGAAGATCGTCGCACGAGGAAAGGCGTCATCCCGTTGTCCCTGTTCTGGCGGATCTTCGCGCTCAACGCGGTGGTGCTCGGGATCGCCACCGCGCTGCTGCTGCTGGCTCCGGTGACCGTCTCCGTGCCGGTGGTGCTGACCGAGGCGGTCATCCTCGTCTCCGGCCTGGCCGTCATGCTGGTCGCCAACGCGGCCCTGCTGCGGATCGGCCTGGCCCCGCTGGACCGGCTCACCCGGCTGATGACCACCGTCGATCTGCTGCGCCCCGGGCAGCGGCTGCCGGAACACGGCCGCGGCGAGACCGCCGAACTGATCCGCACCTTCAACGCCATGGTCGAACGCCTCGAACACGAACGGGCCACCAGCAGCGCCCGCGTCCTGGTAGGGCAGGAGGCGGAGCGGCGCCGTATCGCCCAGGAGCTGCACGACGAGGTGGGCCAGAGCATGACCGCGATCCTGCTGGTCCTCAAACGCGCGGCGGACGAGGCCGAGGAGCCCCTGCGCGGCGACCTGCGGCAGGTGCAGGAGATCACCCGGGGGAGCCTGGACGAGGTGCGCCGTGTGGTACGCCGACTGCGGCCGGGCGTGCTGGAGGATCTGGGCCTCATCAGTGCGCTGACCTCGCTGACCACCGAGTTCGCCACCCACGCCGGTCTGCGCGTGGTGCGGCGCTTCGACCCCGGCCTGCCCATGCTGGCCCCGCAGACGGAACTGGTCCTGTACCGCGTCGCTCAGGAGGCCCTGACCAACACGGCCCGCCATGCCGAGGCCGGCCGGGTCGAGGTGAGCCTGCACCACGTCGGCGGGAAGGTGGTGCTGGACGTCAGCGACGACGGCCGCGGCTCCGGCGTCGCCCGCGAAGGGGCGGGCATCCGCGGAATGCGCGAGCGGGCCCTGCTGATCGGGGCCACGCTGGATGTCACCTCCGAGCCGGACGCGGGTACGCAGGTCCGGCTGACCGTGCCCGTCCTCTAGGAAGCAGCCATGACCACGCCCGACACTTCCTTGATCCGCATCCTCCTCGCCGACGACCACGCGCTGGTACGTCGCGGAGTGCGGCTCATCCTCGACGGGGAACCGGACCTGCGGGTCGTCGCCGAGGCCGGGGACGGCGCCCAGGCCGTCGAACTGGCCCGCACCCAGGAGGTCGACCTGGCCGTACTGGACATCGCCATGCCCCGGATGACGGGCCTGCAGGCCGCCCGCGAGCTCGCCGCGCTGAAACCCGGCGTGCGGGTGCTGATGCTGACGATGCACGACAACGAGCAGTACTTCTTCCAGGCGTTGAAGGCGGGCGCCAGCGGATACGTGCTGAAGTCCGTGGCCGACCGCGACCTGGTGGCCGCCTGCCGGGCCGCGATGCGCGACGAGCCCTTCCTGTACCCGGGCGCGGTCACCGCGCTGATCCGCAACTACCTCGACCGGGTCCGCCACGGCGAGGAGCCGCCCGGCCAGGTGCTGAGCGCACGCGAGGAGGAGGTCCTCAAACTCGTGGCCGAGGGCCACTCCTCGAAGGAGATCGCCGAAATGCTGTTCATCAGCATCAAGACCGTCCACCGGCACCGGGCGAACGTGCTGCACAAGCTCGGCCTGCGCGACCGCCTGGAACTCACCCGCTACGCCATCCGCGTCGGTCTGATCGAAGCCTGAACTCCCGGGCGCTCAGGCGGCGGAGGACCCGCCGGGGAGGCCGGCCGCGCCGTTGGCACCCGAAGCGCCGGCGTGGGCACCGGATGCGCCGCCTTCGCCCCTGACCGCGGTGAGTTGGGCGTGCAGCCCGGCCAGACCTTCGGCCAGTGCGTGCCGTTCGGCGTCGGACATGGCGTCCATGGCCTCGCGGAGCATGGCCTCGCGCTGCTCACGGACGCGCCGCAGGTGGGTTCGCCCCGCCGCGGTCAGCCGGAGGGTGACCTCCCGTCCGCTGGCGGGACAGGGCAGCCGCTCCAGGAAGCCGATGGCCTGCAGACGGTCGCAGAGCCGGCTGACCGAAGGAGGCGCGGCGGCGAGCTGTTCGCACACGACCCGCATCCGTACCCCCTCCTCGCATTCGACGAGGTACATCAGGCGCAGTTGGGAAGGGGAGGCCGGAGCCCCGGCTGTGGCTCGTCCGGTCCTCTCCCACATCAGGTCGAGGAGCTCGGTGACGCCCCCGGCGGACCGGGCGGCCTCGCGCGAGGACCTGCGCGAGGTGAAGTCTGGTGCTGGCATGGGCTCCCCGTCGGTGTGCGGCTTCCGCGCCGCGGACGGCCGGCGGGGAAGGACGTCAGGTGGTGCTTTCCGGTCCGGTGGGGCGGGCCGTCATCGCTTCCCCGCCCGTACGGGGATCTTCTCCCCTGCCGAGTGAGGAGTTCGCGGTGCCGGTGGGGGACGTCGTGAGGTAGTCCAGGCTACCGGTGATGGTCAGCAGCCGCTCCAAGGTTGTCGGACGGTCGTCCAGATGGAGCCGGACACCGACCTGATCGACGCGTCGGCGGATCATCAGCAGGACGGACAGACCCATGGAGTCGATGGTGGCGAGCCCGGCACAGTGCAGATGCAGGTCGTGCAGGCGCGGGTGCCCGGTGAGGGTGGCGGTGACAGCGGTCAGGAGGCTGTCGGCGGTGTCGTAGTCGAGATCTCCGTCGAGTTCGATCCGGACCGTGTCCTCGGTGTCGACCGTGGTGAGACGCAGATGGGCGGGGGGCAGCATGGTCATGAGCGGCTCTCGGCGGTGCTGTGGTCGACGGGGGTGAGGGCCTCGGCGCCGCGTTCGAGGACGCGGGTGGCCCGCGGGAAGTCCTTGAGCTCACGGGCCAGGGCGGCCAGGGCCGGCGGCAGGCTGCTCGCGGGCACGCCGCGGGCGGTGAGGATCCGGGCGGTCCAGGTGATGAACCCGGCGAAGAGGTCCTCGTCGCCGAGATACAGGGCGGTGGCGAGGAAGTCCACGATGTGCGCGAGGTCTTCGGCCGTCCGCTCAAGCTGCGGTTCGCTGTACGTGCGCATGGCGGGGAACGCGTCCTGGAGGGCCGTGAAGACGGCGCGCACCAGCGAAGCGCTGTTGCGGGTGATCAGGGTGTACTCCTGGTCGGCCAGGTGGGGCAGGTCGTCCATCTGCTGGTGGTCGGCCCGCGGACGGGGCAGCGGACCCAGGGCGAGCCGGTCGGCCGCGGAGCGGGCGTCGGGCGCCCACGCGTCGGCGTCCAGCAGAAAGGCGTAGCGGCCGTCCGGCCCGAAGGCGGCTCCTCCGACGAGTACGGGGACGCCGATGGCCTGGCAGGCGGTGATCGCGGCGTGCGCGGTGGGCAGCCGGGTGGCGATGGAGCTGGAGAGGGCGACCGCGTCGGAGTCGGTGCGGTGCAGGTGGGCGATGAGGTGCGGGGCGGGCACCTGGGCGCCGAGGTAGTCCACCTGCCAGCCGCGCAGGGTCAGCACCTCGGCGAGGAGGCGGGCGGGCAGCGCGTGCCATTCGCCGTCGACGCAGGCCACCGTGATCCTGCCGCGGGTGGGGGTGGTGCGCGCGGCGGGGTGCAGGGCGAGCGCGGCGACGGCCCGTTCGTTGATGGCGGTCGCCGCGTGTTCCTGGGCCACACTGAGGCGGTCGGCGGCCCACTCCTCGCCCACCTTGCCCTGTACGCGGGCGATGACGTCCAGCAGCACGCTCTCCGGTTCGACACCGCGCTCCAGGGCGCCCAGCACCACCTCGACGGCCGTGTACTCGTCGGCCACGGAGACGGCGTCCCACAGCTCGCCGGCCAGTTGCTCGACAACGGGTTCGCCGACTGGTTCGCCTGCGGGTTCTCCGGCGGTTCCGGCGAGGGAAGGCCGGTGCGGGGTACGGGTGCTCATGCGGTGAACCTGCCCCGGGTGTGGCCGTTCACCGCACTGAGGTGGTGCGTACGAGGTGCGGAGATCACGACGACGGCCATGTCGTCGTGGCGTCCCTTGCCGACCCACTGGGCGGCGAGCATCTGGACGCGTTCCACGATGCTCTCGGACGGCATGCCCACGCACTCCGACAGGACGCGCTTGAGCCGTTCCTCGCCGAACTGGACCCCGCCCATCGGCCCGCCCTCGGCCTCCGTGATCCCGTCGGTGTAGAGCACGCACGATTCCCCGGGTGCGAGGGTGAGGGCGGTGGTGTGCGCGGGGGCCTCCGGCATGGCGCCCACCAGGGTGCCGCGGGTCCCGGCCTCCTCCACCGTGCCGCTCGCACGCACGATCAGCGGGGTCAGGTGTCCGGCGCTGGTGAGCCGCAGGTTCACCGCGTTGCCCTCCCGTACGGCGGAGGCCAGGACCAGTGTCGCGAAGCGGGTGTGGTGGGAATTCAGCAGCGCGGTGTTCAGCAGACTGATCATTCGCTGATGGTCGTCGGCCAGGGGAAGCAGCGCGTGCAGGGTGTTGCGGATCTTCCCGGTCAGTACGGCCGCTTCCAGCCCCTTGCCGCACACGTCCCCCAGTGCGACCAGCGACGCCTCACCCTCGACGGCGGCCGGGTGCACGTCGTAGAAGTCGCCGCCGACCCGTTCGTGGTCCGCCGAGGGCCGGTAGCCGCCGGCGTAGTCCACGCCCGAGATCTGGTGCAGCGAGGGCGGCAGCAGCTCGCGCATCAGCACCTCGGTGATCGAGGTCTGCTCCGCGTACAGACGGGCGGCCGACATCGCGGCCCCGGCGCGCGCGGCGAACAGCCGGGCGAAGACCTCCTCGCTCTCGGTGAACGCCGCGCCGCCCGAACGGCGCAGCAGGACGAGGGCACCGGCCGGGACGCCGTGGCCGGGCAGCGGGGTGATCACTATCGAGCCGACCGTGCCGAAGCCCTCGGGCACCATCCAGACCGGTGCGGCGGACGGATCGATCCACCGCGAGGGGACCGGCGGGAACCCGCGCAGCGCCTCACCGAGCCCCGGTACCTCGTCGGGGTCGACCGATTCGTGGGCCAGCACGGGAGTGCCCCCGCGCAGGCAGGTCACCACCGGCAGCCGTCGCCCGTGTGTCGGCGCGATCACCAGTGCCGCGTCGGCGAGATGCTCCGCGGCCAGTTGTGCGGTCACATCCATGCAGCGTCCCAGGTTGAGGGAGGAGAGCAGCGTGCTGGACGCCTCGGCCAGGAACGCGGTCCGCTTCCGTTCCATGCGCAGAGCCTTCTGCGCGAGCTGGTGATCGGTGTCGTCGACCAGCCACCACGCCACCGTGCCCTCGTCCTGCGGGCTGGGATGGGCCTCGAAGGTGCGCTCACCGATCACACCCGTCACCGGCGCGTCCGCCTCCTGGCCGGTGGGTGAAGCAGGTGCCCGTCCAGGTGCCCGCAACGCTTCGTGCGCCGCCGACAGCCAGGCCGGGACCGCGTCCGCGAAGCGTGTGCCGGGCCGGATCCCGGGCAGCAGATCTGACGCGGCATCGTTGTGCAGCACGACCGTGCCCTGGTCGTCAGCGACCAGGACGGGATACGGGGCATCGCCCCATAGGGGCGCCTGCTGCGTGCCGACACCGGTTTGCGCTTGGGTGGAGACCAAAAATAGAGGACCCGCTGGGCGAATCCCTCACCTCACAACTCCTGGAAAACATTGCCTCACGGCAACGATCTCCCATGTCGTCGCTCCTGGCAACCATGCGTGGTGTCCACCGGACCGCACAGGACGGATCTCCGGCCCCTGTCGCGGGGGCCGGAGACCCTTTGTTCAGGCCGGCCATTCAGCCAAGCCTTCAGCCGTTCGGCGGTTCAGCGGTTGAGGCGGGCGGCGGACGCCCCGACGGGTGCGCCGGTGACGGTGAACTGCGAGCCCGGCTCGATGAGTACGCTCCCTTCGGCCGAGTCGGTGATCGTGACGTTCGTCAGAGCGGCGCTGCCCCGGGCGCCGCTCATCGCGAGGATGCCGGAGCCGTTCCTGGACCCGTCGATCCGCACGTCGGTGATCTTCACGCCCGGCATCGCGCCGCCACCCGTCTTGAACTGGATGCCGTCGTACGTCGAGTCGAGGATCTCGGTGTCACGGATCGTCACGCCGGGGATGTCCTGGCCCTGCGCGAAGAGCGTGATGGCGCCGAACTCCTGGTCCTCGTTCCAGAACGCGCCGCCCGTCCGGTGCAGGGCGTTGCCCGCGATGAGGGTCTGCCCGGAGAACGGGAGCGGGTCGTGGTCGGTGGCGAGCATGATGCCCGGGTAGTTCATCGTGTCGGCGATGACGTTGTTCTCGATGGTGTTGCCGTAACCGCCGTACACCGCGATGCCGTTGGCCCGCCACGGCAACTGGATGGTGTTGTTGCGGAAGTGGTTGTCGTGGCCGATGTCGACCGAGGTGTCCTTCACGTACTTGCTTGACCACACCGCGAGCGCGTCGTCACCGGTGTTGCGGAAGGACGAGTTGTAGACGGTGGAGTTGCGGGTGCCGTTGGCGAAGTTGATGCCGTCGGCGTAGGTGTTGCGGATGCGGACGCCGGAGAACTCCAGCCCGTCGCCGGGGCCCCACAGTTCGGGGATGTTGGAGTAGTCGCGGCCGGCCCACACACCGACGTTGGCGTGCTCGATCCACACGTTGGTGATCTTCGTGCCCTTGCCGAAGCGGCCGTTGAGACCGACCCCGCCCTCGGCGTTGCCGTCACCGCCCCGGATGGTGCCCGAGCCGAAGATGGCGATGTCGGAGATCTGGGTGTTGTGGTCGATGTCGAAGCCGAAGTTGCCCTCGTGCGGGTGGTTGATGCCACCGGCCTGGTGCGGCGGGGTGAGCGTGTAGAGCTGGGAGTGCCACATGCCCGCACCCCGGATGGTGACGTCCCGGATGCCGACCTGGTTGTACTGGCCGCGGTCGAGCGGGTCGTCGGTGAGGATCTTCTGCTCCTGGCGCCACTGCCCGGCGGGGATCCACACGCAGGAGATCGTGCCGTTCTGGTCGGCGGTGACCGCCCGCTGGAGGGCGTCGGTGTCGTCGAGTCCGTCGTTCGGGACGGCCCCGTACTCGGTGATCGAGGTGCAGTTCGCCGGCTTGGTGGTCGCGGGCGCGACCTGTTCCAGGTCGACCAGGTCGATGACGTAGAACGCGGCCGTGTCACCCGCGTCCCGCTGCAGACGGAACGTGGTGCCCGCCGGGTAGGTCTGCGACAGCAGCGCGTGCGACTCGTCGAAGAGCCGCCGGGCGTCACTGCCCGGCGTGTTGGTCAGTCCCTCGGGGTCGTCGGTGGTCCCGTACAGCCAGCTGTGCTTCGACGACAGGTCGAGCTTTCGCACGTAGGTGTCGTTGGCGTACAGGCTGATCGTGGCTTGCGCTCCGCCGCCGCTCGCGGCGTCCGGGACGGAGTTGCGCACCACGATGGAGTTGGAGGAAGTGGTCGAGGTGAACTCGACGAACTGGCCTGTGGAGTTCAGCCGGACGGACTCGCGGCCGGAGGACTCGGTGGCGAAGTTGGTGTGTCCGAAGGTCCGCTTGGCGTCGGCGGTGAGCAGCGTGCCCTGGTAGCGGCCGTCCTCCGCCTCCAGTTCGGTGTACGGGACGGCGGCGCCCCGGCCGACGACGAGGGACTTGGCGAGGACGTTGTTGTTCTCGTTGGTCTCGGTGACGACGCCGGTTGCGTCGGCGGTCGCGGTGAGGGTGGCTCCGCCGCTGGTCGCCGTCCATGTGCCGCTGATGGCCACGTTCACGGTGGCTCCGGCCGCCACCTGTCCGGTCGTACCGTTGAGGGTGGTGGAGCCGACCTGGAGCCTGGTCACCGAGCCGGCCGCCGCGGCGGTGGTGCCGCGGTTGTGCACGGCCACGGTGAAGGAGACGGGCGAGCCGACGGCCGGGTTGGCCGGGCTGGTGGTGATGCCGCTGACTTCGAGGTCCGGGCCGGGGGCCTGGCCGACGACGAGCCGGGTCGCGGCGGTGCGGCTGTTGTTGCTGTCGTCGAGTTCGGCGACGGTGTCGCGCGGGTCGACCACGGCGGAGACGCTGTAACTGCCGGCCGGCCGGGTGCCCGCGGCGACGGCCACGGTGGCGGACGCGCCCGGTTCGAGGGCGGGTACGTTTCCGCTGCCCGCGACCGTTCCCTCAAGACTGGCCTCGACGGTCGTGGCGGCCGAGCGTGCCGTGCCCGCGTTGCGGACGGTGGCGCCGACGGTCACGGCGTCCCGCTCGGAGGGCGAGGCGGGTGTCCAGTCCAGGCCGGTGACGGTCAGGTCGGGCGCGGGTGCGGCGGTCCCGACGATCTGGAACTCGGCGACCTGCCCGCCGGGAGCCCCGGTGTTGGAGAAGAACCGGAGCCGGACGTCGGAGAAGCGGCCGGTGACCGGGATGGTCACCGAGTTGTTGTCCCGGGAGGGGCTGAAGGCGTAGTCGGCGCGGTCGCGCAGCGAGGTGAAGCCGCTCGCCGAGTTCTCCCGGCCGAGCACCTGGATGCCCTGGGTCCTGGTGCCCCACACCTGGTCCGGGTTGAGCTTGACCACGACGGCGGTGATGTCCGCGTCGGCGCCGAGCTTCACGGTCAGGTCGGAGGGGTGACCCGCCGCCTCCCAGTAGGTGGAGGTGGAGTCGTCGGTGGCGTTGGCGGCCACGTACGACTGGACCGACGAGGTGGCCTCGGCCGGTTTGTTGCGGGCCAGGTTGGTGCCGGTGGGCGGCTGAGTGGTGCCCCCGTCGTCGCCGATCACCTCCAGCTCGGACAGCTGAGCGGCGTTCCAGCCGGTGTTCCCGGTGATGTTCACGCGGACATAGCGTGCCGTTGCGGGGGAGGCGAGGGTGACCGGGACGGTGTTGGCCTGCGCGGGGTTGAACGCCCGGCCCGCCGAGGCCGCGAGTGTGCTGAAGCTGGAGCCGTCGGTGCTGCCCTGCAACGAGAGCGTCTGGCTACGGCTCTCCCAGGCGGCGGGCAGTTTGAGCACCACCTGGTCGACGGTGCGGGTCGCGCCGAGGTCGACCTGGACCCACTGCGGGAAGGACCCCGTCGGCCCCTCCCAGTACGAGGCCTGGGCGCCGTCGGTGACGTTTCCGGCGGTGTACGAGCCGTTCGAGCCGCCCGCCGTGGCCGGCCGGCCGAGCGCGAGGTTGACGGCCGCCGCCGCCTTCGCCCGCTCGGTGTCGGGGGCGGTGGCCGCCCGGGCGCTCGACGTGAGGGCCAGCGGTACCAGCCCGGTCGTCATGAGCGTGGCTATGACGGCACCGGTCAGTGACCGGCGGCCGAGGGGTCTCCATCTCATGGGGTCCTCTGTTCCGTTGTTCCGTTTGTTCCGTGGGGGAGCGGGAGCACGGCAGTCGGCCTTGGCACACCGGGGCAGGCACGGGGGAGTGCGGGAGAGGGAGGGGAGTGTCCGACGAGGAATGCACCGGCCTTGCGCGTAAATTGAGCTGCTCAGTCGATTCTTTGCGGAAACTACGCCCACAGGTTTCTAGCCTGTCTCCATTTTGTCAACGGTCCAGGTCGTACCGGTAGTTGACGTGGAAGCAGCTTGCATCGCTTGCGGTCCTACTTGCGTTATCCGACAGACCCTACGAAAGCCGCTGGCCCGGTGCCACAGCAGGTGAGGGCGGATAGCAGCGTCGCGTTTCGGGCATGCTCACGCCATAGACGTACCGGCCACGGTCTGCAACTCTCTGATCGATCGACGCAAAAGACAGTACTCTTCGCCGCACATTGAAGCGCGATGCGCCGAACCCCCACGGACACCCACCCACACAGCCGCCCCGGGGCCGCCCACCTCCGGACCGGGACGGAGATCGGGGACACATGAGACCGCTACGCCGGGGATGGCGGGGGACAGCCGCCGTTCTCTCCACCGCTCTGCTCCTGCTGGGCCGGCCGGCGCCGGCCGCCGCCGCGGAGGCCGCCGGACCCGACCTCGCCGCCGGACGGCCCGCCACCGCCAGCAGCGCCCACACCGCATACGCGGCGGGCAGTATCACCGACGGCAACCAGGGAACGTACTGGCAGAGCGCCGGGAGCAGCCTCCCCCAGTGGGTCCAGACGGACCTGGGTGCGACCGCCCGCGTGGACGAGGTGGTGCTGCGACTGCCCGCCGGCTGGGAGAGCCGCAGCCAGACCCTGGCCGTCCAGGGCAGTGCGGACGGTACCAGCTTCACCACGCTGAAGACCTCCGCGTCCTACGCCTTCAGCCCCGGCAGTGCCAACACGGTGACGGTGACCTTCCCCGCCGCCCAGGCGCGGCACGTGCGGATCGAGATCACCGCCAACACCGGGTGGCAGGCCGCCCAGCTCTCCGAGCTGGAGGTCCACGAAGCCGGTGACTCCTCGGCGAACCTGGCCCGCGGCCGCACCCTCACCGCCGCCAGTCACCACGAGACCTATGTCCCGGCCAACGCTGCCGACGGCAACAGGGCCAGCTACTGGGAGAGCCGCAACAACGACCTGCCGCAGTGGATCCAGGCCGACCTGGCTTCCTCCGTGCGCGTCAACCGGGTCGTGCTGCGCCTGCCCGACGGCTGGGGCGCCCGCAGCCAGACCCTGAAGATCCAGGGCAGTGCCAACGGCACCGACTTCACCGACCTGACCGCCTCCAAGGCCTACGCCTTCGCGCCGGGCGACGGCAACTCGGTGACGATCTCCTTCGACGCGACCACCACCCGGTACGTACGCGTCCTGGTCACCGCCAACACCGTGCAGGCCGCGGCCCAGTTGTCCGAACTGGAGGTCTACGGCCCGGCGACCGGCGACACCCAGGCACCCAGCGCGCCCGCGGACCTCGCCCACACCGAGCCCGCCACCGGCCAGGTCCGTCTGACCTGGAAGGCGTCCGACGACAACACCGGCGTCACCGGCTACGACGTGTACGCCGACAACGAGCTGCTGACCAGCGTCGCGGGCACGGTCACCACCTACACCGACAACCGCCCCGGGAACGCCACGGTCTCGTACTTCGTGCGGGCCAAGGACGCGGCCGGGAACGTCTCCGGGAATAGCAACACCGTCACCCGCCGCGGCGACAGCGGAGACACCCAGGCACCCACCGCGCCCGCGAACCTGGCCCTCACCGAACCGGCCGCCGGGCAGATCCGCCTCGCCTGGAACGCCTCCAGCGACAACACCGGCGTCACCGGCTACGAGGTGTACGCCGAAAACAGCCTGCTCACCACGGTCGGCGGCACGGTCACCACGTACACCGACAACCGTTCCGCGAGTGCCACGGTGTCGTACTTCGTGCGGGCCAAGGACGCGGCCGGGAACATCTCCGGGAACAGCAACACCGTGACTCGCGACGGCACTTCGGGTCCCGGCTCCAACCTCGCGGTCGGCAAGGCGATCACGGCCTCCTCGACCGTGCACACCTTCGCCGCCGAGAACGCCAACGACAACAGCACTTCCACCTACTGGGAGGGCTCCGGCCACCCCGCCACCCTCACCGTGAAGCTCGGCGCCAACGCCGACGTCTCCTCGCTCGTCCTCAAACTCAACCCGGACAGCTCCTGGGGCGCCCGCACCCAGAACATCCAGGTCCTCGGCCGCGAGCAGGACGCCTCCGGCCATACGAGTCTGGTCGCCGCGAAGGACTACGCCTTCAACCCCTCCAGCGGCAACAGCGTCACCGTGCCCGTCACCGCGCGCGTGGCCGACGTACAGCTGCGCTTCACCTCCAACACGGGTGCCCCGGCCGGGCAGATCGCCGAGTTCCAGGTGATCGGCACCGCCGCACCCAACCCGGACCTTGAGGTCACCGAGCTGACCGCGTCCCCGGCCTCACCGGTCGAGTCCGACGAGATCACCCTCACCGCCACCGTCCGCAACAGCGGCGAGACCGCCGCACCCGCCAGCGCCGTCGCCCTGCGCCTGGGCGGCACCAAGGTCGCCACGTCGGCCGTCCCAGCACTCGCGGCCGGAGCGACACGCACCGTCAGCGCCTCCATCGGGGCACGCGACGCGGGCACCTACCAACTCAGCGCCGTGGCCGACGACGCCGGTGCGGTCATCGAGCAGAACGAGACCAACAACACCTACACCAGCCCCGCTTCACTCGTCGTACGCCCGGTCAGCAGCTCCGACCTCGTGCCGGTGCCGACCACCACACCGTCCGGCCCCGCGGACGGCGACACCGTCACCTTCAAGGTCGCCGTGCGCAACCAGGGCACCACCGCCTCGGCGGGCGGCGCACACGGCCTCACCGTCGCGCTGGTCGACTCCAAGGGCGCCACCGTACGGACCCTGACCGGCTCGTACGACGGCACGATCGCCGCCGGTGCCACCACCGGCGCCGTCACGCTGGGCACCTGGACCGCCGCCAACGGCTCGTACACGGTACGCACCACGGTCGCCGCCGACGCCAACGAACTCCCGGTCAAGCGGGAGAACAACACGGCGACCCAGTCCTTGTTCGTCGGACGCGGCGCCGACATGCCCTACGACATGTACGAGGCGGAGGACGGCAGCACCGGTGGCGGCGCGGCGACCGTCGGGCCCAACCGGACCGTCGGCGACCTCGCGGGCGAGGCGTCGGGCCGCAAGGCGGTCACCCTCGACAGCACCGGCGAATACGTGGAGTTCACCACCAAGGCCGCCACGAACACGCTGGTCACCCGCTTCTCCATCCCGGACTCCGCGGGCGGCGGCGGGATCGACGCCACCCTCGACGTCTACGTCGACGGCACCTTCCGCAAGGCACTGCCGCTCACCTCGAAGTACGCCTGGCTGTACGGGGCGGAGGCCGGTCCCGGCAACTCCCCGTCCGCGGGAGCCCCGAGACACATCTACGACGAGGCGCACCTGATGCTGGGCGAGACCGTCCCGGAGGGGGCGAAGATCCGGCTGCAGAAGGACACGGCCAACACCTCCAGGTACGCGATCGACTTCGTCAGCCTGGAGCAGGTCTCACCGGTCGCCAACCCGGACCCGGCCGCGTACGCCGTCCCGGCCGGTTTCGGTCACCAGGACGTGCAGAACGCCCTCGACCGGGTGCGGATGGACACCACCGGCAAGCTCACCGGTGTCTACCTCCCGGCCGGCAGCTATGAGACGTCGAGCAAGTTCCAGGTGTACGGCAAGGCCGTGCAGGTGGTCGGCGCCG
Organism: Streptomyces sp. NPDC087844; assembly: GCF_044742785.1. NCBI lineage: Bacteria > Bacillati > Actinomycetota > Actinomycetes > Kitasatosporales > Streptomycetaceae > Streptomyces > Streptomyces sp. NPDC087844. Next base: position 209,209 of record NZ_JBIUVD010000005.1, on the reverse strand, counting down.
GGCCCTGGTACACGCAGTTCCACGCCCCGTCGGGCCAGGACAACACCGACATCGGCTTCCGGGCCGAGAACTCCGCCAAGGGGTCCTCGTTCAGGAACTTCGCCTACTTCGGCAACTACACCTCCCGTATCGACGGGCCCGGCAAGGTGTTCGACTTCGCGAACGTGTCGGACATGGTCATCGACAACACCTGGACCGAGCACATGGTCTGCCTCTACTGGGGAGCCAACACCGACCGGGTGACGATCAGCGACGCACGGATCCGCAACACGTTCGCCGACGCGATCAACATGACCAACGGGTCGACGGACAACCACGTGGTCAACAACGAGTCCCGGGCCTCCGGCGACGACAGCTTCGCGCTGTTCTCCGCGATCGACGCGGGCGGCGCCGACATGAAGGACAACCTCTACGAGAACCTGACCTCGATCCTCACCTGGCGGGCGGCGGGCATCGCCGTCTACGGCGGCTACGACAACACCTTCCGCAACATCCACATCGCCGACACCCTGGTCTACTCGGGCATCACGATCAGCTCGCTGGACTTCGGTTATCCGATGAACGGGTTCGGCACCGAGCCGACGACCGTCGAGAACGTCTCGGTGGTCCGCTCCGGTGGCCACTTCTGGGGCAACCAGACCTTCCCCGGCATCTGGCTGTTCTCCGCCTCGAAGGTCTTCCAGGGCATCCGAGTCAACGACGTGGACATCGTGGACCCGACCTACAGCGGAATCATGTTCCAGACCCAGTACGACGCCGGCGGGCGGCCGATCAACCCGATCAAGGACACGATCCTCACGGACATCTCGGTGACGGGGGCCCGCAGGAGCGGGGACGCCTACGACGCGAAGTCCGGGTTCGGACTGTGGGCCAACGAGCTGCCGGAACAGGGTCAGGGTCCGGCGGTCGGTGAGGTCACCTTCAACGGTCTGCGGTTCAGCGGCAACGCCGTGGACGTACGGAACACCACCTCCACCTTCAAGATCAACATCAACCCCTGACGGACCGCTGACGGGAGAGAGGAAAGCACCCGAAGGGAGGCCACAAGGCTGGCGCAAGCCGTTTGCGCGGCTTGCGCTAGCCTTGCGCTCATGACGCGACGACTTGCTCAGGTAGCCAAGAAGGTTGGAGTCAGCGAGGCCACGGTCAGCCGGGTCCTCAACGGCAAGCCCGGAGTGTCGGACAGCACCCGGCAGTCCGTGCTCACCGCGCTGGACGTCCTCGGCTACGAGCGTCCCACCCAGCTGCGCGGCGAGCGGGCGCGTCTGGTCGGCCTGGTCCTGCCCGAACTGCAGAACCCGATCTTCCCCCTGTTCGCCGAGGTCATCGGTGGCGCGCTGGCCCAGCAGGGGCTCACCCCGGTGCTGTGCACCCAGACCAAGGGCGGTGTCTCCGAGGCGGACTACGTGGAGCTGCTGCTGCAACAGCACGTCTCCGGTGTGGTGTTCGCGGGTGGCGGCCTGTTCGCCCAGGCGGACGCGCCGCACGACCACTACCGGCAGCTCGCCGAACGGCGTATCCCGGTCGTGCTGATCAACGCCCCGATCGAGGGGCTCGACTTTCCCTGTGTCTCCTGCGACGACGCCGTCGCGGTGGAGCAGGCGTGGCGCCACCTCACCCTGCTGGGGCACGAGCGCATCGGCGTGGTCCTCGGCCCGAGCGACCACATTCCCTCCCGGCGCAAGCTGGCCGCCGCCCGGGTCGCCGCGGAGGTGGCCGGCGGGTCCCTGCCCGACGCGTACGTGGAGCGTTCGATGTTCTCCCTGGAGGGCGGCCAGGCGGCGACCACCCGACTGCTGGACCGCGGTGTCACCGGCGTCGTCTGCGCCAGTGACCCGCTCGCGCTCGGCGCCATCCGTGCCGCCCGCAGGCGGGGCCTCGCGGTGCCCGAGCAGGTCTCGGTCGTGGGCTATGACGACTCCGCGTTCATGAACTGCACCGAGCCCCCGCTGACCACCGTGCGCCAGCCCGTCGAGGCCATGGGGCGGGCCGCGGTGGACCTCTTGTGCGCCCAGATCCAGGGCGCCGAAGTCCAGCCCGGCGAGCTGCTGTTCGAGCCGGAACTGGTGGTCCGCGGCTCCACGACGCAGGCTCCTCGGGGCTAGGGGGCTTCTGATGGATCTCCGCGGCGTCGCCGCGCCCGGCACGCTCCCCCAGCCTCCGGCCGGGGGACCCCCACTCGCTGCACCGGCCGAAATCCCAAGTACGTCCAGTACGAGGGCTTCCGGTCGGCACACCGAGAGCACGCACCGGACGCCGCTCCTTCCCCACGGAGATCCATCAGAAGCCCCCTAGTCCGCACGGCATTCCCCACGACAGAAGCGCGGCGAGGCCCGGCCCGGTCTCGTCGCGCTTCTGCTTGCGTGCTCGCAGCTCCCTGAGATCACTCGTATGCGGCGTACTGTCAATCATTTACGAAAGCTGCGCGAGATATTGCGGTCATCTGTTGGCGGTGGTTGAGTGTGCGGCGCCCCACATCGCACCGGTGATGAGGGCGCCTTCCACGTTCATGCCCGAAGGGGACCATCCATGAGAAGAGCTCGGTTCCGCCGCACCCGCCGCGTCGGCGCGGTCACCCTCGCTTCCGCGCTCACGCTGACGGCACTCGCCGCCTGCGGTACGAGCAGCAGCGGCGACGACGGCGACAACGGCTCCGGCAACGGCGCGAAAGCCGATCCCGCCGCACCGCTGGACCCGAAGACGAAGGTGTCCATCTCCATCGACTGCATGCCCCCCGCGGCCAAGGCGGCCGAGCTCAGGCAGTGGAACCAGGACGTCAAGGAGTTCAACAAGAAGTACCCGAACGTCACCATCAAGGGGCGTTCCACGCCGGGTCAGTGTCTGGAGCCACCCCGCTTCACCGCGATGCTCAAGGCGAAGTCCCAACCCGACGTGTTCTACACGTACTTCACCGACCTGCCCCAGGTCCTCGACAACGACGGCGCCCAGGACATCACCGCCTACGTCAACGACAAGAGCGTCCCGCTGCTCAAGGACATCGACCCCGACGTCCTGGGCTCGCTGAAGAAGGACGGCAAGCTCTACGGCCTGCCCACCAGCAACTACCGTATGGGTCTGCTCATCAACCGCAAGCTCTTCGAAGAGGCAGGACTCGACCCGGACTCCCCGCCGGCGACCTGGGCGGACGTCCGCACCGCGGCCAAGAAGATCGCGGGGCTCGGCGGCGGTGTCGCCGGATTCGGCGAGTACAGCGCGGCCAACACCGGCGGCTGGCACTTCACCGCGCAGATGTACAGCCTCGGGGGCGACGTCGTCGACACGAGCGGCAAGAAGGCCGCCTTCAACGACGCGACCGGCAAGGAGGTCGCCGAGAACCTGCACGCCATGCGCTGGGACGACGACTCCATGGGCAAGACCCAACTGCTCAAGTGGGGCGACCTCCAGAAGCAGATCGCCACCGACAAGCTGGGCATGTTCCTCGCCGCGCCCGACGACGTCACGTACATGGTCCAGCAACTCGGCGCCAAGTACGAGAACTTCGGCATGGGACCGATCCCGGGCGGTGAGAACACCCTCGCCGGCGGCAACAACTACATGATCAAGCAGGGTATATCGGCCGACAAGGTCAAGGCCTCCGTCGCCTGGCTGAACTTCAAGTTCACCACGGTCGGCAAGGGCCAGTACGACTGGAAGCGCTCCAAGGCCGACGCCCTGCCCGTCGGGCTCCCGCAGCCGAACCTGTGGCTGAACGGCTCCAAGGCCAAGGACGACGCGGCCCGCAAGGAGTTCGCCACCATGCCGGTGGAGAACTTCAAGGCGTTCACCGACAACCCCGTCCCGGGCAAGGCCGAACCGCCGAAGGCCCAGGAGATCTACAAGGTCCTCGACAACGTCATGTCGGGCATCCTCACCAACAAGGACGCCGACATCGACAAGCTCCTGTCCACCGCCGAGTCCCAGGTCAACCAGGTCCTCGCCACCCAGTGACCGTGCGGCGGCCGGGCGGGTGACACCGCCGCCCGGCCCGCCCGCGCGCCGCCGCAGCACGTCAAGGAGCGAGCATGTCGGCCCCCACCCTCACCAAGGACCCGGCGGTCAAGGACCGCCGTCCCCGCAGACCCCGCGCCGGTGCCCCGCACCGCCCGGACGGCGGGTTCGGCAAGACCCTGCGCCGCAACCTCACCGCCCACGGCTTCCTCATCGGAGCGGTGCTGTGCTTCGCCTTCTTCTCCTGGTACCCGATCGTCCGGGAGTTCCTCCTCGCCTTCCAGAAGACCGAGGACGGCGACGTCAGCTGGGTGGGCTGGGACAACTTCGTCACGGTCTGGAACGACCCGGCCTTCGGCCAGGCCTGGCGCAACACCCTGTGGTTCACCGTGCTGGCCCTGCTCCTCGGCTTCGTCGTACCGTTCGTCACCGCCCTGCTCATCAATGAGTTCCGGCACGGCCAGGGCTACTTGAGACTGCTGGTCTACCTGCCGGTGATGCTCCCGCCGACGGCGTCGGTCCTGCTCTTCAAGTACCTGTACGACCCCGGGTACGGCATGTTCAACGAGGTACTCGGCGTCTTCGGCGTCCCCGCCCAGCAGTGGCTCCAGGACCCGGACACCGCGATGCTCTCCGTGGTCGTCGCCTCGACCTGGATGAACATGGGCGGCGCGACACTCATCTACCTCGCCGCACTCCAGGGCGTCCCCGGCGAGCTGTACGAGGCCGCCGAACTCGACGGCGCGGGACTGTTCCGCAAGGTCTGGCATGTCACCGTCCCGCAGACCCGGCTCATCCTGCTGCTGATGCTCCTCATGCAGATCATCGCCACCATGCAGGTCTTCATCGAGCCGTTCCTGCTCACCGGCGGCGCCGGGCCCGAGGGCTCCACCACCACCGTCGTGTACCTGATCTACCAGTACGCCTTCAACTTCAACAACTACGGCGCCGCGGCGGCACTCGGCCTGCTCCTGCTCGTCCTGCTGGCCGGCTTCTCCGCCGTGTACACCAGGCTCAACCGCGCCGACCAGGACTAGGTCCGGGGGAGACACGCACATGTCCACTCGCACGCTGATCTCACCCGCCCAACTGGCCCGCCCGCGCGGCAGAGCCGTGTACTGGGTGTGCTTCGCCCTCGTCGTCGTCCTGTTCACGCTGGCCTTCCTCGGCCCGCTGTACTGGATGGTGACGAGCGGACTCAAGACCACCCAGGAAGCCGTCCAGACCCCGCCCACCTGGGTCCCCGGCTCCGTCCACGCGGAGAACTACAAGCGGGCCTGGGAGGTGATGGACCTGGCCAAACTCCTCCTGAACACCCTCTACTACGCGTTCGGCGCTCTCGCCTTCCAGCTGGTGCTCGACGTCGCCGCCGCCTACTCGCTGTCCAAACTGCGGCCCGTACTCGGCAAGATGATCCTCGGCCTGATGCTGGCCACCCTGATGATCCCGGCGACCGTCCTCGTCGTACCGCAGTACCTCACCGCGCTGGACGTGCCCATCGTCCAACGCAACCTGCTCAACTCGCCCTGGGCGATCTGGCTCCCGTCGGTCACCAACGCCTTCAACATCTTCCTGCTCAAGCGGTTCTTCGACTCGATCCCCAGGGAACTGCTCGACGCGGCCTCGATGGACGGCGCAGGACCCCTGCGCGTCCTGTGGTCCATCGTGCTGCCGGTCTCCCGGCCCATCCTCGGCGTCGTGTCCATCTTCGCCGTCGTCGGCGTCTGGAAGGACTTCCTCTGGCCCATGCTGGTCCTGCCCGACCCGTCGAAGCAGACCCTCGCCGTCGGCATCTACTCCCTGGCGACCAGCGTGCCCGAGAACGTCCTGATCGCCTCACTGACCATCGCGTCCCTGCCCACGCTCATCCTCTTCCTCATCTTCCAGCGCAACATCATGAGCGGACTGACGGCCGGCGGCCTCAAGGGCTGACCGAGCACCCGCGGTCCGGGCACCACCCGCGCACTCCGGGCACCTCCCGCAGCGAACACCACGCAGGCGCCCCCACCGATCCTCCGCCGCCGCCCCGTTCCCGACGCCTCGCTGTCCGGGGCGGCGGTGGAGAACCACCCCTGCCCCGAAAGGACCGACACGTGGCAGCCCCTCAGCCCGCAACGACCCCCGGACACACCGACGACTGGTGGCGCGGTGCCGCCATCTACCAGGTGTACCCGCGCAGCTTCGCCGACGGCGACGGTGACGGCACCGGGGACCTCGCGGGCGTACGGTCGAGATTGCCCTACCTCGCCGAACTGGGCGTCGACGCGATCTGGTTCACCCCCTGGTACCTGTCCCCGCTCGCCGACGGCGGTTACGACGTCGCCGACTACCGCACCATCGACCCGGCCTTCGGAGACCTGGCCGAGGCCGAGCGGCTGATCGCCGAGGCGCGCGAACTCGGCATCCGCACCATCGTGGACATCGTGCCCAACCACGTCTCCGACCAGCACGCCTGGTTCCGCGCCGCGCTCGCCGCCGGTCCCGGCAGCCCGGAGCGCAAGCTCTTCCACTTCCGGCCCGGCCGCGGCGAACACGGCGAACTCCCGCCCAACGACTGGCCTTCGCAGTTCTCCGGCCAGACCTGGACCCGGGTCGAGGACGGCGAGTGGTACCTGCACCTGTTCACCCCGCAGCAGCCCGACCTCAACTGGGCCCACCCCGCCGTGCGGGAGGAACACGAGGAGGTGCTGCGGTTCTGGTTCGAGCGCGGAGTGGCCGGTGTGCGCATCGATTCCGCCGCACTGCCCGCCAAGGACCCCGACCTGCCCGAGTTCGTGGAGGGGCGCGACCCCCACCCGTACATCGACCGGGACGACCTGCACGAGATCTACCGCTCCTGGCGGCGCATCGCCGACGAGTACGACGGCGTCTTCGTCGGCGAGGTCTGGCTGCCGGACTCCGAACGGTTCGCCCGCTACCTCCGTCCCGACGAACTGCACACCGCGTTCAACTTCAGCTTCCTGTCCTGCCCTTGGGACGCGGACCGGCTGCGCGCCGCCATCGACGACACCCTCGCCGAACACGCCCCGGTCGGCGCCCCCGCCACCTGGGTGCTGTGCAACCACGACGTCACCCGCACGGTCACCCGCTACGGGCGTCAGGACACCGGCTTCGACTTCGCCACCAAGACCTACGGCACGCCGACCGACCTGCGGCTGGGCACCCGTCGCGCACGCGCCGCCGCCCTGCTCACCCTCGCCCTGCCCGGCTCCGTCTACCTCTACCAGGGCGAGGAACTGGGCCTGCCCGAGGCGGAGATACCCCGGGACCGGATCCAGGACCCGATGCACTTCCGCTCCGGCGGCACCGACCCGGGCCGCGACGGCTGCCGGGTCCCGCTGCCCTGGACGGCCGACGCCCCGTACGCCGGCTTCGGCTCAGCGGCCGAACCCTGGTTGCCCCAGCCCGACGGCTGGCCCGCGTACGCCGCCGACCACCAGGCCGACGACCCCGACTCCATGCTCAACCTCTACCGCGCCGCGCTGGAACTGCGCCGCGCCGACCCGGCCCTCGGCGACGGCCTTCTGCGATGGCTGCCCTCCTCCGCCGGCGTCCTCGCCTTCCGCCGCTCCCCGGACCTCACCTGCGTGGTGAACCTGGCGGGCGATCCGGCGGCCCTGCCGGACCACACGGAGGTGCTCCTCTCCAGCGGGCCCCTGACCGCCGACGGCAGGCTGCCCTGCGACACGGCGGTATGGCTGCGGAGTTGAGAACACATCGTCCGGTACGAAGCCGGAAGTGCGGTACGAAGTACGGGCATGAGTCCGGGCACAAGCCCGGTCAGAAGTGGGTGGCGATCCCGAAGACCCGCCGCAGCTGAGCCATGTCATGACGGTCGCGGTCGGTCGGCTCGTACCCCTGGTGGAAGTAGACCTGCTGCTCGGCCGACAGACACGGGACGGCCGTCCCCCGGATCGTGCCGCTGACGAAACACGGGGCGGGATAGACGAACGGGCGGTGCGGGTCCGGGGAGGCCTGCACCGCGGACCCGTCCGACGCGAAGGCCAGTGGATGCAGATCGATCTCGCGACCGTGCGGGTCCGTGACCACGAACCGCACGGGACGCCAGTCCACCGTCTCGGCGAATCCGGCCTCCGCGAGGGCCGCCACGACGGTCCGTTCCTGGTCCTTCCGGTGCATCAGGTCCAGGTCGCGGTGTCGACGTGTCCGCTCCCCGACGAGAGCGTCGACACCCCACCCCCCGCCCACCCAGACGTCGACGGCTGCCTCACGCAACACGGCGAGCACGGACAGTACGTCGTCAGCGGTCATCACGAGAGCACGGTAGCTGTGCGACGACTGGGCGGACCAAGGGATTTGTGGCAGCCGGGTACCTACGTGGGAACCTACTTGTCCAGCGCCGTGACACCGGCCCGGGCGTACTTCTCGTCGAGGTCGCCGGACGGCGCGCCCGCCACGCCGACGCCCGCGATCGGCGCACCCTTGGTGGTGACCGGCGCACCGCCCGCGAGGAACAGGGTGCCCGGGATGTCCTTGAGGTTCGGGGCCTGCTCCAGTCGCTTGGCCAGTTCGGAGGTGGGCGCGTTCCACGACACCGACGTGTACGCCTTCTTCACCGCGGACTCGTACGACTGCGGGCCGGCGCCGTCGCCGCGCAGTGTCACCACGGTGTTGCCGTCGCGGTCGACGACGGCGACGGAGACGCGCTGGTTGTCCTTGCGCGCCGCGTCGAGCGCCGCCCGCGCGGCCCGGCTCGCGGCGTCGACCGTCAGTCGGGTGGACTGCGTCAGGTTCTTGTTCGAGGCGTCGGCCTGCACCGCTGCCCGGGCGGTGGGCACCGACGAAGTGGCGCTCGCCGAATAGGCGCCGTAACCGCCGAGAGTGACGGCGGCGACCAGGGCGCCACCGGTGACGACGCGGGTACGACGGGAGACCTTCTTGACGTGCTTCATGGCTGCCCATTCCTCAAGGTGTGCGGATGGAGGTGTACGGAGGCAGGTGGCGGGTCCCGGCTGTGCGGGCCGCCCTGCCCTGTCATCCATCGTGGGTCCGGGAAGGGCGCCCGACGGTCGGTGCATCGGCTGCGCGCGGCGCGCGGAACGGACGACACGGGCATCAACCGATCGGTTGACCCCAGGACCGTCCCTTTGGGCAACAATGGAGATGTTTACCCAGTTCAGGAGGCTTACGTGCGGTCCGATCAGAGCGGTTCGCCCCCGGGTCCGCGCCCTGGCGCGGCGGTTCCCGTCGGCGAACCGGACGAGCGCGGACTGGCACTGGTCATGCATGTCGTCTTCTTCGTGCTGCTGGCCACCTCCCTGACCCGTTTCGTCCAGCGCCACGCCGAGGAGCCGCGCGCTCCCTGGGTGATCGGCCTGGCCGTCGTACTGGCGGTCCTCTACGCGATCGACACCGTCGTGACCGAGGGGACACCTCCGTCGCGCGGCCCGGGCTCATGGCCACCTCCTCCACGGCTGATCCGGCTGGGAGCGGTCGTCGCCACCTGGGCGGTGCTCGTCGTTGGCGCGCCGAGTTTCGCGTGGGTGGCGGTGCCCTTGTTCTACGCCGCGCTGCGGGCCCTGCCGCCCGTCGCCGCGTACCTCCTGGTCGCCTTCCTCACGCTCCTCGTCGTCTCCGCGCAGCTCGCGCTGGCGCCGCGGTTCAGCCTCGACCTCGTCGTCGGTCCCGCGGCCGTCGCCACCCTCGCCACCGCGGTCTTCGTGCACATGCGGCGGCAGGCGGTCCGACAGCGCGCCCTCATCGACGACCTGATCGGCACCCGCCGGGAACTGGCGGCCACCGAACGCCGCGAGGGTGTCCTCGCCGAGCGCCAGCGGCTGTCCATGGAGATTCACGACACCCTCGCCCAAGGGTTGTCGAGCCAGCAGATGCTGCTCCAGGCCGCCCTGCGGACCTGGGACGCCGACCCGGCCAAGGCCCGCGAGCACGTCCGTACCGCCACGTCCGTCACCGAGCACAACCTCGCCGAGGCGCGCCGTTTCGTGCACGACCTGGCGCCGGCCGACCTCGCCAGGGGCGGCGGCCTCGAAGCCGCGCTGCGCACTCTCGCGGCGCGCGAGTCCGGCGCCGAGCTGAGCGTCCGCGTACACGTCGACGGTGACGGCGGCGGTGGCGGTGACGGTGGCGGTGGTGGTGAGGATGGTGGTGGTGGACGTACGGCCCCGCTGCCCGACCGCGCGCAGTCCGCGCTCCTGCGGATCGCCCAGGGCGCGCTCGCCAATGTCCGGGAGCACTCGGGCGCCACGGCCACCGCGCTCACGCTCACCCGGCTCGACGACCGTGTGGTCCTCGACATCGCCGACAACGGGCGCGGCTTCGACCCCGCCGCCGTCACCGATGCCCCGTCCGGCGGGCGCGGACACGGGCTCCGGGCGATGCGGGCGCGGCTACGGCAGCTCGGCGGCACGCTGACCATCGAGTCCACGCCGGGGGAGGGCACCGTCCTGACCGCCACTGTCCCGGTCGCCCCGCACACCGAGGAGACGCCGCGATGACCGACCTGCCTGTACGCCTCCTGGTCTGCGACGACCACGCCGTCGTACGCGCCGGACTGCTCGCCCTGCTCGACAGCGAACCCGACATCGAGGTGGTGGGCCAGGCGGGCACCGGCGAGGAGGCGCTCGCCCTGGCCGCGCGGCTCAGGCCCGACGTGGTGCTGATGGACCTGCAGCTCGGTGAGGGCATGGACGGCGTGGCGGCGACGCGCCGTCTGACCAGCGGGTCGGGCGTCCCGCACGTCCTCGTCCTGACCACGTACGACACCGACGCGGACATCACCCGGGCGATCGAGGCCGGAGCGACCGGCTATCTCCTGAAGGCCGAGCGGCCGGAGGAGCTGTTCGCCGCGATCCGGGCGGCGGCGCAGGGGCGTACGACGCTGTCGGCGCCCGTCGCCAGCCGGGTCATGGCCAATCTGCGCGCGCCGCGGGCCGCGCTGACCGATCGCGAGCGGGACATCCTCGGGCAGTTGGCCCGAGGGCTCGGCAACCGGGACATCGCCCGTGCGCTGTTCATCAGCGAGGCGACGGTGAAGACGCACCTGGGCCGCATCTACGACAAGCTCGGCGTCGACACGCGCGCGGGCGCGGTTTCCGTCGCGAACGACCGCCGCCTTCTCCCATGACAGGGAGGACTGACCGACTGCCTTTCGTCTGCGGGCCGGTGGTGGCTGGTCGCGCAGTTCCCCGCGCCCCTCAAGGGGCGCGGGGAACTGCGCAGTCGTGTGCGCGCCACAACGGCGCCGTTTCTCAGGGGCGCGGGGAACGGCGCAGGCTTAAGGGGCGCGGGGAACTGCGCAGTCTTTTAGGGGCGCGGGGAACGGCGCAATCCTTGGGCTCGGCCACGACCGGACCCGAGCCGACTACGGCGCCTCCGCGTCGACGGACTCCCGGAGCCGCCGGCTGGCCATCACCATGTGCTCGGCCATCGCCCGATCCGCCCCCTCAGGATCCCGCGCCCGCAACGCCCGCAGCACCGCGTCATGCTCACACAACGTCCCACTGACCGTGCCCTCGATGTCACTGACCCGTTCCATCCACACCTGGAGCAGCGCCCGGATGCTGTGCAGGATGTCGCTCAGCACGCTGTTGCGCGCGATGCGGGCCAGCTCCAGATGGAAGTCGATGTCGGCATCGATGAAGGCCTTGGCATCGTCGCCGGCCGTCCGCATGTGCCTCAGATGCTCCTCCAGACGCGTCAGGTCCTCGTCCGTGGCGCGCTCCGCGGCCAGCCGGGCCGACACCGCCTCCAGGTAGGTGCGCACCTCCACCAGATCCTGCGTACGCCGCTGCCCCAGCATCAGCCCCCAGTTGATCGCCCGGGGCAGGAACTCCGAGGTGCCCTCGCGCACGTACGAGCCGGAGCCGGGGCGGATCTCGATGATGCCGAGCACGTCCAGGGCGGACAGCGCGCCGCGGACGCTGGAGCGGGCGACGCCGAGCGCCTCGGCGAGCTGGCGCTCGGCGGGCAGCCGGGTGCCGGGCTTGATGTCACCCGCCGACAGGTGGTCGAGCAGCCGCTTGGCGACCTCGCTCACGGAGGACTCACGCACCACGGGGCGCAGGAGTTGGGCGAGGTCGGGGGCGGCCCCGGAGGTCTGATCGTCGGGTTGACTGGTCACGGTCACCAGTCAACCAGATGCGGTACGCAACGGGCTGACCAGTCGGTTCCTCCGTGTCGAAGACGTGTCGAACACGTGCCGAAGGACGGATTTGTCAAGAGTTGCGAGAAGGTCGAATCTGAGACCGTCCTCACATTGGTAAATTGGTGACCAATTTGAGGAGTCGGCATAGCGTGAAACCGTTCCGGTCGGCCGCCCGTGCGGCGAGCCGTCCGGCCCGACCCATCCCGGACGGAGCTGTCCGGGCGAGCCGAGGAGTCGCCATGGTTGCCGACGCGCCATCCGCGGCAGTCGAAAGAACTGCCATCAAGAAGGTCTCAGTCCGCCTCGTGCCGTTCGTGGCACTGATGTTCTTCGTGAACTACCTGGACCGCACAGCCGTCTCATTCGCCGAGCCGAACGGCATGGGCCAGGATCTGGCGCTCACCGCCGCCCAGTTCGGCTTCGCGTCCGGGATCTTCTTCCTCGGTTACATCGTGCTTGAGGTCCCCAGCAACATGGCCCTGCACCGCTTCGGTGCCCGCCGCTGGCTGGCCCGGATCATGGTGACCTGGGGCATCGTCTCCCTCCTGTTCACCTGGGTGGACAGCACGGGCCAGCTCTACACGCTGCGTTTCCTGCTCGGCGTGGCGGAAGCGGGCTTCTTCCCCGGAGCGATCCTCTTCCTCAGCCAGTGGGTGCCCTCGCGGCACCGCACCAAGATCCTCGGGCTCTTCTACCTGGCGCAGCCGCTGACCACCGTTCTCGGCGCCCCGCTGGCGGGCTGGCTCATCGGCCACCACGGCCTGTTCGGCCTTGAGGGCTGGCGGGTGATGTTCCTGTTCGTGTCGGTGCCCGCCATCCTCCTGGGCGTCATCGCGTGGTTCTACCTCGTCGACAAGCCCGCCGACGCCAAGTGGCTCACGCCCGCCGAGCGCACCTGGCTGACCGAGGAACTCGCCGCGGAGAACGCGCGGAAGACGGGCCACGACGACAAGCACGCCAAGGGCGACCTCAAGAAGGCCTTCACCAACGGTCGTGTCTGGGTACTGGCGATGGTCTACTTCGGCTTCGTCTACGGCCTGTACGCACTCGCCTTCTTCCTGCCGACGATCATCGACGGCTTCCAGGAGCAGTACGGCACCACCTTCAGCGTGATGGACAAGGCCTGGATCACCGCGATCCCGTACCTGCCGGCCGCGATCGTCCTCTTCTTCTGGACGCGTCACGCCACCAAGCACGGCACCCGCGTCTGGCACGTGGCCGGACCCGCCGTGGTCGGCGGTGTCACCATCCCGCTCGCCCTCTACATGGGCTCGCCGGCCGCCACGGTCGCGGTGATCACCGTGACCGCGTGTTCCATCTTCGCCGCCCTGCCCGTCTTCTGGTCCGTACCCTCCCGCTTCCTGACCGGAGCCGCGGCAGCCGCCGGTATCGCCCTCATCAACACCGCGGGAAACGTCGCCGGATTCGCGTCCAGTTACATCACCGGCTGGCTCAAGGACTGGACCGGTGGCTACTACGTGCCGCTCTACCTGGTCGGCTTCTTCATGCTCCTGTCCGCCGTCCTGATGATCTGGCTCTCCGCCCGGGGCGGCACCGCGGAGCCGGCCCCCGCAGCAGAGAACAAGCCCATGGAGGCCCTCCGATGACCCGGCTCTTCAACGACCCCGCGGCCTTCGCCGACGAAGCCCTCGAAGGCTTCGCCGCCGCCCACCGCGGCTGGGTGCGGCCCGTCACCGGAGGCGTCGTCCGCGCCGCCGGGACCCCGTCGGGGCAGGTCGCCGTCGTCGTCGGCGGCGGATCCGGCCACTACCCGGCCTTCTCCGGACTGGTCGGCCGGGGCCTCGCGCACGGCGCAGCCGTCGGCAACGTCTTCGCCTCGCCCTCCGCACAGCAGATCCGCTCCGTGGCACGGTCCGCCAGCGGCGGCGCGGGCGTCCTGCTGCTGTACGGCAACTACGCGGGCGACGTACTCCACTTCGGACAGGCCGCCGAACGCCTGGCGGGCGACGGCATCGAGGCCCGTACCTTCGCCGTCACCGACGACATCTCCTCCGCCGCGCCACAGGAGTCCGCCCAACGGCGCGGCGTCGCGGGCGATCTGCCCGTCTTCAAGGCCGCCGCCGCCGCGGCCGAGGAGGGCCTGCCGCTGGCCGAGGTGCTGCGCGTGGCCGAACACGCCAACGCCCGCACCCGCTCCTTCGGCATCGCCTTCTCCGGCTGCACCCTGCCCGGCGCCGACCACCCCCTGTTCACCGTCCCCGAGGCCCGGATGGCCGTCGGCCTCGGCATCCACGGGGAGCCCGGCATCGGCGAGGAGCCCCTGCCGACCGCCGACGAGGCGGCACGGCTCATGGTCGCCGCCCTCCTCAAGGAACTGCCCGAGGACATCGACACGCCCGCCGGACAGCGCGCCGCCGTGATACTCAACGGCCTGGGCTCGGTCAAGTACGAGGAACTGTTCGTCGTCTACCGCAAGGTGGCCGCCCTGCTCGGCGACGCGGGCGTGGACATCGTCGACCCGGAGGTGGGCGAACTCGTCACCAGCTTCGACATGGCAGGCGTGTCCCTCACGCTGACATGGCTCGACGACCGACTTGAGCAACTGTGGCGCGCTCCGGCCGACACCCCCGCCTACCGCAAGGGCGCCCCGGTCGCGCAGGAGTCCGCGGCCGAGGCGGTGCCACACGTAGAGGACATCGACGACACCCGCGTCCCGGACGCCACCGAGGAGTCCCGCGGCTCGGCCGCCCACGTCCTGGCGGCCCTGAACGCCCTGGCCGACACCGTCGACACACACGCCGACGAACTCGGCCGGATCGACGCGGTGGCCGGGGACGGCGACCACGGCATCGGCATGCGGCGCGGCTCCACCGCCGCCCTGCGGGCAGCCGTCCGCGCCCACGACCTGGGAGCCGGCGCCGGAACCGTCCTCATCCACGCCGGAGACGCCTGGGCCGACAAGGCGGGCGGCACCTCCGGCGCCCTGTGGGGCACCATCCTGCGCTCCCTCGGTACGCGCCTCGGTGACCAGGACGCCGCGACCGCGACCGCGGTCGCCCGGGGAGTGTCGGACGCCTCCGACGCCGTACGCCGCCTGGGTGGCGCCGAGGTCGGCGACAAGACGATGGTCGACGTCCTCGTGCCCTTCGCCGGCATCCTCGCCGAGGCCGCGGGCGAGGGCCTGCCGCTCACCGAGTCCTGGCAGCGTGCCGCCGTCGCCGCCGAGAAGGCAGCCGCCGCCACCGCGGACCTGCTGCCCCGCAAGGGCCGCGCCCGGCCGCACGCCGAGAAGTCCCTGGGCACCCCCGACGCGGGCGCCCACTCGCTCGCCCTCATCACCCGCGCCGTACACGGCGTCCTGCCCGACCACCCGCTCGACCACCCGCTCGACCAGCCGTCCGACCAGCACTGAGGAAAGCCGCCATGACCGACAAGCTCCGTATCGTCGTCGGATCCGACGACGCAGGCCACCAGTACAAGGAAGCCCTCAAGCAGGACCTGCTGGGCAGTTCGCTGGTCGCCGAGGTCACCGACGTCGGCGTCGACGCCGACGGACACACCGCCTACCCCAAGGTCGCCATAGCCGCCGCCGAGATGGTCGCCCGCGGCGAGGCCGACCGTGCCCTGCTGGTGTGCGGCACCGGCCTGGGCGTGGCCATCGCGGCCAACAAGGTCAAGGGCATCCGTGCCGTCACCGCCCACGACTCCTTCTCCGTCGAGCGGGCGGTCCTCTCCAACAACGCGCAGATCCTGACCTTCGGCCAGCGCGTCGTCGGCCTCGAACTCGCCCGCCGCCTTGCCGCCGAATGGCTCACCTACCGCTTCGACGAGACGTCCGCGTCCGCGGCGAAGGTGCAGCTCATGTGCGACTACGAGGACGCCGCCGAGGCCTCCGGCGCCGGGGCGGCGGCCTGATGCCCGCCCCCACCCGGCCGCCCCTCCTGCTGGGGGTGAGCCTGAAGATGTACTTCGGCCACCACCAGACACTCAACTGGGCCCGGAAAATAGCCACTTCGGCCGACGAGCACCCCGCCGTGACCTCCGGCGCGGCCCGCCTCTTCGTCCTGCCGGCCTTCCCGACCCTGATCCCGGCCGCCGGAATCCTCGCGCCGTACGGCATCGCGCTCGGCGCCCAGGACATCGCCACCGAGGACACCGGCCCGTACACCGGCGAGGTCGGCGGCCCCCTCCTCAAGGAGATCGGCTGCCGCTACGCCGAGGTCGGCCACGCCGAGCGCCGCCGCCTGTACGGCGAGGGCGACACGGTCGTCGCCGCCAAGACGGCCGCCGCCCTGCGCAACGGCCTCACCCCCGTCCTGTGCATCGGCGAACGCGACCGGGGCACACCCCGGGAAGCGGCCGAACGCACGGTCGCCGAGGCCGCCCGCCTCCTCCACGGCCTGGACGGCACGGTCGTCCTCGCGTACGAGCCCCAGTGGGCGATCGGCGCACCGGAACCGGCCTCGGCCGAACACATCGCCACCGTCTGCACTGCCCTGCGGGACTGGGTGAACACCCGCCCCCAGCACGCCGGTTCACAGGTCATCTACGGCGGCAGCGCGGGCCCCGGCCTGCTCACCCGCCTCGCGGGAGCGGCGGACGGCCTCTTCCTCGGCCGCTTCGCCCACGACCCGGACAACGTCCGCGCGATCCTCGACGAGATCAGCGCCCCGGCCGACGCGGCGGTGGCGTGATGGCCTACGGAATCAGCACGTACGCGTACTTCTGGCGCTTCTCCGACCGGGCACCCCGGCCGATGACGCTCCCCGAGATGCTGGACGACACCGCCCGACTGGGCGGCCAGGTCTTCCAGATCTGCGACTACGCACCGATCGAGTCGTACGACCGCGTGCGGCTGGCCGACGTACGCGCGACGGCGGACGACCTAGGCCTGCGCCTGGAACTCGGCACACGCGGCGTCCGCCCCGGCCATCTGCTCACGTACCTGGACATGGCACGGCAGTTGGACGTCACCCTGGTCCGCTCCATGCTCAACACGGCGGACCACCGGCCGGACACCACCGAGGCGGTCTCCCTCCTGAAGGAGGCGGTGCCCCACTACGAGGACGCGGGCGTGACCCTCGGCCTGGAGACCTACGAGCAGGTGGCGACCGACGACCTGCTGGCTGTCGTACGCGGGGTCGACAGCGAGCGGCTCGGCGTCGTCCTCGACCCGGGCAACAGCGTGGCCCGCCTGGAGCGTCCGGCGGACGTGGTGGCCGCCACCGCGCCGCACGTGGTCAACATCCACGTCAAGGACTTCGCCTTCACCCGCAGGGACGGCTGGGTCGGCTTCACCTACGCCGGCTGCCTCCTCGGAGAAGGCCTCCTGGACCACGACGCGATGATCGCCGCCGTACGGGCCGCCCGGCCGGACGCGGACGGCGTCAACCAGATCGTGGAGCACTGGCTCCCGTGGCAGGACGAGGGCTTCGACGCCACCGCCCGGCTCGAAGACCAGTGGACACAGCACAGCATCAACACCCTTCTGAGGAGTAAGTAATGGCCACCGAGATCCAGACCCAGGTCGACGTCAGGACCGTCGCCGTCATCGGGGCCGCCGGCAAGATGGGCCAGCGTGTCTCCAACAACCTGGTCGAGAGCGACTTCCGGGTGCTTTTCAGCGAGGCCTCGCCCAAGGGCCAGGAGCTGATCCGCGACCTCGGCCGCGAACTGACCGGGTCCGCCGACGCCGTCGCCGAGGCCGACGTGGTCATCCTCGCCGTCCCGGACGTCGTCCTCGGCAAGGTCTCCGAGGAACTCGTCCCGCTGATGAGGCCGGGCACGGTCGTGCTCACCCTCGACCCGGCCGCCGCGTACGCGGGTCTGCTGTTCCACCGCGCCGACATCCACTACGCGTGTGCCCACCCCTGCCACCCGTCGGTGTTCCTGGAGCGCACGACGGAGGAGGAGTGGCAGGACACCTTCGGTGGCATCGCCGCTCCGCAGGAGGTCGTCGCCGCGTACGAGGGCGGCGACGAGGCCAAGCAGGAACTGGCCGACTCGGTCATCCGCGTGATGTACGCGCCGGTGGTCGACGTCCACTGGGTCACCGTCAAGCAGCTCGCCGTCCTGGAGCCGACGCTCGTCGAGACGATCGCCTGCATGGTCGGCGCCCTCCTCACCGAGGCGCTGCACGAGACGGTCCACACCGTCGGCGTGCCGGAGAAGGCGGCCCGCGCGATGCTCCTGGGGCACACCCAGGTCGCCCTGGCCAACACCCTCAAGGGCTCCAACCCGTTCTCGGACGCCTGCCTGATCGCCATGGACTACGGCCGCGAGTCCATCGTGCGCGACGACTGGAAGAAGGTCTTCGAGGACGACGAGCTCGACAAGGTCATCACGCGCATGCTGAAGATCAAGGAGATCAAGCGCTGACCGGTGACGCGGGCGATGCGGACCACCGCCGTGTCAGCCGCGAAAGGTGCGTACGTAGTCGAAGCGGGCCGTCGCCCCGGCCGTGTTGAGCGACACCAGGCCGATCCGCAGGGCCTGCTCGTCCGGTAGAGCCCATACGCCGGTCCACGTCCAGTGCACGCCGTCGGTGCTGGTGGCAGCGCGTACCTCGTGCTCGCCGCCCGCCTCGTCGGCGTGGTGGGCCAGCCGCATCCAGAGCGTCTGTGCGGGCGGCCCGCCGAACATCGGGCCGTAGGCCACGGCGGTCGGCGGTGTGGTCGTGGGCCGGGCGCCCTCCTTCGCGAACTCGGTGACGTGGGTGACCTTCCCGTCGGTGTGGCTCAGCGGCAGCACCGCGTGCACCAGCTTGAAGTACCGGTCGTCGCTCCCGTAGAGCACCAGCCCGGCCTGCTGGTTGCCGGGACCGTTCGACAGGTCGAGTTTCGTCTCGACCGTGAAGTCACCGGCCGGTGCGGGGCGGGTGAGGACCGAGGCGGTGTTGGTGCCGAGGTGCAGTTCGGCGTTCTGGGTCGGCCAGGACAGGACGCCCTCGCCGGTCGCCGCACCAGCGGCCGGACCGCGGACCCAGCTCCAGTCGGAGGACAGGGTGGCGGAGTCGAACTCGTCGCTGTGGGCGGGCAGTCGCGCACCGGGGCGCGGGTCTGCGACGCGCCGCGTGACCGGTTCGTGGAGCTTCGCGGCTCCCACGTTGTCGGCGGCCGCTCCGCCCCCGAGGGCGGCGGTGCCGACCTTCCCGGCCCGTACGGCCGCCGCCGGCACGGTACGGGTTCGGGTGGCGACGGCGTCGCGCAGCCGGTCCGCGCTCACCTCGACGGTGAGGCGGTTGCCGCGCAGCTCGGCGGCCACGTTGCGCCAGGCGTCCCACTGGTAGCCGGACGGGAGCGCGGTCACCTGCTGCCCGGCGCTGACACCGTTCACCAGGACGTCGGTGACCAGGGCGTTGCGGGCCCGGTCCAGCCAGGCCACGACATGGTTCGCGGGGTTCTGGTAGGCGAGGACCAGACCGGCCGACCCGCCCGCCGTACCGACCCGGAGGTCGGCTTCAGCACGTACCCGGGCCGGAGCGTTGCCGGAAGTGACGAGGAAGGACGGGGCGGTGGTGCTGCCCAGGTGGGTGACGAAGGTGCCGGGGTCCTGCTCGGTGGCCGTCGCCCAGGCCTTCGTACCGGAGCCCTGCGCCTGCCAGCCCTTGAGCGAGCCGTCGTTGAAGGTGCCGCCTGCCTGCCAGGTGGTGACGGGCACCTCGCTGCCGTCGGAGGAGGGACCGGCGCCGGCCCTGACGACGGGCCAGCCGTCGATCCAGTCGAGCCGGTCGACCAGCATCGGACGCCTGCTGAGGGTGCGGTCGATGCCCGGCACGAGGTCGAGGTCGGGGTCGTCGGCGGGAATCGCGTGGTAGACGAGCCAGTCCTGCCCGGCCAGGTCGGTCTGCAGCGCGTTGTGGCCCGGCCCGATCCAGCGGTCGCTCGAACCGACCACTATGCCGCCCTTGCTGACGGGGGACATCAGGTCGACACCCCGGTCGTCGGTGAAGGGCCCGGTCGGACCGGTGGAGCGGCCCACCTTGACCTGGTAGCCGCTGTACGCGCCGTCGCAGCAGCCCGCGTCCGAGTAGAAGAGGTAGTAGTAGCCGTCGCGGCGGACGACGAAACCGCCCTCCATCCGGCGGCCCTGGGCGACCTCGGTGACCGTGCCCTCGATCCGTGTGCGGTCGCCGTTCATGCGCGCCACACAGATCGTGTCGTAGCTGCCCCAGTACAGGTACGGCTGTCCGCCCACGTCGGTGAACTGCGCCTGGTCGATGTCCCCGGTCGCGCAGCCGCTGTCCGCCGGCAGTACGGCACCCGCGTCCGTCCAGGGCCCGGTCGGCGTGGGCGCGGTGGCCACCCCGACGGTGTCCTGGTTCGGCACGGAGTAGAAGAGGTTGTAGTGGCCGTTCGTGTAACGGACGTCGGGTGCCCACAGTCGGGAGCCCCGGTGCCAGGCAGGCTGTGTCGAAGGCGTGAACACCTCGCCCGCGTACGTCCAGTGGGTGAGGTCGGCCGACTTCAGGATCGGCAGCATGCGTTCGGCGGTCTGGCCCTGGCTCTGGAAGACGGGGTTCTGCGTGCCGTAGGCGTACCAGTAGCCGTCCTTGCCGCGGATCACCGCCGGGTCGGGGAAGGTGTCGACGGTGCCGGCCGTCACCGGGTTGGTGTACGTGGACGCCCGTGCGGGGGAGGCGGCGGCGGTCCCGGCGGGCGGGAGGACCGCGAGCAGAAGGCCGGCGAGCGCGGCGACGGCCTGCGCGGTGCGAGTCGTTCTTCGGTTCACTCGGTTCACTCCGTTCACTTGGTTCATGGGGGTGAGACCTCACTGCTCGAAGGAGCCTCGAACGAGCTCAGGGTCGGGTCGTAGTCAAAGGCGCCGATGTCGTACATGGACGTCATCCAGTGGTGGAAGTTGTCGCCGCGCTCCCGGAGCAGGTCGTACAGACGGCGCATCAGGCGCAGCCGGACGGCCTCCAGTTCGGGGTCCGGGTAGCGGTTGGTCAGCTCGTGCGGGTCGGATTCGAGGTCGTACAGCTCGTTGACCGAGTCGGGATTGACGACCAGCTTGTAGCGGTTGTCGCGCAGCATGCGCTGGGGGTACGGGAAGTGGTGGCCGTGGAACTCGGCGAGCAACTCCTCCGGCCACTCGGGGTGTTCGCCGCGCACCAGCGGCAGCAGACTGCGGCTGTCGGTGGCAGGCGTCGGGTCGCAGCCCGCCAGTTCGAGGATGGTCGCCGTGCAGTCGGTGAGACTGACGAACTCTGTCCGCTCCTGCGGGGGTTGTCCCGGCACGCGGATGATTCCGGGGATGCGGTAGATGTCCTCGTACATCGCCGGACCCTTGTCGTGCAGTCGGTGGGCGCCGGTGAACTCGCCGTGGTCGGCGGTGAAGAAGACCGAGGTGTCGTCCTCCAGGCCGAGTTCGTCGAGCCGGGTGAGGATGCGCCCGATCTGCTCGTCGACGAGGGTGACGTAACCCCAGTAGACGGCGATGAGTTTGCGGGTGACTTCGAGCGGCATGGTGTCGAAGGTCCAGTGCGCGCTGTAGTTGCGCTGCACGGGCGGTTTGCCCTCGAAGGTCTCCGCGATCGAGGCGGGCAGTTCGACGAGTTCCGGGTCGTAGAGGTCGTAGTAGGCGTCCGGCAGCAGATAGGGCAGGTGCGGGCCGAAGAAGTGGGTGGCCAGGTAGAAGGGGCGGCCGTCGGCGGCGTACCTCTCCAGGAGTTCGATGGCACGGGTCGCGAGGTAGTGCTCGAACGTCGCCTCCACCGGCTGCTGGAGGCGCGCGGCGAGGAGGTTGCCCGGATTGCCGTTGGGTGTGGTCCCGCGTACCGGATCGGTGATGCGGTACGCGGGCAGGTCCCGTTCCTTGAGATGGGCGAGGTAGTCGGGGTGGTCGACGGGGTTGTGCCAGCCCGGCAGGTCGGGGCCCTCGAAGCCGTAGGAGGCGGCGTTGCGGTGGGTGCCGACGTGCCACTTGCCCACCAGGCCCAGTTGGTAGTCGCGCTCGGCAAGCGCGGCGGGGAAGGTGAAGGCGTCCTCGGCCAGGTCCTCCAGGTAGCCGACGTTGCGCTCGTGGTTGGCGAGCAGCTTGTGCCGGAAGGGGGCCTGGCCGGTGAGCAGACTGGCCCGCGCCGGTGTGCAGATGGCGGTGGGCGTGTAGAAGCGGTCGAAGCGGGTGCCGGTGGCGGCGAGCCGGTCCAGGTTCGGGGTGGCGACGTGCGGATTGCCGTAACAGCCCAGTGTGTCCACGCGGTGCTGGTCGGTCATCAGGAAGAGGAGGTTCACGCGGCGGCCTTCGTGTAGACGTCGCCCGCGTAGAAGGCGGTCGCGGCCGGTGCCTCCTTCAGCTGGCCGGTGCTCACGAAGAAGTCGGTCATGGTGTCCAGCCACTTGCCGACCGTGCCGTCCTTCGTCTTCGCGACGAGTTCGGCGGTCGTCAGCGTCTCCACGTGACTCGCGTCCGCCGTCACCTTGTCCTGCGGCACCTTCAGGAGAGCGGCGGTGAGCGTGACCGACTCCTCGGGGTGTGCGGCACGCCAGCCGTTGGCCTCCTGGAGCACCTTGACGACCTTCGCCTCGGCGGGGCCCTTCTTCCCGCCGGTGACGAACGCCGTGGGGAAGGAGCCGCCGATGTCCTTGGTGCTCGCCACCTCGACCAGGTCCGGCACCTTCTGCTTGATGGTGTCGATGAGCGGGTAGTTGATGCCGGCCCCGTCGATCTGCCCGGAGGAGAAGGCCGAGACGATGGTCGGCGCGTCCATCGCGACCTTCTTGATGTCGTCCATCGTCATTCCGGCCTTTCGCAGGGCGAGTTGGAGGATCATCTCGCCGGAGGTGCCTTCCGGCACGCCGACCTTCTTGCCCTTCAGCCCGGCGATCGAGGTGATGCCCGGCTTGGCGATCACGCGGTCGGCATAGGTGAGCGTGTCGATGGCGACCACCCGGGCCTTGCCCGAGGCGGGCAGCCACAGCGCGCCGGGACCGATGTAGCCGTAGTCGAGATCCCCACTGCCCAGCGCCTGGATCTGAATGGGCCCATTGACGAAGGTCTTGTACGAGGCGGACAGGCCGTGCTTCTTCCACAGGCCCTGGTCGTCGGCGATGGCCAGCAGACTGGCGCCGTTGTAGTCGGCGATGTAGCCGAAGCGGATCTTGGTCGCACCACCGCTGTCGTCGTCGTCCGAGGAGCAGGCGGACACGGAGAGCGCGAGCGCTGTGGCGGAGAGTGAGGTGAGGAGGGTGCGGCGGGACATGCTCATGGCGATGAGCCTTTCGTTTCGTTTCAGCCCGTCCGGCGATTGAGGACGAGCGCGAAGCGCGACAGGGGGTCTGGGGCGCAGCCCCGGGGGACGGGGACGGGAACGGGCAGGGGCGGCGGGGGCGAGGGAATCGCAGCCGAGTGCCGGTCAGGTCGCCGGGGCTGCCGGGGTCGCCGGTTCCTGGTGGTACACGGAGTGCCAGACCTCGTTGCGGATGCGGGCGAACTCGGCGGACAGCCGCAGCTCCTCGGTCCGCGGATAGGGCAGGTCCACGTCGATGACCCGGTGGACCCGCCCCGGCCGGGCGGCCATCACGACAACGCGGCGGGCCAGATAGACGGCCTCGTCGACGTCGTGGGTGACGAAGAGGACGGTCCGCCGCTCGCGGGTCCAGGTGTGCAGCAGCTGATCCTGCAACTGCACCCGGGTGAGGGCGTCCAGGGCTCCGAACGGCTCGTCCATCAGCAGGACTTCGGGGTCGACCGCGTAGGCCCTAGCGATCGCGCAGCGCTGCTTCATGCCGCCGGACAGCGTCTTGGGCAGCGCGTCGGCGAACTCGGTGAGTCCGACGAGCTCGATGGCGTGGTCGGCCTTGCGGCGCCGCTCGGCGGCGGACAGGGAGGTGAGCTTGAGCCCGAACTCGACGTTGCCGCGCACGGTGAGCCAGGGGAAGAGCGCGTACTGCTGGAAGATGACACCGCGCTCGGGTCCGGGACCCGTCACGACGGATCCGTCGACCAGGACCTGGCCGGTGGTCGGTTCGGCGAGGCCGGCGGCCAGGTTCAGCAGCGTCGACTTGCCGCAGCCCGAGGGGCCCACGACCGTGACGAACTCGCGGTCGGCGATGTCCAGCGACACCTCGTCGAGGGCGGTGAACTCCCCTTGTTGCAGCGGGAACGTCTTGCCGGCGGCACGGAAGGAGATCTTGGCGGCGGAGGAGGCGGAGGAGGTGTGTGAGCCGGGGGTGTCGAGCGCACCGGGCGTACGGGGCGCGCCGGGTCCACCGGGTATGTCGGAGGGCACGCGTGCGGATGTCATCGTCGCTCCTGCCAGGCCGTCAGATGGTGTTCCGCGCGCAGCAGCAGGCGGTCCATCACCAGGCCGATCACTCCGATGCTGATCAGCCCGACGAAGATCGTCGGCAGGTCGTAGTAGGTCTGCGCGTGCATCATCTCGTAGCCGAGGCCCTTGTCCGCGGCGATGAGTTCGGCCGCGACGACCGTGGCCCAGGAGGCCCCGAGTCCGATGCGCATACCGACGAGCAGGAACGGGGTGGCGGCCGGAACGACCACCTTGAGGAAGATCACACGGTCCCGGGCGCCCAGCACACGGGCCGCGTCGACGAGCGTGCTGTCCACGCCGATCACCCCCTGGAACGCGGCGACCACGCTGGACAGGAACGCGGCCAGGAAGATCACGAAGACCTTGGGTGTCTCACCGATACCCATGGTCACGATGGCGAGAGGGATGATCGCCAGCGGTGGCACGGTCCGGAAGAACTGCACGTACGGTTCGAGCAGACCGCGGGCCAGCGGGTACCAGCCCATGAGGAATCCGACGGGCACGGCCAGCAGGGTGCCCAGGGCGAAGCCGAGGAAGACCCGGCGCAGGCTGGCGAGGGCGTCCTCGCCCAGTGTGCCGTCGCCCGCCATGTCCAGGGCGCGGGAGCCGACCGACAGGGGGCCCGGCACGTCGACCAGCCGGGCCGAGGTGGCTACGGCCCACACGGCGATGCCCAGGGTGAGTGCCGCCAGGTTGAGCACGAACGGGGGCACGGTCCGGGGCCGGCGTCGCGGGGCGGACGGGGCGGGCGTCTTGTCGGGGCTCCTGCCGGGGGCGGTGAGCACGGTCATGGCGACCTCGTCGGGACGGGGAGGGTCACGGTCACTCCACGGAATTCGGTGTGTGATAGCGGGTGAGCAGGGGGGAGTCGTGCAGGACCAGCGCGATGGCGCCGAGTGCGCCGCCCACCTCGCCGAGCGTGGCCGGCCGCAGATCGATGTCCGGCCGGGAGACCGGCATCAGATGGGCGGACAGGGCGCGTTCGACGGGTTCGAAGAGGGCGGGTCCGGCCTCGGCGAGTTCGCCGCCGAGCACCGTGACGTGCGGGCCGACCGCGTTGCACACGGCAGCGAGGACGGTCCCCACCCGGGTGCCGACGTCGTCCAGCACACGGCGTGCGGCCGGGTCCGTTGGCAGCGCCGCGAGAAAGCCGTCCAGATCACCGGCGCCGGGAAAGGCGTCGAGCACGGCGCCGATCGAGGCCGCCGTCTCCAGACAGCCGTCCTTGCCGCACGAACATCGGCGCCCGCCCGGTTCGGCCGTGATGTGGCCGAACTCGCCGGACAGTCCGCGGGCTCCCCGGTGCAGGGCACCGCCCACCACCAGACCTCCGCCGACGCCGTGCGACAGCCGCAGATAGAGCACGTCCTGAACGCCTGCCGCCGCTCCCCAGGTCGCCTCGGCCAGCGCCGCGAGCCGGGTGTTGTTGTCGAGCAGCACGGGTACGCCGAAGCGCTTGCGCAGCAGGACCGGCAGGTCCTCGTGGGGCCGGGGTGCGCCGGCCGCGGGGGAGCCGGGCCGTTCGGCGACGGGGGCGCCGGTGGTGGAGGCGTTGGTGGCCGGGGCGCCGGTCGCGGGGGCGTCGTGCACCGGTCCGACCACGCCCACGCCGATGCCGCTGAGCGCCCCGAGGCGCAAGGTGCCCCCGGCGAGCCCGCCGACCAGCCGTGCGGCCAGGTCGACGCGCTTCTCCCACGTCAGACCCGCGCCGTGCGGGGCGCTCGCGGAACCGATCACCTCGTGGGCGACGTTCACCGCGGCGACGTGCACCGCGCGCCGCGCGAAGTCGATGCCGATGGCCTGGCCCGCGTCCCGGTGGAGCGTCAGGGTCTCGACCGGCCGGCCGCGGCGGCGCTCGGCGGGCGCGGGAGCCGTGGCCACGACGGCTCCACTGTCCGCCAGGGCGGACACGATGTCGTACAGGGTCGTACGGGACAGCCCTGTCAGCCGCCCCAACTCGGCCCTGTTGAGCGGGCCGTGTGTGCGCATCTGCCGCAGGACGAGTTCCTCGTGACCACGGCGCAGCCGTGCCAGGGGACCCTCGTGGTCGTGTGCCATGGGGCACAGGATGCGGACTGGGCAGCTTTTACGTCAACAGTCCGGAAAAAATCCGTGGACCCGCTACCGAGCTCCGCACGGCTATGAACGTGCAGGTCAGAGCAGTGTGAGAGGCGTCCTGCGGAGTGGGTACGTTTCACGAGTCTGCAATGTTGCGGTCACCGGCCGAGGCGGGCCACGCGCGGACGGGGCCCCTCAGGCGTCCCAGGCGCAGCGGAAGCCGAGGTTGCCCGTGCTGCTGTCGGGCGTGTTGGCCGTACGGGCGGCGACACGGTAGCGGTTGCAGTACGAACTGTGGCAGAGGTAGGAGCCACCCCGCATGACGCGGGACGCGCCCTGCGACGGGCCCTTCGGATCGCTGCGCGGGCGCTCGGAGTGCCGCGTGCCCCACCGGTCCGCACACCACTCCCACACGTTCCCGGACATGTTGTGCAGCCCGTGGCCGTTGGGCTCGTAGGCGTCCACGGGCGCCGTACCCCGGTAGCCGTCCTCGGCGGTGTTCTTGGTCGGGAAGTGCCCCTGCCAGATGTTGCAGCGGTGCTCGCCCGCCGGCGTCAGCTCGTCCCCCCAGGGGAAGCGGCGCTGTACCAGACCGCCCCGCGCGGCGTACTCCCACTCGGCCTCGGTGGGCAGTCGCGCCCCGGCCCAGCGGCAGTACGCGGCGGCGTCGTTCCAGGAGAGATGGATTACGGGGTGGTCGCCGCGGTCGGCCACCGAACTGCCCGGGCCCTCCGGGGTCCGCCAGGTCGCGCCCTCGACGCCGCACCACCAGGGCGTCTGCGGCGGCCGGGCCGCGCCGCGCCGCAGGACCGCGGGCAGGAATCCGGCGAAGACGAACGACCAGCCGAAGCGCTCCGCCTCGGTGAGGTGACCGGTCGCCTCGGCGAACCGGGCGAACCGGTCGTTGGTCACCGCACAGGCGTCGATCCGGAAGGGTGACAGGACGACCTCGCGCACCGGTCCCTCGCCGTCGTCGGGGAAGCCGTCCGGGTCCTGGGTTCCCATCAGGAAGGAACCGCCGCCCAGCAGCACACTCGCGTCCCGGTACCGGTACCGGTCCTGGCCCCGGTCCCGGCCCTGACTCCGGTGCCGGTCCTGGTCCCGCACCTCGTCCGGCGCGTGGTCCGCGGTGGCGCGGACCGCGGGACCGAGGGAAAGTCCCGCCGCGCCCCGGTCGACCGAGGGCGCGCAACAGTTCCCGGACTCCACCCCGTCCACGCGGCCTCCCTCAAGCAGTGATCTCTGTTCGAGGCTACGGCACCTGAGGGAAGTCGATCATTGCGGCCTCCGTCGAGCGCGCAGGCCGGAAGACACCTCGGACCTTGTGAAGTGGCAGGGGTCCGGGCGCTGCCTGATGCTGGGCTGTACGGGCCGCACGTCCAGGATCCCCGCATCACCGCCTGTCTGCGCAGTCTGCGCGCCACCGCCGCTCAGGTGGCACCGCTGCGCGTGGGGAGCAGTCGCCCTCGCGGGTGGGTGGCTTCGCCCCGCTGCTCACCCGCGAGGACCGTGACCTCGCCTCCCCGCACCCCGTCACGGAGCCGCGTGTCGCCCCGACGGTTCGGATGAGGCCGTGGTGGATTGCGTTCGCACACCAGGGGTACCGGGAGGGGGCAAATCCGTACGAGACGTACCCGTACGCGATCTATGAGCTGTACGTGATGTGCAAGCTGAACGAGCTGCACGAAATGTACGAGACAGGAGACACAGACATGGCTTCTCAGGCCACCCCCCGCTACACCGTCCCGGGCCTCACGGTGGAGAACGCCGCCACGCTCATCGAGATGCTGCAGCTGCGGCTGCACGCCCTCAACGATCTCCACCTCACGCTCAAGCACGTCCACTGGAACGTGGTGGGGCCGCACTTCATCGCCGTGCACGAAATGCTCGACCCGCAGGTCGACCGCGCACGTGACATGGCCGACGATGTCGCGGAGCGTCTCGCGGCCCTCGGCGGCGTCGCCCACGGCACTCCTGGCGCGCTGGTCGAAGAGCGCACGTGGAAGGACTACAGCGTGCAGCGGGCCGACGCGATCGCCCACCTCGGCGCGCTCGACGTCGTGTACACCGGTCTGATCCAGGACGTCCGCGCCGCGGTCGAGAAGGCGGGTGACATCGACCCGGCCACCGAGGACCTGATGATCGAGCAGCTGCGTGACCTCGAACAGTTCCAGTGGTTCGTCCGCGCGCACCTGGAGACCGCGGGCGGCACCCTCACCACGGCCGACGCCACCTCGGAGACGGATGCCGCCGAGCAGGCCGTGCAGTCCTGACGGACACACCACGCCACCTTCGGAACGAGAGAGAGGCTCACCTCCATGTCTGACAAGCCGCTCAACGGCCACCGGGTACTGGTGCTCGTCACCAACTACGGAGTTGAGCAGGACGAATTGGTGGTACCGGTCCGCCGGCTCCGGGAGAACGGGGCGGACGTCACCGTCGCAGCCGTGAGCTCGGATCCCATCCAGACGCTGGTGGGCGACAAGGACCCCGGAGAGACGGTGGAGCCCACCACGACGCTCGATGCGCTGGATCCCGACGCGTACCAGCTGCTGCTGCTCCCCGGCGGCACCATCAACGCCGACCAGCTCCGCCTGCAGAGCAAGGCCCTTGAGACGGTCAAGGCGTTCGCGGCGTCGGGCCGGCCGATCGCCGCGATCTGCCACGGCCCCTGGGCTCTGGTGGAGGCCGACGTCCTGAACGGCAAGACGCTGACGTCCTTCGCGTCCGTGCGCACCGACATCCGCAACGCGGGCGCCAAGGAATGGGTGGACGAGGAGGTCGTGAGCGACAGCGCGAACGGCTACACCCTGGTCACTTCCCGGACGCCGAAGGACCTCGACGCATTCGTACATGCCGTCGACAAGGCCCTGGTCGGCACCTGAACCCCGCCACAGCCAACTTCGACAGCTGTCAGCCTGCGGTCCGCCCCGTGTTCCTGCCCGCTCGGACAGGAACACGGGGCGGACCGCGTGCGGGATCAGACGGGCTGGGTGAAACGGTCCCGGGCACGGTGACGCGCTCCAGCGCCCCGTCGGACCGGGCGCCGAGTGCCTCGCCGTGGCGGAACGCCTCGGTGAGCATGAGCAGCAGACGGGGGCCGATGCCCGAGGCCACCGCGACGGTGTCGACCTTGGCGTCGCGCGGTCGGCGAACGTCTGGACGGCGAGTTCCCCTTGCGGATACGCGCCGGACTCGATGGCGTCGGCGAGGTCGCGGCGGTGGAAGTCGCGGTCCACCCCCGCGGTGATCCACGCCTCTTCCCGGACCAGCGAGTGGCACCGCTCAGCCGAGATAGTGCGCGCGGCCCTCGTCGTCGAGCTCGAAAGGCCCGTCGGGCAGGACGCAGAACTCGTTGCCCTCGGGGTCCGCCATCACCAGGAACCCGCCGTCGGCGTACTGGTCGAGCCTGCGGCCGCCGAGCGCCTCGATGCGCCGCTGCTCGACGGCCGGGTCAGGCGCGGTGATGTCGAAGTGCATACGGTTCTTGCCCGTCCTGGGCGCGGACGTCCGCTGGAATCCCATGCCCAGCCCCAGCTCCCGGCGCAGCCACACGTAGGGGCCCGTACGGCCCACCACCGGCCTGCCGAGGACTTCGGACCAGAACGCGGCAAGCCGTTCGGGGTCGGTGGCGTCGATGATGAGTGCGTTGATCTGCGTCGCTGAGTCCGCCATGCCCCCATCGTCCCACCACGGCGTCAGCCGACCACATCGGTGGCGGGAACCGCGGCTGCGCCCAGCCCAACCTGACCGCGTCATGGACGAAGTCCGTCTCCGCTAGACCGCGGCGGCTCCGTAGAAGCCCGTGTTCCAGGCCTTCATCGCTTTGAGCGAAGGCGCTGTGCAGGCGTCGAAGGCCCGGCCGGTGTACGTCTTCTGCGCGGGCCAGGTCGTGGCCGCCATCGAGGTCTGCGCCATGATCCCGCCACCCGTCCGCGGCGGACCGCACAGTAGCCGACGACCCCGTCATGATCGGAAACCCCCCGCATCCCGATCATCACAAGTATGAGCAAAGAGAAAGTAAAGCGGCCTCGGGCGCACGGCTCCACACACCGGATCGACGTCCAGTCGTAGCCTCACTCCGCGCGGTGTCCCCGAAGTCCGGGAGAAGATTCCCCGGGGGAGTGTCGAGAACCCGTACGCGGCTCCGTCCCCGCAGTGAACACGGCCACAAGGGGCCGTACCGCACCAGGGAGAACACGATGGCCAAGTACTTGCTGCTCAAGCACTACCGGGGCGGGCCGGCATCGCTCAACGACGTGCCGATGGAGCAGTGGACACCGGAGGAGGTCTCGGCCCACATGCGGTACATGAGCGACTTCGCGGCGCGGCTCGAAGGCAACGGCGAGTTCGTCGACAGCCAGGCCCTGTCGTCGGAGGGCACGTTCGTGCGTTACGACGGCGAGGGACGGCCGCCGGTCACCGACGGTCCGTTCGCGGAGACCAAGGACCTGATCGCAGGCTGGATGGTGATCGACGTCGAGACCCACGAGCGGGCGCTCGAAGTGGCCGGCGAGCTGTCCGCGGCTCCGGGCGCGGGCGGGAAGCCGGTACAGGAGTGGCTGGAAGTGCGGCCGTTCCTGTCCGCGTGTGTGACCGTCACGGACTGACCCACGGTGGACGAGTCCCTGCTGCGGACGCTCACGCCCGCCGTGCTCGCCGTCCTCGTCCGTCGCGGAGCCGACTTCGCGGCGGCCGAGGACGCCGTGCAGGACGCCCTGGTCGAAGCCGTGCGCGTGTGGCCGGACAACGCGCCGCGAGACCCCAAGGGCTGGCTGGTCACGGCGGCCTGGCGCAAGTTCCTCGACGCCGTCCGCGCCGACACCTCCCGGCGGCACCGGGAGGTGCGCGCCGATCGCGAGCCCGTGCCCATCCCGGGCGAGGCGGCCGACGACACGCTCCAGCTGTACTTCCTGTGCGCGCACCCGACCCTGACACCGGCCTCTGCCGTCGCCCTCACGCTGCGCGCGGTCGGCGGCCTGACCACGCGGCAGATCGCGCGGGCCTACCTGGTGCCGGAGGCGACCATGGCCCAGCGGATCAGCCGGGCCAAGCGGACCGTCTCGGACGTCCGCTTCAACCGGCCCGCTGACGTCGCCACGGTCCTGCGCGTGCTCTACCTGGTCTTCAACGAGGGCTACTCCGGCGACGTCGACCTGGCCGCCGAGGCGATCCGGCTCACCCGCCACCTCGCGACCAGGACCGGGCACGAGGAGGTCGCCGGCCTGCTGGCGCTCATGCTGCTCCACCACGCACGGCGCCCGGCACGGACCGGCGCCGACGGCAGGCTCGTACCCCTCGCCGAGCAGGACCGCGGTCTGTGGAACACCCGGCTGATCGCGGAGGGTGTCGACATTCTCCAGACGGCCCTCGCCCGCGACCGGCTGGGCGAGTTCCAGGCGCAGGCCGCCGTCGCCGCGCTGCACGCCGACGCGCGGTGCGCCGCGGAGACCGACTGGGTGCAGATCGTCGAGTGGTACGACGAGCTGATACGGCTGACCGGCAACCCGGTGGCCCGCCTCAACCGGGCCGTCGCGGTGGGCGAGGCCGACGGCCCGCGCGCCGGCCTGACCGCACTGGCGCGACTCGACCCCTCACTACCCCGCCACACCGCTGTCAAGGCCTACCTGCGCGAGCGCGACGGCGACCCGGTGACCGCGGCACGGCTCTACGCCGAGGCCGCCCGGTCGGCGCCCAGCCTCCCCGAACGGGAGCACCTCACGCGACAGGCCGCACGGCTCAACGCGGACCTGCGCGGCTGAGCGGAGTACGGCAGACCTGGCAGTGTCAGATTTTCCTCTCGGTTTCCAAGTTTCGGGTACGGGGCCGCGGTTGACGTCGTACGGTCGCCGCATGCCCGTCGACGAACACATGGCCGCCCTGCCCTCTCTGCGCCAGCGGCGTCGAGCGGCCGCCACCCAGGAGATCCTGGACGCGGCCGAGCGACAGATCGCCGAGAGCGGCCCCGCGGCCCTGTCACTGCGTGCCGTCGCCCGGAGCCTGGGCATGACCGTGCAGGCGCTCTACCACTACTTCCCGAGCCGGGACGAGCTGGTCACGGCACTCATCGCCAAGGCGTACGAAGCCCTGGGCGACGCCGTCCGGGCCGCCGTCGACGCCGCGCGGGACGACTCGCCCCTGGAGCGGGTGCTGAGCGCGGCCGAGGGCTATCGCCGATGGGCCGTCGAGCATCCCGAGCGGTTCCAGCTCCTGTACGGCACGCCGTTGCGGTACTACGAGGCTCCCGTCGAGGGTCCGACCACCCGGGCGGTGCGCCGGATGGGCGCGATCTTCGAACGCGAGATGTTCGACGGCTGCACCCCGGCACAACTGGCCGCGGTCGACGCCTCCGAGCTGTCGCCCGCCTTCGTGGCGTATCTGGACCAGATGTCGCCGACCGGTCAGGACGCTCTGCCGCCGGCCGTGACCGCCCTCGTCATGAGCGCGTGGGGGCACCTGCACGGCCTGGTCGTCCTGGAGGTGTTCGGGCACACCGTGTTCCTCGGTGAACACCAGGCCGAGATCTTCCGCATGGGGATGCGGAACACGCTGAAGGACATCTTCAGCCGGATTCCATCGGTCGACCAGGTCTGTTGACCACCCCCTCTGGCGGGAATCCGGAGCTCATCGGCATTTTCGCCGCTGTTCGCTCTGTGGCGCCGTCCATAGGCTCGTGGCATCAACCGCCGACGAGAAGGCTGTCCGCATGTCCGACAAGAGCGACGTCGACACGAGTGATTCCCTTACCAGCAATTCCCGTACGCGTGATTCCCGTGCGAGTGATCCCGGCAGGAGCAACGGAGGAGAGGGCGTCACCCGGCGCACGGCACTCGGGTGTGGTGCCGGTGTCGCCGCGATCAGCGCGGCCGCCGCGCTCGCCACCGCGGTGTCCGCTCCCCCCGCCGCCGCGGCGGGAACGGCGAGGCGCGGCAACGCTTCGGCCCCCGGTGCGGACGCCCTGCCCAGGACCGTGGCCGGAGTGCGCATCCCCCACAGCGAACTGGCCCGGAACACCGTGCGGTTCGTGCGGAGCGTGTCCTCCGGGACGCTCTTCAACCACGTCATGAGGACGTACCTCTTCGGCTCCCTGTTGTGCGACCGACGCGGCGTGCACTACGACGGCGAACTCGCGTTCGTCGCCGCGGCTCTGCACGACCTCGGTCTGGTCGAGGCGTACCGGACCCGGGCCGAGCGCTTCGAAGTCGACGGTGCCGACGCCGCACAGCGGTTCCTGCGGGAACAGCGCATGCCGGCCGAACGCGTAGCGGTCGTATGGGATGCGATCGCCCTGCACACCAACGCCGGTATCGCCACCCGGAAAAGGCCGGAGATCGCGATGGTCTCCGTGGGATCGGGAGCGGATTTCTCGGGGAACGAGCTGCAGCGAATACCGTCCGACGCCCTGGAAGAGATACTGGCGGCCTTCCCCAGGAAAGGGTTCAAGCAGGACGCCCTCGACACCATCCTTTCGCTGTGCCGCACCCGACCCATGTCGGTGCTCATGCACCCCTTCGCCGAAGTCGGCCGCCGTCACATCCCCGAATTCCCGGTGCCCACGGTGGAGGATCTCCTGCTCGCCGCGCCATTCGAGGAGTGACAGGCCCCCGCCCCGTCAGGGCGCGACGCTCACTTGCCCGGTGCCGCCTTGCGCAGGGTGGTGATGCAGGTGCTGATGGCCTCCTGGAGCTCCTCCAGGCGCTGCAGCATGTCGTCCTCGTAGATGGTGTCGAGGTCGTCGACGTCGTCGAAGGTCAGCTCCTCGAAGACCTTCGTCGCCTTCTGCAGGCTGCTGTAGAACTTCGTACGCCGCTCCTGGAGGCGGAGTTCGGGGTCGGCCTGGATGGTCTGGGCGACGATGTCCTTCATCGAGTCGAACGCCTCGGAGGCCCACTCGCTGGTGTCCTCGTTCTCGTCCAGTTCGTCGATGAGCGAGAGGTGGCGTTCGGCCTCGGCGCGCAGCTCCGCGGGGGCGTCGATGGTCTGCCCTGCGGGAGTCTTGACCTGGCCGTTCTCCACGATGTCGCGGACATAGCCGATGCGGCTGGCGGCCTGCGTCTCGGAGGCGACCGCCTTCTTGAGGTCGTCGGTGCGGGCGATGTCACGGGCCATCTCCGTCTGCAGCGCCGGGTCCTCCTGCAACCGGTCGAGAAGCGCCGCGCGGGCCGCCTTCGCCGTGGAGGGGTCGGCGAGGATCGCCGCCCGCAGCGCGGTGGGGTTCTCGGCGACCTCCAGGGCCTTCGTCGGCCGGATGCCCTCGGCCTCGGCCGCTGCGGCGATCGCCGTGCCGCGCTCGGAGGAGGCGCTGGAACGGGAGACGTAATACGTGTGCCACACGTCGGAGTCCGGCAACTCCACGTCCTGCCCGGGCGCCAGCGCCTCGAAGTACGGGACGAGACCGTCGTCGGCCGCCTTGTCCCACGCCTTGTAGTAGCGCATGACCCGCTCGGGCGAGCACCCGGCCAGCTCGGCGAAGCCCTTCGCGGAGACCTTCCGCGTCTCCCCGGGCGTCTCGCCGCCGGGCCGCACACTGCGCGCCACCTTCAGCGCGAACGCCCAGCCGCCGGCCCGCACGTACGCCCCGAAGTCCTGGGCGTCCTGCGCGACCTCGGCGGGCACGTCGTCCGGCGCGGCGTCGGCGTGCGCGTCGTCGTGAACGGCCTCGTCGTGCGCGTCGTCCGCCGGAACCTCGTCGACGGACGTCGCGGGCTCGACCCAGAACTCCCCGGTCTCCGCGGCAGCCTGTCCGGGCACCTGGTCGACGGGCGGAACGGCCGGTTCGGTTTGAGCGGTCACTACGGTCACTGGGAGACTCTCCTGGGGAAGGACAAGGCTACAAAGGGCAGCGTACGCAGCCTATATGAACCTGTTCATGAGGGTTCGAACTCCCTTGCGCGGACCACTCCGACCCACCCGCCCCTACCGCCTTGCCCCTCTCCCGCCCAACAGGGGGCCGGACCCGCAGGTAACTCTCCGCCTTCACTCAAGTACGCTTAGTCAATGAACGTTTCGAGTGCGGGACTCCGTGGAACGCAGGGGCCGGCCGCAGTGGTGACGGGCGTGGGCTCCCATCTTCCACCCCGTCGCATGACCAACGACGAGCTGTGCTCCCGACTGGACAGCAGCGACGCGTGGATCCGGGAGAGAATCGGCATCCAGGAGCGTCGCCGAGCGGACGCGACGGTGTCCACGGGAGACCTGGCCCTGGAAGCCGCGCGGCGGGCGATGCGGTCGGCCGGCGTCACGGAGGTCGACGCCCTCGTCCTGGCCACGACCACCCCGGACCACCACTGCCCGGCCACCGCGCCCGCGGTCGCCCACCGGCTCGGCCTGCGCGGCACGATCGCCTTCGACGTCACCGCGGGCTGCGCGGGATTCGTGTACGGGTCGGCCGTCGCCGCCGGCCTCATCAGCGCGGGCAGCGCCCGGAGGGTCCTCGTCGTGGGCGCGGAGACGATGTCGGCCATCATCGACTCCGAAGACCGCGCGACGGCCCCGCTCTTCGGCGACGGCGCGGGGGCCATGGTCCTGGAGGCCGGGCTCGCGGGACAGGACGGCAGCCTCGGATCCTTCGCCTGGGGAAGCGACGGCTCGCTCGCCGACGCCATCGTCATCCCGGCCGGCGGAGCCCGCGAGCGCGACCGACGGGCCACCGCGCCCGCGGGGGACTTCTTCGTTCACATGCGCGGAAACGAGGTCTTCCGGCACGCGGTGCGCCGGATGAGCCAGGCCGCCCGGGACGCGGCACAGGCCGCGGGCTGGACGCTCGACGAGGTCGACCGGCTGATCGTCCACCAGGCCAACGGGCGCATCGCCGCCTCCGTCGCCGACGCCCTCGGCATCCCGCCCGAGCGCACGCCCTCCAACATCGCCCACGTCGGCAACACCGCGGCGGCCTCCGTCCCGCTGCTGCTCGCCCACGCCGCGGACGAGGGGCAACTGAAACCTGGGCACCGCGTGCTCGTTGTCGCTTTCGGCAGCGGGCTCGCCTGGGCCGCCACCAGCCTCGTATGGCCACCGGGCATCACCGCGGAGCTGTAGAGATCCATCTGCCCAGGAACGTAAGGAAACGAAGCACGTGCTGGAAGAACTCAAAGGCATCCTCACGACGCAGGCAGGACTGCCCCCCGCGCCCATCACCGCCGACGCGACCCTGGCCGACGCCGGCATCGACTCCATGGCGGTGACCGTGCTGTCCATGCAACTGGAGGACCGCATGGGCCTGTTCCTCACCGAGGACGAACTCTCGTGCGCCCCCACCGTCAACGCCCTGGCCGACCTCGTCGCGAGCCGAGCCGCCGGGAACCCGTGATGTCGACAGCCCCCGCCGTGTGGAACCCGCCCCAGTGGAACGCGCCCGAGGAGACCAGGGAGGAGCTCGTGCCCCTGGAATGGCGCGGCCTGCGCTACACCTGCCGCGTCATCACCTCGGACCGGCCCCAGGTCACCGAACCCCTGCTCCTGCTCGGCGGCGCTCTCCAGGACATGTACGCGTGGCCCCGGCTGGAGCGCAGGCTCAGCGCCCACATGCCGCTGGTGTTCGTCGACCTGCCCGGTGTCGGAACAGCCGACGACCTGCCCGCCGAGCAGGGCTTCGACGCGCTCGCCGAGGCCGCGCTGGTGGTCGCCGACCGGCTCGGGTACGACCGGGTCAACCTCCTGGGCGCCTCGTACGGCGCGCCGATCGCCTACCGTGCCGCTCTGAGCCGGCCGGCGCGGGTCGCACGGCTCGTCCTGGCGGGCGCCACGCACCGGATGAACCCGCGCCTGGTGTCCGACTGCGAGCAGGTGTGGAGTGCCCGCGCCGCGCTCGCGGACGACATCGACGGGACGCTCTCCGACTCCGGCTCGTACGAGATCGCCGGCCGCGCCGTCGCCACGCTGCTGAACACCGCTCGCCGGGACCAGGTCTCCCAGGCGGCCACCGTGGCACGGCTGTTGCACCGGCAGTTCGCCCGCATCACCCCGGCCGCGGCCCGCCGGCACGCCGTCTGCCACCGACGACTGCTCGCCGCGGATCCACTCCCGTCCGAGAGGATCGACGCCGTGCGCGCGCTGGTGTTCACCGGCGAGCACGACGACGTCAGCACGCCGGACGAGAACCGTGCCGTGGCAGCCGCCATCGCCGATTCGACCTTCCTCCTGGTCCACGACGCCGACCACATGGTGCACCTGGAACGGGAAGCCGAGTACGCCGACCTGATCCTGCGCTTCCTCACCGACCTCCCGCTCGACGGCCTCCCCTACGCAACCGCACCGGAACGGCTCGGACTGCGCAGGTAGGAGCCCACACGGTCCGCGAACGCGGCACCGCCCGCCCGGACCATGGCACGGTCCGGGCGGGCGGGGATCAGGCCGAGCGGGGTTCAGGTCGGCGGGATGTGCGGGGGCAGGGGCGTCAGGGAGTGATGCGCCACTGCTTGATGTACCCCACGTCGATCGCCGCCACGTCACGCACCCGCAGCTTCCACGTGCCGTCGACGGGCTGCGCCGAGGCGTTCACCGTGAAGGTCTGGTTCACGTTGTCCGTCGAACCCCCGCTGCGGTTCAGCAGCGAGTACGCGGTTCCGTCGGGGCCCACCAGATCGACCGTCAGGTCGCCCCGGTAGGTGTGGACGATGTCGACGTACACCTCCGTCGTCGCCGAGGCGTTGCCCGGGCGGCCCGTGATGGTGATGGGCGACTCGACCGCGGCACCGTTGTCGGGGATGTCGACACGGGTGGAGCTGCCGTAGATGTTCGCCACGCGCCACTCGAAGGTGTCCGACGCGGTCGAGCCCGTGCTGTCGGTGACCGTGACGGTCACCTCGCTGGTGCCGGTGGTGGTCGGGACCCCGGAGATCAGTCCGCCGTCGGTCGCGGTGAGGCCGTCGGGCAGGCCGGTGACCTCGTAGGTCAGGGGTGAGTCCGTGTTGGTGGTGTAGGCCTCGATCTGCAGGGACACGTCCTGGCCGACGCCGGAGAGCTGGTCGTCGATCGGGGCGAGGTTGGTGCCGAGCGCGATGCGGTCGCCGACGTTGATGCCCGCCCAGGCGGCGGCGACGGCGAGGTAGGTGTCGCTGTAGGCCCCGAAGAGATCGGTCGCGGCCTGCAGGGTCGCGGTCCTGGCGCCCGCGTAGTTGGTCGACGAGGTCATGTACGTCGTCAGCGCGCGGTACCAGATGTCGGCCGCGTTCTCGATGCCGATGCCCGTCACCGGCACACCGTCCACGGTCGGGCTGTCGTAGTCGACCCCGTTGAGGGTCTTCGCTCCGCTGCCCTCGGACAGCAGGTAGAAGAAGTGGTTCGCCGGCCCGGAGGAGTAGTGGACGTCGATGCCGCCCAGTGAGGCGTCCCAGTGGTCGCGGGAGGCACCGTCCTTGGAGGGCTTGTCCATGTACCGCAGCGGCGTGCCGTCGCCGTTGATGTCGATCTTCTCGCCGACCAGGTAGTCGGGGACGTCCGCCTCCAGTCCCGCGTCGAACTCGACGGCCGCGGCGAAGATGTCCGAGGTCGCCTCGTTGAGACCGCCCGACTCACCCGAGTACGTCAGGTTGGCGGTCGCGGCGGTGACACCGTGGCTCATCTCGTGGGCCGCCACGTCGAGCGACGTCAGCGGCGCCGCGTTGCCCGCGCCGTCCCCGTACGTCATGCAGAAGCAGGAGTCCTGCCAGAAGGCGTTGACGTAGTTGTTGCCGTAGTGGGCGCGGCTGTAGGCGGCCACGCCGTCGTTGCGGATGCCGTTGCGGCTGTGGACGTCCTTGTAGTAGTCCCAGGTCGCCGCCGCGCCGAAGGCGACGTCCACGCCGGCGGTCTGCCGGTTGCCCGGAGTGCCGTCACCCCAGACATCGTTGTCATCCGAGAAGAGCGTGCCCGTGCCGGACGTTCCCTGATTCAGGTCGTACGTACGCTGCCCGGCGCGGTCGCCGTCGACGAGCTGGTACGACGAACCGGAGAGCGTGCTGCCGACGGACACCTCGCCGCTGTACTGGCCGTGACCCGCTCCGGTGTGCACGCCCTCGTACTCGGCGGCGACCTTGCCGGTGCGCGCGTCGGTGACGACGTGCAGCTCGCTGGGCGTGCCGTCGTCCTGGAACCCTTCGACGACGGACTCCCAGGCCAGGACCGGCTCGGCGGACCCGGCGGCCCACACCACGAGCCGGGGCTCGCCCTCGATCCCGGACTTCTCCACGTCGGCCGCCCTGCCGACGGCCAGTGCCTTGTCGGCGGCGCCGGTCGCGGAGATCTTCGGGGTGGTCGTCGGCACCGTGATGGTGGCGCGGGTCGCCTTGGAGGTGGTGCTGCGGCCGTTCCTGTGGTGCAGCACCAGGTCGCCGCCGAGGACCGGAAGCCCCGCGTACGTGCGCTCGTACCGGGTGTGGGTCGTGCCGTCGGCATCCTTGACGACGTCCTTCACGACGAGCTTCTCGCGTGCGCCGAGGCCGAGTTGCTTCGCCGTGTCACCGGACTTGGCGGTGGCGCTCTTGAGCAGTGAGGCGCGCGCGGCGGGTGACAGGGCGGGTTGGGCGGCTCCGGCCCGCGGTGTGGCGACGATCTTCGAGGGGCCGGAACCGGGGTCGGCGGGTGCGGCGGACACGGATGCGCCCTGGACGCCCAGGACGAGCAGCGAACTCGCGGTCGTGAGGGCGAGGGCTGCGGCGCGTCTGCGCCGGTGGGCAAAGCGATGGGACCCGGACAATGTCTTCTCCTCCTGCGACGGCCGGCGTCTGGTGGACACCGGCGGTGAGCGGGCCGACGGGGTATGGCCGGCCCGGGACGGGGCGGAGCGGAAAGGAGCGCAGCACGAGGTGCACACGAAGGCGCCGGAGAACTCGGCGGCGCGTGAGACGTGGGGGTACGGGGGAGGTATGAGTGGGGGGTGTGGGGGTGTGAACGAAAGGTGAACGTTCGACAGCAGAGTGACATCCGATGCACAGGTTGTCATGGATGTGACAAGACAACGGCTTGAATTGACCATTGTTTGCTGCGGGTTCCTCACCGGCGGCACATGTTTTCAGCCGCGGTGCCCCGGCGGCACCGCGGCCGTGCGGTGCGGTTCCGGTGCCTCCCCGAGGGCGGTGTGCCGACCGGACTCGTTCATCTCCGGGTGCGGCGGCTCCGGTGCGGGCGAACATCGGGACCGCACGACAGTCGTACGCGCCGGCCCGGGGCCCGGCTGAGCCGGCAGCAGTTCGTCCGTTCGTCCGTTCGTCCGTTTGCCCGTAGTGAGGCTCAACTGCCTTGCTGAACACGCTCGTTGTCAGTGGTGACGGCTAGTCTCCGGGACGACATGGAGCACTGCCCGGTCACCCGGCCGCGCGGTGCGGTGGACGCTCGTGAGGAAACACAATGGACCCTGTCTTCGCCGATTTCGCCACCCGGCCCGCCAAGCTGTCGAACGCCGTCGTTCGCCGGCACCGCTGTGCGGTCGCCCCGTCCTACGTGGTGGTGGCGTCGGGCGGCCACCTCAGCGTGGACTTCATGGTGCCGGACGAGGAGGAGATCACCGAAGCCGAGCTGTGTATGTCGGTGCTCGGCGTCGCCGCGCCCGTCGACGCCGAGGTGAACGGTGAACCGCTGGCCAAGGGCTTCCTGCTGCCCGGCACCGAAGGACCCGACACCGTACGCGAGTACGTGCTGACTGTGCCCGGCACGGCGCTGCGGCCGGGCGCCAACGTCCTGGCGGTGCGCAACGCCGCCGTCGAGGACGAGGACGACGGCGTGATACGGCTGCGGACCGTCACGTTGGACTCCGCCGAACACGGCGGCCGGGCACGGCGTGTGTCCGGGCAGGGGGCAGGTGAACGATCCGGGTGGGTCTTCGCCACCGAGCGCCGCCGCCTGGGAGCCGCCACCTGGCAGCCGGGGGCGGATCTGCGCCTTCAGGTCCACCGGAGCGAGACGAACGACGAGGCGGGCGAGCGGGAACCGGTCACCCGCCTCGCGTGGCGCGGGACCACAGGAGCGGAGTCCTCCGTGGCGTTCCGTACGGATCTGTCAGGGTTCCACGGTCACTTCAGGGACGCCGACGGCTCCCTCGGTGAACTGCGCGGCACCCTCACCGGCCCGCTGCCCCGTGCCGTCCCGCAGCATTTCACCACCGAGGAGGAGCACGACGGCGTGTGGAGCCCGGCCGGCCGGCTGCGGCTGCTCCTCGACGACGGCGGCGCCCCGGTGGACCGCGTGACGTGGAGCGACCGCGGTGGCGCGGCCACCTCGCTCTCGCTGCTCCTCCCGGTCATGGCGGGACGGCCCGCGGCACCCGGCGAGCGGCGTGACGTCACCGAGCTGGTCTCGCGGGTGTGGGCCAGCGACGAGTTCACGGACTTCGGCGAGGTCGCGGAGAACCTGGTGAAGTCGGGCGGCAAGTGGCTCGCTCACGAGCAGGACCCCGAGCTGAGCTTCACCTTCGACCTGCCGGTCGCGGTGAGTGCCTACAGCCTGACCTCCGCCAACGACGCCCCTGAGCGGGACCCGGCGGTCTGGGTGCTGGAGGGTTCCTCCGACGGCCGGTCCTGGACGCCGCTCGACTCCCGCGAGGGTGAGGTCTTTCAAGGCCGCTACCAGTGCAGGGAGTTCACGCTCGCCCGCTCGGAGGCCCATCGGTACTACCGCCTGCGGATCACCGACAACCACGGTGCGCAGGAGACCCAGTTGCTCGATGTGCGCTTCTTCGACGGGGGTGCCGAGGCCGCCGCCGCCGGCGTCAGCGACTTCGTCGGCTACCGCCAGAGCGCGGACGCGCAGCCGGTGGGCTACCGAGGGACGAGGATCCCCGCTCCCGTTTCCGGGGCGGACGGGCAAGGTGGCGACGAGCCCGGGGAACTGCTCGCCGTCGACTTCTCGGACACCGCCCGGAACCTGCAGGACGCCGCGCGGCTGCTGGAGCAACTGACCCGGTACCTGCGTCCCTGACACCTCGGCGCAGGCGGGCCCGCCCCGGCAGTCAGGGGCCGGGTCCGGCCGCCGCGCCTGCGGTCATGCCTGTGGCCGGGTTCCGTCGATGGCGACGCGCTGCCCGTAGCGGGAGTACGGGAAGTAGTCCCAGGTGGCGTGGTGCTGGACGCAGCGGTTGTCCCAGAACACCAGGGTGTCGGCCTGCCAGCGGACCCGGCAGTGCAGCAGGTTCGTGCGGGCGATGTGGTCGTACAGCATCTCCAGGACGGCCTTGCTCTCGGTGGCGGACAGCTGTGTGATCCGCGAGGTGTACGGGCCGTTCACGAACAGGAGTTTGCGTCCGGTGTCGGGGTGGCGCACCACGACCGGGTGCTCGTTGCGCGGCACGTCGTACTCCGCGGGAGGCATCTGCCCCAGCGTGAGCCAGGGGCGCGCTCCGTCGTGGACGGCGGTGAGTCCGTTCAGGAACGTCTTCATCGCAGGGGACAGCATGTCGTAGGCGAGGTGCATGTTGGCGAAGAGGGTGTCGCCCCCGCTGCCGATCTCCGGGACCTCGGTCACGTAGAGCATCGAGCCGAGTGAGGGCTCGTCGTCGGCGGTTCCGTCGGCGTGCCAGCCGTTGCCGACGACGGCCTTGGAGTCCTTGTCCGCACTGACCTTGAGGATGTACGGGTCGGACCCCTCCTCGGGCAGGGAGTCCAGGTGCAGCGGCCCGAACAGGGCGGCGAACCGCTTGTGGTCCTCCGGAGTGAGGTGCTGGTCGCGGAAGACGAGGACGTGATGGGTCAGGAAGGCCGTCCGGATGTCCTTCTGCTGGACCGGAGTCAGTTCCTCGGAGAGGTCGAGGCCGGATATCTCCGCACCGAGAAGCGGTGTCAGCGGGTCGACGGTGAAGCTCTCGTAGGTCTCACGGGGCGCTGTCGTGATGCGTGCGACGGCGTCCAGGGTGAACTGGTCCATGGGTGTCTCCGAGGTGAGGGGCGGCAGGGAAAGGGGCGGAAGAAGGCCGGCAGAGGGACAGGGAACGATCGGCGACGGCCTCGGGCCGGTGGCTCACCGGTCGGCGTCGATCGCGCGGGCTATGTCCCGTACGTGCAGCCCGGTGACGATCCCGTAGTGCGTGGCTTGTACGTGGTGCACCTGAGTGGGACGGGGAAGCAACGCCGTCCACTCCTCGGCGGCCGTCGGTGCGGGCGGGGCGAGGGGCAGGCCGGCGGTGATCTCGGTGGCCAGCCACAGGGTGCTGGGCGTGCGGGTCAGCCGGGGTGCGGTGTGGGCGGTCATCGCGGAGATGCTGGCCCGGCAGCAGTGGGCGAGCCGTTCCGCGTAGGTCTGCCCTGTCGCCTGGACCCGGGATGCCGGCCGGGCCGTGTCGCCCGGGGGCTGGTTGCCCCGCAGTTCGAGCTCGAAGACGGCACGCAGGGCGTTCTCGTCCGCCATCGGGACCTGGGCCTGCGGCGCGGGCGGATCCAGGAGATACAGCCGGTCCACGGGACGGCCCGCCGCTTCGGCGCTCGCGGCCATGGAGTGGGCGACCAGCGCGCCGAACGACCAGCCCGCGAGCCGCAGTCGCATCCGCGGGTCGGGGAACCGGGCGCGCAGCGCGGCGAGGTAGCGGTCGGCCCGCTCGGCGACCGACCAGTGCGGCAGCCGGGGATCGTGCAGAGCGGGGTCGGGGACGAGGCAGACCGTGGTGCGCGCGTTCAGGGCGGAGACCAGCGGCCGATAAGCCTGGATGTCGCCACCGACCGGGTGGATCACACACAGGACGTCCTGGTCGTCGCCGGTCTGCCAGGTCTCGATGGTCACCGGGTCGTCGGTGGGTTGCCCGGTCCGCGCGGGAGGGTCGAGGCGGGCGAGGAGATCGTTGACGCTCACCTGATGGCTGAGACGGGAGAGCTCGATGTCCACTCCGTACCGCCGCTTCACCTCGGAGAGCAGATCGAGCAGGGTGAGGGAGTCCGCGCCCAGGTCGTACAGGGACGCTGCCGGGTCCAGTGTGTCCGTGCCGAGCAACTCCCGCGCCGCCTCCACGAGTTCGGTGGCGTCGGGCGGCCCCGCGATGAGGCCGGGTGACTCCGCGGCACCGACCGGCCCTTGGCCGACCTGCGACG
The DNA here is from genome assembly GCF_044742785.1 of Streptomyces sp. NPDC087844. Classification (NCBI taxonomy): domain Bacteria; kingdom Bacillati; phylum Actinomycetota; class Actinomycetes; order Kitasatosporales; family Streptomycetaceae; genus Streptomyces; species Streptomyces sp. NPDC087844. The sequence goes on along the minus strand of NZ_JBIUVD010000005.1, from coordinate 164,859 downwards.
CCGGAGCCGACGCCGACGCCGACCCCGCTCCGGCCCCCGGCACCGGCTCCGGCACCGGCTCGTAGAAGTACCGGGAGGCCTCCAGTGGCGTACTGGACACGAGCAGGTGCGGCAGCTGGAGTTCCATGGCGTCGGCGAAGACGCGCAGTCCCTCGGCGGTCGACAGCCCCGTCCGCAGATGTGCCTGGTGGCGCGCGTCGGTGCCGAGCGCGTCGCGAGCCATGCCGGCGTCCCGCCACACGTCCCAGCCGATGCTCAGGCGCACGGTCGCCGGGGAGGTCTCGCCACCGTGGTGGGCGAAGGCGTCGAGCACCCCGTTCGCGGCCGCGTAGTCGAACTGGCCGACGCCGCCGAAGAGGGCCGACAGGGACGAGCAGTAGACGGCGTAACGCGGCCCGTGCCGGGCGATCAGCCGCTCGGTGAGCAGGACGGCCTTCAGTTTCGCCCGGTCGGCGCCGCGCATGGTCTCGCTGTCGCGGCGGATCAGGAGGGCGCCGGACGCGCTGCCCGCGGCGTGGACTATGCCGTGGAGGCGGCCGGTGCGGGGTGCGAGGCGGTCCAGGAGATCGTCGAGCGGCTCCTCGGCGAGATCGGCCGCGACGAGAGTGACACGGTCGGACCAGCGGGCGAGGGCGGCCGGCAGCTGAGGGCGGCGCGCGAGCAACACGACCCGCGCGTCGGTGTGTTCGAGCAGCCAGGTGGCGATGCCGGTGCCGACGCCACCGGTGCCGCCGAGGACGAGGTGTGTGCCGTCGCCCTCCGCGAGCCCGGCGCCCCTCATGAGCCCGACACCCTCCGCGAGCCCGACACCCTCCGCGAGCCCGGCGGCGCGGGGGAGCGGGCGCGCTACGGACCGGGCGACCGGCCGCCACCAGTAGCCCTGGCGCAGGGCGACACGGCGCTCCGGGGCGGCCTCCGTGGGCGTCTCCGCGAGGACGAGCGGCAGGAGATGGGCCCAGTCGGACGGATCGGCGCCCGGCAGGTCGATCCAGCGGGTGTCCAGGCCGAGTTCCTGGCGCGGCACCTCCACCGCCGCGGCCAGCAGGCCCAGTTCGGGGCGCGTCACCTCGCCCGTCACCGGTTGCGCACCGTGGGACAGCCACCACAGGCGCGGACGTGCGCCGGGCGGCAGGCTCGCCACGGCCTGGCACAGGGCGGCCGTGTGGTCGAGGCAGACGCGCCTCGCGTCCTCCAACGACGCTTCCCCGACCGGCCCTTCGACGCCGAGAGGCAGCGCGTGCAGCCACTCGAATCCTTCGGGAGCGTCGTGTCCGACGTCCCGTAGCAGCCGGGCCAGCGAGGCGGGGTCGGCGGGATCGACCTCGTACCGGTCGGTGCCGGACCGGGCGTACGCGGTGCCGGTCGTGACGTGGACGACGCGGCTGTGCGCGGAGTGCAGTGCCTTCCAGCCGACCGGCGTCGCGGTGCCGTCGGTGACGACCACGACCGGGCGCCCCGACAGGGACCCGTTGTACGGGACGGCCCGTCGCAGCCGCGCCCACTCGGTCTGGTGCAGCCACTCGTCCTCCGGCATCCGCACCGGAGGCGCGGTGGCGGCGGGGCCGGCTGCCGTGACGCGCTCGGGTCGCCGGGCGCCGCGCGGGAAGTCGTAGTCGGTGAGGGCGAAGGCGGGCGGCGGAAAATCCCAGGGCGGGGGAGCGGAGTCAGTGCCCGGCCGCAGATCGGCGCTCGCATCGGCCGACTCGGCCGGCCCCCGCTCCGGTTCCACAACGGCGCCCGCACCGGTCACCGCACGCTCAGCACCCTCCGCGACCGTCCGCAGCCACGCCACGGCCGTCCCGGCGTCCGGGCAGAGGGCCGCGACACGGTGCGTCCGCGTCGGCCGGCCGCTCCGCAGATGGCGCACGACCTGGTCGTACGTCTGCGGAGCGGCGGCCAGATGATCGGCGATGCGCCGGGCGTCCGTACGCAGGGACTGCTCGCTGCTGCCGGACAGCACCAGGCGGCCGGCGCGGGCGCTTCGGTCCGCGCTCGGCGGTGTCCGCCCCGGTGCGGCGGCCTCGTGGTGCTCCAGGATCAGATGGGCGTTGGTGCCGCCGATGCCGAAACTGCTGACGGCGGCGACACGGGGACGCCCCGTCGGCCAGGGCTGCGCGCTCGTCGGGATGCGGAAGGGGCCCGCGTCGGCGCCGATCTCCGGGTTGAGACGCCGGAAGTCGACGTTCGGCGGGATCACCCCGTGGTGGACGGCGAGTGCCGCGCGCACGAGGCCGACGACGCCCGCGGCGGCGCCCAGGTGACCGATCTGGCTCTTCACGGACGACAGGGCGCAGGAGGCGGAGGCGGGCAGGTCGAGAGCCTGCCGCAGCGCGCCGACCTCCACGGGGTCGCCCAGCCGGGTCCCGGTGCCGTGCGCCTCGACGTAACCGATGTCGGTGGCCGGGCGGCCGCTGCGGCGCAGCGCGGTACGGATGACCTCCCGCTGCCCGGCGACGGAAGGCGCGCTGTAGCCGAGCTTCGACGCGCCGTCGTTGTTGAGGGCGGACCCGGTGACGACGGCGTAGACGGTGTCGCCGTCGCGTTCCGCGAGGCTCAGCGGCTTGAGGACCACGACCCCGACGCCACTCGCGCCGACGGTGCCCGCGGCGTCGTCGCTGAAGGGCCGGCAGTGGCCGTCGGGCGAGAAGATGTGCTGCGGCCGGTAGGTGTAGCCGTCCGTCAGCAGCGTGTCGACCAGTACCCCGCCGGCCAGCATGACGTCGGCCTCGCTCTGCCGCAGCAGTCCGGCCGCGAGGTGCACCCCCACGAGGGAGCTGGCACAGGCCGCCTGCACGGTGAAGGCGGGGCCGGTCAGGTTCAGGTGGTACGCCACCTTGGTGGCGAGGAAGTCCTTGTCGTGGTGGAGGGCCAGGCGGAAGCCGTCCGGGAGGGCGGCGGGGTCGGCCTCCCGGAGCATGGACTGGAAGTAGGTGTTCTCGCCGCAGCCCGCTATCAGGCCGACGCGGCCGGCGGCGGGGTCGGCGATGCCCGCGTGGGCGAGCGCCTCGACACAGCTCATCAGCAGGTGTCGCTGCTGCGGGTCCATCAGCCGTGCTTCCTGCGGGCTGATGCCGAAGTGGTGGGGGTCGAAGGCCAGCAGCCCGTCCATCTGGCTGCGGGCGCCCACGCGCCCCTCGGTGGCCGGGAAGTGCTCGATGCCGCGCTCTCCGGACTCGACCAGCCGCCAGAACGACGCCAGATCGGGGGCGCCGGGCAGTCGTACGGCCATCCCGATGACGGCGATCGGCTCGTCCGAGCCGCTGTTCCGTTCGACCGGTACACGCGCCGGGGACGGATCCGTGGCCGGGACCGCAGCCGTGTCCGGAGTCGGGTCCGACGCGTGGAGGAACCGGCTCAGGCCGCGTACGGTGACGTGCTCGAAGAGGTCCGCGACCGTGAAGGACAGGCCCAGGTCGACACCGCACCGCAACTGGAAGCGCATCAGGTCCAGACTGCCCGCGCCCGCGTCGAAGAACCGCTGGTCCGGCAGCACTCTCTTGCCCGTGACCGTGGCGAACAGCTCGCACAGCCGGGCCTCCCGCGCGGACACGACGGATCCCAGGGGTCCCGGGCCCCGCGTCTCAGGCGGCAGTCCACCCTTCAGTTCACGCCCCTGGGTGGCGACCGCGCGTCGGTCCAGTTTGCCGCTCGGGGTGCGCGGCAGCGCCTCCACCCTGCGGTACGTGCGTACGCGGGCGAAGGGCGGCAACTGCCCGGCGAGATGCGTGTTGAGCTCGTCCAGGTCCGGGTCGTCGCCACGGCACTGCAGCAGCGCCACGAGGGAATCGCCGTCGCGGGACACCAGGGCACCGATGACCGACGGGTGACCCACAAGCGCGGCCTCCAGCTGGCCCGGCTCCAGCCGGTGGCCGCTGATCTTGACCTGGTCGTCGTCCCTGCCGTCGAAGTGCAGCAACCCGGCGGCGTCGAAATGCGCCAGGTCGCCGCTGCGGTAGAACGTTCCCCGGTCGGGCAGCTCGGTGAATCTGGTGCGGTTGAGCTCCGCGTCGCCCAGATAGCAGGGCGAGGCCATCGGGCCCCCGATCAGCAGATGGCCGACAGCCCCGGGCGGGAGCGGTTCGCCGCTGTCGTCGGCCACACGAAGGACCGCGTTGGCCACCGGGTGCCCGATGGCCGGGCGGGTGGGCCAGAGCATCGGGTCGCCGTCGAGGCACAGACCGCTGACGACATGGGTCTCCGTGGGCCCGTAGTGGTTGAACAGCCGGGCGTCCGTCAGACCGGCGAACCAGCGGCGGATGGCGTCGGTACACATGAGCTGCTCGCCGGCGGTGACCACCTCACGCAGCCGCGACGGGAAGCGACCCAGGTGGACAGCGTGCTCGGCCAGCAGTTGCAGCGCCACACAGGGCAGGAACAGCCGCTCGACACCGGCCTGTTCCAGCTGGTCGAGCAGAGCGGGCAGGTCCTGCCGCCACTCGGGACGCACGAGATGCAGGCGTCCGCCCGAGCACAGCGTGGTGAGGATCTCCTGGAAGGAGACGTCGAAGGACAGCATCGAGAACTGCTGGGTGACCGCGGCCTCGCCGAGACCGCCCGCTCCGGTCTGCCAGTGCAGGAGGTTGCACAGGGTCAGGTCCGGTACGTCGACACCCTTGGGCGTGCCGGTCGAGCCAGAGGTGAACAGCGTGTAGAGCGGTCTCAGGCCCGCGTGGGGAGCCGGTCGCGGTGCGGACGGCGCGGCGGCGGCCAGCTCGATCAGGTGTCGTGGCAGTTCCGGTGGCGCGATCCCGGCCACGTCCTCCTCCGCGCCGGCCGAGGTCAGGACGCACAAGGGGGCGGCATCGCGCAGGACCCGGCGCAGCAGCGCCGGCGGGTAGGCGGGATCGAGCGGTACGACGGTCAGGTTGAGCTGTGCGGCGGCGAGGAGAGCCACGACGTGCTCGGCCGACGGTGTGAGATGCAGCGCGACCCGGGCGGGCGCCCCGGGGTCGGACGGCAACGGGAGCCGGGCCGTCAACTCCAGGGCCAACGCCCGTGCGTGGGCGTCGAGTTGCGCGTACGTGCGGGTGTGGTGGCCCGTGGTCAGGGCCGGCGCGTGCGGAGTCCGCCGTACCTGTGCGGCGAAAGCCTCCGCCACGGTCGTGAACGCGGGTGTGCTCAGCGCCCCTTGTCCAGGGTCGGGGAGCGTACGCCGGTAGGGCGCGACGAGTGCTGCCAACGTGTGCTCCTCCTGAGCCCGCTCCCCGTTCCCGTCCCGCTCTCCGTTTTCGTCCCCCTCACCGTTCCCGTCCCCCTCCCCGTCCTCGGCGGTGAGCAGGTCGATCGCCCGTACGAAGAGCCGATGGGCGGACGCCACCACCTCGGCGTCGAAGCGTCCGGCGGCGTACTCCCACAGGCAGTCGAACCCGGAGTCCCGCTCGACGACGGACAGCGTGAGCGCGCACTTGGTGTCGACGGGTTGCGGCCAGGCGGGACGGACCCGGCAGTCCGGCAACGACAGCGCGCCGAAGTCGGTGTTCTCCAGGACGAACATGAAGTCGAAGAGCGGGCCGCCGCCGAAGTCGTGGTCGGTCAGGACGTCGGCGAGCGTCACGTCCTGCCGGTCCAGAATCTGCTGGACCCCGGCGGTCTGCCGGCCGAGCTGCCGGCGCAGGCCGTCGCCCGGCTGGAGCCGCAGAGGCAGCAGCACGGTGTTGGCGAACATGCCGACGGTGGAGGCGAACTCGCCGACCGGCCGGCCCGAGACAGGGCTCGCCACGAGGGGACGGGTCTGTCCCGTCACGCCGTACAGGCTCCAGGAGAAGGCGGCCAGCAGCAGCTGGAAACGGGTGAGCCCGAGTTCCGCCCCGAGCCGGTCGAGCCGGGAGCGTCGGACGTGGTCGAGGGACGCGGTCAGCAGCCGGGCACCGGTGTCGGCGGTGCCCGCGACGGCGGGCGGGGGCGGGGAAGGTTCCAGGGCCGCGTAGTGGCGGCGCAGCGCCGACCGCTGCTCGTCGTAGGAGGACTCCAGGTGCCAACGCCGCTGCCACAGGGCGACATCGAGCGGCGTGTGCCGGGATCCCTCTTCCTCCTCGCGGCCGGCCACTTGTGCGGCGAAGGTCGCGGTGAAGGTGGTGAGGTCGCGGAAGAGGACGTTGAGGGACCAGCCGTCGACGGCGATGTGGTGCAGATGGAGCAGGAGGACCGTACCGTCGGATGTGCGCAGCAGGCCCGCTCGCAGCATCCGTGCCTCGGCGAGGTCGAAGGGCGTGGCGAAGAACCGCCGCGCCGCCGGCTGCCAGCCCTCACCGTCGAGGACGTCGGCCGGCGCCCAGGGGTCGAAGGGGTCGCCGATCTCCTGGAGGAGACCCTCCGGGGTGGACCGGAAAGCCGTGCGCAGTGCGGGGTGCTCGGCGACGAGACGGGTGAGTGCGGCGCGCAGGGCGGTCTCGTCGGGGGTGCCCTCAAGGTGGAAGGCGAGTGGAACGTCGTAGGCGCGCCTGTGCGGGTCGCTCCGGTCGAGGAGCCACAGGCGCTGCTGCTCGGAGGTGGCCGGCGCGGAACGGCGTCCGCTCGGGTCCGGCACCGCCGGGTGCGGTGGCGACTGCCGTGCGCCGGAGGAACCGGGGGAGCCGGAGGTGATGGCCTCGGTCAGTGCGGCGAAGTCCTCCCGCAGTACGACCGACTGCGGCACCTCGACGTTCCAGCGGCGCCGGATCCGAAACCGCAGGCGCAACGCCTTGAGCGAGTCGCCGCCCTGGGGAATCCAGCGGTCGTCGGGCCGCAAGCCGGGCACTCCCAGTACGCTTCCGGCCATCTCCAGCACCTCGCGCTGCGCGTCGGTCACCTCGACGGCCGTGCCCGAGGCACGGCGCCATGCCGGCGTCGTGGAGCCCAGCAGGGCGGCGTCGTCGACCTTGCCGTTGGCGTTGCGCGGCAGGGCGTCCACGAGATGGGTGCGGTGCGGGCGCATGTACGGGGGCAGGGTGGCCGTCAGATGGCGTTCGTACTCCTCGTACGTCAGCTCGGTGCCCAGTACCAGGTAGGCCAGCAGTTCATGGGCGCCGTCCACGTCGTGCCGGGTGCAGACCCGGGCCTGCCGGACGGCGGGGTGTGCGCCGAGCCGCTGCTCGACCTCACCGGGTTCGATGCGGAAGCCGCGTACCTTCACCTGGCGGTCCGCTCGCCCGACGAAGGTGAACAGCCCCGTGGCGTCACGGCGCGCGAGGTCGCCGGTGCGGTACCAGACGGCGCGGCCCGCGTCGTGCCACGGCAGCGGGGCGAAGCGGCGGGCCGTCTCCTCGGGCAGATTGCGGTAGCCCGTCGCCAGCCCGGCCCCGGCCACGTACAGTTCGCCGATCTCGTCGGTCTCGGCGGCCCGTGAGCCGTCGGCGACCAGCAGCGCGTCCGTGGCGGGCACGGGCCGGCCCACGGGAACGGTGTCGCCGTCGAAGTCACGGGGCACGGGGTGGTGCAGGGCGAAGGTCGAGGACTCGGTGGGCCCGTAGGCGTTGACCAGCCGCGTCGCGGTGCCGGGGTTGTCCCGGTACCAGCGCTTGACGCGGGTGGCGTTGAGCTGCTCGCCGCCGATCAGGACCTGGCCGACGGAGTCGAAGCAGTGCGGCACGCTGTCGGTGACGGCGTTGAAGAGGGCAGTGGTGACGAAGAGGGTGTCGATCCGCGCGTGCCGCAGGGTTTCGGCGAGCAGCAGGGGGTCCTGGACCTGTTCGTCGCTCAGGACGACACAGGTCCCGCCGGTCAGCAGCGGTACCCAGACCTCGTAACTCAGGGCGTCGAAGGCCGGGTTGGAGATGCTCGCGTATCGTGCGCCCGCGGTGGGGGAGAGGAAGCCGGGCTCGGCCAGACGCATGATTCCGGCGTCCTTGACCTCGACTCCCTTGGGGCGGCCCGTGGTGCCCGAGGTGTAGAAGAGGAACGAGGTGGCCGCGTCCGTCGCGGGGGTGACTTCGTCGAAGGGCGTCGCGCTCGTGCCCACACCCGCGCCCGCACCCGTGGCCGCGTCCTTCGTCGCGGGGAGGTCGGCGAGGAGGTCGTCGACGTCCAGCGGGAAGCCGGGACCCTCGCCGAGCGCACTGCCCGTGCCGTCGTGGACCAGGGCCACGGCGGCCGAGTCGTCGAGGATGTGGCGGCGGCGTTCGGCGGGGCTCTGCGCGTCGAGTGGGACCACGGTGGCTCCGGCACGGCGGATGCCGAGCATCACGCACACCAGCTGCCAGGACCGGGGCAGGCGGACCGCGACTGCCTGCCCCGCACGGACTCCGCGGGCTCGCAGGCCGCGCGCCACACGCAGGGAGGCCTGGTCGAGGGCCGCGTAGTCGAGGCTGTGCTCCCCGTCGACCACGGCGAGGGCGTCGGGGGTCAGGCGTGCCTGGTCGAGTACGGCCCCGGCCAGCAGCGGACCGGACGTGGAGGAGCCGTACGCGGCGGAGCCGGCCGTGGCGGAGTCGGGCGCGGAGGAACCGGACATCACGCCTCCTCGGTGACGGTGGACGCGACTGCGGGCGCGGCGGCGAGCGCGGCGAGTTCGGCGGCGAGCACGGCGGCCACCCGCGGCGAGGTACCGCTCTCCAGCACCTCCCAGTGGTCGCAGTCCAGTGGTTCGACCCGGATGCCGTTCTCCGCGCGACGCCGCCAGAAGTCGCGTACCCCGGGCAGGGACGCCGGGTCGGTGGTGGTGCCGCCAACGGCCTGCATCAGGACGAGACGGGCCGCCGAGGACGCCGGGAGGTGGTCACGGGCCGTGAGGCGATTGTGGTTGTAGATCCGGAAGTACTGGTCGATCTGCTCGTCGTCGATCCCCGGATACATGCCGTTGAACTTCACGAGCTTGTCCCGGAACTCGGCCAGGTCCACGGGCGCGGTCGCGGTGGCGCGCACCTCGGGGTCCTCGGTGGCCTGGGTGTCGAGCAGCACCACACTCACGTCGGTACGGCCGGCGCTCGCCAGTCGGCGGCCCATCTCGTGGGCGACCAGTCCGCCGTAGGAGAGGCCGGTGAGGACGAGAGGGCCGGCGTCGAAGGGTTCGATCAGCCGCAGATAGGCCTCGGCCATCTCCTCGACGCCCGGCAGGAAGGTCTCGCCGGGATTGACCCCGGGGGACTGGATCCCGTACAGGCCGACGTCCGTGGGCAGGGTCCTGGCCAGGGGGAGGTAGCAGAAGGCGGTGCCGCCGGCGGGGTGGACGCACACGACGTTTCCGCCGGTGCCGCCCTTCCGGAACTCGATGAGGTTGCTCGGCGGTGCCCCCGGACGGCCCTGGCGGACGAGACCGCCGAGGCCTTCGATCGTCGGGTGGAGCATGAGGTCGCGGACGGGGAGCGTGGTGCCGAGCGCTGCACGGACGCCGTGGGCCATCTTGATGGCCGACAGACTCGTGCCTCCGATGTCGAAGAAGCTGTCACGGATACCGAAGTCCGGGCCGAGGAGAATGCCCCGCCATATCTGATGCAACGTCAACTCTATGTGGTCGCGGGGGCTTTCCGTGTTGACCTGGCCGGTGCCGGCTTCGGCCGCTGCGCGCAGCAGGGCCGTACGGTCCAGCTTCCCGTTCCGGCTCAGCGGCAGGACGGGCAGCTCGACGACGACCGCGGGGATCATGTAGTCCGGCAGCCGGTCCGCCAGGGCCGCGCGCCACTCGTGCGGAGGCCGGGCGGGCACCGCGCCGACGGCCACCGCCGCCACCAGCCGGGGTTCGGCGCCGGTGTCCCGGTCGACCACCACGGCCGCCTCACGCACCTCCGGAAGGGCGAGCAACGCCGCCTCGATCTCGGCCGGTTCGATACGGAAGCCGCGCAGTTTCACCTGGTCGTCGACGCGCCCCACGTACACGGCGTTGCCGTCGGGCAGATACCTGGCGAGGTCCCCCGTACGGTAGACGCGCTCGCCGGGGAGGAACGGGTCGGGCAGGAACCGCTCGTCGGTCAGGTCGGGGCGGTGCAGATAGCCGGCCGCGAGACTCGCGCCGCCGAGGTGGACCTCTCCGGCGACACCGACCGGGACCGGCTCCAGGTGCTCGTCGAGGAGGTACATCCGGGTGCCGGCGAGGGGGCGCCCGATGGGGCACTGCCGGTCGAGGGGCTGCGGGTCGTAGTACGCCGTGCTGTACAGCGTGGTCTCGGTCGGCCCGTAGCCGAAGCACACCTTGAGACCCGCGAGATGCTCCCGCATGCGGTGCAGCGCGGCCTCCGGCAGGGACTCCACACCGGTGAGCAGCTGGCGCAGCGCGAGCCCGTCGAGCCGTTTGCCGGGCTCCTCGTCGATCCACCGGATGTAGGCGGGCGGCAGGAACGCCTGCACGATGCGATGCTGTCGCATCCACTCCATCAGTTCCTCGGGATCGCCCCGCAACTCCTCCGGTACGAGGTGCAGTTCGGCGCCCGTCGTCAGCGGCAGCAGCAATTCGTGGACCGAGGCGTCGAAGCCGATGCTGGACCACGCGGAGGTGGCCTCCCCCGGCGTCGCGCCCATGCGGGCCACCCAGTTGTCGAACAGGTTCAGGACGCTGCGCCGGGTGACGGCCACGCCCTTGGGGCGGCCGGTCGAACCGGACGTGTAGAGCACGTAGGCCACCTGCTCGTCGTCCGGGACCGGCGCGGGCGGGACATCGTTGTCCGCCGATGCCTCGACCGTCGGCAGGTATCGCCAGCCGGCCGGCCGCTGCGCGCCGGGGAGGTCGCTCAGCACCAGGACGGCGGCCGCGTCCTCGACCATCGCGGCGAGCCGAGCGGGCGGCTGGGCCGGGTCGAGCGGCAGATAGGCGGCACCTGACTTCAGGATGCCCAGCACGCCGACGACCAGCTCGACGGAACGCCCGGTGTGCAGAGCGACGATGTCGCCGGGGCCCACACCCTGGTCGGCGAGGGCACGGGCGAGGCGCCCGGCCCGCCCGGCGAGGGTGGCGTAGTCGAGCCTTTCGCCGCCGCACACCAGCGCGGTCTGCGTCGGGCGGGCCGCTACCTGCTCGTCGAACCGGTCCACCAGCCCACCGGTACGGGAGTCTGTACCGAACTCCGTTCCGCTCCCGGTGCGGGACGCGGACTCGGCCGTGAGGGGCCGTCCGTTCGCGAACTCCGTGAGCAGCAGCCGCCGTTCCCGGTCGTCCATCAGCCTGAGCGTGCCGACGGGCGCCTCGGGCCGGGCCACCATGTCGGTCAGCAGGTGCTCCAGCTGACGTACGTACCGCCGCGCGGTGTCCTCGTCGAACAACGCCGACGCGTAGTCCAGGTGGCCGACGACGCGACCCCGGGACTCGGTCAGCGACAGCGCCAGGTCGAACTTGGCCGGCGCGTCCGGGATGTCGAGCGGAGTGACGTCGAGGCCGGACAGTTCGAGCAGCCCGTCCCGCTCCGGGACCCAGGCGCACATCGTCTGGAACAGCGGTGTGTGGGCGGCGCTGCGGACCGGGTTGACGAGCTCCACGATGTGCTCGAAGGGCATGTCCTGGTGGTCGAGTGCGTCGCGCAGGACTCCGCCCACGTGCGCGAGGGCGTCGCCGGCCGTCGCCGTGCGGGAGAAGTCGGCGCGCAGAGGCAGCGTGTTCACGAAGAAGCCGATGAGATCCGACAGGTCCTCGTTGTGCCGCCGGCCCGCCGTGGGTGTGCCCACGACCACGTCGGTACGGCCGCTGAGCCGCGACATCAGCAGCGACCAGCCGGTCAGGACGGAGCCGAACAGCGTGCGTCCGCGCTGTCGTGCCAACGCCCGCAGGCCGGCGGTGAGGTCGGCGTCGAGGGCGAACTCCACCCGGCCGCCCCGCAGATCCTGCTGGGCGGGGCGCGGGCGGTCGGTGGGCGGCCCGGACAGCGGCGGGGCGTCGGCCAGCTGCCGCTGCCAGAAGTCGGCGTGTTCGGCGAGTCCGCCCGCGAGGACATGCTCCCGCTGGGCGCGGGCATGGTCGGCGTACTGCAGGGGGAGCGGCGCCAGCGGGGAGGGTAGTCCGTCCAGCAACGCCTTGTACAGAGCGCTTAGTTCACTCATCATCACGCTCATGGACCGGCCGTCGAAGACCGTGTGATGGATCGTCAGCAGCAGGACGTGGTGGTCCTGCGCCAGCGTGAGGAGACGGCCGCGGCAGAGGGGGCCGCGCGCCAGGTCGAACGGGTCCGAGGCTTCCCACAGGCGCAGTTCGCCGAGGCGCGCCGTGGAGTCCGGCAGTCCGGTGAGATCGTCCGCCGCGAGGGTGAATCCGGTCTCCGGCGGATCGATGTGCTGCTGCACCTCCCCGTCGACGGCCACGAGCCGGGTGCGCAGTGCCTGCTGTCTGACGACGAGCGCGTCGAGCGCGCGACGCAGGACGGCCGTGTCGAGGGGGCCACGGAGGGTGAAGGTGACGGGTTCGTTGTACGCCTCGTTCCCGCCCGGGAGCTGGGCGAGGAACCACAGGCGCTGCTGGGCGAAGGAGGCCGGGGCCAGGGTGAAGGAGACCGAGGGCTCCCGCCGGGGGGAGCCGGCGGGATGCTGCCGGGGAGACGGAACCCGGGGGGTGTACGGAGCCTGGGGGGTGTCATGCACGGACAAGGCTGGGTCTTCCCGTCGTCAGGGTTACTGGTTCCGAGAGGCACGCTGGGGGTTCGGCCGCCCGTGCGGCGGGCCGCCGAGGCTGCTCTACGTCCGGTTGCCGGGCGGAGCTGCGGAGTCGGGGCGGGCGGCTGTCCGGCGATTCATTGCGACAACGTTGCCAGGCGATAACGACGACGAGTTCATGCCTTCGTCGTGCGGCATTCTGCCCACCAGCTTTCTGGCTCACGGCGCCCCACGGGGTGCGGAGGCGTCGTCCGACTGGTGTACCGATGGGGAACACCTGGACGCACGGCGATAATTGATCAGTGGACCAGAACCTGTCAACGGTCACCGGGCGGGTGGAACCCAACGCCCGAAAACATACCCATGCGACCGGTTTTTCGGGAAGTGAGGGCGTTCTGAGATGCAAAGATCACCCCGTTTGGGGCGGTGTTCGGGGCGTGCGCCACGAGCCGGACGAGAAGTCGGCAACCGTCCCCATGGGCAAGAAACGTCCGCCGCTCATAAACGGGCGAGAGGCATTCTTTAAGGAGACTTGACGGACCGTGAGCGCTTGCCTGTGCGATATCCGCTGCGGATTCGACGGCGTTTCCGCGCGGGGATGAGCGTGGTTTCAGCGCGGTTCGAGCGCGGGTCGGCCGTCGGTTCAGTGGCGGGCCGGGCCGGCGGACAGGTCCCGTACGCCCTCGCCGGAGCCGGTCTTCTCGCGGTAGTGGTGCGGGGCGGCACCCGTGACCCGACGGAACACCCGGCTGAAGTAGGCGCGGTCGCGGAACCCCACGGCCCGGGCGACGCTCTGCACGCTGTCGTCGCTCGACCGCAGGCGCTCCGCCGCCCGCCGGATCCGCAGCCGGGTCAGGTACTCCCACACCGTCAGGCCGTACCGCTGCTGGAAGAGCTTGCCGAGGTGGTCGGGGCTGACGCCGGCGGCCTGCGCGACCTGCCAGCGGGAGATCGGCCGCCGCCAGTGCTCGTAGAGGAAGACCAGGGCCTCGTCGAGGACGTCCCTGGTGCGCGGCGGCAACCGGGCGCCGTGGGCGGCCAGTGCGCGCACGAGCGCGGCGGCCTCCTGCGGCGCGAACACGTCCATGTCCAGCATGAGCAGCGCCGGATGCTGCCGGCCGCGCCGCGCGTCCGCCGCCGTCATGCCCTCGTGGTCGGCGATGACGACGGGACACAGGGCCCGGCCCGTCCCGTCGTGCAGCCGGTCCACCACGTCCAGCGCCTGGAGGTCGGGCAGCGCCCGCTCCAGCACCACCAGCCGTGGCGTCTCCTCCGCGACCAGCGCCAGCAACGCCGTCGCGTCGGTGGAGACCCGCGCAGGATGGTCCGGCAGCGCCGACTCGGCCAGCCGCCGCAACGCCTCCCGGGACTCCTGCGAGCCGCCCGCGACGATCACCGGCTCGGCGAATCCGTTGGGCCGCAGCGCGCGCAGGGCCTGCGGCAGATCGGTGCCGTCGGCGCCGAACAGGACGAACGGCGTGTGGCGCAGCGCCGGATGGTCGTGCAGCCGCTGTACCGCCCGCCACTCCTGGGGCCGGTCGGGCAGCGCGTCCCACACGACGGCTCCGGGCGTGCGCCGCGCCACCGACGGCATGGGATCGTGCGCGGTGTCGGGCCGGTACACCTCCAGACCGTGACGGGCGGCGTGCGCGCGGATGTCCGCGCCGAGTTCGCCGGGAGTGACGACGAGCAGCGGGGCGTCGCCGGCTGCGGCCAGATGTGCCTGTCCGTCGGGAGAGGGCAGGGCCAGTTCCAGGACGTACTGGGCCCGGTCCGTCGCGTCGGAGACGGTCAGCGCCCCGCCGTGCATCATGGCCAGCCGCCGGGCCGTGGTCACCCCGACGTCCAGGAGCCGGCCGGGCTCGGTGATCGACGTACGGGCGTCCGGGACGTCGACCGTGATCCGCACGCCTGCCGGGCCGAGGGCGGCCGCCACCCGGGGCGGTATGTCCTTCGCGCGGCCCGCCGCCGAGATCAGCACGTTGAGCAGGATCTGTTGGAACCGCGTCTCGTCCACCCACACCGAGGGCAGCCGTTCGGGCAGGTCGAGCCGCCATGCGGGGCCGGCGGGCAGCGCGGAGGCCGCCGTCGCGCACGCCCGCGCGAGTACGGGCAACGGGTCCACGAGTCGCCGGGTCAGGAGGAGATCGCCCGCCTCCGACCGCGCCAGGTCCAGGAGGTTCTCCATGAGGTGCAGCACGCGCGCGGCGTCCCGCCGGACCTCCATGAGGGCCGCCGCGGGGTCACCGGACCGGTGCAGCATGGCCTCCACCGGAGTACGCAACTCGTCGCTGACATGCGTCAGCAGCCGCGTCTGGAACCTGCTCGCCTGCTCCGCGGCGTCCCGGGCGCGCCGCACCTCGTCGAAGAGCCCGATGCCCTTCAGCGCGGCACTGATCTGGTCGCCCAGTTCCCGGTACAGGGCTCCGTCGGCCCCGTCGTGGTACGCCGCTCGGGCGGAGGTGGCTTCGAACACGGCCACGCCCAGGTGCTCCTCGCCGATGTGCAGAGGTTCGAGGACCAGCGTGAAGCGGTCCTGGCCGGGCAGCAGGGAGTCGGGAAGCAGCAGGGCCGGCGAGAACGCGGGGCTGCCGAGGGGGCCGGCGGGGCCGGGTTCACGGCCCGCGTCCGCACGGGCGAGCAGGGGGCGCGCCATACCCAGAGCCGCCGGCCCTGAGGCGTCGGCGTCGCGCTCGTACAGGACGATCCGGCAGTGCGGGACGCCCGACTGGCCCAGATGGCGCCCCAGTACGTCCGAGAGTCCCTCCAGGTCCACGACCGTGGTCAGTGCGGTCCCGAACTCCCTCAGCCTGCGCGCGCGTTGGGTCCCCGACCAGCGCTCGTACTCAAGAAGGGCACGCGATCGCTCCGCCACGACGAGCCTTGCCTGTCCGAACAGGACCTCACCGGCCCGGCGCAACGGGTCCGGCAGCGTGTCGACGACACCGCGACGGGCGCTCTCCAACGCCTGGTGCCATCGGTCGACTTCGGCCTGTGTCCCCGCGTTGCTGCGCAACAGCCGCTCGACGAGAGGGAGGAAACCCCCGGGCCGGACATCACGGTGCACCGCGCCGTGGCCGGCCCCTGGCCCGCGGCTGTCGCTGTCGCTGCCGCCCCCGCCACCGGTGCTCACCGGCGTGTACGGATCGCCGTCGGCGCGCGCGAGTTCGGCGCGGAAGGCCGCGGCCAGGCGGGAACCGCCGGACGGCAGTACGCCGTCCACCGCGTCCCATCCCGCGGGGCGCCGCTCGGCGGCCGGTGCCGGGGCGACGAGCGGGGGCTGGTACGAGGTCGGGTAGGGGCAGCCGCAGGAGCGGCGCGGCACCAGCGTGGCCGGGATGGTGGTGCGGTCCGGCGGGCGGGTGCCGCGCAGCCGGGCGACGAGGGTGTCCACGGCGAGCGCGCCCAGCTCCTCGAAGGGCAGCGCAACGGAGGTCAGGGGCGGGTCGCCGAGACGGGCTTCGGGGGAGTCGTTGAAGCCGACCACGGCCACGTCCTCCGGTACCCGTATGCCGCGTTCGGTGAGATGGCGCAGGGCCCCGGCGGCGAGGACGTCGCTGCAGGCGAGCACCACGTCGAAGTCGACACCGGGTGTCAGCCCGCGGGCCTCCAGCAGTACCTGCATCGCCGAGGCACCGGCCGCCGCGGCGAAGTCGACGGCCGCGCCCACGTGTTCGTTGCGGATGCCGTGGTGGCGCAGCGCGTCGACACACGCGCGGTAACGCTCCTCGGAGACCGGGTTGGCGAGCGGCCCGTGGATGCAGGCCGGCCTTCTGCGGCCGTGCTGGACGAGGTGCCCGACCAGCTTGCGCATGCCCGCGTGCGAGTCGATCGACAGCACGTCGGTCTGGTCGCTGAGCGGTTGATTGAGACTGATCAGCGGCAGATGGGAGAGCCGGCGCAGCAGGCGGCGGGCTCTGGGCCCGGCCGAGGGCAGCCCCAGGGTCGAACTCCAGCAGACGACGCCGTCGAGCCGGGCGGGGCCGGCGAGTTCGTACAACTCGCTGCGGGCCACGTCCCCGTGCCGGAGGTTCCCGCCGGGGAAGCAGATCAGGTTGACGTCGTTGCGTTCGGCGGCGGCGCGGGCCCCGGACCAGAGGGTCGCCCCCACCCCCAGATGGATGTTGGCGGTGAGCAGCCCGACCGTCAGAGGCCGGTTCGCCCCGGGCGACGTACCGCCCACGGCGTACGGACCGGTGTACGGATCGCTGTACGGACCCTGGTCCATCGGCGTCCCCTCGCTCGGCTCCGCCGTCGGCGCACTGTGGGCCCGCCGGGTCCAGGGCAACGTAGGGGAGGCGGAAGCGCGGGGCAAGACCGGTGACGCGTCGGTCACCGGTCCTGCCCCGCGCTGTGCGGTGCTGTGCTGTGGTTCTGGTGTGGTGTGGAAGCCGGGATCAGATCTTGCCGACGCCCGCACCGGCGGTCACGGTCGCCTTGACGGTGGAGGCCGACTGGGCGGTGTAGCTGTACGGGATCGACGCCACGGAACCACCGGCCTGGCCGGAGCCGGAGTTCACCGAGTGGTTGTTCTTGGCCACGAGCGAGCCCGCGGACGAGTCGCCCTCACCGAGGTGGTAGGGGTCGTCGGTGTTCTCGAAGTAGTTGCCTTCCACGAGGACGCCCGCGTTCTCGGTGGACGCCACACCGTAGGAGCCGACGTTGCTGAAGTAGTTGTTCAGCACGTGCACCGGGTTGCCGAAGCGGACGCGCGGGTTGCGCTGGTTGGTGCCGTCGAACCAGTTGTGGTCGTAGGTCACCTTCAGCTTGCCCGTGTCCTCACTGGAGTTGTCGTCCGAGTGACCGAGCAGCATGTTCTTGTCCTGGCCGTGGGTGCGGTTCCAGGACACCGTGATGTTCGTCGAGGCCCGCTTGATGTCGACGGCTCCGTCGTACGCGCCGGAGATGTCGTTGTGGTCGATGTGGACCTTCGTCGAGTACTGGACGTTGATGGCGTCGTCGTTGGACCCGGAGAACGTGAGGTTCTGGATGATCACGTTGCTCACGCTCGCGATGTTCAGCCCGCTGCCGGTGATCTTGCCCGCGGTGCCGACGCCGACGACCGTCTTGTTCGACGCGACCTTCGTCATCTCCGTCAGCGCGATGGTGCCGTTGACGCGGACGGTCTGGGTCGTGCTGCTCTGCACTGCGGTCTTGAAGGCGGCGGCGGTGGTGACGGTCACCGTGCTTCCGCCGGCACCACCGGTGGTGCCGGCTCCGAAGCCGATGGGCGCGGCGGCGGCGACCGCCGGCTCCAGCTGGGAGGAGGTGGAACTGCTCGCCGTGTTGGCTCCGATGACAGCCAGTGCGACGGCACTCGCGGCTGCGGCTCCGGTCAGGGTGAACCGTGCGCTCGTCCTGCGCATGTGGATCTCCGTCCGTGGGGTTTTGGAGAAGTGACGTGCCAGTGCGGGTGCTGCGCCGGGGCCGCGCGGTCGGCTCGCTGTGAGACTAGAGCGACGGATGTGGACAATGACGTGCCGTGTGTGGACTATTGCGTCCCGCTCACGCTTGCTGCCTGAGCCTGCCGGAGGGCACTCAGCCGCAGGGCGCACTGCCGCATGCGCGGGCGATCGTCGGAGAACCATCCCTGCCATGGCTCGTCCAGCCGGTGCCAGACAGCCGGCTGATCTCCTTCGGCCGCCAACCGCGTGCGCCGGTCGACGACTGCCACGTAGGAGATGCCCGCGGTGGCCGGCCAGTCGGGGTGATATGACCGCACCGTGGCGGACGCGGGCATGGCATGCGGTTCCGCCTGTACTCCGGTCTCCTCGAACAGTTCCCGACGAGCGGCTTCCCGCGGTGTCTCCCCTGGGTCCACCTTGCCGCCCGGCGGCACCCAACCGCGCCAACGGTGCCGTACCAGCAGCACATGGGTCAGAGCGCGGTTGAACACCCACACCTCGGCCGCGAGCGGACCGCCCAGGGCCGCCTCGGGGCGGCGCAGCCACTCCAACACACCGTCGCGGGCGTCCGGAGCCAGCCGCGCATCGCACACGGCAGCCGCGAGGACCCGCGCCTCGATAGGTTGTCCTGTCACCCACCGGACAGTACGGCGGGCCACTGACATTCATGGCGCTGCGGGCGTGCAACCGGCATCGGGACCGGCACCGGGACCGGCACAGTGACCGGCACCGGTCACTGTCGGTGAAACTGCCGCACACCCCCGGGAGCGTCGAAGTGCTGCTGGAGCGCTGTCGAAGCGTTCGCATCCCGGCCGCGCCGCTGTGGTGTCAGGGGCGGCAGCGGGGGAACTCGTCGCAGATGAGTGGCTCAGGAGGCGCAGCATGAGCAAGATCCGCGCGGCCGATGTGCGTGAGTGGCGCAATCGCGATGTCGTCGACCTCAAGGGGCACAGGATCGGCGTGCTCGAATCGATCTATGTGAACACCGCTACCGACGAGTCAGCCATGGCCACGGTCCGTATCGGGTTGCCCACTCGTCAGCGGCTGGCTTTCGTCCCGCTCGACGACGCGGTTCTCGGACCCGACTATGTGCGGGTTGCCTACGCCAAGGCTCTGGTGAAGAAAGCACCCTCGGTGGGCATGGACGACATTCTCCCCGCCGAGGAAGAAGAAGCGATCTTCCGGTACTACGACATGGCCTACCAGACGGGCGCGAACGGAGAGAGGCAACTCGCGCGTCGTTGACTCCCTACTCACTCCGAAGGTTCTGGTATGGCTCTCTTCCTGTTTCTCGTCCTGGTCGCCGTCGTACTCGGAATCATCGGGGTGGCCGCGGAGGGACTGGGCTACCTGCTGGCGATCGGCATCGCGGTCCTCGTGGCGGCCCTGGCCCTCACGGCTGTGCGCTGGTCCCGGCGCTCCAGCAACCGCCCCATCCGCTGACGCGCCCGGCGAGGGTGTCCGGCGCGGGAACCGGCGTGGCCGGGCGGCCCTGGCGGGCGACCGATCGAAGCCCGCCCTGGCAGAACTCGGTGAGTCTGCCAGGGCGGGCTTCGATCGGTGCGCATTCACCGGTGCGCATTCACGCGTGGTCAGGCGGTGGCCGCCAGGAGCGGTGGGTCAGCGGGTCGAGGTGACCCGGTGCTCCCTGAGAGCGGCACAGTTGGAGCCGGTCACCTGTACGTACACGTTGTTGATGTGGCCGCCCCAGTCGACGCAGTGGCCCTTGCCGTACACGTACGCCGGTCCCGCGTACGACGTGTACCGGCCGTAGTCCGAGTCGCCCTCTTCGGTGTCCGGGATGTAGACCCAGGTGGACATGTCCATGGCCGTGCCCGGGTTCTTCCGGATGGTCGCGACGCAGTTCTTGCCGTTCGAGGCGTTGTACGTGAGGTACACGGTGCCCAGCGAGCCGACGGGAGCCGAGTTCACGGTCTTGTAGGCGCTCCCGCAGACCTTCTGCGGCGTGGTGTTGGGTGCGGCGGAGGCGGGTGCGGCCAGGGCGACCGTGGTCCCCACGGACAGGGCGCCCAATGCGACGACAGACAGGACAGAACGGTGGAATCCCATATTTCCCCCTTGTGATCTTTGCGGTCTGTTGCTCCTGCCTGGTGTGACACGCGAGGTATGGGAAGGGTTGTGCCTCGCTCGCAAAAGATGTGCGGGACGAGCGGCGCCGGCAGCCGGTAGGGGGCGGGGAGGTGCCCTCCGGGAGGGTCACGAAGCTTCTACGCCTGGACATCAAGAACTCTGCTCGCCGACGTGGGGCGCGGTAGGGTCCGGCCGCGTCCACGCGGCTACCAAGGCATTGCGAACGCCGCCGTCATATCGGGGCAGGCCGAATTCCGGCCGGTCCGGATCGATCACCGCCAACCGCCCGGAACGATCCCGCACTGCTCCATACGTTGACCACGGTCGGGGTTCGAGGATTGCGCAGGAGGGGAAGCGCGGCCTCCGTGACGCGGCACGATCCCGACCGCGTTGGTGTGAAGGCTCGCAGGGCCGTGGGCCCGTCGAGGACCCAGTCCCCGACGACGCCCGCGTTGTGCACCAGGACGTCGAGCCGGCCCTCGGCCGAGTCGATCGTCGCCGGCGCGCGGCTCACCGACGCGTCGTCGGTCACGTCCAGCTGCACGAATCGCGCGCCGAGCTCGGCGGCGGCCTTCTCGCCCCGCTCGACGTCACGCGCGCCGAGATTCGTCGATCGAAGTCACCGCTGACGCGCCGCGCTCTCAGCACGTACATGGACGGCGGTGCCAGTCGGCCGAGGGTGCCACGGGGCGGCCGGCGAGGGTGACGCGGCCCCAGATCTGGTTGAGGCCGCCGTCGACGTACAGGCTCGAACCGGTGACGAAGCCGCTCTGCTCGGAGCCCGCTTCGTCACCACCTTCGGCTACGGCATCGCCGTACAGGCCGCGAGCGGTGTCGGCCGAGACGGACTCCAGGAGATGGCCGACGCGGCCCTGCGCAACCGGCCACCCCTCTGATGATCCACGGGCGTTCCTGCATGCCGCCCGCGGGCCCGGGGCCGGGGAATTCCCTGTCCGCCTGGGTGCCGATCCCGCGCGCGTCGATCCCTCACCGCCGGTGGGGCCCCGTTGTCAGTGGCGGGTGGAAAGCTGAATGTCGTGAATGGCGACGAGCAGCTGCTGCGCGGCCGGATATACGGCCACGACCACGACGACCCCGATCCGGGCCCACGCCCGGGCCGCTCCTATGCCGCCCTGGTCGGCGGCCCCTTGGACGGACTGCTCCTGGACGTCACCGACTGGACGCCGGATCAGATCGCCGAGGGCGCCGCCCTGTCCACCGAGCTCGGCCGGTTCGGCGCCGGCGGCCGCGCTCTGTACGACCCGCGCCCGTCAGACCCGTCCCGCTTCGACTGGTCCGGCGACAGTCCTTGAACGCCGGACGGGCTGAAAGGTCTGGGGGCGCGGGGAACCGCGCCCCCAGACCCTGCCGAACAGACAGGCCGGGGACCGCTCATGAGCCGTGAGCCGCCATCGAGGGCGGCGACAACCTCGCCGCCCCGTTGGCGTACGGCCGGACGCACTGCTCGCCCGAGACCCGGCAGCGGCTGTCCCGGCGCTGCGGCACCACCGGGTTCTGTGTGCTGCGGGGCCGTGCCGAGGCGGCGCCACGTGTTCTCACGACTTGTACACGGGAGCGGCAACGGCCGCTGTGGTCCACCCCCGCAGTCGGTATCGCCAACGCCGACCTTCTCGACCTGCTCGCGGTCGTCGGCACGCAGGAGGTGGTGGGGCCGACTCGTTGAGCGCGTCCCGGGCCGTGGGGAACGACGGCGTGCGCGAACGTCATCGGGGCATCGCGTCCTCGGCCGCGCCGGGGGGTGCGGGGACCGGCGGGAAGCCCTCGGTCCCGGCAGCGGCCCCTGCCCCGGCCCCCGCCCCGACCCAGGCCTCGGCTCCCACCGTGGCGGAGCGCGAGTCCGGGACGCCGGGGGCGCGGGCACTGCGACGGTCGAGCCACAGCACCACCGCGGTGAAGACGACGATCACCGTGATGTCGAGGGCCGCCAGTTGCCAGGGCAGGTCGGCCGCGGTCTCGTCGGAGTCGAGGCCGCCGACGAAGGCCGCGGCCAGCGCGAACGACATCAGGTTGTTCACCGCGTGCAGCGCGATGGCCGCTTCGAGGCCGCCTGTACGCACCGTCAGCCATCCGGCGAGAACACCGAAGACGACAAGGTCCGCGAACCCTTCCGGCGTGCCCCAGCCGTGGGCGGCCGCGAAGAGCACCGCCTGCGGCAGCACGGCGATCCACGGCGAACGGAAGAGACCGCCCACCGCCTGCAGGAGCCAGCCCCGGAACGCGTACTCCTCGGCGGCCGCCTGGAGCGGCACCAGCACCATGAGCATGGCGAGCGAGGGCAGATACCGGTCCAGGCCGACCCAGACCTCGCCGCTCGTGCCCGCCGTCTCACCACCGGCCGGTACGAGCATCATGGCGCCCATTCCCGCCGCCACGACGGGCAGCGCGACCAGCACGTACCGCCCCAGCCGGCGCTTGCGCAGCCGCCCCTGGACGGAGGAGACGGTCCCCGCAGGGCGGCCCCCCACCCATCGCACCGCCAGCAGCACCACAGGAATGGCCAGGGCCAGGTACGTGAGGTCCAGAGCGGTGTTCAGCGTGGGGCCGAAGTCGATGGCCTCATCGGAATCCTCGGGGTATCCATGGGCGCTGCCCACCCCGTAGGCCACGCCATACACCACCATGAACAGCAGGAGCCACATGCCGACCACCGTCACGGTCCCGGCCGGCGGGCGCCACCAGCGGTGCCTCCCGGTCACATGGGCCATGCGGTGATAGGCGAGGGGGGCGCCGGGCTTCAGAACTCCGTCCCCGAAGGGAGGAGTTGTCGAAAAGGTCATGGCACAAGTCTCCCGTCCGCACGCCGCCGTCGCGTCGGCCCGAGGCAGGAACGGGGACTCTGTCCGGCTGTCCTCCGTGACCGCTGTCGTCCGTGGATGTACGCCCGCAGGCCGATGACCGTGGCACACGGGCACCTCTATGCTCGCGCCATGCCAGCGCATCCAGGTCGACCGCCGTTGCTCAAGCGCCCGTCGCCAGGCCACTGGACGGCGGCCGTCTGGGGCGGGGCCATGGGTTTCGCGTGCGCCGACGAGTTCTTCGTTCTGCCGGGCGAGCACGTCCGCGACGACCAGGTCGTCCCCGGCTTCGATCTGACGTATGTGAGCGGCCCGGTCCTGCTGGGTGCCGCCGTCCTCGTGCTGACCGCGTGCCGGCTCCCGCGCGGTCGCCCGCTCGTGGCCTACGCCCTGCTGCTGCTCGGCTCGGTCCTCGGGGCGGGACTGCTCGGCCAGGCCGCCGAGTTCCCGCTGGTGCAGTTCCTGGCGCCGGACGTCGCCCTGTACTTCGTCGCAGCCACCGCGACGCGGCGCACCTCGGCGTGCGCGGCGGGCATGGCACTCACCGTACTGATGATCCCGTTGACGGTACGGCTGTCCAGGGGCGGCAGCATCGACACCGCGGCGCAGCTGGCCGTAGCCCTCACGGTGCTCGTCGCCTGGCTCCTCGGCAACTCCGCCCGCCAGTCCCGGCTCCATGCCGAGCAGTCCAGGGCGCAGGCCGCCGTCCAGGCCACCACCGACGAACGCCTGCGCATAGCGCGCGAGTTGCACGACATCGTCGCGCACACCATCGGCATCGTCGCCCTTCAGGCGGGTGCCGCCCGCCGAGTCATCGACACGCAGCCGGCCCGGGCCAGGGAGGCCCTCGGTGAGGTGGAGAAGGCGAGCCGGGAGGCACTGTCCGGACTGCGCAGGATGCTCGGCGCGCTGCGTCAGGCGGACACCGCGGGTGCCGCGCCGCACGAAGCACCGAGTTTGTCGGACGTCGACGGGCTGGCCGCGGCCACCACGTCGGCGGGGGTGCGGGTCGTCGTGCAGTGGCACGGTCGGCGGCGGCCACTGCCGCCGGACATCGACCTGTCGGCGTACCGCATCGTCCAGGAGTCGGTCACCAACGTGGTCAGACACGCAGGCGCCCGCTCGTGCCTGGTGCGGGTCGACCACCGGGACGCCGAGTTGACTCTGGAGATCACCGACACCGGCCGTGGACCGGGCGGCGGCGGATCCCGCGCCGGCCACGGCCTCGTGGGCATGCGCGAGCGAGTCGCCCTGCTGCGGGGGGAGTTCAGCGCGGGGGCGCGCCCGGAAGGCGGCTTCCGGGTGGTGGCCCGACTGCCGCTGCCGCAGCAGACGCCCCACGAGAAGTTGACGCCGGTCGCGTCGTGACCAGTTGTACGACCGTCGGTGTGGTGCGGGCCTCGCGGCGTTGTCAGTGGTGGTCACCAGGCTGCTGGACATGGCTTACCGCTGGGCGCGACCGCATACATGTCCAGGGGATTCCCGTGATCCTCTCTCCCCCGACCCACTGATCACCCGATTACGGTCGTCCGCCGGGCCATGGCCTGTGAGGGGTGGCGGCGCGTGCCCTTGCCGGCAGGCCCCGGCGTGGGGGAGGTCGTAGTGGCGCGCAGGCCGGTCGAGGGCGAAGTGTACGTGCACTACGGCCAGATCCATGTCGAGAGCGACCCGCGGAGTTTCGGCCCGGGGCCGGCGGAGGCGTTCGCGGGTCAGACGTCAGGGTTGTGCGGAGCCGCGATCCCAGGTGCGCTGTGGCTGACGACCGGCCTGCACACGGGCTCGGTCGGCTTCACCGTCGAAGTGCACGATGACGAGGAAACCGGCCCGCCCGCGAACACGCGGCCGTGCCCAGGCGCCGGACGTGTCGTGGGGTTGTGGGTCCGCACCGCGGGCTCCCGGGCTCCGAGCAGGAGCCGACTGTCGAGGCCGGCCGGAGCCGCATCGCCGACTACGCGGCTCCGGCCTTCGTCCTCCAGGCGCGCCCAGACAGGCAACTCCCGCCATCTCGCACCGCCGGGAGGGCGCCGCGCGCGGGTCCGATCCGGGGGGAGATCCTCGGTCCCTCACGCCTTCCGGCCGTTGCCGCGCACCCGCGCGTCAGCGGCCGGCCGCAACCAGCCTCCCACCGTGGGCGCGACATGTCCGCACACCGAACCGGCGCGTTCGCCCGCTGAGCGCTCACCACGGCTTTCCCGAGAAAAATCTGCCCGTGGACACCGGCCTCGGCATCAGTTCATCGCATCATCGGCGCACCGAATGGCCCGGCGACGGGCCCTCGGAGCCGACGCGGCGTGACAGCTTGTCGGGTGGGCTCCGTCGGGCCGGTCAGGCGACTCGGCGGGTCGCACACGTCTATCGGTCACCGCTGTCCGGTGCGGAGACCGCGTCGGCGAGCACCAGCAGGTCGCCGTCGGCCGCTGTTTCGGCGACGCTGTGTCCGAGCCGCAGCAGCAGCCCTGACACGGCGACCTTCACGATCACTCTTATGCTGTCGTCGCTCGAAGCGCAGCCGCCTCGCTCACGAGCCAGCGAGGCGAATTCGTCCGAGGCCGTCCAGCTGACCAGGGCGCCGGCCGACACCTCGGTCACCCGCAGTCCCGGGACACCGAGCTCCGCGTCGCCCAGTACTTGGAAGCCGGCCTGAACCAGGGCAAATCTCACTTGTGCGACGAGCTTCGCAGGTACATATGGCACGGGAGCCGAGTGCCCGCGAAGACGGGGATCATGCCTCCGTGTACGGCGCCGAATCGGCAGGCCGTCGAAAGCCGCCCGACGAGCTGCCGGATACGACGCCTACCGCGTCGCCGCCGATGCCGAGCAGGTCAGCGCATACGCCGTCCGTTCGAAGTCAGCACTGCTGCTCGTACCGGAGGTTGGCGTACCGCCGTGCGGCGATGTCCTGGCGGGTGCCCACGATCAGATTCAAGGTGTAGACGTCGTAGTCGATCGCCTGCCCTGCCATCTGCGCAAGGAGTACGAGGTCGCCCTCGTCCGGCGCCATGTCCCACGAGTGGGAGAATCCACCGATCTGCACGCAGACGCCTGGGCGGGTCCCACCGGAGGCCGCATCGAGGACGGCCTCCTCGAAACGGTCCAGCGCGTCATCGTCTCCGCCGTCGTCCAGGAAGGCGCGGGTGGCCGGGGCCTCCCGCCGGTCCTCGCCGAGGGTGAGCCCTGCCAGGGGGTACAGGGTCTGTGGTTCATGGACCTTCACCCGCAGGGGCTCACCGTCGAACTCGTACGTCGCGGCGCGCTCGGTGGTGGGTGTTCCGGCAGGAACGTGCAGCACCACGGACGACTCCGGCGGGTACTCGATCTCGGTGAAGAGCAACAGGTGGCCGTCGGCGGGCAGTTCGATGTCCAGGGCCCCGTGGGGCAGGGCCCCGCAGTCGACACTCAGCACCAGCGGCTCCTTCCCCTCGGGCCATTCCACCCCGTCCGGCAATGAGGGGAGTCCGCCTGTTCGCGCGGCCGGCCGGGCGTCCTCCTGCTGGGACCGCGGAAGTTGCCCGTACGGCACCAGATAGACACATGGCCGGGATCCGGTCGTCAACTCCTGTGCGACGGGGCCGGGAATGCCGTACTCGGCGGCTGTCTCCCGGACGAACCGCTCGTCGATCGATGTCATGCCCGCGATCGTGCCAGCAGCCACTGACAAGCCGTACGGCAGCCACCCGGGAGCGGGTCCGCCGCACCGTCCCGTCGACGCCCGCGCAGCCGGGAACGGGGTCCGGCGGCCGTGCGCCCGCCTCCTCGGCCCGTTGTCCGGCCTCCGGCCGAGCGGACACGTCCGCCCCGGGCCCACCACGGACGCGGACGAAAGCGGCAACGGCGCCCCGTACACGGCGGGACGGTCAGTGGCGTCGGCGTGAGAGCCAGGCGGCGGCCAGGGCGCCGGAGATGTTGTGCCAGACGGAGAAGACGGCGGCGGGCAGCGCGGCCAGCGGGCTGAAGTGGGCGGTGGCCAGAGAAGCCGCCAGCCCCGAGTTCTGCATGCCGACCTCGAAGGCCATGGCGCGGCTCGCCGGCTCGCCCAGCCCGGTGAGCCGTCCCGCGCCGTATCCGAGTGCCAGCCCGAGACCGTTGTGGAGCACGACGGCGACGAACACCAGCAGCGCCGCCGACTTGATGACGTCGGCGCTGCCCGCCACCACCACGGTCACGATCACACCGATGGTCACGGCGGACAGCCAGGGCAGCACCGGCAGGGCCCGTTGCACATAGCGGCTCGCCAGCAGCCGGACGGCGAGCCCCGCGAGGACCGGCAGCAGCACGGTCTTGAGGATGTCGACGACCATCGAGCCGGCGTCGACGGGCAGGTACTCGCCCGCCAGCAGCAGCGTCAGGGGCGGAGTGACCAGCGGGGCCACAAGGGTGGAGACGGTGGCCACCGAGACGGACAGGGCCACGTCACCGCGCGCCAGGTACGTCACCACGTTGGAGGCGGTGCCGCTGGGGGCACAGCCGACGAGGATGACGCCCGCCGCGAGCTGCGGCGGGAGCTGCAGCAGGTGGGCGATGGCCCAGCCGAGCCCCGGCATGATGACGTAGTGCGCGACGAGCCCGAGGGCCACCGCCCAGGGCCGTCTGGCGACACCGCGGAAGTCCTGCGGGGTCATCGTGACGCCCATGCAGAACATCACCACGCCCAGCAGGTACGGCACCGACTCGCCCCAGCCGGCGAAACTGCCCGGGAGCAGCAGCCCGGTGGCGCCCGCGGCGAGGACGAGGACGGGGAAGAGGGTGACGGCGCGGCGCGCGGAGCGGTCGCCTGCGGTGTCGTTGTCGGTCGCGTGCTGTTCGGGTCGTTCGGTACTCACCGTGAGAGACAACGCCTGGTCAGGGCCTTGTCGCAAGCCTGTCTCGCGATGTGATCAGCGGGCCCGGTCACCCTCCCGCGGGAAGTCCGGCAGGAGGGCGACCGGGTGTGTCAGCCGTGGTACGTGATGTAGCCGTTGCCGTCGCGGTCGTCCGCGCGCTTGGTGTAGGAGTGGACGTCCGCCCTGGAGCCGCTGGGCTTGTACAGGTAGATGGTGTCCTTGTCGTTGTTCCAGATGAAGTTGCAGTTCTGGCGGTACACGACATTGCCGGCGTCGGAGTCGGTGGCACGTCCGCCGCGCAGCTTCACGTAGTCACCGGGCTCCAGCTTGTGGCCGGCCGTGAAAGTGAACTTGTTCCCGGTGGCGTCCTTGACGACGTACCCCTTGAGGTTGACCGTCGCGGTGCGGGAGTAGTTCTTGATGGTCAGGTACTCGTTCTTCGTGTTCCCCCCGGAACAGCGGTTGGAGTCGGTCCCGGGTGCGTCGTACTGGACGCCCTTGACCTTCAGCGCGGACGAGTACTCGGCCGCCTGGGCGGTGCCGGTCGAGAGTGCGGCAAAGGTGCCGAGTGTGACAACTGCGGTCAGCGCAGAGCGTATGCGCATGAGTGGACCCCCCTCAGTGGTGCGGATGAAGCTGTTGGAGCATACCTAATGTGAAGTTAAAGCGTTCATTGTGTGCGAAATGTGGAGACGGATGTTTCGACTGCCTTGCGCGGGAGGGGGATCGGGAGGGGGGAGAGCCGGGTGCGGGTGACGGTCAGCCGGGCAGGGGCTGCCACCGGTCTTCCTGTGTCCCTTCGACGCTGCTGCGCCACACCAGCGCCCCACCGATCAGGCCAGGCTCGTCCCGGGCGGCCAGGGTCGGGGATTCAAGCATGTCGGCGGCTTCTTCGAGGTAGGTGACCAGCGTGTCGAGCACTTCGTCGGGTGCGTCGTCGTAGCGCGACCAGGAGCCCAGGTAGCCGGTCGCGGCGTCCAGGTACAGGCCGCTGGTGCCGTCGGCGGGGCCCAGGGCGATCACCGGAATCCGGGTCGCCGTCCACGCGGTGATGTCCTCGTCCTCGGGGTGACGGGCGTTGTGGATGTCCATGTTGACCTGGGTGTCCGTTTTGAGGTGGTATGCGGCAGCCGCGGCGTCCAGGTTCATCAGAGCCATGTTGCGCGGCAGGCATCCCCGGCCGTCGGCCCCGTCGTCGCCCGCGGTCAGCATCCACAGGACGCGCAGCTCCACGGGTATCGGGACGCCGAGATCCTCTTCCAGGGCGGCGATCGCCGCGGGGCCGGCGCCCGCGCGGAGGGCGGCGTACGAATCGGGCGCGTTGCGCTTCAGCCAGCTGGTGATGCGTCGCCAGGCGTCGGCGACCTCCCGTACGGTGACCGCGGCGACCTCAAGATCGACAGGCCGGCCTTCCTCCCGCCCTTCGTCCCGCGGTCGTGCCTGCCCTTGTTCGGAGACGTTCGTGAAGGGCTCGGTGGAAGGGACCGCTCTGAGGAACCGGATCTCGATCCGGTCCGGCTCTCGGATGTAGCTCACGGACAGGTCGGGGCAGTCGTCGAACATGTCGCCGTCGACCGTCACCGTCAGGATGCCGGGCAACCCCGAGGGCCGGCCCATGTCGGGGTCGTCGGCCAACTGCCCCGCCAGGGCCTTGAGCGCGTAAGGAGCGTCTGCCCCGAGCCGGGCGGCGGTGTCGCGTACGTCCGGCTGTATGTCGACCTTCACTGCGGGATGCTCCTTGCCGGTCGGGTGGCGGCCACTGTCCTCATGTGCGGGTCGAGTCAATCCCCTGGGCCCTCACGGCGTGACCGGTTCGGAGCGGAAAGTGTTGCCGACATCCTAGGGAGGGACGTCAACGGCCTTCCTCGTAAGGACTTTTGCCAGCGGTTCCCGCGGTCGAACCGGACGGGCGGAGTGGTGTGACGGCGTACCGGATCCACCATCCGGTCATGGAGAGGACCCCGACGCCGATGAGGGCGACGCCCGCGCCCTTCGCCGCGTCGGACAGCACCCCTTCGATCGTGACGCCGAGCGGCGGCCCGGTGGTCGTCGACTGCGTGCCCGCGAGCCACCAGGCGTGGGCGACCGCGCCGACGACCGTGAGCAGGGTGACTGCGAGGACGACGAAACCGCGCGTCGCGATACCGGGACCGGTACGGCCCTTGCCGGTGAGGAGGCGGGCCCGCCTGCGCCACACGTACACCGCGGTGACGGCCAGGCCGCCGATCGTGCTCGCGTGTTGCAGCGCTCGCGCCCAGGTGAGGCTGCCCACGAGTGGGGAGGTGAGCCAGGGCGCATGGGTGACGAAGAAGCCGTCGTGGTGGGTGAAGGCGTCCCAGGCCAGGTGTGTGGCGATGCCGATCAAAGCGGACAGGACGATCCACCCGGCTCGGCGTGCCCGCGTGCCGGCTGTCCGGGGCGGCGGTGGAGGGCCGGATATCGGCAGCAGGGATGCCGACGGGCGATGGCCGGCGCGGAGCAGGGCCCAGAGTGCGAGGGCGTACGGCAGGGAGACGGTGACAGCGCCGAGGGCGGTGTGCGAGGTCGTGGCGTTGACGAAGGGTTCGTACCAGGACCGCGCGCTGACGGGCAGGCCCGTGGTGCCCACGAAGTAGGGCATGTCCGGGGCGACGGCGCCGGCGACCAGCGCGGCCCGGCCGAAGGGCCGTCGCATCAGCGGCAGTACGGCCGCGGGGTGGGACAGGGTGAACGGCATGAGCGTCCTCTCGCGCAGACTCGATAGTCCGTCGAACGGAATGCTACGTCAAACGGACTATCGACCGATCCTCGGTCGCGGCAGGATGTTCGGATGGGCGAGCGGACCGTTCAGGCAGTTCGTTCAGAGGATGGTGCGTCCGGTTCGCGCCAAGTGGCCGGTCAGCGGCGCGATCACTGCTGCGGCCGCAAGTGGGGCTGCCGACCACAGGACGGCAGTCGTCTCACCCCACGCAGTGGCGCAGGCGTGGGCGAGCAGGGGCGGGGACACCAGGGCCATCACTCCCAGTTCAAGGCCGCCTCGCGTTCCGCTGCGCCAGGTCAGCGCGACACCGGTCGCGGCGAGCACGAGCACCGGCCAGCATCCGTAGTCGGTACTGACCCACGGCACCGCGTGCGCGTCGATGGCCGCGCGCGGCACGACGACAAGCGCGATCACGGCGCCGGCCATACCCGCCCGGCCCGCCGCGGTCGCCTCCAGGCGTCGGTCCGGCGGGCACGCCAGCACCACGGCCGCCGTCAGCGCGAACGCGGCCGGGGTGACGACGGGGTCGCCGAACGCCGGTCCGCTGACCACCGCGGCACCAGCGAAGGAGAGCAGCCCCGCCACCGCGAGGGGCACTCCCGCGCGCCACCGGCCGGTCAGCGCCGACGCCGCGCCCACGAACCCGATCAGTGACGAGACGAGCAGCGCACCCCACGCCCCTGACAGGTCGACTCGAAGCTGCACCCGGAGCGGGGTGGGGGAGGAGACCAGCGCGGCGTACCAACGTGCGAGGTGCAGGCCGCAGGCGGCGGCGGAGACGGCCAGGGCGAAGGGGTAAGCCAGAGCGAGCACCCGCGAGGCACGAGTGGCCGGCCCCAGGCCCATCCGCATCCTCATCGCGTGCGCCGCCAGGCCCGCGCCCTCTCGCAACCGCGAGCCCAGCGGTTCGCCCGCGGTCGACTCGCGGTAGGTCGCGGCGATCTCCCCGCCATGAGCCCGCCGGTAGGCGGCGGGATACAGCCGCAGCACGTGCTCGATCACCTTGTGGCGGCCGACGGCCGTGTCACGGACAGGCGGCGCGTGGCCTCCTTCGCCGTCGCGGCCAGGCGCTCGGCCTCCGCCGTCAGCCGCTCCCGCCCCGACGCGGACAAGGTGAAGATCCGCCGCGCACGGCCGTCGGCGACCTCCTCGCGTTCGATGTCGATCAGGCCGTCGGCGAGCAGGCGGTCCAGGGCCCCGTAGAGGGCGCCCGTACGCAGCACGACACGACCGCCGGTCATCGCCTTGACCTCCTGCGCGATGGCGTATCCATGTCGGGGTGCGTCCGCGAGGGCGGTCAGCACCATCAAGGTCGGCTCTTGCATCACGCGCTCACTCACCCCTCGACGATAGTCACTCCGCCGGACTGTCTCAACGCGGTGCGGGGCATCCGGAGCGGATGGGTGCCTTTCTCGCGCTTGCTTCCGCGGCCTGCTACGGCCTCGTCGACTTCGCCGGCGGGCTGCTGTCCCGTCGGGTCCACTTCGCTGTGGTCACGTTCCTCGGGCAGGTCGGAGGCCTCCTGCTCGCGCTCACCGCGGCTCTTCTGCTTCCCGCGGAAACGGTCTGGTCCGCGGATGTCGCGTGGGGAGCGCTGTCCGGCGTCGGCAGTGCCCTGGCCATGCACTTCCTCAATCGTGGCCTGAGCCGGGGCGCCATGAGTGTCGTCGTACCCGTGAGCGCTGTCACCGGGGTGGCCCTGTCCGTGCTGTGCGGCGTGACCTTTCTCGGTGACAGGCCCACGCCACTGGCCTGGCTGGGCATCGGCGTCACCGTGCCCGCACTGTGGCTGGTGTCCGCCGGCGGCACGGGGCGGGCGGGCCGCGGGCGGTCCGGCCGGCTGCCGGTGGACGGCCTGATCGCCAGCCTCGGGGTGGCCGTGCAGTACATCGGACTCGCCCAGGTGGATCCGGCGAGTGGTATCTGGCCCGTGGCCACCGGCCGTCTCGCCGCGGTCCTCCTTCTGCTGCCGAGCACCTGGCGGTACGCTCGCGAATTCCGGCAGCCCGCCCGACTCCTGGGTCGGGCGGTTCTGATCGGAGCGGGTGCGGCTCTCGCACTCATCCTCTATCTCTGGGCCACCCAACGGCAGATGCTGGCTGTCGCCGTCGTCCTGGCTTCCCTGTACCCGGCCGTCCCCACCGTCCTCGGACTCACGGTGCTGCGCGAACGGGTCACCCGAGCACAGACGGTCGGCCTGATGGGTGCGGTCGCCGCTGTCATCCTGCTCAGCCTGGGGTGAGTGGTGACGTGCGTCCACGGCCGCATCGCGACGGCCCTCAGACGACGGCGTAGCAGCGGATGACGATGTGGCCGTCCTCCTCGCGGGCGAGGCCGACGAAGACGGTTGCGGCGAGCCAGCGGTGGGCGGGAGCGTCGGTGCGGAAGACGGGGGAGGTCCGGAAGTAGGTCCCGGCCTCCGCCGTCCTGAGGGGCCCGTCGCGTTGCTCCGGGCTGTCCGCGCCCTCGTGGTAATAACCACGGTTGGTGATGTCGATGACGGCTCCGTCGTCGGCCCGGATCAGATAGCGGGCCTCCAACTCGCATACAGATCCACGGGTGTTGGACCAGTCGCCGCCACCGGCGAGGACAGTGCCCCGCAGCCGCGGCCCGTCGACGCTCCCGCCGGTGATGGGGGTGAACTCGGTGCGCTCACCGTCTCCGTGGCCGATGTGAAGGCTCTCGGCGACCTGGGCGCGGATCTCGAACACGTAGGTGAGGGCCGGGGAGGATGTCATGACACTGTTCCGTTCGTCGTGGTGCGGCGGGTGGGTTTCCAGCCCCGGCGGGGCACGGAGTCGAGGAGAGTGCGGGTGTAGGTCTCCCGGGGATCGGTCAGTACCTGCTCGGTGGGCCCGCGCTCCACGACACGGCCGCGGTGCATGACGACCACGTCGTCGCAGATGTGCTGGACGACACCCAAATCGTGGGTGATGAACAGGTAGGCCACGCCGGTCTGTTCGCGGATCCGGCCCAGCAGCGTCAGGATCTGGGCCTGGACGGAGACGTCGAGCGCGGCGACGGCCTCGTCCAGGACGAGAACTCGGGGGTGTACGGCCAACGCGCGTGCGATGGCGACGCGTTGGCGCTGGCCACCCGAAAGGGCGCGGGGGAGGGAAGCCGCCTGGCGCTCGTCAAGGCCCACCTGGTCGAGGTGCTCGGCCACCCGTTCCCGTAGCGCCTGTCCCCTCAACTCCGTGTGCAGAGTGAGGACTTCCGCGAGGCAGTCCTGGACGCGCTGACGGCGGTCGAGGGAGGCGTACGGATCCTGGAAGACCATCTGGATGCGGCGGGCATGGGCTCTGCGTTCGGCGGCGTGGGCCCGGCGCCCGGGGACGTCGTGGCCGCCGAGCCGGATCGTGCCGGCCGTCGGCCGCTCCAGGCCGGCGATCATCCGCGCGGTGGTGGTCTTCCCGGATCCCGACTCGCCCACGACGGCCAGCGAGCCGCCCGCCGCCAGGGCCAGCCCGATGTCGTGTACGGCCGTGAAGTCGCCGAACGTCTTGCACAGTCCGGCCACTTCGAGAGCAGGCGCCTGTACCAGGGCCTGTGGTGAGTGTGGCTGCGGGTGCGGGTGCGGGGCCGAGTCAGCCATGCGTGGAACTCCTGTCACTCGTACCCGTGCTCGGGACGGGGTCGGACACCGGGAAATGGCAGGCCGTGCGGCTGTCACCGGTGGGGCGCGGCTCGGGGCGTTCGACCGTGCACACCTCCGCCGCCGAGGAGCAGCGGGGCGCGAAGGCGCAGCCGGGACCGGCCTCGAAGGCCGACAGGGGGCGGCCCGCGATGGCACGCAGGGGCCGGGCACCGGCACCGAGTTCCGGACGGGAGGCCAACAGGGCCCTCGTGTACGGGTGGTGGGCGCCGTCGTACAACTGCCCGGCGGGCAGATCCTCCACCACCGTCCCCGCGTACATGACCGCGACGCGGTCGCACACGGCCGCCGCGAGCGCGAGGTCGTGGGTGATGAACAGCATCGCCAGCCCGCGCTCGACGCGTGCCTCGTCGATGATGGCCATCACCTCGGCCTGGGTGGTGACATCGAGCGCGGTGGTCGGCTCGTCGGCGAGCAGCAGCTTCGGTTCGGCGGCCAGCGCGGCGGCGATCATGACGCGTTGCAGCAGACCGCCGGAGAGTTCGGAAGGGTACTGGCGCAGCCGGCGGGAGGCGTCGACGACACCGACATCCTTCAGAAGAGCGGTGACCGTGGCCTCAGCGGCCCCGGACCGGACACCCCGGGTGGTGATCAGGCCCTCGGTGAGGAAGTCCCCGACGCTGCGGACGGGATTGATGTGTGCCCGCGGGTCCTGGAAGATCATGGCGACCTCCCGGGTACGCAGGGTACGCAGTCGGGCCGGCGTCATGGCCGGGACCGAGGCGCCCGCGAAACGGATGTCACCGCTGGTGCGGGCGCCGTACGGCAGCAACCGCAGCACGGACCGGGCCGTCATCGACTTGCCGGAACCGGACTCGCCGACCAGCCCCACGGCGGTGCCGGCCGGAACGTGCAGGTGGACGTGGTGGATGACGGGACGATGGCCGCCCCGGACGGGCAGGGTGACGCGCAGGTTCTCCAGTTCGAGGAGAGCGGGTGGCCGGGTCATCGCTGTTCTCCCAGAAGGCGTTGGGACACTCCGCTGCCGAGCAGGTTGCAGGCGATGACGAAGACGACGATCACCAGACCCGCGTACAGGGACTGTTCGGCGCTGCCCGCCAGGATGCCCGCGGATCCGTTCGCGACCATCAGTCCCCATTCCGCGGTGGGCGGCTGGGCGCCCAGCCCGATGAAAGAGAAGGCGGCGATGTCCAGGAGGGTGTACCCGAAGGACGTGACCACCTGTACGAGGACGAGGGGCAGGAGGTTGGGCAGCAGGTGGCGCAGGCAGATCCGCGGTCCCGACATGCCGAGCATCCGCAGGGCGGAGATGTACGGGAGTTGGCGTTCGCGCTGGGCCGCGCTGCGCACGACGCGGGCCACGTAGGGCAGATAGGCGATGGACAGGGTCACCACCGCCACGGTCAGTCCGGCGCCGAACACGGCCGCCGCCACCACGGCCAGGACCAGACCGGGGAAGCCGAAGACGACGTCCAGCGCGGCGGAGACGAGCCGGTCGTACCAACCGCCGATCCAGGCGGCGCTGACGGCCAGAGCGGTGCCCACCGTACCCGCGGTCAGCGTCACCACCGCCGGGGCGAGCAGGCTGGGCCGGGCCCCGTACATCAGTCGGGACAGGATGTCCCGGCCGGCGTCGTCGGTGCCGAGCCAGTGCGCGGCGGAACCCGCCTGGGACACGGCCGTCACGTCCACGGCGTCGGGATCGTACGGCGCGAGGAGCGGCGCGAAGAGGGCCGCCAGCACAGCCACCGCGACGACGGCGGAGGCGGCGATCAGCAAGCCGCGTCCCCGGGCGAGGGAACGCAGCCGGCCCGGGCCCGCCCGGCCGCGTCCATGCGCGGCGATCTGGTACGTGCTCATGCGCGGGCCTCCAGGGAGACGCGGTGGTCGAGCGCGGCGGTGACCACGTCCACGAGGGTGTTGACAGTGACGAAGACGACGACGGTGATCAGAGCCAGAGCCTGGACCACCGCGAGATCCTGCTTGGCGGCGCTCTGGATGAGCAGAGCGCCGACTCCGTTGATGCCAAAGGCCTGTTCGACGATGGAGCAGCCGGCGATCAGACCGGCGACCGCCACACCGGAGACGGAGAAGATCGTCCCCGAGGCGTTGCGGAGCACATGTCTGCGGATCACGAAACGCTCCGGGATACCGCGGCTCCGTGCGGTCTGGACGTGCTCGGAGCCCAGTTCGGCGCGGACCGCGGACCGGGTCACCTGTGCGACGTACGCGAGCCAGGAGGCGGCGAGCGCGAGAGCGGGGAGGGTGAGGTGTTCGATCCGTCCCGCGAAGCCGGCGCCCGCGCCGTAGGCGGGGAACAGGTCCCATCGCACGGACAGCCACCAGATCAGCAGGACGGACATCACGAACGTGGGGACGGCCATGAGGACGGTGGTCAGCACGGTCACGAGGGTGTCGCTCCACCGGCCGCGCAGCGCCGCCAGCGTGCCGAGGAGCACACCCGGGACGATGATGAGCAGGGCCGCGTAGCCGACCAGGAAGGCCGTGTTGCCGATGCGGCTCCGCACCAGGTGCAGCACGGAGTCCTTGTAGGTGAGGGACTCACCGGCGTCCCCGTGCAGGATTCCGGTCAGCCAGCGTCCGTAGCTCTGCGCGAAAGGATCGTCGAGGTGGTACTGGCGATGGATCTCCGCCAGCAGCTGCGGGCTGGGCGGCTTGCCGCCGCCGATCAGCAGGGTGGCGGGATCGCCCGGAGAGATGAACAGCGTGCCGTAGATCGCGATGCTGGCCACCAGCGCGGTCACCACCAGCATCGCCGCACGGCGGGCGACGAAGCGCCAGATCATGAAATGGCTCCGCCGGTGTCCCCGCCGGTGGCACCGAGCTGGGCGGCCCACGGCATGTTGATGTACGCGAAGGACGCGGGCGCCCCGCTGAGCCGCTTGTTCAGGAACATCCGCTCGTAGGGGGCGGCGATGGGCACGATCGGCAAATCCTTGGAGTACAGGGCCTGCGCCTGCGTGAACAGGCTCGCCGATTCGTCCGCGTCCAACGCCGCCTGGGACCGTGCGAGCAGCGAGGTCACCTGCTTGTTGTCGTAGTGGATCCAGTTCATCGGGGACGCGGGCGAGGTGAACATCTGCGCGTAGGAGAGCGGATCGGGGATCTCGACGTACCCGAGTGCCATCGTCGCGTCGAGGCCCTCGCGCAGCGACGCGTCGTAGAAGAGGCCCGACATCTGGGTGGGCTGGAGCTGCTTGATGACGATCTTCAGCCCGATTGTCCTGGCCGCCGCCTGCACGAAGGTGAGGGTCTGCAGGGACTGCTGGTCCCCCGCGGCCGTGGCCACTGTGACGGTCCGCCGCTTCGGGGCGGCCTGATCGACCAGTTCCTTGGCCTTGTCGACGTCGACGTCCGGTACGGCGGGCAGCTCGTCGTAGCCCTTCGCGTAGACGTCCGCGGCCTCGCCGTTCTTCCAGACCAGGGACGGTATGAAGGTCTTCAGCTTCTGCGCGGCGCCGTCGAAGACGTTCTTGACCAGGGCGTCACGGTCCAGGGACAGGGAGAGCGCCTGTGTCACGCGGTGGTCGGCCAGCGGTGAGGAGGGGCCCGTCGGCGAGATGAACACCGTCTGCGCGGAGGGCCCGTAGTAGAGGGTGCCCGCGTCCGACGCGCGCAGCGCCTTGGCGACGGTGGAGGGAATCTCGTAACTGCCGTCGATCTGCCCGGACAGCAACGCGCTCGTCAGTGTGCCGTTGTCGGTGATGAACGTGAAGGTCAGCTTCTTGGCCTTGGGCCGCAGCGCCGTGTCCCAGTAGTCCGGGTTGCGGACCGCGGTGATGGACTCGCCGGCCTTCCAGCTCTTCAGCTCGAAGGGGCCGGTACACATCAGACCGCCCTTCGCGGTGCCGTAGGAGGCGCCGGCCTTCTTGAGGTACGACGCCTCGCTGACCGCTCCGAAGCCGTTCACCAGGTACTTGAGGAACAGTTCGTCCGGTGCCTTGAACCTGACGGTCACCTGGTGCTCGCCGGTCGCGGTGATGCCCGCGACGCTCGCCAGGACCTGGGTGTTGACGCTCTGGGTGGCAGGTTCGCCCTGCCGGGTCAGACTGGCCACCACGTCCTTGGCCGTCATGGGTTCGCCGTCCCAGAACGTGACGTCCTTACGGAGGTCGAGTACGAGGGTCTTCGGGTCGGGGCGTTTCCAGGCGGTGGCCAGACCCGGGGCGAGGGTGTAGTCCGGCTTCAGCCGGATCAGTGGGTCGCAGAGGTTCGAGGCCACGGTGCTGGGGGAGTAGTCGCCGACCTTCGCCGGGTCGAGGGTGATCGGTTCACCCATCGGCAGGTTCCAGGTGACGTTGTCGAGCGCGCCGGAGGCCGCGGGCGTGGTCGAGGTCAGCTTGACGGCGCCGGTGGAGGCCGTGGAGTTGCCGTCGTCCGACGAACAGCCGGTCAGTACGAGCAGAGTGCCCACAGCGGTGGCGGTGAGGGCGGTTCTGGGAGCGTGCATGTCGGTGCTCCTGATGAGGGGAGTGCTGGGAGGGTGATGAGGTCCTTGAGGTGTGGGCCGGTGTCTCGTGACGGCGCGTCAGACCGCGTGCGTACCGGTGCCGGTGCCATGTGTGTTGACGCAGGGGCCTGCGAGCACGGTGACGGTCAGCTGGGTGACGGCGTCGGCGTACAGGGTCTGCGTGCTCGGCTTGGGGGCGAGCGTGGTCCACGGGTTCTCGGTGCTTCCCGACGACGGCAGGAACATGGGGTAGTCGCTGCCGGCGATGGTCAGGGCCAGCCGGTGGCCGGGTCGCAGCCGGTAGCCGGTGTGGCCCAGTGCGACCGGGATCTCCGCGGGGGCTCGGCGCGTGCGGACGGACACCTGACCCCGGATGATCATGTGCGCCTGCCCTCCGGGCGAGATGTCCAGGACCTTCGCGAAGACGTCGAACGTCTCGCCGGTGCCGGTGACACGCAGAACCAGGTCGACCGGTCCGGCGAGATCGAGGGGCTCGGACAGGGCGGGGGTGCTGAAGACGAGTACGTCCTCGCGGTCGGCGAGCTGTGCCTCGTCCGGGTAACTCTGCAGGAACGAGAAGGAGTTGGCGACCTGGGACGGGACGAGCGACTCGGGGTCGTAGACCCACCGCACACTCTGTTCGCCGTCGCCGTCGCCCGGTTCGTTGCTCAGGGTGCCGCCCGGCAACGGCCCGCCCGCACGGGCGGGTTCGGTGAGCCAGAAGGTGCGCTCGGTGCTCTCGGCGGGCGGCCACGCCTCTGCCGTACGCCATCCGTCATGACCCAGTTCCCAGGCCACCTTGGGCAGGGCGGACACCGGGCGGATGCCCTTGAGGAACACGTCGAAGAAGTCCAGCGCGGGGCCCGCGTAGTTCAGAAGCATGCGGTCCAGGGCCGCTTCGTCGTGGGCGTGGTCGTCCGCGGGGGCGGCCGGGGCGAGATCGAGGTGGTAGTTCTCGTGGTCGATCGCTCCGGCCCACAGGTACTGGACGGCGTCCCAGCCGGGGCGGGAGGCCAGCTCCAGGTAGTCCCGCATGTGGGGTATAGAGATGTTGTCGAACCAGCCGACACAGTGCAGCACCGGAACGGGCCGTGCGTCGAAGGGATGCCGTCCCAGCGCGGGCAGCAGGTTCGTGTAGCGGGGGGCGAGCAGGTCGAACCAGGCAGAGCGGGCGCCCATGGCGGTGAACGCCTGCTCGTACTGCTCGATGACCGGGCGGACAGAGCGGTCGGGCGTGAAGTCGTAGACGCTGTTGTCGACCCAGTAGTGGGCGTAGTACTCGATGCCCTCCAGCCACACCGGTCTGCCGACGGGGGACGGGTCGTCGGGGTCGGACTGGGTGGTCCCGTTGAAGTCGACCGTGGTCACCCTGGGGACGACCGCTCGCAGCGCCGGGTGCTGCGCGGCGACGGCGGCCCACTGGGTGAAGCCGTAGTACGAGTCGCCGAACATGCCCACCACCCCGTTCGACCAGGGTTGATGCGTGATCCAGTCGATGGCGTCGTAGCCGTCCAGGGGTTCCCGGAGGAACGGCAGGGTCTGGCCGCCCGAGCGGAACTTGCCGCGCACGTCCTGGACGACCAGGGCGTAACCGCGTGCCGTGAACAGGGAGGCGATCTTGTCGAAGTAGACGTACCGGCTGTTCTTGTCGTAGGGCAGGCGGACCAGCACGGCGGGCAGTTCGTCCGTGCCGGAACCCGTACCTGAACCCGTGTCGGAAGCTGTGCCGACACCCGCGTCTGCGCCCTCCGGCAGATAGACGTCCGTGGCCAGGCGCACCCCGTCACGCATGCGCACCAAGTGCTGTCGGGCGTGGTCCGGAACGGGCGCGGAGCCGGTCCGCTCGTAACGAATGCTCATGAAAGATCTCCGGGAATCCAGATGCAACGCCGTTATGCAACAACGTTGTATGACAACATTGCAGCTCCACGTAAACGTGGTCAACCCATTGAGTTAAGGTCTGCGACATGCCGATCGAGGTAGACGAAGCCAGGCGGCTCGACGAGATCGCCGCCGCCACCATCCAGGTCGCCCGCGAGCGAGGTGTCCGCTCCGTCACCATCCGGGCCGTCGCCGCTCAGCTCGGCGGATCGACGGCCATGGTCACCAACTACGTCTCCAGCCGCTCCGCCCTCATGCTCAACGCCCTGCGCAAGGCGGAGGAGGAGTGGGCCCAGGAGATGGAGGAAGTGCTCGAAGGCCGTACCGGCCTGGACCGGCTGCGGGTCGCCGCCCGTTGGATGAGCACCACGCAGCATGACGACGAGGTGCTGCGCAGGCTGCTCATGGAGATCGCCAGCGCCGGTCCGGCAGCGGGTGAGGAGATCGAGGATCTGCGGCGCGTCACCTCCCGGCGCAACCGGGCGGAGCTGTCCACCCTCGCAGCCCAGGCAGGTCTGCCCGACCCCGCTCTCGGTGCCGACATCCTGCATCTGCTGTTCCGCGGGTACTGGCTCTCCACCCTGGAGGACCCCGAGAGCTGGACGGCCGACCGGGGTTCCCGGGTCGCGCTGGCCGTCATCGACCTGCTCAGGGACGGCGCGCGCGAGGGGTGAGCGGGCCCGGCCCGGGTCGGCCGGGGGTTGACAACGCAGGTGGCGCCGCACAATCTGAGCGCTAAATAAAACGCCGTTGTACTACGTCGGCGTCCCTGCCTTCTCCAGCCCTGCCGCCAGCCCCGCCGTGGCGACGGCCGCGCCCTGTTCCCGAAGAGGTAGCCCATGGCATCAACCACCGCGCCGGACGAGCTGTGGCAGTGCACCGCCACCGAACTCGCCGCCCGGATCCGCGCCCGTGACATCTCAGCCGTCGACGTCATGCGGTCCTGCCTCGGCCGGATCGAGGAGACGAATCCCGTACTGAACGCGCTGGTCGACCTCCGCCCCGACGAGGCACTCGCGGCCGCGGACCGGGCCGACCGCGCCGTCGCCGCCGGGGACGAACTGGGGCCCCTGCACGGTGTCCCCGTCTCCATCAAGATCAATACGGATCAGCGGGGCCACCCCACCAGCAACGGCGTCCGCGCGCTCGCGCACCGGCCGGCGCAGGACGACGCGGCCTGCGTCTCCGCACTGCGTGCCGCCGGAGCGGTGCCCGTAGGACGCAGCAACTCGCCCGCCTTCTCCTTCCGCTGGTTCTCCGCCAACGACCTGTACGGCCGCACGCTCAACCCCTGGGACCACGGCCGCACCCCGGGTGGCTCCAGCGGTGGCGCCGCCAGCGGCCTCGCCGCCGGAATGACCCCGCTGGCCCAGGGCAACGACATCGGCGGATCCATCCGCTTCCCCGCCGCCTGCTGCGGAGTCGTCGGTCTGCGCCCCACCGTCGGGCTGGTCTCCGACTGGGCTCCGCCCGCGTACGCCGAAACGCCGGACGGGCTCGTCGAGTTGGACTTCCCGCCCACCGTGCACGCGATGGCGGTGCAGGGCCCGATGGCGCGTACCGTCGGCGACGTGCGGCTCGCACTCGCGGCCATGAGCGTTCCGGACCTCAGGCACGCACACGGAATCCCCGCGCTGCGCGTGCCGTCGGCCGACGGCGGGGGCCGCCCGAAGGTCGCCGTCGTCCGTGAGATCGGCACAGTGAGGAACCATCCGGCCGTGGACCGGGCCGTGGGGGAGGCCGCGGCCCGGCTCGCGGAGGCCGGGTACGAGGTCGAGGAGCTGGCCGACATGCCGCTGCTCGCCGAGGCCAGTCGGTTGTGGTCCCTGCTGATCACCGAGGACATCCGTCTCATCCGGCCGGTGGTGGCCCGGCTGGGGGACGACAGCATCCGTACCGCACTGGACAACCATTTCGCGGCTGCCGCCGAACTGTGGGGCGAGCGCCCCGAGTTGGAGACGTACATCAACGGCTGGGCCCGCCGCGCGACGCTCATCACGCGTCTTCAGGAACTGCTGGGCTCGGACCGGCTGCTCCTCACACCGGTCTGCGCCGAACCCGCCTTCGAGCAGGACGCGGACATCACCGAACCCGGCCGGGCCCGTGAGCTGTTCACCGCGATGTGGCCGATGACCGCCGTCCCCGTGCTCGGCTTCCCCGCCGTCACCGTCCCGGTGGCCGTCAGCGACGGCCTGCCCATCGGCGCACAGCTCATCGGCGGCCGTTTCGAGGAGCATCTCGTCCTCGACGCGGCGGAGGTGATCGAGTCCAGGTCCGTCGGAGTGACGCTGTGGAGCTGAGGTGCGCAAGCGGGCGACAGGGTCGTCGTGCCCGCCGCGGTGCCCGGGAGGTTGCACGTCGTCCGAGACCAGCGGCCTCGCCACCCAGGCGATCCGCGCCGCGGCCCCGCCCAGTAGGTGAGCGTCTTCGGCGAGTCGCCGGGCAGCCGCCGGCCGAGCAGCCCGGCAGAGCTGAACCACGTCCGGCCTCGGCGCGGGACGAACGGGCAGCCCGTGGCCGGCCGCTTCACCGTACGGGCGGGCCGGTGGGCCCCGCGGGGAACTTCTGGACGCCGAGTACCCGCAGCAGGTCCAGCCGCTCGCGGGCCTCGGTGTCCGCCGGAGTGAGCACCAGCAGCTGCTGGCCCTGATCGGGAGTGACCAGGGTCTCGCAGTCCATCGTCAGGCGGCCCACGCTCGGGTGCAGGAAGGTCTTGCGGTCGGCGCGCCGGACCGCCACCTCGTGCTCGGTCCACATTCGGCGGAAGTCGGCGCTCGCGGCCTGCAACCGGTCGACGAGACCGGCGACCGCGGCCTCGCCCGACCGGCGGCCGACAGCCGCGCGCAGGTCCGCCACGAGCCTGCGACCGTGGTTCTCCTGCTCCTCGGGCGGGCAGACGGCACGGGCGGCGGG
Organism: Streptomyces sp. NPDC087844; assembly: GCF_044742785.1. Lineage (NCBI taxonomy): Bacteria > Bacillati > Actinomycetota > Actinomycetes > Kitasatosporales > Streptomycetaceae > Streptomyces > Streptomyces sp. NPDC087844. The sequence goes on along the minus strand of NZ_JBIUVD010000005.1, from coordinate 121,623 downwards.
ATCGGTGAACCAGCGGTACACGACGTGACGCCGGTCGCCGGAGATGCCGGTGAGGTCGCCCATGAGCAGGACGGCGGTCCGGTTCTGGGCCAGGACCTCGCCCAGGTCGGACAGCACCAGGGCCGGGGTGTCACCGAGCAGGTCGAGCATACGGATCAGGCCCGCACGGGCCTGCCGGGCCACTCCGTCGGCGGGCGGGGGCCGGTGACCGGCCAGGTGGAAGACGTGGTCGCGCTCGTCGTCGGAGAGACGCAACGCCCGGGCCAGCGCGCCCAGGAGCTGCGTCGAGGGCTGACTGCTGCGGCCCTGTTCGAGGCGTACGACGTAGTCCACCGACATGCCGGCGAGCATGGCCACCTCTTCCCGGCGCAGACCGGCGGTGCGGCGGCGCGGGCCGTCGGTGATGCCGACCTCGGCCGGGCGGATCGACTCCCGTCGGCGGCGCAGGAAGTCCGCGAGCTGATCACGTTCCATGGAGCCATGGTCCTTCGTGCGGGAGGGCCGAGCCAGGGAGCGGCGCTCCCATGATGAACGCTCCGCTCCCGTACGTGGCCGCGCGGACCCACAGTGGGTGGCGGACCGCCGACGGAGGAGAACGCGATGACGACGGAGAACGCCATGAGGACACGAACCCTGGGCAGCACAGGCCCGGCAGTCTCCGCGCTGGGGCTGGGCGCGATGGGGATGTCGGGCGCCTACGGCGCGGCCGACCGGGCCGAGAGCATCGCCACCGTGCATGCCGCGCTGGAGTCCGGAGTCACACTGTTCGACACCGCCGACTTCTACGCGATGGGCCACAACGAGCTGCTGCTCGCCGAGGCGCTGCGCGGCCGGGACCGGGACAGCTACCGGCTGAGCGTCAAGTTCGGCATGCTGCGGGGACCGGGACCGGGGTTCGGCGGGCACGACGGCCGTCCCGAGGCGGTGAAGAACTTCCTGGCCTACTCGCTGACCCGGTTGGGCACCGACCACATCGACATCTACCGTCCGGCCCGGCTGGACCCGGCCGTGCCCATCGAGGAGACGGTGGGCGCGATCAAGGACATGATCGACGCCGGACACGTACGGCACCTCGGCCTCTCGGAGGTCGACGCCGCGACGGTCCGCCGGGCGCACGCCGTGCATCCGGTCGCAGACCTGCAGATCGAGTACTCGCTGATCTCCCGCGCGGTGGAGACGGACGTCCTCCCCGCGCTGCGGGAACTCGGCATCGGACTGACCGCGTACGGCGTGCTCGGCCGCGGCCTCATCTCCGGGCACTGGTCCGCCGGCCATGCCGCGGGGCCCGGTGATGCCCGCGGCTTCAGTCCGCGGTTCTCCGGCGGCAATGTGGAGCACAACCTCACCCTTGTGGAAGCACTGCGCCGGATCGCCGAGGCGAAGGGGTGCACCGTCGCCCAGCTGGCCATCGCCTGGGTGGCCGCACAGGGCGAGGACATCGTGCCGCTGGTCGGCGCCCGCACCCGGGAGCGGCTGGCCGAGGCGCTGCCCGCCCTGCGAGTGGACCTCACCGCGGACGACCTGGCCGAGATCGATAGGGCGGTGCCGCCGGGGGCTGCGCGAGGTGACCGATACCCCTCCGCGTTCATGTCCGGCCTCGGCGTGGGTAACTGACTCCTGGAAGGCCGGCCGGAACGGCGTTCAGCCGGCGCCGGCGTCGGCGCCCAAGGCGAGGAGTTCCGGCGCGGCCCGCGTCAGCGGCCAGGTCGCACGTGGTGGTGCAGGTGAGGGTGGCCGTGTGTCCGCGGCCGTCGAGCGCGGTGACCTTGTCCAGGGCGCAGGGCCCGGCCCGTATGCCGAAGCGGACGACCCGGCCGGCGGCTGTACCGGGGGTGGCGGACACCCGGCCGCGCAGCGGCAGAAGGAGGTGCCAGCCGGTCCTCGGGCAGCGCGGCGAGCAGCGGTACGGTCGCCAACGCCTGCCATGCCGCTGGGGATCGAGCTGGTTCTCACCGCTTCTCCGGAACGTCTTGCCGCACGTCCGGCGCACCGCTCGTGCCACGCGGAACCAGGACGCATCCTCGACGCGGACCCGTACTACTACCGCACGCGGGGTGTGGAGGTGGCGGGCGTCCGGGAGTGGGCACCTGTGGCCGGATAGGTGAGCTGATCGGGTGGCAGGCGGTGCCGGTTCCAGGCCCATACGGGGGCCCGGGGCCGTGCGCGGGGGTGCCGGCTCGCAGGACCGTGTGGGTGGCGCCGCCGCTGAGAGGCGTGGAGCGGCCCCGTCGCAGGTAGAAAAGGTGCGCGGCCATGCCGTGTCACTGCCGCGGTCCCTGGACGGGACCGCCCCCTCCCGCCATCCGCATCCAGCCTCTGCACGGAAGGATCCCCCCATGCGCGTTTCATTGATCACGAAGGCCGCGTCCCTGCTCGGTGCCGTCGCTCTGGCCGGTGGAGGACTGCTGTTCTCCGGCACCGCACGGGCCGACGAGGAGCGGACGTTCGACTGCCAGATGGTCTACGTCTTCGGCAACGGGTCTTCCGTGGAGGGCTACGACTGCGGGGAGCCGCTCACCTACGACGGGCCCGGCAAGGTCCGGTACTTCAACGGGTCCGGCGGCTGGACGTGCAAGAACATCAGCGTGCGGCCGGATTCCGAAGGGGGCACCGAAGCGGTGTCGGTCCTGAAGGCGACGGGCTGCACATCGGACGGCTATCCCGGCCGCACCCTTTCCTGACCGTCCGCGCGGCCTCCCGACGGCGAGCGACGGCGACCGATGGCGCGGGTCCGGCGTACTGGCCGTAGGGCGGCAGGTGACCACACGTCAAGGCGGCACGCGCCGTTCCAGGGACGCTCCTCCTGTCCTGGACGGTGCCCGCCGGGCAACTGACAGGGCGTCATGCCCAGGCCGCGGGGCAGTCCACGCGACGCGGTTCGCATCATGGTCGTTGTTCCCTGGTGGTAGGCGGTTTCGCGGTGTAGCGTCATCGTCAGATGTCGTGGTTCGCAGTACCTGCCCGCGCTCCGGTGCGGGCATTTTGCTGTGCAGTGCAGGACCAGGGCGATCACCTCCGGGCCCACGCGGTGTGGGTCCGATATCGACTGGAAGGCACCAGCATGGCCAAGGGAACTGTCAAGTGGTTCAACGCCGAGAAGGGCTTCGGCTTCATCGAGCAGGAGGGCGGCGGACCGGACGTCTTCGCCCACTACTCGAACATCAACTCCTCGGGTTTCCGTGAGCTCCAGGAGGGCCAGGTCGTGAACTTCGACGTCACGCAGGGCCAGAAGGGCCCGCAGGCGGAGAACATCACGCCCGCCTGATCTCGCGGTCGGACGGCGGCGGCCCCCGGAACACCTGTTCCGGGGGCCGCCGTGTTTCCCTGCGGCCTCATGGCACGCGCCGCAGCGACGCCGCCAGGAAGTTCACCGCCTCATTCAGTCGAAGAGGATGTCCAGCACGAGGCCGACAAGACCGCCGACCTCCTCGTTCCGGTCACGGTCGTCGGACGACTGCGAACGGCTGTCCTTGCAGAGTCGGCCCGTCTGCCCGGAGGAGTCGTGCGAGAAGAGCAGGCGGCAGTCGGCGGCAACCGGAGCGGCGGTCCGAGTGGTGGCCTGAGCGGTGGGAACGGTCGCGAAGACTGCTCCGGTCACGCAGAGAACCGTGAGTGAAGCGCGCGCGAGCATGCGCATGGACTTCCCCTTTGCGTAGTGGAAGAGGCGCTGATGGCCTCTGACCTCGCGATCTTCGCCGCTGTCGCAGACCGGTCGCGCTGCCCACGCCGGACTCCCGCCCGCTTGTCACCCGGTTCGCGTACGAGCCGAAGGGCCTGTTCAGACACCGACTGAAGCGCTGCTGGACGCGTAAGGCCCGCGGGCATTGCCGCGCGCCGGGTGCTCTGGGCGGCATGGAGACTCGGCACAGACGCACGCGGATGCGGGCGGTGACGGCAGGTGTCAGCGCTCCATGATCCGCATCTGGGCCTCGGTGTGCGTGTCACCGGCGGCCGGAGGCAGGCCGGTGAGCCGGGCGAGTTGCTCGTCCGTGAGGCGGACGGCGTCGGCGGCGGTGTTCTCCTCGACGCGGGCCACCCGCCGGGTGCCGGGGATGGGCGCGATGTCGTCGCCCTGCGCCAGCAGCCAGGCAAGGGCGACCTGGGCCGGGGTGACGCCGATCTGTACGGCGACGGCGGCGACCTGGTCGGCCAGGCGCAGGTTGTGCTGGAAGTTCTCGTCGGTGAACCGGGGGTTGTCCGCACGGAAGTCGGTGGGGTCGAACTGGTCGGTGGAGCGGATCGTGCCGGTCAGGAAGCCGCGCCCGAGAGGGGAGAAGGGGACGAAGCCGATGTTCAGTTCGCGCAGCACGGGCAGCACACGGGCCTCGGGGTCGCGGGTGAACAGCGAGTACTCGGACTGGACAGCGGTGACGGGGTGCACGGCGTGGGCGCGGCGGATGGTGTCGGGGCCGGCCTCGGAGAGCCCGATGTACCCGATCTTGCCCTCGGTGACGAGCTCCGCCAGGCACCCGACGGTGTCCTCGATCGCGGTGCCGGCGTCGACGCGATGCTGGTAGTACAGGTCGATGTGATCGGTGCCCAGGCGCTTGAGTGAACCTTCGACGGCGGCGCGGACGTTCTCCGGGCTGCTGTCCGTCGCCCCCGGGCGACCGGTGTGGGAGATCAGGCCGAACTTGGTCGCCAGCACGACCTGGTCCCGGCGGCCCTTCAAGGCGCGGCCGACGAGTTCCTCGTTGACGTACGGGCCGTAGACCTCGGCGGTGTCGATGAAGGTGACGCCCAGTTCCAGTGCGCGGTGGATCGTGCGGACGGACTCCGCGTCGTCGGCTCCGGCGCCGGTGTAGCCGTGCGACATGCCCATCGCACCCAGACCGATCCGGGCAACGTCCAGGTTTCGCAGTTTGATGTGCTTCATCACTGTTCCTCATCTCGTGGTCCGTCGACGCGCCGAGGTCCATTCTCCGGCAGGGAGCCACGAGGTGCCCCTTCACCCAGGGCCGCGCCGGCCGGTCGGCCCGGGTCACATCGCTGAGTCCAGCCGTTGGCGCTGGTCGGCGGTCAGGTCCAGTGACACCCCCGCGAACGCCTCGTCCAGTTGCTCGACCGTGCTGACACCGACGATCGGCGTGACAGCCGGGTTCCCTCCGGTCAGCCATGCCAGCACCACCCGGTTGCGGTTCGTGCCGGTCTCGGCGGCCACCTCGTCGAGCACCGTGAGGCGGCGGGCGGTGCCGGGGTGGTCGTACTCCGCGGGCAGGGGCTTGTCCGCGCGGGTGTAGCGGCCGCCCAGCAGCGGCGTGTACGCCCACAGGGCCATGTCCGGGTGCTGCTCCAGGTAGTGGAGCACCTCATCGGTGACCGCGCCGAACCGGTGCACCACGGAGGGCCGGGTCGCGGGGCGCGGTTGCAGGTACGTGTGGTGCTGCTGCACCGCGGTGAAGCCGGCGCCGCCGTTCGCCCGTGCGAGCTGCCGGGCCCGCTCGACCAGCCAGACAGGGTAGTTGGAGCAGCCGAGACGACCGACCGTACCCGCGGACACGAGTTCGTCGAAGGCGGCCACCGTCTCTTCCAGCGGGGTGACCGGGTCGGGCTTGTGGGCCCAGTACAGCTCGACGTGATCCGTACCCAGCCGTCGGAGGCTGCCCTCGATCCCGCTCTTGACGGCCCCGGCCGAGAGACCTTCGGCCGTCTCCGGGAACCGTCCGGCCTCGGTCGGCTCGCAACCCACCTTGGTGCTGATCCTGACACGGTCACGGACGCCCGGCCGGCTCGCCAGCCAGCGGCCGAGCAGCGACTCGCTCTGCCCGCCGAATCCGCTCGGATCCTCCCAGAACGAGTAGCAGTTGGCGGTGTCGATCCAGACGCCTCCGGCGTCCACGAAACGGTCGAGGAGCGCGAACGACTGTCGCTCGTCCGCGGTTGTGCCGAACAGCATGGCCCCAAGGACCAGGTTCTTCATCATGTCCCCGACGCTAGGCGGATTCGGATCGGCGGTACGCTCCAATCCTGTGACCGTTTCCCAGACCAATCTCGCGTGGGCGACCCTGCTGGACGTCGGGCCCGCGGACGGCGGGCGGCGCCGTCTGCACGATCGCCTGGCTCGCGCGCTGCGCACCGCGATCCGGGACGGCCGACTGGCGGAGGGCGCCGCCGTGCCTCCGAGCCGCGCGCTCGCGGAGGAACTCGGCTGTTCACGTTGGGTCGTGACGGAGGCGTACGGGCAGCTCGTCGCGGAGGGATACCTCTGTGCCCGGGTGGGCTCCGCCACCCGTGTCTCGTGGTCACCCGACACCGCGCCGCCGCGCTCTCGCGCGCCGCGCCCACCGGCACGGCCACCGATCCGCTACGACCTCGCGCCAGGCCTGCCCGACCTGCGGGCGTTTCCCCGCCGTCGCTGGGCGGACGCCGTCCGGACGGTCACCGGCTCGGCCGTCCACTACGACCTCGGCCTGCCCGACCCCGCCGGACACGCGGAACTGCGTACCACCGTCGCGCAGTACCTGCGGCGCTCGCGCGGCGCGGACGCGCACGACGGGTCGGTGTCGGTGTGCGCGAGCGTCACCGACGGTCTGGTACGCACCTGTCGGGCCCTGCGCGCCGAGGGTATCGAGGACCTGGCCGTGGAGGACCCGGGCTGGGGGCGGTTGCGGGACGCCGCGACGAGCGCCGGTCTACGCGTACACCCGGTGCCCGTGGACCATGACGGCCTCCGTGTCGCCGACCTCGCGCGTACGCCCGCCCGGGCCGTCGTCGTCGGCGCGGCACACCAGTTCCCCACCGGGACGGTGCTGTCCCCGGCACGCCGGGCACGTCTGGTGCGCTGGGCCCGCGCGGTGGACGGGTTCGTCGTCGAAGACGACTACGACGCCGAGTTCCGCTACGACCGCCATCCGGTCGCCGTCATGCAGGGGATGGATCCGAGCCGGGTCTTCCTCCTCGGCTCGGTCAGCAAGACGCTGTCGCCGGCCCTCGGCCTGGGCTGGTTGGTCGCGCCCGCCGCGATGACCCCGGTACTCCGGGCGGCGAACCCCGTCGCCGCCGCGCCGCCCGTGCTCGATCAGCTCGCGCTCGCCACCTTCATCGACCGCGGGTGGTACGACGCCCATCTGCGCGCGGCGCGGCGGCGGTTCCGGACCCGCCGCGACCTGCTGGTGCGGACGCTCGGCGAACAGGTGCCGCAGGGCCGGGTCGCAGGCACGGCCGCCGGGCTGCACATCCTGCTGCACCTGCCGGACGACACCGACACCCGCGGGGCGGTCCGGGCCGCCGCCGCCGTGGGACTGCGCCTGGCGGACCTCGACGACTACCGCACGAACCGGCCGGTGGAACGGGCGCTCGTCCTCGGGTACGGCAACATCGGTGACACGGAGATTCCACCGGCCGTCACTCTCCTGCGCGAAGCGCTGCGTGCGCCTACGGCGTCGCGTGCGGGCGCAGGACCATGAGCGAGTCCTCCGAGGCCGCCACCATGGCGAAGGGGAACCGGTCGAGCTCAAGACAGAGCGCGACGTCATCGGGATGGACTCCCTGACGGATGCCCTCCGCCAGTTCGACGGCGGCGCGCGAGGCGGCGGCGCGGCGGAGGAACTCCGCGGGATCCGTCCCGGCCCCGGTGGCCCGTCGGGCGATGTACTGAGCACACGCCAGGTCCTCCTCGGCCCGCCCGTCCTCGCCGGTGACCACGAACGTGACACCGGCGGTGTCGTGCGTCCGCAGGAACTGAGCCGTCGCCTCCGCCACCACGAAGCCGGCGCACAGCACCAGCCGCGCCCCCTTGACCGCGAGGGCGCCGACCGTCCCTGCCGTGGTCTTCTGCACAACGGTCCGTCCGTCGAGGTCGATGGAGCGCAGCAGCCCCGGCGAGTTCACGGCGTCGAACCCGGGCGCGGGCGGGCCGTCCTTGAGCGCCACCCGGTCCGGGTGACGAGCCTTGAGCGCCAGGGCCTCGTCCAGCGACTCGGCGAGGATGATCCTTTCCGCACCCTGGGCGAAGGCCCAGGCGGCCACGGTGTACGCACGCATGACGTCGACCACGACCGCCACGGACGGGGTTTCGACCAGGTCCGCGATGCCGGAGAAACGAGTGTCCATTCCGAGCATGATCGTGCACGCCCGACGCGGAGCCGCCGGAGAGTGAGGGGCATCACATCGACAGCCCGGGGGCCCGGGGAGTCCGGGGCCATGGTGCGGTGACGCTGTCCGGGCTAAGGGCTGTCCCGTAATCCCCGGTGGATCAGCGCGCGGCGTCAGATGCGGTGCATCGCAAGGCGGAGGGTCGTCCTCATACTGGGCGTATTCGGGCGATCCGACAACGCAGCGAGGTGCCGTAGCTGTCGTCGTGCGCCCGCCGGGGATTACGGGACAGCCCTTAGGTGCGCCGGCGCTCCGTGCCCTCTCCCGCTGTCGAGGCCTCGGCCGTTCCCGCGGACTTCGTGATCGTCTCGGAGCGGGGGCCGCCCCGGTCCATGAGGCCTCCGGTGAAGGCGAGCCCCAGGCCCGCCACGGCGAGGGCCGCGCCGATGAGGTTGGGCGAGGCCCAGCCCCAGCCGGCCGAGATGACCAGGCCGCCGAGCCAGGCGCCGCCCGCGTTGGCCAGATTGAAAGCGGAGTGGTTGGAGGCCGCCGCCATGGTCGGAGCGTTCTTCGCCTTGGCCATGAGGAGCATCTGGACGGGTGTGGTGATCAGTGAACCCATCGCGCCGATGAAGGTGATCGTGATCAGGGCGGGCACGGTGCTGTGGACGGTGAAGTAGAACGTCACCAGCGCCGCGGCGAGAAGAGCGAGTCCCCCGTACAGCGTCGGCCGCAGCGCACGGTCCGTGAGTGGGCCCGCGAGCAGTGTGCCGCCGGTCATGCCGACACCGTAGAGCGCGAGAACCAGCGTGGTCGAAGTGTCGGATATGCCCGTCAGGTGCGTGAGCATCGGCACCAGGTAGCTGTAGACGGCGAAGAACCCGCCGAATCCGACGACAGCCGTGGCGAGCCCGATCGCGACCTGCCGGTTGCCCATCGCCCGCAGCTCGTGCCGGATGCCGGACAGCTGCCCGCGTGGCTGGTGAGGGACGAAGAGGGCCAGCGCGACCAGGGCCAGGAGGCCGATGACGGCGACCGTCCAGTAGGCGGAGCGCCAGCCCAACTGCTGCCCGAGGGCCGTGCTGGCCGGTACGCCGACGATGTTCGCGACGGTCAGCCCGAGGAACATCTTCGAGACGGCGCGTGCCGCCCGGTCGGGAGCGACGAGCCGTGAGGCGACAACCGCTCCCACGCCGAACAGAGCTCCGTGCGGCAGGCCCGACAGGAAGCGCGCGGCGAAGAGCAGGCCGAAGTTCGGGGCGAGCGCGGACGCGGCGTTGCCTATCACGAACAATCCGGTCAGGAGCAGCAGCAGCCGTTTGTGGGGGACGCGCGCGCCGATGCCCGTGAGGACGGGGGCGCCGACGACGACCCCGAGCGCGTAGGCGGAGACGAGATTGCCGGCCTGCGGCACGGACACGCCGACCCCGTCGGCGATCTGGGGCAGCAATCCCATGGTGGCGAACTCGGTGGTGCCGATGCCGAACGCGACAACGGCAAGGGCCAGCAGGGCCAGGGGCATGGTGCGGGAGACCTTTCACAGACAGGGTCCGGTGATGGGAGGCGAGGTCGGGCCCGGAGACGTTTCCCCGCTCCCGTGGCCCGTCGCGCTGAGCACCATTGCCCGGCAGCCCCAGAACCGGGCAAGCCTATAAGAAGGTGACAGGGCATCTGACCTAGGCGTTCGGTGCCCTGGGGTGCTCCCCGTGACCCGCCGTTTACGCACTGTTGACTGCCGTGACACCCCGTATCCCAACGTGATCGGGCGTAACCGGATGTGACCGGCGTTGTCCGAACGCGACCGGCGCCAGGGCTAGACTGCAGCAACCGAATGGCCCCTGCCCTGCGTGTAGTTGATAGCTGAGCGCACCTGGGGTGGTGCGGGGTGCCGATCGGGCAGAACATGTCCGGGCGCTCATTCGTTCATTCATGCCCGAAAACAAGGGAGATCGGCCCCGATGGACCATGAGGACGCAGTGTCCCCGGACGCGAGTCCGGAGCGGCTGGTCGCTGATCGCTACCGTCTGCTGTCCACCCTCGGCGAGGGCGGCATGGGAACCGTGTGGCGCGCTCGCGACGAGGTGCTGCGCCGCGAGGTCGCCATCAAGGAGGTGCGCGCCCCCTCCGGGCTGTCCACCGAGAAGATCCAGCGCATGTACACCCGCCTGGAGCGGGAGGCGTGGGCCGCGGCGCGTATCACCGCTCCCAACGTGATCACCGTCCACGACGTGGTCACCGACGGCGACCGCCCGTGGATCGTGATGGAGCTGGTCCGTGGCCGCTCGCTCGCGGAACTGATCAGTACGCAGGGCGCGTTGACCCCGCAGGAGACCGCGCGGATCGGCGTCGAGGTACTGAGCGCGCTGCGTGCCGCACACGCCGCCGATGTGCTGCACCGCGATGTGAAACCGGCCAACGTCCTGCTGGCCGACGACGACAGGGTGATCCTCACCGACTTCGGTATCGCCATGGTGGTCGGCGACACCGCGCTCACCATGACCGGCGAGGTCGTCGGTTCCCCCGAGTACCTCGCGCCGGAACAGGCCCTGGGCCGCGCCCTCGGCCCCGCCACGGACCTGTGGTCCCTCGGCGTCCTGCTCCACACCGCCGTGCAGGGACGTTCGCCCTTCCGGCAGACCAGCGCCCTGGGGACCCTGCGCGCCGTCGTCGACGACGAGCCCCCGTCCCCGCACCGGGCCGGCCCCTTGACCTCTGTCATCGACGGTCTCCTGCGCAAGGACCCCGCCGAGCGGGCCTCCGCCGAACAGACGGCGCGGGACCTGCGGCTGATAGCGGCCGGCGGCACGCCCGACGCCGACGTCACGGCGACGGAATCCACACCGACGGTGACAGTCGCCGCCCAGACCGGTACCGCGCAGACCGTCGCCGTCCAGGCCGGTACCGCGCAGACCGGCGGGGTGAGCCCCGCGGCGCAGTCCTCCTCGACGGACGCCACCTCGGACGCCACCCTCGACGCGCCCACCGAGGACCCCCGCCTCGCGACGCGGGCTCCGTCCTCGGACGTCACAGCGACGCGAGCCGCAGCCACGGAAGCCGCGGCAGCACGAACCGCGGTGACGCACGCCGCGGCGGCGCAGGCCGCGGCGACCGAAGCCACGTCGGCCGCGACCGTCTTCGCGCAGACCGGAGACGTACACACCACGGCGCGGTCCGCCTCCGCGGGCAGCACGTCGGAGACCGTCGTCGACGCGCCCGCCGGGCAGACGCACAGCGCACCGCAGGCCGCGCCCTTCGGTGAGACGACGACGGGCACCACCGGCGCGGCCAGTACAACCGGCACCTTTGGGCCCGCCCATCCGGCAGCGTCGCTCGCACCCCCGCAGGCTCCGCCGGCGTACTCGCTCCCGACGGAGAGCGGCCCGGTCACCGTGGAGACACCCGCCCCGGCCCAGCCGGGGCGCACCCGGCGCACGGGGTACCTGTTGGCGGCGCTGGCGACCGTGTCCGCCCTGCTGCTGGGAGGGCTGGGCTACGCCCTGACGCGTGACGACGAGGACCGGGCGGACGACAAGAGCCCCGGCGCGGAGACGAGTTCCTCCGCGCAGCAGGCACAGAACGGTTCCCCCTCCGCGGAAGGGGACGGCTCGGGCGCCGTGGCGCAGCCGCCGGTGACGGTGGCGGTCACGGGAACGAACACCACGTACACGGGAGCCTGCCCGCCACCGCAGGGGGAGGCTCCCGCGTTCACGGCCACCTTCGAAGTGACGGAGCTGCCCGTGCGGTTCACCTACCGATGGGTCTCGGCCGAAGGGAAGGTGGTCGACAAGACGTGGCGCGCGCTGACCTTCTCGGAAGGCGGCCCTCGCACCCACCAGGAGACGATACGTGTGACGACGTACGCGCACGAGGGGACGCTGGCGAGCGCGATGGGCGTGGAGATCAAGTCGTCGCAGCAGACCGTCTCCGACACGGTGCCGTTCACGCTGACATGCGAGTGACGGCCCGGGCGGCGGCCGTGCACCCTCGGCGCACCGCCGCCCGCTGACCGGACCGGTGCGGCCTGATCGCACCGGGGTTCCCTGCTTGTGATGGTCCAGTTGGCCCTCGTGCCGGACCGGCCGCCCGGTGCGGTCCCGCCCGGCATCGGGGCATGTCTGCAAGGAGTTTGAGTGTCGTCGGTCATCGTGGGACGCACGGGTCCCTTCAGCGGTCAGAGCGTGGTGCTGGGCACCGCCGCCCTGCGGTTCGGTCGCAAGAGCGACAACGATGTGATCATCGTCAGCACGAGCGCCTCCCGGCTGCACGCCGAGATCCTCGTGGAGGACGACACGTTCGTCCTCCACGACCGCAACAGCAGGAACGGCACCTACGTCAACGAACAGCGCGTCACCCGGCACCCGCTGGCCCCGGGTGACGTCATCCGGATCGGCGACGAGACCTTCCTGTTCGAGACGCAGGAGGCGCTGGAGACGGTCATGGACCTCTCCCGGCTCGACGTGCCGCGCCCCACGGCCCTGGCCAACCCCAGCGCGCTGCGCGTCACGATCGCCGGCGGGGGCCCGGTCGGGCTCGCCTTCGCCCTGCTGCTGGAAAACGCCCTGCAGGGACGGGTGTTCATCACCGTCTACGAGGGACGCTGGGTCAAGAACGGTACGACGGTGACCTGGAAGGACGAGGCGCTGGGCAACGTCCGCCGCCAGCAGGTCGTGACCATCCAGAGCCGGCAGTACCTCGCGCTGACCGAGGAGATGCAGTCCGCGCTGTTCGACGAGGGGCAGCACTACTCCGAGATGTGGCCCGTCGGTCCCGACTCCGTCGAAGGCCGGCCTCCCCGCAACATCCGGATCGCCTACGTCGAGGACCGGCTGCTGGAGCTGGCCAACAGCAAGTCGGCGATCCGGCTCGTGCCCAAGCGCTTCGACCTCTCGGAGCACGAGCAGCGGGTCGCCGACGACCATGTCCTGGCGATCTGCGACGGCGGCCGGTCCCGCACCCGCGAGCACTACGCCGACCGCTTCGGCGCGGCCGACGCGTCCATCTACTCCCTCGACGGCGAACACCTCCAGGACGTGGTGCTGGGGCTGCGGGTCAAGTCGCCGCTCACGGACCGGATGAGCGTCCTGCTGACCGTGTCGCAGAACAGGTTCCTGCTCAACTCGCTGCGCGGCGAGGGCTTCCTGAACATGAGGCTCACCCGTGAGGAGACCAAGGCCGTGGTCGGCATCGATCCCGTCCGCCAGGTCTTCGAGGAGTGCATCGCCGCACGCCCCTGTGTCATGAGCCGCCACGAGGACAACGAGTTCGTCTGTCCCACGCACGGCACCCTCTTCCTGCCCGCCCTGCTGCGCGGCTCGCCCCTGTGGAAGCGGATCCGGGAGGGACTCAAGCTGTTCGGTGTGGCCGAGGACGACCTCAGCGCCATCACCTCGTTCCGGCTGGACATGGTGCAGCGCCCCAGGTTCACGGCGCAGCTCACCCGCTCCACCGCGACGACCCCGGGAACGTACGGCTTCCTGCTGGGCGACGCCGCCAACGCCATTCACTTCTGGCCGGGGCGCGGACTCAACAGCGGCCTCGCCTCCGCCGTGTCCCTGACCCGCTCACTCAGCCGCACCTGGCAGGGCCGGCCGTTGCGCGACGCCGACTTCATCCGGCACGAGGCCGCGATGTCCATGCTGCAGTACCGGCACAAGAGCCGCGCGTGGAACGCCATGGTCACCACGGACGAACAGGGTGCCACCCGCGCGATCAAGGACATCATCGCCCGCAGCATGGAGCAGGACGGGACTCCGGTCGCCACCGCGGCCCGGGCCGACGGGCCCGAGGCCGAGGCGGAGCAGCCCGACCTGGACGCGCTGTTCGAGCGCATGCGCGCCATACGCGACCGGCTTGAGACCCGCCTTCCCGGCATGCCCTCCGACGGGGAACTGCGCGAACACCTCGCCACGCTCGCGCCGTCGACCCTGCGGACACTCCAGGAGAGCGGTGCGTGGGACACACTCATCGTCGGTGGTGAGGAGGCCGACATCGACCTCTTCTACCAGGCGGACGCCCCCATCTACGCTCCCCGCCCCGCGGACCCACGCGTGGCGGGACCCGACTCGGGTCCCCAGGCTCCCGTAGCCCTCGACCGGGCCTGACAAGGTCCGCCCGACCGGCGGAGGGGCCTACGGCCGGGCTCAAGGAGAACGAGTACCGCCGCGACTTCCCGCGGCGCCCGGGGCTCCTCGCCCCAGCAGGGCGAGGAGCGGTGCCGCGGGCAGGGGGTGGCGGGTGTGGCCGTACGGCCCCGTGGTCGTGGTGGCGGTGAGCAACGAGTTGAGCACGGCCTCCTCGACGGCGTCGAGGACGGCGACGAAGAGGGGGTCCAGCCGGTCGTCGGGCACCACGGCGGGCCCGGCGGGCGTGCCCAGGGGACGCGTGCCGAAGGCGAGGCCGTAGTCGCCGCTGCCGTGGCCGTACGCGGCCCCGACCCGGGCGAGTCCGTAGACGGCGCGCCGGGCCAGGCGGGTCAACTGGCGGGCGTCCAGCGGCGCGTCGGTGGCGACCACGACCATGCAGGAACCGGCCTCGGGCGCGGGACTCGTGGTGGAGCACGGGTCCGTGGTCGGTACGCCGACGTCGGCCGGCGTGACCACACGGCCCGACACCCGCAGCGTGCCGCCGAAGTTGGCCTGGACGAGCACCCCGAGGATCACGTCGTCCCGGCCGGCCAGTGGTACGCGTCGCGACGAGGTGCCGATGCCGGCCTTGAACCCCAGCGCGGTCATCCCGGTGCCCGCGCCGACGCAGCCCTCCACGACCGGCCCGCCGCACGCGGTGTCGAGCGCGGCCCGGACGTGTTCCTCGCGGACCGGACGTGAGCGGATGTCCGACAGGAGCCCGTCGTTGCATTCGCCCACGACCGGGTTCAGGCTCCGCGCCGCAGCCCCCTCGGGCCGCTCCAGGACCCAGCCGACCAGGGCGTCGGCGACCCTGAAGGCGGACAGGGTCGAGGTGAGCAGCACCGGTGTCTCCAGCGCGCCGAGTTCGGCGAGCTGCGTGGTGCCGAGCAGCTTGCCGTAGCCGTTGCCGGTGAACACCCCGGCGGGCAGCGGGCTGCCGGGCCCCACACCGTCCGGCACGATCGCGGTGACACCGCTGTGCACCCGCGGCGGCCGGACCAGCGTGGTGTGTCCGACGCGGACCCCG
The DNA here is from genome assembly GCF_044742785.1 of Streptomyces sp. NPDC087844. Taxonomy (NCBI): domain Bacteria; kingdom Bacillati; phylum Actinomycetota; class Actinomycetes; order Kitasatosporales; family Streptomycetaceae; genus Streptomyces; species Streptomyces sp. NPDC087844. The sequence goes on along the minus strand of NZ_JBIUVD010000005.1, from coordinate 106,437 downwards.
GGCACATCGGTCAGGGCGTTGTGCGTTCCCGTGGGCAGGTCACCGACGGAGATCCCCAGCTCACGGGCTCGACGGGAGATGACGGGCGGGGACGGATCGGGCAGTGACTCGCGCATGCCGGCACGCTATCGGGACGGCGTACGTCCCGGGCCGCTCGGCCCCTCGGGTGGTCCGTGCCCCGCTCAGGCGCGACGGCCGCGTGATTTTCGCGGACCGGTGCGTCCGAAAGCCCCGGCAGTCCGGAAACAAGGGTGGGGAGTGCGCCCGACGCCCGCTGACCGCTGGACGGAGCCGGCGGGGGCGGGTGCCGATCCGCACCGGGCGCGGGTACCGCGTGCGACGCGCGCCCGTGAGCAACCGCCCGACAGGAGAACCCGGCACCGATGAGACCGAACAGACCGTCCCGCGTCGACGGACCGCGGGAACGCCTGGGCAGCGGGCTCTCCGCCCGGGTGGCAGGACCGGAGGGCCCCCGCAACCGCGCCCGCATCCACCACACGCCGGGCCCGCACCGGATCGGGCCGGAGCGCCGGGTGCACGGGGACGCGTCGACGTTCATCGGTGGTCTCTCGGCTCTGCTGCGTACCGCACACACCACATGCACCGCACATGCACCGCACACACCACCTTCGCCCACCGCTACGGCCACTGCCCGAGCGACGCACACGAAAGACGGTCACCGTGCTGAGGAACCTGCCTGAGCCCCCTGACGAACTCGTCGGACGACGCCGGGAGCTGGCGCACGTCGCCGACGCGCTGGACCGGCACCGCCTGGTCGTGCTGACCGGCGTGGGCGGCGTGGGCAAGAGCCGGCTCGCGCTGCACGCGGCGGAACAGGTGATGCGTACCGGAACCCGAGGCGTCGCCTGGGCCGACCTGTGGCCGCTGACGAGCGCCCGCCTCCTGCTCGCCACGGTCGCCGACGCCCTCGACTTCGCCGACCACGCGACGGCCGAGCCCTTGGACGTGCTGTGCGCATGGCTGGCGGGCAAGGACGTCCTGCTGGTGCTGGACTCGTGCGAGCACCTTTCGGCGGCCTGCCGCGACCTGCTCGCCCGTCTCCTCGACGACTGCCCGGGACTGACGGTGCTGGCGACCAGCCGGGAGCCGCTGGGCATGGACGGCGAGCACCGCCTCGTCGTGGAGCCGCTGCCACCGGCCTGTGACGCCGTGGAACTCTTCTGCCGTCGTGCTGCCGCGACGGGAACCGGCCCGATGGGCCCGGATGACGTCCTGATCGCCGCCCGGCTGTGCCGAAGGCTGGAAGGGATCCCGCTCGCGCTGGAGCTGGCGGCCGGCCAACTGGCGCATCACACGCTCGAAGAGGTCGAGGAACTGCTGCGTTCACGCCTGGACCTCGCCACACCGAAGTCGAATCTCGCGGCTCGCGTCCACTTCCGGCAGCGGACGCTGCGCACCGCGATCGGCTGGAGCCACGAGCTGTGCGAGCCCGCGGAGCGTCTGCTGTGGGCCCGGTTCTCGGTGTTCCGGGACGCCGTGGACGCCGACGCGGTGCGCGCGGTGTGCGCCGACGAAGCACTGCGCGCCTCGGACGTGGAACGGGCGCTCGCCGGCCTGGAGCGCAAGTCCGTGGTGGCCCGCGTGGACGGCCGCTTCCGGATGCTCGACACCGTGCGTGAGTACGGCCGTATGTGGCTCGGAGAACTGGACGAGACCGAAGTGGTGTCTGGGCGCCACGCCGCGTACTTCCTGCGCCGCGCCCGGCGGGCCCACGCCGACTGGCTGGGCCCGACACAGCTCGACGCGTACCGCTGGATCTCCGCGGCCCACTCCGACCTGTGCGCCGCGCTCGACCGCTTCCTCACCACCCGGCCGCAGCAGGCGCTCGAACTGGCCGGACTGCTGGGCTTCTTCTGGAGCTGCTGCGGTCACCTGCGGGAAGCCACGGGCTATCTGGAGGAGGCCCTGGCACTGACGGCAGAGCCGGGAGCGGTGCGCACCCGGGCCCTGTGGTCCCTGGGCGTCGCCCGGGTGCTCAGCGGTGAGCACGACGCGGCGCAGCGGCTCGCCCTGGCCTGCCAGCGACAGGCCGCGGCCCAGGAGGAGACCGAGGGCGCGCTGCACGCCGCCTATCTGCAGGGGTTGGTCCATCTGCTGCGGGGCCGGCCGATGGCCGCGCGGTTCGTCGTCGACAGGGTCCTGGGCAGCGTGGACGGAGGGCCCTTCGCCTCCGTGGGCCGCGTGCTGTGCCGTCTGGTCCGCGTCTTCGCCATGACGGCCGAGGGACTGCGTGAGGAGGCCCGCCGCGAGGCCGGTGAGCTGCGTCGGGACTGTGTCGTGCGCGGCGAGTGGTGGACCCGGTCGTACGCGGAGTACCAGTTGGCGCTGCTCGCGCTGTTCGAGGACCGTGCCGAGGACGCCGCCGGACACGCGGCGGCCATGCTCGACGGCAAGCGCCGCATCGGTGACAGCTTCGGCATCGCCCTCGGCCTCGACCTGCTCGCCTCGGCGCTCGCCGCGCAGGGCGCCGGCGGACCCGCGGTCGCCGCGTACGGGGCCGGCGAGAACTACTGGGCCGCCGTCGGCCATCCGCAGCGGGGCACTCCGGAACTCGGACCGGTACGGGACCGGTACGAGTCGACGGCCCGCTCCCTGCTGGGCGACTCCGCGTACGACAAGGCCCTGCTCGTCTCGGTGCTCCGCGACCCCGAGTCGGTGCTCCAGGAACTCCTGGACAGAACCGGCTGAGGAACGAAGGCGACGGCGAGGGGCGCCCGCGCAGCGGCTACCGACCGAGGTCCCGGGCCACCTCACGGGCAGCCCGGGCGCCCGATGCCAGCGCCCCCTGTACCGATCCGGTGGCCCGGTGGTCTCCGCACACGTACCGGCCGGGTGCGACCCGGGCGGTCCGGCTGAGGGGCTGCGGAGGCGCCATGACGGGCAGCGCGTCGGGCACGGTACGCACGGTCAGCAGATCCCAGTCACCGGTGTCGGCGCCGTACGCGTCGGCCAGTGCCGTCCGGACCTCACGCTCACGGCCCCGCGTGTCCTCGCCGAGCACCGAGGTCGCGATCAGGGACATGTCGGCGGGCGCGTAGGAGGGGACGACCTCGCTGAGGACACAGGAGTTCAGGAAACGTCTGCGGGTGTCGGTGACAAGGGTGGGCTCGGGGAGCGGGGAACGTGTCGCGGCGTGGTAATACGTCGTCACCACGCGGTACGCGGGCACGTCAAGGCCCGGCAGCAGGCGGGCGGCCGGGCCGGGACCTGTGGCCACCACCACGGCGCGGGCCCGGAGTTCGGTGCCCGTGGCCAGTTCGACTCCGTCGTCCGTGAGTCGGGCGACCGGGGTGCCGAGACGTACGGTCGCCCGGGGGAGCGCGGCGGAAAGCGCGCGCGGGACCGCTCCGATGCCCTCGCCAGGCAGACACAGCGTGCCGCGCAGCATGCTGCGCCAGACGAGGTGGAAGACGCGCTCCGAGGTCTCCAGTTCGTCCTCCAGGAAGACGCCGGAGAGGAAGGGCCGGAAGAAGCGCTCGACGAACTCCTCGGAGAACCCCGCCGCCGCGAGCGCGGTCCGGGTGGTGCGGTCCTCGCCGCGCTCACGTTTCAGCAGCCGTGCGGGCGCGAGCATGTCCCGGGCCGACAGGGCGCCCAGCGCGACGAGATCGCGGGCGCCTGCCGGACGACCGGGTCGCAGGTCGCGGAGACCGCGTGTCAGGTGGGGCGTGCGCGGCCTGCGCGTCGGGTCGCTGAAACGCAGCGGCCCGTCCTCGGTGTGCACGAGGAAGCCGGGGGTGAAGGGCCGCAGCCGTAGTTCGCGCGGCGGCAGCCGTCGGCGGACCTGCGGGTAGGCGGTGTTGAAGACCTGGAAGCCGCGATCGACGACGAAGCCTTCGTGACGGTCCGAGCGCATGCGCCCGCCCACCTCGTCGGACGCCTCCAGGACCTTGACGTCGAGCCCGACATCCACCAGGTCGCGGGCGCAGGCCAGACCGGCGAGACCTCCGCCGACCACCAGGACATCCGGTTCTCCGCGGGTAACGGCCATGAGCACTCTCCTTGTTCGGCATGCGGCGTCCGACCGGCGGCGTGCGACGTCCGGCGTGCGATGTCCGGCGTGTCGCGTGGAATCCGCCGACGTGGCCGTCGTCGGCACCCCGACTCCGCGTACCCGCGTACGCACGTTCCACGACCGATCTTCCGGCCGCGGCGCGCGGACGGACGCGGGACGCGCTGACATGCGTGTCCACCCGCGGGTCGGGCGCGCACTCGGGTGACTCCACCGCGGCGAGGCCGAAGCGGCACCGGCGGCGTGGGCGCGGACGCGTTCGCCTGGAGCATCGTGAGCGGCCGCACCCGATCGTCCGTACGGGGCCAGTATGGGTACGGGGCCAGTTGGGAACGGGTCCGCCGCGGTAGGCATGCTGCGTGCAGACCTTTCTTCCGTACCCCGACTTCACGCAGTCCGCCGCGGTCCTGGACCAGGCGCGCCTGGGCAAGCAGCGGGTCGAGGCCCTTCAGGTGCTGCGCGGCCTGACCGTGCCCGGCTACGGATGGCGGCACCATCCCGCGGTGCGTATGTGGATCGGTTACGAGGAGGCCCTGGTCCGCTACGGCCTGGACGTGTGTGCCATGTGGGTGGCCCAGGGGCGTGCCGACACCTGTGCCACCACGCTCGTCACCGACTTCGGCCTGGCCCGCCCAGGGGCCGCCGTCCGTGTCCAGGAGGAACTCGCCGACGCCGGGGAGCTGCCACCCTGGCTGGGGGACCCCGACTTCCACCGCAGCCACCAGTCGGCCCTGGTGCGCAAGGCGCCCGAGGTCTACACGCCGTTCTTCCCGGACGTTCCCGACGACCTGCCCTACCTCTGGCCCGCCTCCGACCGCGTCACTTCGTAGAGCGAGGCGCGCACATCATCGCCGTGCGTCGGTGCGCAGACCGTCGATGATGACGGTGAGCATTCGCCGACTGCGTTCCGGGCACGGGGACGCGCCCTCCGTCCTCCAGAGGGAGGACCCCAGCAGCAGGATCTCCTCCGTCTCGGCGTCCGGCCGTACCTGCCCCGCCTCCTTGCCCGCACGGAGCAGCAGGTCCAGGGCGGCGGCGATCGGTGGGTGGTGCCGGCCGGCCCGGGTGGCGGCCCGCACGGCCAGAGACGCCCCGCCGGTGACGCGACCGTCGGCGGCGAGGCGCTCGAACCAGCGGCGCAGGGCTTCCAGCGGTCCGTACTCGTGCAGCAGGAGCGGGGCGGCGGCGATGAGCGCGTCGAGTTCCTCGCGGTAGACGGCCAGCAGCAGGGCCTCGCGGTCGGGGAAGTGGCGGTACATCGTTCCCTGGCCGACACCGGCCGCCCTCGCGATCGCCTGAAGGCTCGCAGTGGGGTCGCCGGTGAAGGCGGCGTGTGCGGTCTCGATGATGCGGGCGCGATTCTCCAGGGCGTCGGATCGCGGCGCACGACGAGGGGTTCGCATCATTCGATGCCTCCCGTTTCCGGTCTACTGCATGCCTTCGGGGGCATGCGCCGCCGACAGCGCATTCTTATGTACTTGTTGGTCGTCTGACAAGTTTCTTGTAGAGTCCGTCTCATGACCACCGCCCGCCGCACTCAGAAGCAGCGCCGTGAAGAGGCCGAAACCGCACTCCTCACGGCTGCCGCCGAGTTGGTCGACGCACAGGGCGTACGCGCGCTGACGCTGGCGGGCGTGGGGGAGCGCGCCGGTTACAGCCGCGGACTCGTGACCCACCACTTCGGATCCAAGCAGGCGCTCGTCGAACGCCTGGCACGCTCGGCCCAGGCCGGATTCGTGCCAGGGCTGGAGGGCCTGCCACCCGGACCGGACCGTCTTCTGCGACTGATCGACGGATACATCGGCGGACTCGGCCGCATGGGTGTGCTGAACAGGGTCTTTCTCAAACTCTGGACCGAGGCCGCGACGACAGCGGAACTGACTCCGCTCTTCCGCGAACGGAACGAGGCGTTCCATGCGGACCTGTACGAGGACCTCGCCGCCGGGATCGCCGACGGCACGATCCACCCCGACGTGGCACCCGACGAGACCGCGGTCGCCATCGTCGCGCAGCTCCGGGGGATCGGTATGCAACGGCTGGTCGATCCCGGACGCGTCGACACGGAACGGCTGAGGACCCACGTCACCGGGCTCTGGCGCCGGGCGCTGGAAAAGGTGTGAACGGGAACAGGCCCGACCGGGAACCGGTGGCTCGTGACGTGTCACCCGTCCTCGTCGCCGAACGCCGCGGCGGCGTTCAGCGAACTGCCCGAGCACCGGGCGCGCGCCGAACGGCAACGCGAGGCCATGGTCGGCGACATCGCCCACGGGCTGCGCGCAGGAACAGCTGAGCACGTGTCGTTCCACGAGCGCGAGAGGACTTTCACGCGCGCGACAGGACGCAGAATTCATGGCCCTCCGGGTCGGTCAGGCACGTCCACGGGACGTTCCCCTGACCGACGTCGAGGTCGGTGGCGCCGAGGGCCCGCAGCCGGGCCACCTCCGCCTCCTTGTCGTCACCGGGGCCCGGCACCAGGTCGAGATGGACGCGGTCCGGCACTGTCTTCACGTCGGGCGAGCGGAGGAACTCAAGATACGGACCGACACCTTCGGCGGAGCGCCACACCGCCTGGTCGTCGGTCACCTTGTGCAGGGTCCAGTCCATCGCGGCGTCCCAGAACTCGGCCATGGCCCGCGGATCCGCGCAGTCGACCACCACCGCGGCGACCGGCCCGGTGTCCCGGTAGATCTCCCGGGGTTCCAGCACACAGAACTCGTTGCCCTCCGGGTCGGCGAGGACCGTCCACGGCACATCGCCCTGGCCCACGTCGGCGGGCGTCGCACCGAGAGCCCTGAGGCGTGCGACCAACTCCGCCTGATGGGCCTCGGAGGTGGTGGCGAGATCGAGATGCACACGGTTCTTCGTCGTGGTCCCGGGTTCCGGGACGGCGATGACGTCGACGCAGACGGTGCTCGGGTCCAGCCGGTTGAAGCCGGCGGGTTGAGCGGCGGTCGCGCCGGATCCCCCGCCGGTGACACACCAGCCGAGCGCCTCGGCCCAGAACCGGCCGACCGCCGAGTCGTCAACGGCCTTCATGTTCACCAGAACAGGTCGCAGGGTCATGCGGGCGATCCTATGCACCCGCCTTGCGACGACACGCCTCCGGTGGGGTCGAGTCGAACACGTGGCCAGGTGGTCAAACAGCTATCCTGCGACGGGAGTTGCGGACGACAACGGCGAGCGGACGCAGTCCGGGCCGGAGGCATCGTGATGTGCGCACGCAGGGCAGCGGTCCCGGTCCTCGTCCTGTTGGCAATATTGGCAATGTCGGCGATGTCGACGGGATGTTCCTCGTCCGACGGCAAGGACGAAGAGCGGCTGACCGCGCAGCGGGAGAACTACTGCGCGCAGTTGGGGGCGTGGCAGACGGCGCGGAACGCCGCGCGCACCGACCCATCGGACCCATCGGACCCATCGGACTCGGCAGGGGACGATGAGGCCGGGACTGTCGCTCGGGACACCTTCCTCGCGATGCGACCGCTCCGGGACGAGACCGTCGGCCAGGGCCGCACCTTGGCGGAGGCCACCGTGGCAGCGGTGAGCAACAGTGACTCCGAGGCGGAGCAGCGCATCGTCGAGTACTGCGGAGATATGGGCTTCGAGACGCTCACCCGGTAGTGACGGTCGATGGGCGACTGGGGCGCCGTGACGAGGACGTGCCGTTCCGGGTGCCCGCGACCCAGGCTGGGTTCCCGGGTGGGGCGCACCCAGGATGAGCGCGGCCTGGTTGACGTGGGCGAGGCGCGGCACCTTGGGGATGCGGGGCGGCCAACCCGTTCCGCGGTGACGGACATGCCTGTTTTCGAAACGAGGACCTTTCATGCGCTACACACTTCTGGGCCGTTCCGGCATCCGCGTCTCCGAGTTCGCGCTCGGCACCATGACCTTCGGCGAGGACTGGGGCTGGGGCGCGGCGCCGGAGACCAGTGCGAAACTGCTGGACATCTACGCGGACGCGGGCGGGAACTTCATCGACACCGCGAACGTGTACACGGGGGGATCCTCCGAGTCGATCGTCGGCCGTGCGCTGCGGGGGCGACGCGACCGGTTCGTGCTGAGCACCAAGTACACGGCACAGACCACCCCCGGCGATCTGAACACGGCAGGCAACCACCGCAAGAACCTGGTCACCTCTCTTGAGGCGAGCCTGCGGCGTCTGAACACCGACCATGTCGACGTGCTCTGGGTGCACGCCCGCGACACCCTCACTCCGCTGCCCGAGCTGATGCGCGCGCTGGACGACCAGGTGCGCGCCGGCAAGGTCCTGCACGTCGGCGTCTCGGACTGGTCGGCGTGGGAGATCGCCCAGGCGAACACCCTCGCCGAGCTGCGTGGCTGGTCGCCGTTCGTCGGCGTGCAGTTGCGCTACAACCTGCTGGCCCGTTCGGTCGAGTCCGAGCTGACGCCGATGGCCCAGGCGCACGACCTTGCCGTGTTGGCCTGGGGCCCGCTCGCCGAGGGGCGCCTGACCGGCAAGTACCTGGGCGGCTCCGAAGGCCGGCTCACCCGCGGGGGATGGGACTTCAGCGGCGAGCGGAGCGACCACATCGTCCGCGAGGTCGTCGCCATCGCCGACGCCGGCGGCTGGACCCCCGCGCAGGTCGCCTTCGCATGGCTCCGCTCGCGGTCCGGCACCGTCATCCCGCTGCTCGGGGCGACCGGCGAAGAGCAGTTGACGACCAACCTCGCCACCGTCGACGTCGTCCTCGACGACGACGCGCTGAGCCGGCTCGACGAGATCAGTCGTCCGGAACTGGGCTTCCCCCACGACGTGATGGCGGGCGAGGACATGATCGGCCTCGTCTACGGAGACCAGTGGCGGCAGGTCGTCGACCGCCGCCGCGCCTCGCGCCGCCCCGTCAACGACAACGAACGGCTTGTGTGAGGGGTGACCCCCTCGTATCCCACGCCCCCTCGCCCATGGCGAGGGGGCGATCGGCGTCGGTACGCGAAGGCGGCCGGCGTAGTGGACGGTGTGTCCTGGCGCGGGTGTGCGCGGGTGTGCGCGGTTCTGGCCGGGAAGCGCGGGGCCGCCGTACTGCCCTGAAGCGGAGCGGGTCTGCCGCCGCCCGCCGTTCCGCGACGCCCGTGGCCGCTGTCCTGCAGCCGCTGTCCTGACAGGGACCTCAGAGCGCGAGTCCGCGTACGCGCCAGGGGAGTGCGCCCCCGCGCGCTCCGGGCGGGATTCGGCCGAAGTCGGTGCCGGACCGGCCGGGTGACCGACCGAGCGGGGAGTTCGGTCATCCGGCACGACACCGGACGTCACAGGGTGCGGGCAGTCTTCGAATGAAATGTTCCGCTTTTTTATGTCCATGTCGGCGACGCTGCCGCGGGCAATCTCTGTGCAGGTGAGGGGAGTTGTGGCCGGTGGGTCCTCAAGAGGAGTTCCAGATTCTACGCAATCGGCTGTTTAGCCAACTGCTTCCGGGGCACGCGTCGGGGGCGGTGGAGCAGGCCAGGACCATCGCCGATGTGTTTGGTTCGGGCTGCTCGCACACAATGCGCAATGGCTTGCCGATATACCCTCCACCCGACTTCGGGGGGTTGCCCTTGCTTGACCCACCATGAAGACTGTCGCCGGGTTCGACGGGGTCGAGGGTATTCGCCCCGGTTATGTCCGCTCCGCCCGGCGGCTATGCACAGCCTCGCGTGTGTCGGCAGTACGTCCGGCCCCACCCAAAGGCCCGGCATACGCGAGGTAAAGGCAAGGGGAAGTCGCCGCGCGAACGCTGCGCGGTACGTTCACTCACTGGAGATGTGTGATGTCAGCTACTCGCGCACGACGAGTGCCACCGGTTGTTCAGCGGTGGGCGTGGAGCCGATACGGACCGCGCCGCAGATGTTGACGCGTACGGCCGCAGCCGATGATGCGAGGCACGCGGCTGTACGGGCCGGCATGAGCGACGCCGGTGACCGGTTGCGGTGGTCGGGAACTTCGACCGAGCTGCTCAGCCAACCGCTCAGGGCCGTCGTCGGTCGGGATCACCCCAGGTCGCGACCGGGATCCGCCTCCGAGCCCAGGCTCGACGTCAACCATCCCGCTTGTGGTTTCGCTGTCCCCGCGTACCGCACGAAGGAGAACAGGTGACCGGCAACGCATCGCAACAGGAGCACTTACCCTTCGACGCGCTGAGTGATCGATGGCAGGCCTTACGCGCACTGAGACCGGTGCATTACGACGAACAGCAGAGTGCCTGGCAGGTGGTGGACCACGAGTCGGTGGCCGCGGTTCTGGCGGACCCGGCGACGTTTTCCTCCGACTTCTCGTCCATCGCGCCCACGCAGGAGGACTTCGAGGTCTTCCGGCAAGGCAATTTCGTCGGTATGGATCCGCCGGAGCACCGAAAACTACGAACTCTCGTGAGCCAGGCATTCACCCCCCGCGTGGTGAGCGGATTGCAACCACGCATCGAGAATGTATGCGTCCGCTTGCTGGACGATGTGGCCGACCGTGACCGGTTCGATCTGGTCGACATGCTCGCCTACCCGCTGCCCATCATCGTCATCGCCGAACTGCTCGGCATACCGGCGGCCGACCACAGGCTTTTCCAGGAATGGGCGGCCACCCTCTTCGGTGGCGACGAACTCGGCGAAGCGCCCAACATGGACGACCTGGCCCGCGCTCTCAAAGCCATCGCCCCGACCGTCCGGGAGATGAACGGCTACGTCCTGGACCATATCCGGCGCTGCCGGGCGAATCCGGGGAACGATCTCACCAGCAAACTGCTGGCCGCCGAGGTGGACGGGGTCCGGCTGGAGGACCAGGAGATCGTCGGGTTCGTCGCCCTGCTGCTCGTCGCCGGGCACGTCACCACCACGGCGCTGCTGGGCAACGCGGTCGTCACGTTCGACCGGCACTCCGGCACCTTCCCGTCGCTGCGTGCCGACCCCGGCCGACTGCCGGACGCCATCGAGGAGGTACTGCGCTGGCTGCCTCCGTTCGCCGAACTCGGCCGACGCGCCACACGGCCCGTGGTGATCGGCGAGCAGGACATTCCCGCGGGCGCGATGGTGGTGGCCCATCTGGGCGCCGCCAACCGCGATCCCTCCCGCTTCGAGGCACCGGACGTCTTCGATCCGGCCCGCAGCCCCAATCCCCATCTGACCTTCGGTCACGGCATCCACTTCTGTTTCGGCGCGCCGCTGGCCCGGCTGGAGGCGCGTATCGCGCTCCGGCTGCTGCTTGAACGTTTCTCCGATCTGCGTGTCCCCGACTACGAACAAGTCACCTTCCAGAACCCGGGCGTCATCGTCGGCGTACGTCATCTGCCGGTCGAGGTCGCGAGAAGTTAGCAGGCAAGAACGCATCACCCGCACCGACGCGGGGGCCGTTCCGCTCATCCCCATCGGCCCCTGACGTCACGTTCACACCAAGCATCACTGGGAGTTCCCTACACATGCCTTACCCCACCACCGCTCAAGTGGCCCCCCAACCGTCCCCCTTCGCCCCTCGATCGTCCGCCTTGCGCCGGACACTGCAGGACCGTCTCGACAGCCTCGCGCGGACCCACCGTGTGCCCGGCGCACATCTGGCCGTGGACACCGGGAGGGAGATCGTCAGTGTGCACACCGGCACGGCCGACGCCGTCCGGGGCACCGCGTTCACAGCCGACACAGCCGTGCCGCTGGGCAGCGTCACCAAGTCCTACACGGCCGCCACCGTCATGCTCCTGATCGACGACGAGGATCTCGATCTGGACGAGTCCGTCGCCGATGTCCTGCCGGAGTTCCAGGACTTACCCAAGGTGACCGTGCGTCACCTGCTCTCCCACACGGCCGGTCTGCCCACCGGCCTCGACTCGGACACCGCGGCAGGCATGACGGCCTCCCGCTACCTCTCGGCGGTCTGCGCCGCCGAGGACGCGCTGTTCGCCCCCGGGACGGACTTCTCCTACTCCAACGCCGGTTACGTGGCGGCAGGGCGGCTGATCGAAGCCGTGACGGGCATGACCTGGCACGAAGCCGTACGCGTGCTGTTGCTGGAGCCGCTGGACATCACGCCCGCCTTCCTCGGCGACACCACCCCCGGCCGACCCACCGCTGGCGGACACGCCCTGAACACGGCGACGGGAGCCGTACGGCCGGCCCGGCAGAGCCTGGCCCCCGTCGAGGCCCCGGCCGGCGCCCTGCTGGCGAGCGCCCCCGATCTGCTGGCCCTGGGCAGGACCCTGATCGGCCGGTCCGCTGTCCTCCCGTCCGCCACCGCCGCGCTGATGCGGCGCCCCGAGGAGGGAACCGAAGCCGGCCCCCTGGCGGACGCCTGGGGACTGGGCGCGGCCCTCTACCAGCAGGACGACCGCTGGTGGTGCGGTCACGACGGCAATGCCCAGGGCACCTCCTGCCATCTGCGCGCGGAGCCACGCAGCGGCGTCGTGGTCGCCTTCACCGGCAACGCCGGCGGCGCCACCGCCCTGTGGCGGGATCTGGCCGACCAGCTCACCCGGCTCACCGGCCTGCGGGTGCCGACCACTCCCGCGTGCCCTGACCGGGGCGGACCCATCGCCTTCCCCCAGTGCGCGGGGACCTATCGCAACGGGACGAGCGAGTACCGGATCAGCCTCGGCGCCGACGGCGTGCCCGCGCTGTCCATCGACGGTGACCTGTCGCTGCCCCTGATCTGTTACCCGGATCTGAGCTGCGATCTGGTCGACCCGGCCACCGGCCTGCGGGAACCCGGCGGACGCTTCCACCGGGATCCCGTCGACGGAAGCGTCGACCGCGTACAGATCTCCGGTCGTACGGCCCGCCGCGTCGGCACCGCCTGACGCCGAGTCGTCCCGCCGTACCCCTCCCCGCGCCGAGGAGCCGCCCCCGGGCGGCCCGGCGCGCCCGGGCGCCTCCCCACGCCCGCGCGCACCCGCGTCACCACCGCTTTCGAAGGACCTCCCATGACGGACCTGCACAACGAGCCCGTGTCGATGTCCCCCTCCGCCCGGGCGGAGGGCGTCACCACCGGAGGCGGTACCGACGGCGGTGTGGAGCCGCTGCCGCTCGGTGAACTGTTCGAGTCGTGGGTGCGCCGTACGCCGGACGCGCCGGCGGTGACCGACGGCCGGCGGACCTGGTCCTACCGGGAACTGGCGGAGCGGACCGGCCGCCTGGCCGCCGATCTCGTACGGCGCGGGGCCGGTCCTGAGCGGACGGTGGCGCTGGTCCTGCCGCGTTCGCTGGAGCTGATCGCCGCCGAACTGGCCGCCGCCCGTGCGGGTGCCGCCTTCCTGCCGGTGGATCCCCAGTACCCGCGCGAGAGGCGCGCGTTGATGCTGGAGGACGCGGCGCCGGCCGTCGTCCTCGACGACCCGGCAGCCCTGCGCGCCGTCATGGAGGCCGCCGGACCCGCCCCTGAGTGCCCGGGCCCGCGAGTGGACGCCGACCAGGCCGCGTACGTCATCTACACCTCGGGCTCGACGGGAACGCCCAAGGGAGTGACCGTCACCCACCGGGGCATCGCCGCCTTCACCGCGGGTGCCGCCGGACAGTACGCCGTGGGCCCCGGCGGCCGGGTCCTGCAGTTCTCCTCACCCAGCTTCGACGCCTCCGTGCTGGAGCTGTTCATCTCCGTCCTGTCCGGCGCCACCCTCGTCGTACCGCCCGACGGCCCCTGGCTGGGCGACGAACTCGCCGCGGTGGTGAACGAGCACCGCATCACCCACGCGCTGATCCCGCCGGCCGCCCTCGCCACCGTGCCCGACTCAGCGCGGATCGGCCCCGGCCGACTGAGCACGCTGATCGTGGGAGCCGAGGCATGCCCCGCGGCACTCGTCGACCACTGGGCACCCGGCCGCCGGATGATCAACTCCTACGGTCCCACCGAGACGACCATCGTGGCCTCCTGGACCGGACCGCTGGCCGCGGGCGGCGGCACACCGAGCATCGGCCGGCCCCTCACCGGCACCGGGACACACGTCCTGGACGAGGCCATGCGCCTCGTACCCGAGGGAGCCGACGGGGAACTGTACGTTGGCGGCGCCGGAGTGGCCCGCGGCTACCTCAACCGGCCCGGCCTCACCGCCGGCCGCTTCGTCGCCAGCCCCTTCGGCCCGCCCGGAGCCCGGCTCTACCGCACGGGCGACCGGGCACGCCGGAACGCGAACGGCGATCTGGAGTACCTGGGCCGGGTCGACCGCCAGGTGAAGGTGCGGGGCTTCCGTATCGAGCCCGGGGAGATCGAGACGGCGCTGCGGCGCCACGGCGGGGTACGCGACGCCGTGGTCGTGGTGCGCGAGGACGAGCCCGGACGACGGCGACTCGTCGGCTACGTCACCCCCGCCGACCCGGAACACGCCCCCGACGCGGCCGACCTGAGGGCGGTCACCGCCGCCGTCCTGCCGCCGCACATGGTGCCCTCCGCCGTGGTCGTCCTGGACGCCCTGCCGCTCACCCCGCAGAACAAGATCGACCGGCGTGCGCTGCCCGCGCCCGTCCGCGCGGTCGCCCCGGGGCATGTGGCGCCGCGTACCTCGCAGGAGCGGGCACTCGCCGACGTCTGGGCGGACGTCCTCGGGGCCGGCGCCATCGGCGTCGAGGACGACTTCTTCGACCTGGGCGGTGACTCGATCCTCGCCGCCCGCGCCCTGGCCCGGATCCGTGAGGAACTCGGCGCCCGGCTCTCGATCCGGGACGTGTTCACCGCGCGAACCGTCGCCGCGCTGGCCCGGCTGGTGAGCCCCTCGGCCCTCGTGGCGCCCCCGGAGCCCATCCCGGCCGTCCCGCGCGACCGGCCGCTTCCGCTCTCCGGCGCCCAGCGACGGCTGTGGTTCCTGGACGACCTCACCCCGGGCGGCACCGAGTACAACACCGGCCTGGCGCTGCGGCTGCGCGGCGAACTGGACGCCGGGGCACTGCGCCGGGCCCTGGACCGGCTGTCCGCCCGCCACGACTCCCTGCGCACGACCTTCGCCACGGAGGACGGCCAGGGGGTGCAACACGTCCACGCGCACGCGGAACTGCCGTTGCGCACCGCCGACGTGACCCACCTGCCCGCCGCCGGGCTCGACGAGGCCGTCGAACGGCTTCTCACCGAGGAACTCGGCCGCTCCTTCGACCTGGCCACCGGTCCGCTGACCCGGGCCCTGCTCGTCCGCCGCGGAAGCGACGACCATGTGCTGCTGCTGGCCCAGCACCACATCGTCACCGACGGCTGGTCCGTGGGCGTCCTGACCCGTGACCTGGCGGCGCTGTACCGGGCCGAGACGTCCGGCCTGCCGTCAGGGCTGCCCGAACCCCGCGTGCAGTACCCGGACTTCGCCGTGTGGGAGCGGCAGCAGCGCTCCGGGAACGGCGACGCGTCGGACCTCGCGTACTGGAAGCGGCATCTCGCCGGCATGCCGCAGCTGGATCTGCCGACCGACCGGCCCCGTCCTGTGGTGCGCACCACCGACGGCGAGGCCCACCGGCAGCACCTCCCGGCCGAGCTGGTGTCACGGCTGAGGCACCTGGCCGCAGGCCGCGGCACGACGGTCTTCACCCTGTTCGCGGGGGCCGCGGCGGTGCTGTTCTCCCGGTACTCCGGGCAGCGGGACATCGCCTTCGGCACCGTCACCACCGGGCGGGGACGCCGCGAACTGGAGGACGTGACCGGGTTCTTCGCCAACACCGTCGTGCTGCGCGGCGAGGTGGACGACGCCATGACCGTCGACCGGTTCGTGGAGAGCATGCGGGCGACGGTGCTGGACGCCTTCGCCCATGAAGCGGTGCCGTTCGACCGGGTGGTGGAGGAGCTGGCCCCGACGCGTGACCCGAGCCGTACCCCGCTGGTGCAGGTGCTCGTGGTGCAGCAGACGGCCCTGAGCGACCCGCCGGGGGCGGGCGGGGTACGCATCGAGCAGCAACCGCTGCCCCGTCCGGCCGCGCGGTTCGACCTGGTGCTGGAGTTCGTGCCGCGTATCGACGGCGGCTGCGAGCTGACGGTCGAGTACAACACCGGCCTGTTCGAAGCGCGGACGGTGGCGCGGATGGCCCGCCAGCTGCGCCGGCTGCTGGAGGGCATGGCCGAGGGGCCGCACCGCACGGTGGGCGAACTGGCCCTGCTGTCGGAGGACGAACGGCACACGGTGCTGGAGGTGTGGAACCCGCCGGCCGAGGACGCCCACCACGCGCCGGCCCGTACGCTGCCCGCGCTGTTCGAGGCACAGGTGGCCCGGACACCCGACCGGACCGCCGTGACGTGCGGACCCGAACGTCTGGACTACGCCGAGGTCAACCGGCGTGCCAACCGGCTCGCCCGGCTGCTGGCCGCCCGCGGCGTCGGGCCCGAGACGCTGGTGGCCCTGTGCCTGCCGCGGACAGCCGAGCTGCTGCCGGTGCTGTGGGCCGTACTGAAAGCGGGGGCGGGTTACCTGCCGGTGGACCCCGGCTATCCGGTCGAGCGCGTCCGCCTCATGCTCGCCGACGCGGCTCCCGCCCTGGTCCTGGCCACCCGCGAGACCGCCGCGGCGCTGCCCGAGGACTGCGTCCCGCTGCTCCTGGAGGACTGCCTCGCGCGGGAG
The DNA here is from genome assembly GCF_044742785.1 of Streptomyces sp. NPDC087844. Lineage (NCBI taxonomy): Bacteria > Bacillati > Actinomycetota > Actinomycetes > Kitasatosporales > Streptomycetaceae > Streptomyces > Streptomyces sp. NPDC087844. The sequence continues at coordinate 89,916 of NZ_JBIUVD010000005.1, read as the reverse complement.
GCGACCCCCACCGTCACCGTCACCGTCACCGCCGACGGCGACAGCACCGGCACCGGCACCCACATCGATCTCACCGACGCCGACCGGGTGCGGCCCCTCGATCCGGAGCATCCCGCCTACGTCATCTACACCTCGGGTTCGACCGGACGTCCCAAGGGCGTCGTGATCACCCATCGCAGTGTCGCGGCGCTCGCGGCGTGGGCGGGGGACCGCTTCGGTCCTCGGCGCCTGGCCCACGTGGTGGCGTCCACCTCACTCAACTTCGACGTGTCGGTCTTCGAGATGCTCTGCCCCCTGCTCGTGGGCGGCGCCATCGAGGTGGTCCCCGACCTTCCGGCCCTCGTCGACACCGCCGCTGCCGCGGAGACCCGGCGGGCCGGGCTCATCAGCGGTGTGCCGTCGGTGATCTCCCGGATGCTCGCCGAGGACGGCGCGCCCGTGACGGCGGACACCGTCGTCCTGGCCGGCGAGGCACTCCCCGCGCAGACCGTGCAGGACCTGCGGCGGGCCATGCCGGGCTGCGACATCGCCAACATCTACGGCCCGACCGAGGCCACGGTCTACGCCACCGCCTGGTTCGCCGGTGACGAGGCACCGGACCAGGCGCCGCCGATCGGCAGGCCCGTGGCCCGTACCCGGGCCTATGTCCTGGACCCCTTGCTGTGTCTCCAGCCGCCGGGCGTGACGGGCGAGCTGTACCTGGGCGGCGGGGGCCTGGCGCGCGGTTATCTGGGGCGCCCGGGGCTGACCGCGTCCCGGTTCGTCGCCGACCCCTTCGGCGCGCCGGGGGACCGTATGTACCGCACCGGGGACCTGGTGCGGTGGAGCGCCGACGGCGAGCTGGAGTACGTGGGCCGCACCGACCAGCAGGTCAAGGTGCGCGGCTTCCGTATCGAACTGGGCGAGGTGGAGGAGGCGCTGCGCGGTCTCGACGGTGTGGCCCAGGCGGCGGCCACGGTGTGGGAGCGCGAGGGCCACCGCCGGCTGGTCGGCTATGTCGTTCCCGCCCCGGACGCGCGCGTCGAGCCGGAGGAGGTGCGCCGTACCCTCGGCCACACCCTGCCCGACTACATGGTGCCGACGGCCGTCATGGTCCTGGCGGACCTGCCCCTCAACCCCAACGGCAAGCTGGACAGGGGCCGCCTCCCGGACCCCGGCCCCGCCCGCGGCCGCTCGCACCGCGTGGCCCCGCGTACGCCCACCGAGCGCGTCCTCGCCGCGGTCTGGGCGGACATCCTGCGCGTGGACCGCATCGGGGTGGACGACAACTTCTTCATGCTGGGCGGCGACTCCATCCTCAGCATCCAGGTGGTGGCCCAGGCCCGGCAGGCGGGACTCACACTGACCTCCCGGGACGTCTACCGCCACCAGACGATCGCCGCCCTCGCCCGCTGCGCCGACGCGGCCGGCGGCCGCGAGCCCGCCGCCCCGGCCCCCGTCGACGCCACCGGCGCCGCGCCCCTCACCCCCATCCAGCGCTGGCTGTTCGAAAGCGCCGCCCGCCACGCGGGCCGCTTCGCCCAGACCCTGTCGTTCCAGACCCCCGACACCCTGGACCCGGCGGCGCTGGAGGAGGCCCTCAACGACCTCGTCGCCCACCACGACGCGCTGCGCTCACGTTTCCTCACCGAGGAGACAGAGGGCGCGGGGGCCGCAGGCGCGGACGCCGAACCGCCCGCCGTCTGGCGCATCGAGGACAAGGCGCCCCGCGTCCACCTGACCCGCCACACGGGCCCGGACACCGACTCACCGCACCACGGCGCCTTCGATGTGCGCCAGGGCCCGCTGCTCCGCGCGGTCCTGCACGACCGCGGCCCCGGCCGGTCCCGCGTGCTGCACCTGTCCGTCCATCACCTGGTCGTCGACGGCGTGTCGTGGCGCGTGCTCATGGAGGACCTGGACCGCGCCTACCGCGCCCGCCGACAGGGCCGGGACGGACAGGCGGCGCTGCCCCCGAAGAGCTCACCCCTGCGGCACTGGGCCCGGCGGCTGTCCGCCCACGCGGCCGACGGCGGCTTCGACGACGAGGCCGCGTACTGGACCGATGCCGTCGCCGGCGCCGGAGCCGCCCTGCCCACCGACGGAGACGGCGCCAACACCTACGCCTCCGCCCGCTCGGTGACCGTCCGCCTCACGCCCGAGGACACCTCCACTCTGCTGCGCACCCTGCCGGACACCTACCGCACCAGGGTCAACGACGTGCTGCTGAGCGCGCTCGGCCGGGTGCTGTGCTCGTGGACCGGGCACGAGCGGGTGCTGGTGGACGTCGAGGGACACGGCCGCGAGGACCTGTTCGCCGACGTCGACACCAGCCGTACCGTGGGCTGGTTCACCACCCGCCACCCCGTCGCCCTCGCCGTCCCGCCCGACGCCGACTGGGACGTCGTACTCAAGCAGGTCAAGGAGCAGTTGCGGGAGGTGCCCCGGCACGGCGTCGGGCACGACACCCTGCGACACCTCGGCCGCCCGGGGGCACTGCCCGAGGCGCCGGAAGCACAGGTCAGCTTCAACTACCTGGGCAGGTTCGGCCTCCCGGACACCACCGGAGGCCTGTACGAGGGCCCGTTCCGCACGCTGGAACTGGACGCCGACCCCGCCGCCCTGCGCCCGCACCCGCTGGAGGTCGTGGGCCGACTGGACGGCGACGCACTGGAGTTCAGCTGGTTCTACTCCGACGAACTGCACACGCGGACGACCGTCGCCGAGCTGGCCGCGCACTTCGCCGACGCGCTGGCCGGCATCGCACGGCACGCCGGCCGGCCCGGCAGCGGCGGACGCACCCCTTCGGACTTCCCCCTGGCCCGCCTCGACCAGGCGGCCGTGGACCGCATCGTCGGCGACGATCCGGACGCGGTGGAGGACATCCATCCGCTCACCTCCACCCAGACCGGCATGCTCTTCCACCGGCTCTCCCAGGACGACCTGGGTGTCTACTTCCAGCAGCTGACCTTCGACCTGGACGGCGTACCCGACCCGGCCGCGCTCGCGGCGGCCTGGCAGCGCGTCACCGACCGCACGCCCGTGCTGCGCGCCGGCGTCGTCTGGCAGGACGTACCCGAGCCGCTCCTGGTGGTGCGGCGGCACGCGACCCTGCCCGTGACCCACCTGGACTGGCGCGACCTGGGCGAGGAGGAGCGCGGGCACCGACTGCGGGACCTTCTCGACCGGGACCGCGAGCAGGGCATCGACCTCGACCGGGCCCCGCTCCAGCGGCTGGTGCTCGCCAGGATCTCCGACGGCGGTGTACGGGTGGTGTGGTCGTTCCACCATCTGATCCTGGACGGCTGGAGCCTGTTCCAGGTGCTGTCCGACGTGTTCACCGGCCACGCCACGGGCGGGCGGGAGCCGCTGCCCGACCGGCGACCCTTCCGGGACTACGTGGCCTGGCTGCGCGAGCGCGACGGGGCCGAGGCCGAACGGCACTGGCGACGCCGCCTGGCCGACCTGGCCGAGGCGACCGCGCTGCCGTACGACCGGGAGCCGCGGGAGAGCCACCGGGCCGAGTCCACCGCGGCCGTCCGCACCACCGTGGACACGGCCACCACCCGCGCACTGGAGGAGCTGGCCAGGACGGCCGGGCTGACCGTCAACACCCTCGTGCAGGGTGCCTGGGCGCTGCTGCTGAGCCGTCAGGCCCGCAGGGACGACGTCGTGTTCGGCACGACCGTGTCCGGGCGGCCCCCCGAGCTGCCGGGTGCCGACACCATGACCGGCCTGTTCATCACGACCCTGCCCACGCGGGTGGCGGTGCCGCACGACAGGCCCCTGCTCGACTGGCTGCGCGACCTCCAGCAGGAGCAGAGCGAGGACCGCCGCCACGACCACGTGCCGCTCACCCGGATGAAGGGGTACACCGAACTCCCCGAAGAGGCCGCCCTGTTCGACAGCATCGTCGTCTTCGAGAACTACCCGGTCGACGACGAGTTGGCCGCCGCGCACGGACTGCGGCTGAGCGCCCTGGACGGCATCGAGACCACCAACTACCCGCTGAGCCTGGTGGCCTACCCGGGCGCCGAACTCGGTCTGCGGCTCGGCTACGACCCTCGGCTGTTCGACGCGGACACCGCCGGGCGCATGGTCGAGTACCTCACCGTCCTGCTGACGAACATGGCGGCCACGCCCCAACTGCCGCCCGCACGGGTGCCGTTGCTCACGGACGCCCGCCGCGCCCAGGTGGTCGAGGAGTGGAACGACACGGCCACCGGGACACCCGAGGCCACCGTGGCGGAACTGTTCGCCGCGCAGGTCCGGCGCACACCGGACGCCGTGGCCCTGGAGACGGACGCGGAGCGGCTCACCTACCGGGAACTCGACGCCCGGGCCGCACTGCTGGCCGGCCGGCTCGCCGCGCTCGGTGTGGCCGCCGAGGTCCCGGTCGGCGTGCTGATGGACCGCTCGGCCGACCTCGTGGCCGTACAGCTCGCCCTGGTCCGCACCGGCGGAGTGTTCGTACCGCTGGACAGCAGGGCGCCGCACGAGCGGCTGCGCCGGATGCTCGCCGAGGCGGGGGCGCGGCTGCTGCTCGCGGACGCCGACCGACAGGCCACGGCGGCGGAGGTGCTGCCCGACGGGACCGTACTGCGCGTGGCCGACCTCCTCGCCGCGGACGCACGGGGCGCGGACGGCGAGGTCGCGCGCTTCGGGGAGATCCACCCGGACAACGTCCAGTACCTGATGTTCACTTCCGGCTCCACCGGCACCCCCAAGGGCGTCGCGGTACGCCAGCGGGACGTCGCCGCGCTCGCCCTCGACAGCGCCTTCGCCGGACACGACCGGGTCCTCGTGCACTCCCCGCACGCCTTCGACGCCGCCACCTACGAGGTGTGGGTGCCGCTGCTGCGGGGCGGTACGGCCGTGCTGGCCCCGCCGGCCGACGTGGACGCCGCCGTGGTCCGCCGCGCGATCACCGAGCAGGGAGTGCGGTGCCTGTGGCTGACCGCCGGCCTTTTCCGGCTGCTCGCCCAGGAGGACCCCACCTGTCTGCGCGGCGCCCGTGAGGTGTGGACCGGCGGCGAGGCCGTACCCGGTGCGGTGGTGGGCCGCGTGCTCGACGCCTGCTCCGGCCTCACCGTGGTCGACGGCTACGGACCGACCGAGACCACCACCTTCGCGACCCGGCGGATCTTCCACGCCGGTGACCCGCTGCCGCCCGTGCTGCCCATCGGACGGCCGCTCGACAACACGCGCGTGTACGTGCTGGACGGCACCCTCCAGCCGCAACCGCCGGGTATACCGGGGGAGTTGTACATCGCGGGCGCGGGACTGGCCCGTGGCTATGCCGGCCGCCCCGGTGCGACAGCCGCGCGTTACCTGGCGGATCCGTTCGGTCCGTCCGGCGGGCGGATGTACCGCACCGGAGACATCGTGCGGTGGAGCGCCGACGGCGAACTGCACTTCGTGGGACGCGCGGACGACCAGGTCAAGATCCGGGGATTCCGCGTCGAGCCCACCGAGATCGAGGCCCGGCTCACCGCACATCCGGCCGTCGCCGAGACGGTCGTCTCGGTGTACGAGCACGCCGGACGCAAGCGGCTGGCCGCGCACCTCGTGCCCGCGCCCTCGGCCGTCGTGCCGTCCGCGGAGGAGCTGCGCGCGCACGTCGTCGCCGAACTGCCCGACTACATGGCTCCCGCCGCCTTCGTCACGCTGGCCGAACTGCCTCTGACGGCCAACGGCAAGGTGGACCGGCGCCGGCTGCCCGCACCCGACTGGACGGCGGCCGGCGACGACGGGTACCGCGCGCCGCGCACCGAGGCCGAGCGGACCCTCGCCGGGATCTGGGCGGAGCTGCTCGGAGTGGAACGGGTCGGCGCCGACACCAACTTCTTCACACTGGGCGGCGACTCGATCCTCAGCATCCAGGTCGTCTCCCGCGCCCGCGCCGCCGGACTCGCGCTCACACCGAGGGATCTGTTCCGGCATCCGACGGTCGCCGCTCTGGCCGCCGCGGCGACCACCGGTAGTGCCGTACCGGTCGCGGGGACCGGCCCGGTGAGCGGCGAGGTCCCGCTCACCCCGATCCAGCACTGGTTCCTCGAACCCGGGCCGCTGCGGCCGGAGTTCTTCAACCAGTCCGTCGTCGTGGAGACGCCCGACGACGTCGACCCGGCGGCCCTGCGCCGCGCCCTGGCGGCCGTGTACGCGCACCACGACGCCCTGCGCTGCCGTTTCGTCCGGTCCGCCGACGGCTCCTGGCGCCAGGAGTGCCCGGGAGCCGACGAGGAGAGCCCCGAACTGCTGGCGGTCCACGACCTGCGCGGGCTCGGGGAGACGGCGAGCGAGGAGACCCGAGCCCGGGTGACGGCCGAGGCGCACACCTCCTTCCGGCTCGCAGCCGGACCGCTGCTGACGGCCCGGCTGTTCACCGGCGCCACCGGCGCTACCGGCGGAACCAGCACCACCGGCACCCGCCTGCTCCTGGTCGTGCACCACCTGGTTGTGGACGGCGTCTCCTGGCGCGTCCTGCTGGAGGACCTGGAGACCGCCTACGGGCAGGCCCGTGCCGGTGAGCCCGTACGGCTGCCCGAGCGGACGACCTCCGTCCAGGAGTGGACGCGGCGGCTGCACGCCCACACCGCGTCGGGCGGTTTCGCCGCGCAGCGCGAGCACTGGGAGACGGTGGCCCGGCACTGCGCCGCACCCCTGCCGGTGGACGGCGACGGCGGCAACACCATGGCCGACGTGGACGCCGTGACCGTACGCCTCGACCGGCGGCGCACGGATGCCCTGTTGCGGGAGGTGCCTGGTGTCTACCGCACCCGTGTCGACGACGTCCTGCTGACCGCCCTCGGCCGGGTGCTCGCCGACTGGACCGGACGGCGGACCGTCACCGTCGGCCTGGAGGGACACGGCCGCGAGGACCAGCTCTTCGACGACATCGACCTGTCCCGCACGGTGGGCTGGTTCACCGGCCTGTTCCCCATCGCCCTCGACCTCCCGGACAGGGACGGGGACGGGGACTGGGGTGCCGCCCTGAAGTCCGTCAAGGAGCAGTTGCGGGCGGTGCCCGCGCGGGGCCTGGGTCACGGAGCCCTGCGCCACCTGGCGCGCGACGAGCGCCTGACCGACGCGCCGATGCCCGGCGTCAGCTTCAACTACCTGGGCCGCTTCGACTGGTCGGCCCGGGGCGGCGCGCTGGTGCACTCCGTGCCCGGCGGCCTGGACGGCGCCGAAGCACCGGAGTCCGTACGCCCGCATCTGCTCGACGTGGTCGCCCGTGTCGAGGACGGCGAGCTGGAGATCACCTGGCACTACAGCCGGCACCTGCACCGGCAGGAGACCGTCGACGGCCTCGCGGCGGGCATGCTGCGGGCGCTGCAGGACGTCGTCGCCCACTGCGCCGGGCCGGACGCGGGAGGCCGTACGCCGTCGGACTTCCCGCTGGTCCGGATCGACCAGGCCGCCGTGGACCGGGTCGTGGGCGACGGCCGCACGGTCGATGACCTGTACCCCCTGACGCCGATGCAGGCGGGCATGCTGTTCCACAGCCTGCTCGATTCCGACAGCCGCACCTACGTCAACCAGGTGCAACTGGTGCTGTCGGGCGTCACCGATCCGCGGGCCCTGGCCGAGGCGTGGCAGCGGACGGTGGACGCCAACGCGATGCTGCGCACCCACCCGGTGTGGCAGGAGACCGCCGAGCCCATGCAGGCCGTACGGCGGCGGGCGACCGTGCCCGTCACGCACCACGACTGGTCCGGATGGTCCGCCGAGCGCCGCGAGACGGAACTCGCGCGGCTGGTCGACGAGGACCGGCAGACAGGCATCGACCTGGAGACGGCGCCGCTGATGCGCCTGGCCCTGATCCGGCTGTCGCCCGAACGGGTGCGGATGCTGTGGACCTTCCACCACCTGCTGCTCGACGGGTGGAGCGCGGCCCAGGTCTTCGACGAGGTGTGCGAGCGGTACGCGGCGCTCAGCTCGGGGCGCCGCCCGGACGTGCCCGACCGCGCGCCCTTCGGCGACTACCTCGGCTGGCTGGCCGGGCAGGACACCGGGCGGGCCGAAGCGTACTGGCGCGAGGCCCTGGCCGGTTTCCCCGTCGCCACCGGACTGCCGCGCGACCGGCGGCCCGCCGAGGCGCACCGCACCTCGTCCTGCGGGTCGGTGCGGGTGACGCTCGACGCCGACGTGTCGGCGCGGCTGCGGGAGACGGCACAGGCGGCCGGTCTGACTCTCAACACCGTTCTCCAGGGCGCCTGGGCGCTGCTGCTGTCCCGCTACGGCGGCGGGGACGACGTGGTGTTCGGCACCACCGTCTCCGGGCGGCCCGCCGACCTGCCGGGTGTCACCTCCATGGTCGGCCTGTTCATCAACACCCTGCCCACCCGCGCGCACATCGACGAAGAGCGCCGCCTGCTGGACTGGCTGGGCGAGCTCCAGGCCGCCCAGTCGGAGTCACGGCGCCACGACTTCGTCTCCCTCGCCCAGCTCCAGACCTGGAGCGAAGTACCGGGCGGCACGTCCCTGTTCGACAGCATCGTGGTCTTCGAGAACTATCCGTTCGACGCGGACGCCCTGGCCCGGCACGGCCTCGCCATGGAGCAGGAACGCGATGTGGAACCGACCAACTACCCGCTCAGCGTGGTGGTCGCGCCCGGCGACACCCTCACCGTCACCCTGGACTACGATCCCGCCGCCTTCGACGCCGCCACCGTCGACGGCATCGGCGCGAGCCTGCGCACGCTGTTGACCGAGATGGCCACAGGACCGGACCGCTCGCTGGCCGACCTGCCCCTGGTGTCCGCCCAGGAGGGCCGCCGACTGCTGGACCGCTTCGGCGGCCCGGTGGCCGAGGCCCCGTACCGCACGCTGCCGGAGGCGTTCGGCGCCCAGGTCGCGCGGACCCCCGACGCCCCGGCCGTGCTCGGCGGCGGCCGGGAACAGCTCACCTACCGGCAGCTCGACGAGCGCGCCAACCGGATGGCCCGACTGCTCATCGAGGCCGGGGCCGGGCCCGAACGCTTCGTCGCGCTCGCCCTGCCGCGCACCCCTGACCTGATCGTGGCGCTCCTGGCGGTCCTCAAGAGCGGCGCCGCCTATCTGCCCGTCGACCCGGGCCACCCGGCCGAGCGCATCGCCTTCCTCTTCGACGACGTGCGGCCCGAAGCGGTCGTCACCTGCGCGGAGACGGGCGGACGGCTGCCGGACGGGCCGTTCACCCGGATCGCCCTCGACGACCCCGCCTGCGCCGCGCGCCTGGCCGCCCTGCCCGGCGACGGCATCACCGACGACGAGCGGCACGGACGGCTGCTGCCGGACCATCCCGCCTACGTCATCCACACCTCCGGCTCGACCGGCCGGCCCAAGGGCGTCGTCGTCGCCCAGGCGTCGGTACTGGCCCTGACCGACTGGGCCGCCGCCGAGTTCGGCGGTCGCGGCCTTGAGCACGTGGTGGCTTCCACCTCGCTCAACTTCGACGTGTCGGTGTTCGAGATCTTCTCGCCCCTGCTGGCGGGTGGCCGCGTCGAGATCGTCCATGACCTGCTGGCTCTCGCCGAACGCGAGGAGCCCTGGCGGGCGGGACTGCTCAGCGCGGTGCCCTCCGCGCTCGGGCGGCTGCTGGCGGAGGACACCGTCCACGTCAGCGCCGACACCGTCGTCCTCGCCGGCGAGGCGCTGCCCGAACGGACCGTGCGCCAGGTCCGCTCGGCGGTCCCCGGCTGCCGGGTGATGAACATCTACGGCCCCACCGAGGCCACCGTCTACGCCACCGCCTTCACCTGCGACCCGGCCGAACCCGACCGCGTACCGCCCATCGGCAGGCCCGTCGGCGGAGCCCGCGCCTACGCCCTGGACGCGCGGCTGCGCCCGGTGCCCGCCGGAGTGCCTGGCGAGCTGTACCTGGCCGGAACCGGGGTGGCCCGCGGTTACCTCGACCGTCCGGGCCTGACCGCGTCCCGCTTCCCGGCCGACCCGTTCGGCCCGCCCGGCGGCCGCATGTACCGCACCGGAGACCTCGTACGGTGGACGGCCGACGGCGAGCTGGTGTACCTCGGCCGCTCGGACGACCAGGTGAAGGTCCGCGGCTTCCGCATCGAACTCGGAGAGGTGGAGGCCGCGTTGACCCGGCACCCCGAGGTGTCCGCGGCGGCGGCCCGCGTGGTCGAGCACGACGGTCACAAGCGTCTGGTGGCGTACGCGGTCCCCGAGGGTCCCGGGCTTCCAGACTCCGCCGAGCTGCGGGCCTTCCTCGCGCGTACGCTCCCCGACCACCTGGTCCCCGCGCTCGTCGTGCCGCTGGAGCGGCTGCCCCTGGGGGCCACCGGAAAGCTGGACCGGCGGGCGCTGCCCGACCCCGTGTGGTCGGCGTCGGGCGGGAGCGGCGACCGCCCGCCGCGCACCGGGGCCGAGCGGGTGCTCGCCGCGATCTGGTCCGAGGTGCTGGGCGTGCCCGACGTGGGCGCGCGGGACAACTACTTCGCGCTCGGCGGCGACTCCGTCCTCGGCATCCAGATCGTCTCCGCCGCCCGCAGGGCCGGTCTCGCACTGACACCCCGGCACCTGTTCCGCCACCAGACCGTGGCCGAACTGGCCGCCGCGGCCGAGGACCCGGCGGTCCCGCGGACCGCGGCGGAACAGGGCCCGGTCGTCGGGGACGTACCGCTGACCCCGGTCCAGCACTGGCTGTTCGACGATCTCACCGGCGACCCCGCCCGGTTGACCCAGGCGGTCTCCTTCCACCTCGCAGCCGACACCGACGAGACGCTGCTGCGGGCCGCCCTGGCGGTCGTCCTGGAACACCACGACGCCCTGCGTCTGCGCTTCGAGCCGGTCGGTGACGGACGGTGGCGGCAGTACGGGACCGCGCCGGGGGAGGCCCCGCCCCTGGAGGCGCACGACCTCACCGACGGCCTCGACACGGGGGCTCAGCCGCGAGAGCCGTCCGCAGCCTCCGCGGCGGGCGAATCGGCCGGGGCCGCCGAGGTCCGGGCGTCGGCGGCGGGCGAGGGTTCCGAGGGTTCTGAGGGTTCTGAGGGTTCTGAGGTTCGGGCGGCGAACAAGCAGCCCGAGGGCCACGATGTCTTCGCCTCGGCGGCAGGCGACCCGGCCGACCCGGCCGACGCCTCCGACCCGGCCGACGCCTCCGACGCGGCGATACGCGCCCTCGCCGACCGCCTGTGCGCCGGGTTCGACCTCGCCGAAGGGCCCCTGCTGCGGGCCGCCCTGTGCCGGCGCGGCGACGACCGGCGCCCCGTCCTGCTGCTGGCCGCCCACCACCTGGTCGTGGACGCGGTCTCCTGGCGCCTGATCCTGGAGGACCTGGAGACCGCCTACCGGGCACTGCGCGCCGGCGAGCGGGCCGACCTCGGCCCGAAGAGCACCTCCTTCCGGACGTGGGCCCAGCGCCTGGCCGCCCACACCGCCTCCGGCGGCTTCGACGACGAACTCGCCCACTGGCAGGGCCTGTCCGCCGACGCCACACCGCTGCCGACCGACCTCACCGGTGCCAACACGGCCGCCTGCGAGGAGACGGTGACGGTGAGCCTGGACGCCGACGAGACCCGGCGGCTGCTCCAGGACGTACCGGACGTCTACCGCACCCGCGTCAACGACGTCCTGCTGAGCGCCCTGGGACGGGTCCTGGGCCGCTGGACCGGACGGGACCGGGTCATGGTGGCGCTGGAGGGCCACGGCCGTGAGGACCTGTTCGAGGACGTCGACCTGGCCCGTACCGTCGGCTGGTTCACCACCATGTTCCCCGTCGCGCTGGACGTGCCCGGGGACGCGGGCACCGGGGCGGCGCTCAAGTCCGTCAAGGAGGGCCTGCGGGCCGTTCCGAGGAGCGGACTGGGCTACGGCGCCCTGCGCCACCTGCACCCCGACCGCGACCGGCTCGGCCTGCCGGGACTCCCGCAGGTCGGCTTCAACTACCTGGGTCAGCAGGACCGGAGCACCACCACGGACGGCCTGCTGCACACCCCGTACGCCGGACTCGCCGGCGGCCTCGACCCCGCGGCGGAACGGCCGCACCTGCTCGACCTGCTCGGTCGGGTCACCGACAAGCGGCTGGAGTTCACCTGGTCGTACTCGCGCGAGGTGCACCGGCGGGACACGGTGACCCGGCTCGCGACCGAACTGGCCGACGAACTGCGGCACATCGTGCGGCACTGCGCCGAACCCGGCGCCGGAGGCCGTAGCCCGTCCGACTTCCCGCTGGTGGCGCTGGACCAGACGACGGTGGACCGACTGGTGGGCACCGGCCGCGACATCGTGGACCTCTATCCGCTCACCCCCACCCAGACCGGCATGGTCGTGCACGGCCTGGACGAGCCCGGCCGGGGCATGTACGTCGAGCAGATCACGTTCGTCGCGGACGGGGTGCGCGACCCGCGCCTGCTCGCCGCCGCCTGGCAGCACGTGGTCGACCGCACACCCGTCCTGCGCACCACCGTGGTGCTGAACGGCGTCCCCGCCCCGCTCCAGGCCGTGCACCGCACCGCCGCGCTGCCGGTCACCGAGCTCGACTGGAGCGCCCTGACCTCGGACGCGCGCGACACCGCATTGGAACGGCTGCTCGCCGAGGACAAGACCCGCGGCCTGGCCCTGGACCACGCCCCGCTGCTGCGCCTGGCCCTGATCCGGCTCGGCCCGGACCAGGTGCGGGTCGTGTGGACCTTCCACCACGTCCTGCTGGACGGCTGGAGCGTCTTCCACGTCCTGGCCGACGTCATGGCCGCGCACGAGGCGCTCGTTGGGGGCGAGGAGCCCCGGCTGCCGGACCGCCGTCCGTTCGGCGACTACGCGGCCTGGCTCGCGGCCCGGGAGACCGCACCCGCCGAGGAGCACTGGAGGACCGCCCTCGCGGACCTCGTCGCCCCCACGCCGCTGCCCTACGACCGCAGGCCGGCCCAGAGCTCCGCGGCCCGCTCCGACACCTGGCTGTCCCAGTGGCTGGACACGGAGGAGACCAAGCGGCTGGAGGACTTCGCCCGCCGCAACCGCCTGACCCTCAACACCGTCGCGCAGGGCGCCTGGGCGCTGCTGCTGTCGCGGTGGAGCGGCGAACGGGAGGTGTGCTTCGGCACCACCGTCTCAGGACGGCCCGCAGACCTGACCGGCGCCGACACCATCACCGGCCTGTTCATCACCACCCTGCCCGCCCGGGTCACCGTGGACGGGAACGCGGCCTGCGACACCTGGCTGCGGGACACCCAGGCCGTACGGGCCGAGGACCGCCGCTTCGATCACGTTCCCCTGACCGACCTCCAGGCGTGGAGCGGGCTGCCCGCCGGGACGCCGATGTTCGACAGTCTCCTGGTCTTCGAGAACTACCCGGTCGGCGACGCCACGGCCGGCGCCCACGGCGTCCACGTACACGACCTCGACGCCCGGGAGGCGACCAACTACCCCCTCACCGTGGTGATCTCGCCCGGCGAGCGGCTCGGCGTCGAACTCGGCTACGACCCGCGCCACTTCGACGCGGCCACGGCCGCCTCCCTCGCCGCCCAACTCCTGCACACGCTGGGTGAACTGGCCGCCGCCCAGGACACCGACCGCCTGGACGCCGACCGCCTGGACGCGATCGACATCCTGCCGCCCGGGGAACGGGCCCGGCTGCTGCGCGGCCCCGCCCGCCCGCGGCTCGCACCGGTGGCCCCGGCGACCCTGCCCGCCCTGATCGAGGCAGCGGTGGACCGCCGTCCCACGGCCACGGCACTGAGCGGGCCCGGCCTGTCCCTGACCTTCGCCGAGACGGAGGAACGGGCCAACCGCCTGGCGCACCGGCTCATCGCGCGCGGCGCGGGCCCCGGCACCCTCGTCGCCCTGGTCCTGCCGCGCTCGGCGGACATGGTCCTCGCCCAGCTCGCGGTCACGAAGGCCGGCGCCGCCTTCCTGCCGGTGGATCCCGACTACCCGCCGGAGCGGGTGGCGTTCATGCTGCGGGACGCGGCGCCCGCCGTCACGCTCGACGCCGCCGAGGTGTCCGCGCTGCTCGCGGACGAGCACGGTGGGTCCGAAGCCTCCGAGGGGCATGGCGCGCCGGACGGTACGCCCGGCCGCCGGCCCACCGACGCCGACCGCGGCCGTCCGCTGGACCTGGACGATCCGGCCTACGTCATCTACACCTCCGGCTCCACCGGCACCCCCAAGGGAGTGGTGGTCACCCACCGGGGCCTGGCCGCCTTCGCCGCCGCCGAGGCCGCGCACTACCAGGTGGCGCCGGACGACCGGGTGCTGGCGTTCGCCACACCCAGCTTCGACGCCTCGGTGCTGGAGCTGTGCATGTCCCTGCCGCAGGGCGCCCGCCTGGTCGTCCCACGGCCCGGTCCGCTGCTCGGGGCCGAACTCGCCGACGTGCTGCGCGCCGAGCGCATCACCCACACCCTGCTGCCCCCGGCCGCACTCGCCACCCTGCCGCCGGACACCCCCGGCACCCTGCCCGACCTCAAGACCCTCACCGTGGGCGCCGACGCGTGCGGCGCCGACCTGGTCGCCCGCTGGGCCCCGCACCACCGACTGGTCAACTCCTACGGCCCGACCGAGGCCACCGTCGTCGCCACCTGGTCGGACCCCTTGGAGGCGAACGGCAGCGCCCCGCCCATCGGCCGCCCACTGCCCGCCACCGGGGCCTACGTCCTGGACGCCCGCCGACGGCCGGTCCCCGACGGCGTGGCGGGCGAACTGTGGCTGAGCGGACCGCCACTGGCCCGCGGCTACCTGGGCCGTCCCGGTCTGACCGCGACCCGCTTCACCGCCGACCCGTTCGGGCCGCCCGGCACCCGTATGTACCGCACCGGCGACCTCGTACGACGCGACGCCCGCGGTGAACTGCACTACCTGGGCCGCACCGACCACCAGCTCAAGCTGCGCGGCCACCGCATCGAGGCGGGCGAGGTCGAGGCCACGCTCGTACGCCACCCGGCGGTGCTGGACGCCCTGGTGAGCGTCCGGGAGGACGAACCGGGCCTGCCGCGTCTGGTCGCCCACCTGCTGCGCGCGCCGGACGCGGGGACCCCCACCGCCGCGGAACTTCGGGCGCTGGCCGCCGCGAGCCTGCCGGGCCCGATGGTGCCTTCCGCGTACGTCGTCCTTGAGCGCTTCCCGCTCACCGAGAACGGCAAGACCGACCGGGCCGCCCTGCCCGCGCCCGCACCGGACGCGCCGCGGACCGCGGAGCACGTCGCTCCGCGCACCCCCACCGAGGAGATCCTGGCCGCCCTGTGGGAGGAGGCGCTGCACACGCGTGTCGGCGCCGAGGACGACTACTTCGATCTGGGCGGTGACTCCCTGCGCGCCCTCCACATCTCCTCGCGTGCCAACGACGCCTTCGGCGTGCACCTCACACCCCGTGACGTCCTGGTGCACCGCACGGTCGCCGCCCTGGCCGACCTGGTGGAGGAACACGTACTCAGCGAACTCGAAGACGCCGCACGCGGCGACAGCGACCACGACGAACGGTGAGGACCGGCAGACCATGACGTCTTCGAAGCGAGACCGCACCAAGGCCCTGCCCCAGGACCTCCAGGAAGCGATGCGCCGCCGCCTCGCCGGCCGGGCCGCCGCCCGGCAGGGCATCCCGCACGCCGACCGCACCCGGCCGCTGCCCCTGTCCTTCGCCCAGCAGCGGCTGTGGTTCCTGGACCGGCTGCGCCCCGGCGACGCCCGCTACAACAGCGCCGTCGCCCTGCGTCTGACCGGCCCGCTGGACCACACCGCCCTCTCCCGCGCCCTGGACAGCGTCGTCGAGCGGCACGAGGCGCTGCGCACCACCTTCGAGGAGAGCGACGGACGGCCCGCGCAGACGGTACGGCCGGCGGCTCCGGTGCCCCTGCCGGTGGCCGACACGCCGTCGTACGCGCTGGAGGCGGCGCTGCTCGCGGAGTACGAGCGCCCCTTCGACCTGGGCGCCGGTCCGCTGCTGCGGGCCCTGCTCCTGCGTGAGTCGGACACCTCGCACACCCTGCTGCTGACGGCCCATCACATCATCACCGACGGCTGGTCGATGGGGATCGTGCTGGAGGAACTGTGCGCCGTCTACGACGCCCTGGCCCGGGGCGCGGTGCCGGAGCCGGGGCCGGTGGCGACGCAGTACCCGGACTTCGCGGCATGGCAGCGCGAACAGCTCTCCGGTCCACGGCTGGAGCGCGAACTCGGCCACTGGACAGCGCAGTTGTCGGGTGCCGTCGCGTCGCGGCTGCCGTTGGACCACCCCCGTGACGGTGCGGAGTCCGGTGGGGGCGCCGTACGCACCTTCGCCGTGCCCGCGGCGACCACCGCACGGCTGCGGGAGCTGGCGGCCGAGCAGCACACCACGCTGTTCACCTCCCTGGTCGCCGCCTGCCAGGCCCTGCTGGCCCGCTGGTCCGGGCAGGACGACATCACCGTCGGCTCCCTCACCCCGGGCCGCTCCCGCACCGACCTGGAACGTACCGTCGGCTTCTTCGCCAACACCGTCGTCCTGCGCACCCCCGTCGACGCGAACGGCTCCTTCCGCGACCTGCTCGGGGTGGCCGCGACCACCGTCAACGACGCCTTCGCGCACGGCGACACGCCGTTCGAGCGGCTGGTGGAGGCCGTGGGCGTGACCCGCGAGGCGGGCCGCAACCCCCTGTTCGACGTGATGGTCCTCCTCCATCCGGCGCCGCCCGCCGCCCCCGCCCTGCGCGACCTGACCGCCTCCCCGGTCGCGGTGCCCCGGCAGGCGGCCACCTTCGATCTCAGCGTCGAGTTCGTCCCCGACGGGGACGGGCTGACCGGCCTGCTGGAATACCGCACGGACCTCTTCGACACGGCCACCGCGGAACGGATGACCGACCAGCTGTCACGTGCCCTGGAGGGCGCCGCCACCGCGCCGGACCGCCCGCTCGGCTCGCTGCCCCTGCTCGGCCCGGACGAGGCCCGGCGGATCACTGAGGAGTGGAACGCCACCGCGCCTGCGGTTCCCGCCGTCACCTGCCCCGAACTCCTCACCCGGCAGGTGCAGCGCGCGCCGCACGCCACCGCGCTGGTCGCCGGGGAGGAGCGCCTCGACTACGCGACGCTCAACACCCGGGCCGAGCGGCTCGCCCACCACCTCGTCGCCCGGGGTGCCGGCCCCGAACGCCTGGTCGCGCTGCGGCTGCCGCGTACCGCCGACATGATCGTGGCGATCCTCGCCGTCTGGAAGTCCGGCGCCGGTTATCTGCCCCTGGACCTCGCCCTGCCGGAGGAGCGGGTCCGCTTCCTGCTGGACGACGCCCGACCCATGCTGGTGCTGGACGAGACGGCGCTGCGGGCGGTGCCGGGGGCGGGACCCTCGGCCGGCTCCGGGCCCGGGTCCGCGAAAGCGACTCCACCGGAGGCCGACCCGGGCGGGCGCCGGGGGTCGGCCACTGGTCCGGGCGTGCCTTCCGGCTGGGGTGCGGACCGGGTGGTGCCGCCGGGCACGGCCACGGGTCCGGGCGTGCCGCCGGACCCGGACGTCCAGCCCGGCGCGCCTTCGGACCCGGACGCGCTCTCGGACCCGGGCGCCGACGCGGGCGCCGTACCCCCCGACCCGGACACCACCGCGTACGTCATCTACACCTCCGGCTCCACCGGGCGTCCCAAGGGTGTCGCCGTGACGCACCGGTCGCTCGCGCGTCTGCTGGCCGCGCACCGGGAGGGTTTCGTCGCGGACGCGGGAGGCGGTCCGCTGCGGGTGGCGCTGACCGCGTCGTTCTCCTTCGACACCTCGCTGGAGGGCGTGCTGCTGATGGCCGACGGCCACCCGCTGCACCTGGTCGACGAGGCGACCCGGCTCGACGCCGCCGCGCTGGTCGAGTACGTCGTCGAGCACCGCGTCGACTTCCTCGACCTGACCCCGTCCTACCTGCGCCAACTGCTGCCCGCCGGACTGCTCACCGACCCGTGCCACCACCCCCGCGTCCTGATGCTCGGCGGCGAGGCGATCGGCCCCGGTCTCTGGCGCGAGCTGGCCGGACACCGGGGCGTGGCCGCGTACAACTTCTACGGCCCCACCGAGTGCACGGTCGACGCCCTGGCCTGCCGTATCGAGGGGGAGGGGCGCCCCCTGGTGGGCAGGTCGCTGCCCAACGTCCGCGCGTACGTCCTCGACGGCCTCCTCCAGCCGGTGCCGCCCGGCGTAGGCGGGGAGCTGTACCTGGCGGGCGAGCAGGTGGCCCGCGGATACGCCGGCCGGCCCGGGCTGACCGCCGCGCGCTTCCTCGCCGACCCGTTCGGCCCGCCCGGAACCCGTATGTACCGCACGGGCGACCTGGCCCGCTGGACCGCCGACGGACGCCTCGACTACCTCGGGCGGGCCGACGACCAGGTGAAGGTACGCGGCCATCGCATCGAGCCGGGAGAGGTGGAGGCGGCCCTCCTGGACCTGCCGGACCTCACCGGCGCCGCGGTCGTCGCGCTCCCCGACACGCACGGTCAGCTGCGGCTCGCCGCCTATGTCGTACCGGCCGAGGGCGCCGAACCGCCCACCGCCACGCGGCTGCGGGCCGACTGCCGACGCGTCCTGCCGGACCACATGGTGCCGTCGTCGTTCACCGTGCTCGACGCGCTGCCGATGACCACCAGCGGCAAGCTGGACCGCCGTGCCCTGCCCGCGCCCGACCTGGAAGCGGCCCCGCACGAGCGGGAGTTCGTCGCACCGCGCACCCCGGACGAGGAGACGCTGGCCGGTGTCTGGGCGGAGGTGCTGGGTGTCACGCGAGTGGGCGTCGCCGACAACTTCTTCGAACTCGGCGGCGACTCCATCCTCAGCATCCAGGCCGTCTCCCGCGCCCGCGCGGCCGGCCTGCACCTGACCTCGCGGGACGTGTTCCGCCACCAGACCGTCGCCGACCTGGCCGCCGCCGCGTCCCTGCGCACCGCGGAGACCCCCGCGCCCCGCCGGCCGAGCGAGGACGGGCCCGCCCCGCTGACCCCGGTTCAGGAGTGGTACGCCGCCACACACGGCGACCGGGACGGCCGGCTGCGGCCCTTCAGCATGTCGATGCTGCTCGACCTGCCGTACGACGTCGACGAACCGGCCCTGGAACGCGCCGTGGAAGCGCTGGCCGCCCACCACCCGGCGCTGCGCACCCGCTTCGCCCGCAGCGGCGGGACCGGCGGGACCGGCGGGACCGGCCGGCCAGGAGAGACCGGTGACAGCGGTGACAGCGGTGACAGCGGTGACACCGGTGACGTCTGGCGGCAGCACCCGGGCGAAGGACCTGCCACCGGGTTGCTGACCCGTCACGACCTGTCCGGCGCCGCGGACCCCGCACAGGCCCGCCTCGCGGCCGCCGACACCGCCCGCGCCGCCCTCGACCCGGCGACCGGCGCCCTGCTGCGCGCCGCCCTGTTCCTGCCCCCACCCGGCGAACGCCCCCAACTGCTTCTCGCAGCACACCACTTGGCCGTGGACAGCGTGTCCTGGCGGATCCTGCTCGGCGACCTGCGGCAGGCCTACCGGCAGACGGCAGCGGGCGAGGCGATCCAACTGGAGCCCGTCGCGACGGCGTTCACCGACTGGGCCGCGCACCTCGCCCGCCTGGTGCGGGCCGGCGACCTGGACGACGACCTGCCGTACTGGACCACGGAGGCCGCCCGGCCCCGTACCCCGCTGCCGGTGGACCGCCGAGGAACCCCGCTCGCCGGAACCGTGCGCACCGTCCGTACCCGAGTGGACCGCGCCACCACCGAGGCGTTGTTGCGCCGGGTGCCCGCCGCCTACCGCACGCAGGTCAACGACGTCCTGCTCAGCGCGTTGAGCAGAGTCCTCGCCGACTGGACGGGCACCGGGCAGGTGACCGTCGCCCTGGAGGGCCACGGGCGCGAGGACCTGATACCGGGGGACGTGGACCTGTCCCGCACGGTGGGCTGGTTCACCTCCCAGTACCCCGTCACCCTCACCCCGGCCGGAACGCCGGCCGCACCCGACTGGGGCGGCACCCTGAAAGCAGTCAAGGAACGCCTGCGGGCCGTGCCCCGGCGTGGAGTGAGCTACGAGGCGCTGGCACGCCTGGGTTCACCCGACCCGGCCGCCCGTGCCCTGCGCGAGCTGCCGCTGCCCCAGGTGTGCTTCAACTACCACGGGCAGTGGGACACCACCGCCGGAGCGGACTTCGCGCCGGCCGCCGAAGTGCCCGGCCGGGACATGGCCGCCGACGAACCCCTCGACCACCTGCTCGACATCTCCGCCGTGGTCGCCGACGGCGAGCTGGAGATCACCTGGCACTACAGCGACCAGACCCATGAAGCGGACACCGTCGGGGAGTTGGCGCGGGACATGGTGGCGGCGCTCGCCGCGATCGCCGAGCATTGCGGCCGTCCCGGCGCGGGCGGTCGCACCCCCTCCGACTTCCCCCTCGCCCGCCTGGACCAGGCCGCCGTGGACCGCCTCGTCGGTGACGGCCGCGCGGTGGAGGACCTGCTGCCGCTCACCCCGCTCCAGGAGGGCATGCTCTTCCACCGCCTGGTCGGCGGCGCGGACGACGTGTACGTGGACCAGGCCGCCCTGCTCCTCGACGGCGTGGCCGACCCGCACACGTTCGGCCTGGCCTGGCAGCGGGTCACCGACCGCACACCGGCGCTGCGGACCTCGGTCGTGTGGCAGGACGTGCCCGCGCCCCTCCAGATCGTGCACCGGAACGTGCGGGTGCCCCTCACGCGGCTCGACTGGCGGGACGCGGACCCGCGCGAGCGCGCCGACCGCTTCGACCGGCTCCGCGCCGACGACCTCGCACACGGCATCGACCTCGCCTCGGCACCGCTGATGCGGCTGACCCTCGTGCGGCTGCCCGACGCCCGGCTGCACCTGCTGTGGACCTCCCACCACCTCATCCTCGACGGCTGGAGTCTGGCCCAGGTGCTGACGGAGGTGTGCGAGGAGTACGCGGCGCTCACCGTCGGCGCTGAACCGAGCCCGCCCGTGCGCCGGTCCTTCGCCGACTACGTGCGCTGGCTGGCCGACCAGGACGCCGAGGCCGCGCGTGCGCACTGGCGGGAAACCCTCGGCGGCTTCGCCTCTCCCACGCCGCTGCCCGTCGACCGGCCCCTGACCGGCACGCACGAGAGCCGGTCGGCGGACGTCCACACGGCCGAGCTGTCCGACGCGGTGTCCGCGACGCTGGCCCGCACCGCGCGCGACGCCGGACTGACCGTGAACACAGTGGTGCAGGGCGCCTGGGCGCTGCTGCTGGCCCGCCACAGCGCCGAGCCGGACGTGGTGTTCGGCACGACCGTCTCCGGCCGCCCCGAGGAACTGCCCGGCGTGGAGTCGATGGTGGGCATGTTCATCAACACCGTGCCCACCCGCGTCCACGTCGACGGCCACCGCCCGGCCGCCGCCTGGCTACGCGAACTCCAGGACGTACAGGCCGAGTCACGGCGGTTCGCCGCCGCCTCCCTGGCCGAGCTGACCGCCCTGAGCGGCGTGCCGTCCGGCACCCCGCTCTTCCACAGCATGGTCGCCTTCGAGAACTACCCCTTCGACGCGGCCCGCACCTCCGGCTCCGGAGTGCGGCTGGTGGACGTCGCCTCCCGGGACGCCACCAACTATCCGCTGGTGCTGCGCGCCTACCAGGGTGAGCGGCTCGGCTTCGACCTGGCCTACGACCCGGACCTCTTCGACGCCGACACCGTCCGGGCGCTCGCCGACCGCCTCCGGCTGCTCCTCACGCAGATCGCCGAGCATCCCGACCGCCCGCTGCGCGCCCTGGCCTGGACGACCGCCGAAGAACGCCGCCGCATGCTGGTCGACTTCAACGGCACCGAGCACGGCCGGCCGGCGGACACCCTGGTGGACCTGTTCGAGGCCCAGGCCGCCCGCACCCCCGACGCCGTCGCCGTCACCTGCGGCGAAGACCGCCGCGACTACGCCACGCTCGACGCGGCGGCCGGCCGCCTCGCCCACCGGCTGGCCGAGGCCGGCGCCGGGCCCGAGCGGTTCGTGGCCCTCGCCCTGCCCCGCTCGACCGACCTCGTCGTGGCGATCCTGGCCGTGCTCAAGACGGGCGCCGCCTATCTGCCCATCGACCCGAAGCTGCCCGCCGAGCGCGTCGCCCAGCTGCTGGACGACGCCGCTCCGGTGACCCTGGTGACGACCACGGAGGCCGCCGGACGCGTGCGGGCCACCGGGGTCCCGCTCCTCGTACCGGACGCCCCCGACGTACGGGCCGACCTCGCCCGGCGCCCCGCCACCGGACCCGCGCAGGACCGCCGCCCCCTGCCGGAGAGCCCCGCCTACGCCATCTACACCTCCGGCTCCACAGGCCGCCCCAAGGGCGTGGTCGTCCCGCACGCCAACGTCGTGCGCCTGTTCAGCCGCACGCGTCACTGGTTCGGCTTCGACGAGTCGGACGTGTGGACCCTGTTCCACTCCTACGCCTTCGACTTCTCGGTCTGGGAACTGTGGGGCGCCCTGCTGCACGGCGGCCGGCTCGTCGTCGTCCCCGACGACACCGCCCGCTCCCCGGAGGACTTCCTGCGGCTGCTCGCCGACGAGCGGGTCACCGTCCTCAACCAGACCCCGTCCGCCTTCTACCCACTGGCCCGCGCCGACGCCGAACACCCCGAACTCAGCGCCCGACTCGCCCTGCGCACCGTGGTCTTCGGCGGCGAGGCCCTGGACGTCGACCGCCTCGCCGAGTGGTACGCGCACCACCCCGACACCGCGCCACGCCTGGTCAACATGTACGGCATCACCGAGACCACCGTGCACGTCACCTACGAGCCGCTGGAGCGCACCACGGCCCGCACAGGCGCCGCGAGCCCCATCGGCACCGGCATACCCGACCTGCGGATCCACGTCCTCGACGGCGACCTCGCCCCCGTACCGCCCGGAGCCGTGGGCGAGATGTACGTGGCGGGGGAGGGCCTGGCACGCGGCTACCTGAGAAGGCCCGGCCTGACCGCGACGCGCTTCCTCGCCGACCCCTTCGGCGTACCGGGGGAGCGGATGTACCGCACCGGCGACCGGGCCCGCCGGCGGGCCGACGGCACGCTGGAGTACCTGGGCCGCGCCGACCAGCAGGTGAAGATCCGCGGCTACCGCATCGAACCCGGCGAGATCGAGGCCGTCCTGCACACCCACGCGGGCGTCGGCGACGCGGCGGTGGGCGTGTACGAGGACGGCTCGGGCACGCGCCGGCTGGTGGCCCACGTCGTCGGCCGGGGCGGCGCCGAACCGCAGGCCGCCACCGAACCGCCGCCCGCCGCCGAACTCCGCGCCCACCTGGAGCGGCTGCTGCCCGCGCACATGGTGCCCGCCGCCTACGTGCCGATGGCGGCCCTGCCGCTGACCGTCAACGGCAAACTCGACCGGCGCGCGCTGCCCGCCCCCGGACCGGACGGCTTCGCCACGGACACCGAGCGCGTCGCGCCGCGCACGCCCGCCGAGCGTGCGGTCGCCGCCGCCTGGGCGGACGTCCTCGACACCGACGAGGTGGGAGCCGACGACGACTTCTTCGCCCTCGGCGGCGACTCGATCCTCGCCGTCCGGGTCGTCTCACGGCTGCGCGCCGCCTTCGGCTCGGAGGTCTCACCCCGACTGCTGTTCACCCACCCGACGCTGTCCGCCCTGGCCGCCGAACTCGGCGACCGCGCGCGGAACGGCACCGCACCGGCCGACGTCATCCCGGCCGTGGACCTCGACGCCCCCGCGCCCCTGTCGTACGCGCAGCAGCGGCTGTGGTTCCTCGACCGCTTCGAGCCGGGCAGCACCGAGTACACGACCCTGTCCGTGCTGCGCCTGCGCGGCACGCTCCATGCCGACGCCCTGCGTGCCGCCCTCGACGGACTGGTCGCCCGGCACGAGGCGTTGCGCACCACGTTCGCCGAAGCCGGGCAGGACGGCCGGGCCCGGCAGATCGTCCACCGGCCGTACCCGGTGGACCTGCCGCTGGACGACCTCACCGGCGCCCGCGACCGCCTGGACGCCCTCGTGGAACACGAGGCGTCCGTCCCCTTCGACCTGGGCGCCGGGCCTCTTCTACGGGCCCGCCTCGTGCGCCTGGCCGAGGACGAGCACGTCCTGGTCCTGGCCGTCCACCACATCGTCACCGACGGCTGGTCGGCCGGTGTGCTGGGCCGGGACCTGGGCGAGCTGTACACGGCCGCCCGCGAGAGCCGCGCGCCCCGGCTGCCGCACCTGCCCGTGCGGTACGCGGACTACGCGGCCTGGCAGCGCGCCCGCACCGACGAGGTGGACGAACAACTCACCTACTGGCGACGCACCTTGAACGGGATCACCCCGCTGGAGCCGCCCACCGACCGGCCGCGTCCCGCCGTACGCGACCGGGAAGGCGCCCTGGTGACCTTCACCCTCCCCGCCGCGCTCACCGAGCGGCTGCGGAAGACGGGCCGCGAGGCCGACGCCACCCTCTACATGACACTGCTGACGGCCTGCACGGTCCTGCTCTCGCGCTGGACCGACCAGGAGGACATCACCGTCGGCACGGTCACGGCGGGCCGTGAACGGCCCGAACTCCACGACGTGGTCGGCATGTTCGTCAACACCCTGGTGCTGCGCAACCGGGTGGAGCCGGGACTGTCGTTCCGTGCGCTGCTGGAACGGGTGCGCACCAACGTCCTGGACGCGTTCGCCCACCAGGACGTGCCCTTCGAGAAACTGGTGGACGCCCTCCAGCCCGAGCGGGACACCAGCCGCACCCCGCTGTTCCAGGTGATGGTGGCGCTGCACAACCTGGGCGCCGGGACCCTCGACCTGCCGGGCCTGGACGTCGAACCGCTCACGCCCCCGATCCGGTACGCCGCCTACGACCTCGCCTTCGACTTCGTCGAGAATGCCGCGAGTGACGGTGGCGTGAG
Source organism: Streptomyces sp. NPDC087844 (assembly GCF_044742785.1). Taxonomy (NCBI): domain Bacteria; kingdom Bacillati; phylum Actinomycetota; class Actinomycetes; order Kitasatosporales; family Streptomycetaceae; genus Streptomyces; species Streptomyces sp. NPDC087844. Next base: position 65,166 of record NZ_JBIUVD010000005.1, on the reverse strand, counting down.
GGGCTATCTGGAGTACGACACCACTCTGTTCGACGCGGACACCGCCGAACGACTCGCCGTCCGGCTGCGGTTGCTGCTGGAAGCGGCGGTGGAGGACCCGCACCGGGACGCCCGCGCGCTGCCGTCGCTCACGACCGCCGAACAGCGGCAGGTCCTCGACGAGTGGCAGGGCGGGCGACTGCCCGTGCCGGACAGCGACTTCCCCGCCCTGTTCGAGGCCCAGGCGGCCCGCACCCCGTACGCCACCGCCCTGGTGGCCCGGGACGACACGCTCACCTTCGCGGCCCTGAACGAGCGGGCCAACCGGCTGGCCCATCACCTGATCACACTGGGCGTCGGCCCGGAGCGCGTGGTCGCCGTCCGGCTGCCGCGTACCTCGGAGCTGCTGGTGGCCGTGTTCGCCGTGCTCAAGGCGGGCGGCACCCTGCTCTGCCTCGACCCGGACCTGCCCGGGGAACGTGTCGCGTTCCTCGTCGAGGACGCCGCGCCGCACACGGTCCTGACATCCGACACCCTGCGCGGGACGCCCTGGGACGAACTGCCCGCCCACGACCCCACCGACGCCGACCGGCTCGCTCCGCTGCACCCGGACAACGCGGCCTACATCATCTACACCTCCGGCTCCACCGGCCGCCCCAAGGGCGTCACGGTGGAACACCGCCACCTGGCCAACCTCTGCCACGACCACCGGGAAGGACTCGTCGCCCCGCACACCGCCGACGGACGTCGGCTCAAGGCCGCGCTCAGCGCCTCCTTCTCCTTCGACACCTCCTGGGAGGGCCCGCTGCTGCTCGCCCTCGGCCAGGAGGTCCACCTCGTCGACGAGGACGTACGCCTGGACCCGGAGGCGTTCTGCGCCCAGGTCGACGAGCGGGAACTGGACCTGGTGAACGTCACCCCGTCCTTCCTCCGTGAACTCACCGCCGCCGGACTGCTCGCCCCCGGCCGCCACCACCCGCGGGTGCTGCTGGTGGGCGGCGAGGCGGTCGGCCCCGACACCTGGGCCGCACTGTGCGCGGCCCAGGACGACTTCGGCGTCACCGCGTACAACATGTACGGCCCCACGGAGACGACCGTGGACGCCGTCTACGGCCGCTGCGCGGACCACCGCGAACGTCCGGTCATCGGCCGGCCGGGCCGCAACCTGCGCGCCTACGTCCTCGATCGCGCCCTGAGCCCGGTCCCGCCCGGCGTACCGGGCGAGCTGTATCTCGCCGGGGCGCAGGTCGCGCGCGGCTACCTGAACCGGCCGGGCCTCACCGCCGCCCGCTTCATCGCCGATCCGTTCGGAGCGTCCGATCCGGCCGGGGCGCCCGACCCGTCCAGGGCGTCCGACCCGGTCACGGCGCCGGGGGAGCGGATGTACCGCACCGGCGACCGGGCCCGGTGGACCGCGTCGGGGTCGCTGGAGTTCCTGGGGCGGGTCGACGAGCAGGTCAAGGTCCGTGGATTCCGCATCGAGCCCGGCGAGGTGGAGGCCGCGCTGCTCGCGCTGCCGGACGTCACCGACGCCGCCGTGACCGCCCGCGAACACGCCGGGCGCACCATGCTCGTGGCGTACCTCGTGCCCGGCGGGCGGCACGCCCCCTCCGCCGACGAGCTGCGGGTGCGGCTGCGGCGGACCCTGCCGGACCACCTGGTGCCCACCGCGTTCGTGCCGCTGACCCGCATACCGCGCACCAGCGGCGGCAAGACCGACCGCCGCGCACTGCCCGCACCGCCGGCCCAGCCCGACAGCGGCACCCCGTACGTGGCACCCCGCCCAGGCACCGAGGAACGGCTGGCCGCCATCTGGGCCGAGGTGCTCGGCGTGGAGCGGGTCGGCGCCCGGGACAACTTCTTCGCGCTCGGCGGCGACTCCATCCTCAGCATCCAGATCGTCTCCCGCGCCCGCCGGACGGGCCTCGCCCTGACCACCAAGGACGTCTTCCGCCACCAGACCGTCGCCGAACTCGCCCTGCGCGTCGCCGAGTCGGCGCCCCGGCCGACGGACGGTACGGACGACACCCCGCCCGCCGAGGCCCCGCTGACACCGATCCAGCGCTGGTACCTCGACCACCGGCGCCCCGGTGACGCGTTGCGGTTCACCATGACCCAGCGGCTGGAACTGGCCGTCGGCACCGACCTGTCGGCGCTGGAGCGGGCGGTCGACGCCCTCGTGGGCCGTCACCCGGCCCTGCGGACCCGCTTCCGGCACACCGAGGACGGCTGGCACCAGCAGGTGCTGCCGCAGGCACCGCACGCCGTGTTCACGAGCTACGACATATCCCACCTGGACACCCCGGATCTGGAGGCGCAGGTACAGCGCGCGGCGGACGCCGCACAGGGGGCGCTCGATCCCACCGCCGGCCGGGTCGTACGCGTCCTGCTGTTCGACCGGGGCCCGGAGCGCCCGGCCCAACTGCTGTTCACCGTGCACCACCTGGTCGTCGACGGCGTCTCCTGGCGCATCCTGCTCACCGACCTGGAGACCGCCCACCGAGCCGCCGGAGCCGGGCAGCCCGTCGAACTTCCCCCTACGGGCACCTCGTACGGCCGCTGGGCGCAGCGGCTGGAGCAGCACACGCGGTCCGGTGCCCTGGACGCCGGCCTGGCGCACTGGACCCGTACCGCCGCCGCCCCCGCCGACCTGCCCGCCGGGAAGCCGGGCCCCAACACCCACAGCGCCGCCGCCACCGTCACCGTGACGCTGGCGGAAGAGGAGACCGAGGCGCTGCTGCGCCGGGTGCCCGAGGTCTACCGCACGCAGGTCAACGACGTGCTGCTCAGCGCGCTCGGCCGCACGCTGGCCCGCTGGTGCGGGCGCGACACCGTCCTGGTCGGGGTGGAGGGGCACGGCCGGGAGGACCTGTTCGACGACGTGGACCTGTCCCGGACCGTCGGCTGGTTCACCGCCGAGTTCCCCCTCGCCCTGACCGTCGCACCCGGCGCCGACTGGCGCGCCACCCTGCGCTCGGTCAAGGAGCAGCTGCGCGCGGTGCCGCTGCACGGCCTGAGCCACGGCGCCCTGCGCCACCTCCTGCCGGACAGCCCGCTCGCCGACGCCTCCCACCCGCGGGTCGGCTTCAACTACCACGGGCGCTGGGACGCGGGCAGTGGTACCGAGGACGGTCTGTACCGAAGGGCGGCGCTCCCGTCGGCCGGCCGCGACGCCGACCCGGACGAGACCCGCCCCTACCTGCTGGACATCACGGGCGTGGTCCAGGAGGGACGGCTCGAACTCGGCTGGACCTACCCGGCGGCCGTCTACGACGAGTCCACCGTGCGGCACCTGGCCGAGCAGATGTGCGCGGCGCTCCGCGACATCGTGGCCCACTGCGCGCAGCCGGACGCGGGCGGCCGTACCCCCTCGGACTTCCCCCTGGCCGGTCTCTCCCAGCGGCAGCTCGACCGGCTGGTGGGCGACGGACGGCAGGTGGCCGACGTCCTGCCGCTGACGCCCCTGCAGTCCGGCATGCTCTTCCACGGACTGGTCGACACCGCCGGGGCCTACTTCGACCGTACGGCCGTACGGCTGACGGGAGTCGCTGACCCGAAGGCGTTCGCGGCGGCGTGGCAACAGGTCGCCGACCGCACCCCGGTCCTGCGCACCGACGTCCACTGGCAGGGCCTGCCCCACCCCGTCCAGGTCGTCCACCACCGCGCGGAACTGCCCGTCACCCACCTGGACTGGCGGACCCTGACCGGCGAGCAGCGTGCCGCCGCCACGGAGCGGCTGCTCGCGGCGGACCGGGCGGCGGGCATGGAGCTGACCAGCGCACCGCTCACCCGGATCACCCTGGCCGCGCTGCCCGGTGACGAGGTCCTGCTGCTGTGGTCCTCCCACCACCTCATCCTCGACGGCTGGAGCACCGGGCAGCTGCTCACCGAGGTGTGTGAGCGGTACGCCGCGCTCACCGGCGGCCAGGACTCCGCACCGCCCGTGCGGCGGCCGTTCGCGGACTTCGTACGCTGGCTGCGGGAACAGGACGAGGACGCGGCCGAACGCCACTGGGCCGACACCCTCACCGGTGTCACCGAACGCACCCCGCTGCCGTACGACCGCACCCCCGCCGAGGCACACCGGGCGCGTTCCGCCAGGTCCGTCCACCACGAACTGGACGGGGACGTGTCACAGCGGCTGCGGGAGACGGCGGCCCGCGCCGGACTGACCGTCAACACCGTCGTACAGGCGGCCTGGGCGCTGCTGCTGGCCCGCTACAGCGGGCGCGACGACGTCGTCTTCGGTACGACCGTCTCCGGACGGCCCGCCGAACTGCCCGGCGTCGACACCATGATCGGCATGTTCATCAACACCGTGCCCACTCGGGTACGGGTCCGGGGCGACGGCGTCCTGCCCTGGCTGCGGGGTCTGCAGGAGGCGCAGAGCGAGGACCGGCGCTTCGACTTCCTCTCCCTCGCCCGGATCCAGGCGCTGACCGAAGTCCCGGCCGGCCAGCCCCTGTTCGACAGCATGGTCGTGTTCGAGAACTACCCGGTCGACGAGTCGGCCGCCGCCCGGACGGGTGTGGGCGTGGCCGAGGTACGCGCCGACGACGCGACCACCTTCCCGCTGTGCCTGCGCGCCCACCTGAGCGACCGGCTCGGCTTCGACCTGGCCTACGACCCCGCCTTCTTCGACCGCACCACGGTGGAACGGGCGACAGTCCGCCTGGCCACCCTGCTCACCCGGTTCGCCGACGGCGTCGACGGCGCGGTCGGCGATCTCGATCCGCTCACCGCCGGGGACCGGCGACTGCTGGAAGCGTGGAACACCACCGCCCGCCGGGTGGAGCCGCGCAGCCCGGTGGACCTGTTCGCCGAGCAGGCCCGCCGCACCCCGGACGCGCTCGCCCTGGACGACGGCGACCGGCGGCTGACCTACCGCGAACTCGCCGACTGGTCCGACCGGGTGGCGTCCCGGCTGCTCGCCGGCGGCCTCGCCCCCGAGGACGGGGTGGCCCTGCTCATGGACCGCTGCGCCGAACTCGTCGTCGCCCAGCTCGCGGTCCTCAAAGCGGGCGGCGCCTACGTGCCGGTCGACGGCCGCGCCCCCGAGGAGCGGCGCCGGACCATGCTCGCGCAGGCGAACGTCAGGTCCCGGCTCAGTGCCGAGGACGTCGCCGCGGTTCGCCACGCCCCTCGGACGGGAACAACACCCGAACCGGCCCCCGTTGCGGGAGCGGTGACCGTGCCGGCGGATCCCGACCGGCTGGCCTACGTCATGTTCACCTCCGGATCCACCGGCCTGCCCAAGGCCGTGGCGGTACGCCACCGCGACGTGGCGTCGCTGGCCACCGACAGCCGCTTCACCGACGGCGTGTGCGCCCGTGTGCTGCTGCACTCGCCGGTCGCGTTCGACGCCGCCACCTTCGAGGTGTGGGCGCCCCTGCTGACCGGCGGCTGCGTGGTCGTGGCCCCCGGGGAGACGGTGGACGCGGCCCTGCTGCGGAGGCTGATCGGTACGGGCCCGCGAGGCGCGGGCGACGAACAGGCCGGCCCTGACGGCATCGGCCGTTCCGGCGCTGGTGGGCGTGCCGAGACCATCGGGCGCTCCGGTGCCGGCCTGCGCGCCGAGACGATGGGAACGTCCAAGGACGGCGGGCGCGTCGGCGGGGTCGGGCGTTCCTGCGACGGCCTGCGAGACGCGCGCCTCGGGCGGGCCGAGGATGTCGAGTGCTCGGACGGTGGCGGGCGTGTCGCCGAGGTCGGGCGTTCAAGTGACGGCCCGCGCGGCGCGGATCTCCGGCGGCCCGTGGAGATCGGGCGCTCCGGCGACGCCGGCCTGACCGCCGTGTGGCTGACAGCCGGTCTCTTCCGGCTGCTGGCGCAGGACGCGCCCGACGCCTTCGCCGGCCTTCGCCAGGTGTGGACCGGCGGCGACGTGGTCCCCGCGGCGGCCGTACGACGCGTCCTGACCGCCTGCCCCGGCCTGACCGTGGTGGACGGCTACGGACCGACCGAGACCACCACCTTCGCCACCTCCCACGCGCTCGCCGACGCCGCGGCCGTCCCCGACACCGTTCCCGTCGGCAGGCCGCTCGACGACAAACGGGTCCACGTCCTGGACGCGCGGATGCGCCCCGTCCCGCCGGGCTGCGCGGGCGAGCTGTACATCGCCGGCGAGGGCGTGGCACGCGGCTACCTGGGCCGCCCCGGTGAGAGCGCGCGCCGCTTCCTCGCGGACCCCCTGGGCCCGCCCGGCACCCGGATGTACCGCACCGGCGACCTGGCCCGGCGCCGCCCGGACGGCACGGTCGAGTTCATGGGCCGCGCCGACGACCAGGTGAAGATCCGCGGCTTCCGGGTGGAGCCGGGCGAGGTGGCCGCCGCGCTGGCGCCCCACCCCGGTGTCGCGGACGTGGCGGTGGTGGCCCGCGAGGACCGGCCCGGCGCCCGCCGCCTGGTCGCCTACGTCGTCGGCCCGGCAGGGGACGACCCGGACGAGCTGCGCGCGTACGCCCGCCGCTCGCTGCCCGACTACCTGGTGCCCTCCGCTTTCGTCGCGCTGACGGCCCTCCCGCTGAGCGGCAACGGCAAGGTGGACCACGCCGCCCTCCCGGCTCCGGAAGGGGACACCGGCCCGGGACAGGGCACGCGGACCGCACCGCGCACGGAGGCCGAACGCCGTACCGCCGAGGTCTTCGCCGACGTACTGGGCGGACGACCGCCGGGCGTGGAGGACGACTTCTTCGCGCTGGGCGGCGACTCCATCCTCAGCATCCGCCTGGCCTCCCGCCTCGCCGAGGAGTTCGGCACCACCCTCTCGCCGCGGGTCGTCTTCACCCACCCGACGCCCGCCGCGCTCGCCGAACTGCTCACCGGGGACCGGACCGCGGACGAGGAGCGTGCCGTCATCACGCCGGTGGCCCGGGACGCGACGGCACCGATGTCGTACGCGCAACAACGCCTATGGTTCCTGGAGGAGTTCGCACCCGGCGGCACCGAGTACGTCACCGCCCTGGCACTGCGCCTGCGCGGCCGGCTCGACGCACGGGCGCTCGCGGCGGCCCTGCGGAAGCTGGTGACACGGCACGAGTCGCTGCGTACCACCTTCGACGCGGTGGACGGCAGGGGCGTACAGATCGTCCAGCCGCCGCAGGAGGTACCGCTGCCGCTCCACGACCTGTCCGAGCTGCCGGAGGGCGAGGGCACGGCCCACCTTGAGAAGCGGCTCGCGGCCGACCGCGCGCTCCCCTTCGACCTGCGCGAAGGCCCCCTGCTGCGCACCGGCCTGATCCGGCTGGCCGACGACGAGCACGTCCTGACGCTCACGCTGCACCACATCGTCACCGACGGCTGGTCGACCGCCGTCCTCACCGGCGATCTCGCCCACCTCTACCGGGCCGAACTGGACGCGGCCACCGGGCCGTTGCCACCGCTGCCGGTCCAGTACGCCGACTACGCCCACTGGCAGCGCACCACCAGCGGACATGACCGGCAACTGAGCTACTGGAAGGAGCAGTTGGCGGACATCGAGCCGCTGGACCTGCCCACCGACCGGCCCCGCCCGCCCCTCCGCACCCGGTCCGGTGCGACCGCCCGGCTGACCCTGCCGTCCGGCGTCGCTCGCCGCCTCGGACAGGTGGGACGGGACCGGGGAACGACCCTCTTCACCACGCTGGTCGCCGCCGCCCAGACCTTCCTGGCCCGGCTGTGCGGCAGCCAGGACGTCACCGTCGGCACTGTCACCTCGGGCCGGGACCAGGCCGAGATACAGCACCTGATCGGCTTCTTCGTCAACACCCTGGTGCTGCGCTCGCGGGTCGACGCCGAACGTCCCTTCGCCGAGTTCCTCGACGACGTCCGGCGGACCGTGCTGGACGCCTTCGCCCACCAGGAGGTGCCGTTCGAGCAGGTGGTCGACGAGGTGCGTCCGGTACGCGACACCAGCCGGACCCCGCTGTTCCAGGTGATGGTCGTCCTGCAGAACACCCCGGCCGCCGGCCTCGATGTGCCGGATCTGGAGGTGTCCGCCGTCGAGACGGAGCTCCAGCACGCGGCGTTCGACCTCACCCTGGAGTTCGCCGAGACGGACTCCGGCGCGCTGGAGGGCCTGCTCACCTACAACACCGACCTGTTCGACGCGGCCACGGCCGAGCACCTCGCCGATCAGCTGGCCACCCTGCTGACCGCCGTGGCGGACGACCCGCACCGCTCACTCGGCGCCCTGCCGCTCGCCTCCGACGAGGAACTGAAGTCCCTGCTGGAGCAGGGACGTGGCACGGCCCGGCCGGTACCGGTGGCGACGCTGCCCGAGCTGTTCGAGCGGCAGGTGGCCGCCACCCCCGACGCCGTGGCGTTGGAGGACGCCGGACGGCAGCTGTCGTACGCCGAACTCGACCGTGCCGCCGGCCGGCTCGCGCACCGGCTGATCGCCCGCGGGGTCGGCCCCGAGGACGTCGTGGCCCTCGCCCTGCCCCGCGCCGCCGAGACGGTGGTGGCGCAGCTCGCCGTCGCCAAGGCGGGCGCCGCCTTCCTGCCCGTCGACCCGAACTACCCGGAACAGCGGCGGGAGTTCATGGTCCGCGACGCGGGCGCCCGGGTGATCCTCGACGATCCGTCGGAGATAGCGGAGACAGCGGGGATATGGAGGGCGGACGACTCGGACAGCACGCCCGGCGACGCGGTCCGCGCCACCGCCCTCACGCCCGACCATCCCGCGTACGTCATCTACACCTCCGGGTCCACCGGGACCCCGAAGGGCGTCACGGTGACACACCGGGGCCTGGCGGGCTTCGCCGCGGCCGCCGCCGAGCGGTACGCGGCGGGCCCCGGCGACCGGGTCCTGCAGTTCGCCTCACCCAGCTTCGACGCCTCCGTCCTCGAACTGTGCGTCTCCCTGCTCAGCGGCGCCACCCTCGTCACAGGGGAGGAAGGGCCGCTGATCGGCGAGCGGCTGGCCCAGGTGCTCGCCGAGCGCCGCATCAGCCACACCCTCGTCCCACCGGCCGCGCTCGCCACCGTGGCACCGGAGACCGCCGGGCACCTGCCGCATCTGCGCACCCTGATCGTCGGCGCCGAGGCCTGCCCGGCCGACCTCGTGGAGCGGTGGGCGCCCGGCCGCCGGATGATCAACTCCTACGGGCCCACCGAGGCCACCGTCGTCGCCACCTGGACCGGCCCGCTGAGCCCGGCGGGCGGCGCACCGCCGATCGGCCGCCCGGCCGGCGCCACCCGCGTGTACGTCCTCGACGCCGCCCTGCGACCCGTCCCGCCCTGCGTGACCGGGGAACTGTACGTGGCGGGCCCGGGACTGGCCCGCGGCTACCTCCACCGGCCGGGCCTGACCGCCCGGCGGTTCGTCGCCGACCCGTTCGGTGCGGCGGGGGAACGCATGTACCGGACCGGCGACCTGGTGCGCTGGGGCGCCGACGGCGAACTGCGATTCGTCGGCCGCGCGGACGACCAGATCAAGCTGCGCGGCTTCCGTATCGAACCGGGCGAGACGGAGAGCGCGCTGCGCCGCAGCCCGTACGTGCGCGACGCGGTGGTCATGGTCCGCACCGACGGCCCGGACGGGCAACCGTCGGACGGTCACGGGCGGTTGGTGGCGTACGTCGTCCCAGCAGGCGGTGACGAAGGCGCTGGAGCTGGAGCTGGAGCTGGAGCTGGGTCTGGAGCAGGCGCCGATGCCGATGTCGTCGCGCAGGGGCTGCCTGTCGCCGCGCTGCGCGAAGACCTCGCCGCGCTGCTGCCCCCGCACATGGTGCCGTCCGTGTTCGTGCCGCTGGAGCGGCTCCCGCTGACCCCCAACGGCAAGACGGACCGGCGGGCCCTGCCCGCACCCGGCCCCGAGCACACCGCCGTCGCGGCCGGCCCGCGCACCGCGCCCCGTACCAGCACCGAACGCCGCATCGCGCAGGTCTGGACCGACGTCCTCGGCGTGGAGGACATCGGCGTGGACGACAACTTCTTCGTCCTCGGCGGCGACTCGATCCTGAGCATGCAGGTGGTCTCCCGGCTCCGGCGCGAGGGCCTGCACCTGGCCACCCGGGACCTGTTCACCCACCAGACCGTCGCCGAGCTGGCCACCGTCGTCGGCACCGCCGCCCAGCACACCGGCGACGGCCCGGCGACCGGCGCGGTGCCCCTCACTCCGATCCAGGAGTGGTTCCTGAGCACACCGCGCGCCGACCACACCCACTTCAACCAGTCGGCACTGCTGGAACTCGACGCCGCACCCGACCCCGCCGTCCTGGGCATCGCCCTGGACGCGCTGATGGAACACCACGACGCGCTGCGCATGCGCTTCACCGAGGAGGCCGACGGCTGGCACCAGTTCAACCCGCCGCCGCGAGAAAGCGAGGAACTCCTCGTCAGGTACGACCTGTCGGGCCTGCCGTCGAAGGAGGCGGACGCGGCCATGAAGGAGGCCGCCGACGATCTGCACACCGGTTTCGATTTGGGCCGGGGACCGCTGCTGCGGGCAGCCCTGTTCACCGGCGCGGGCGCGGAGGGGACGGCCTTCCTCCTCCTGGTCGCCCACCACCTGGTCGTGGACGCCGTGTCCTGGCGCATCCTCACTGACGACCTGGAGGCCGCCTACCGGCAGGCCGCGCGCGGCGAGCCCGTCCGCCTGGGGGAGCGCACCACCTCGTTCCGCGACTGGGCCCGCAAACTCGCAGGGCACGTCGCCGACGGCGGCCTGGACCACGAACTGGCCTACTGGGAGGAGGCCGTGAGCGTCGGACACCTCCCGGTCGCCGCCGCACCCGATCCAGCCGCGCAGGAGGCCGGATCGTTCACCGTCGAACTGGGGGAGGAGGACACGGAGGCACTGCTGCGTGCCGCGCCGGCCGCCTACCGCACCCGCGTCAACGACGTCCTGCTGGCCGCGCTGGCCCTGGCGCTGGCACGCTGGACCGGAAGCGAACGCGTCCGCCTGGACCTCGAAGGGCACGGCCGCGAGGACCTGCTCGACGACGTGGATCTCTCCCGCACGGTCGGCTGGTTCACCACCATCCACCCGGTCGTCCTCCAGGTGTCCGAACCGGACCGCCCCGGGCCCGCCCGGAACTGGCGCTCCCTGGTGAAGTCGGTACGCCGCCAACTGCGCTCCGTACCCGGCAACGGGCTGGGCTTCGGCGCCCTGCGCACCTTCGGGCCGCCCGAGGTACGCGAACGGCTCGGCGCAGCCGCACACGGGCAGGTGGTCTTCAACTACCTCGGCCAGTGGGACGCCCGCCCCGCCGCCTCGGACGGCGGTCTCGTACGTACCGAGCACGGCTCCTTCGGCCAGGACCACGACCCGCGGGACAGCGGTTCGCATCCGCTGGAGGTGGTCGGCGCGGTACGGGACGGACGCTTCGCCTTCACCTGGCACCACCACTCGGGGACATCCGACCCGGCGACCGTGCGCCGCGTCGCCGGGGACTTCGCCGAGGCACTGAGCCACATCGCCCGGCATGCCAGGCGGAGCCTGTGACCTCACCACGACCGGCTCCGTCACGACCGAATCCACCACGACCGGCTCCACCCACGACAGGAGAGAACGACATGGACGAGAACACCCGCTACCAGGTGCTGCGCAACGACGAGGACCAGTACTCCCTCTGGCCGGTCGACGTCGAGGTGCCCGCGGGCTGGCAGCCCGTCGGGAAGGAGGGCACCGAAGAGGAGTGCTCCGCCCACGTCGACGAGGTGTGGACCGACATGCGTCCGCGCAGCCTGCGTGAGCGGATGGAGAACACAGAGGCCTGACCCCTCCGTGGCCTTGTCGCTACGCTCCGCGAGACGAGGCCACTTCGCCACCCCACCCCAGGAGTCCACCGATGACACCCGTCCTGAAGACCGAACGGCTGGAGTTCACGCCCTACCGCCCCGAGGACGAGTCCCACTTCGTCGCCCTGCTGCGCAACGAGGACGTGTGCCACTGGATGGGCCAGGACATGGTGCCCGAGGCCGACCTGCGTACGGCCTTCCGCACCATCCTCACCGATGTCTATCCCACGCAACGGTTCGATGTGTGGGGGGTGTGGTGGCAGGGGACGTACATCGGCCACGCGGAGGTGAAGAGGACCGGCAACGTCGACGGTCACGAACTCATCGTCGCCCTCGCCCCCGACTACTGGGGGCGGGGCATCGGCACCGAAGCCGTGCACGGCCTGCTCCGCCATGCCTCCGACAACCTCGGGCTGACGGAGGCCTACGGCATGGTGGGCGCCGGAAACACGGCGAGTCTCGCCCTGTGCCGACGCCTGGGCTTCCGGCACGTACGCGATGTGGTCGGCGAGGACGGCACGGTGAACCGGATGGTCGTCATCTCCGTACCCGGTACCTGAGGTTCACCGCGGTGAGGTACCTGAGGTTCACCGCGGTGACGCGGTCGCCGGCGACGCGACAGGCTCCAGGCGGACCACGATCGCCTTCGACGTCGGCTGGTTGCTCGTGTCGGCCACGCTGTCCAGCGGCACCAGGACGTTCGTCTCGGGGTAGTAGGCGGCGGCGCAACCCCGGGTGGTGGGGTAGGGGACCACGCGGAAGTCCCCGGCGCGCCGCTCGGGGTCGTCGCCCCACACACTGACCAGGTCGACGTGCTGCCCGGCGGAGAGGCCCAGTCCGGCCACGTCCTCCGGGTTGACGAGCACCACCCGACGACTTCCGTGAATGCCCCGGTAGCGGTCGTTGGACGTGTACGGGACGGTGTTCCACTGGTCGTGGGAGCGCAGGGTCTGCAGCAGCAGGTGACCCTCGGGGGCCTGCAGCATCGCGAAGTCGTTGGCGGTGAACAGCGCCTTGCCGACATCGTTGTGGTAGACGCCCTCGTTGACCGGGTTCGGCAACTGGATGCCACCGGGTCGTGTCACGCGCCGGTTGAAGTCGTGCAGTCCCGGGACGATACGTGAGATGTGGTCCCGGATCGCGCCGTAGTCGGCTTCGAACTGCTCCCAGGGGATGCCGGCCGCGCCGTCGAGGGTGCGGCGGGCGAGCCGGCACAGAATGGAGATCTCGCTGAGCAGCAGGGGCGAGGCCGGCTGCAGCCGCCCCTGAGAGGTGTGCACCTCGCTCATCGAGTTCTCGACGGTGACGAACTGCTCCCCGTCGGCCTGGATGTCCACTTCCGTGCGGCCGAGGGTCGGCAGGATGAGCGCGGTCTCGCCGCACACGGTGTGGGACCGGTTGAGCTTGGTGGAGATGTGGGCCGTCAGACGGCAGGTGCGCATGGCCTGTTCGGTGACCTCGCTGTCCGGAGCGGCCCGGACGAAGTTGCCGGCCAGCGCGAGGAAGAACTTGACACGGCCTTCACGCATCGCCCTGATCGAGTTCACGGAGTCCAGCCCGTGGGCACGCGGCGGATCGAAGCCGAACTCCTCCCGGAGGGCGTCGAGGAAGTCGTCCGGCATCTGCTCCCAGATGCCCATCGTGCGGTCGCCCTGTACGTTGCTGTGCCCGCGCACCGGACAGGCGCCGGTGCCGGCCCGGCCGACGTTCCCGCGCAGCAGCAGGAAGTTCACGATCTCCCGGATGGTGGGGACCGCGTGTTTGTGCTGGGTGATGCCCATCGCCCAGCAGACGATGACGCGCTGACTGCGCAGCACCTCGTCCCGGACCTGCTCGATCTCCTCGCGCGCCAGACCGGTCGCGGCGAGGATGTCGTTCCACTCGATGGTGCGGGCGTGCTGGGCGAACTCCTCGAAGCCCTTGGTGTCGCTCTCGATGAAGTCGCGGGCGAGCACCTCGCCCGGCCGGGCGTCCTCGGCCTCCAGCAGCAACCGGTTGATCGCCTGGAACAGGGCCAGGTCGCCACCGTTGCGGATGTGGAGGAACCGGTCGGCTATCTGGGTGCCCTTGCCGATCACCCCGCTGGGTTTCTGCGGGTTCTTGAACCGCAGCAGCCCGGCTTCCGGCAGGGGGTTCACCGCGATGATGCGGGCGCCGTTGCGCTTCGCCTCCTCCAGCGCTGACAACTGGCGCGGATGGTTGGTCCCGGGGTTCTGTCCCACCACGAGGATCAGGTCGGCATGGTGCAGGTCGTCAAGACTGACCGTCCCCTTGCCCGTACCCAGCGTCTCGTGCAGCGCGAAGCCGCTGGACTCGTGGCACATGTTGCTGCAGTCGGGCAGGTTGTTGGTGCCCAGCGCCCTGGCGAACAGCTGCAGCACGAACGCGGCCTCGTTGCTGGCCCTGCCGGAGGTGTAGAACACCGCCTCGTCGGGAGAGTCGAGTGACGTCAGCTCCGAAGCCAGCAGGTCGAAGGCGTCGTGCCAGCTGATCGGCTCGTACGAGTCGGAGCCCGGCCGCTTGACCATCGGCTCGGTGAGCCGCCCTTGCTGGTTCAGCCATTTGTCGGAGCGCCGTCCCAGCTCGGAGACCGTGTGCTCACGGAAGAAGTCAGCGCCGATGCGCCGTGACGTCGCCTCGTCGTTGATGTGCTTGGCGCCGTTCTCGCAGTACTCGTTGCGATGCCGGTTGCCCGGCGAGGGATCCGCCCACGCGCACCCGGGACAGTCGATGCCGCCCACCTGGTTCATGGTCAGCAGCGTCTCCCCGGTGCGCCGTACGGAGGTCTCCTCCAGGGAGTACTCCAACGCGTGTGCCACCGCGGGTACGCCCGCGGCCCACTTCTTCGGCGGGCTGACACTCAGAGCCTCGTTCGATTCCTCGCCGGGCGCCTTCTTCATCACGTTGCCTTTCACATGCTCTGATGTGGCTCGCGGCGTCAGCCGACGGGCCAGTGGGGCACACGGCTCCGGTGCGGCTCGGGTTCCTCGGGCCGTACGCGTCCGCCGCGGATGGTGCCCCGCCAGGCTCCGCTCTCCGCGCCGAGCCCCTCGATGTACGCCTTGAAGTGCCGCAGCTCCCGCTGTACGGTGCGGCCGACCACCTCGGGGAGGCCGCCGAACAGGGCAGTGGCGCCGGGTGAGTCGACCTCGATCCGGACGGTGACACTCGTACCGTCCGTCGTGCCGCCCGTCGCGGTGGGCCGGAACGACACCTCACCCCGGTGGACGAAGTGACGTTCGAGGCTTCGCCACGTCAGATGGGAGTCGGGTTCCTGTTCAACGATCTCGGCCTGGAACTCACGGCGCAGGGGTCCGACCGCGAGCGTCCAGGAGAGGAGCGCCGGCCGCACCTGCTCGACCTTCTTCACCACGGTCATGAACCGGGGAAAGCTCTTGAACTGCGTCCACTGGTTGTACGCGGCACTCACCGGGACCGCGACCTCGATCGTTTCCTCAACGCTGAACATGCTCCACCCATCGTCAGGCGCTGCTCGCCCCAGTCTCGCCGCGGGCCCAGCGGGCCGCCACACGTCGCCGCTGCTGCCGGGCGGCCGGGTACCCGTCATCCGGGCCGCCTAACGCACGGATCGCCAGAGCGGAAGTTAATATTCCGTTATTGCGTGGAGCGTGTTCACGCTACAAGGTGGATAACCTGTCCCTGCTGCCCAGCTATTCGTGACGTAAACGAGGTCCGAGGTAATTCAGGGGTATCTTTTCCGCGGCTCGGCCTCTCTGTCGTCGCGGTGCCTCAGGTGTGTCGTTGCCGCCGCTGTCCGACCAGGTGACGTGCGAAAGATCGCCGACCGCTGCCTGCGTCCCGGGACTTCGGCAGGAGCGTGCGGCCTGTTAACGGCACATCACGTTTTGGTTGCCGGTGCCGCTGGGCGGCTGATACGGTCGCTTTGTCTTGGAACTGCTGTTGACTAAAAGGTGGAATGGCAACTCTTTCACCGTCCTTGATCGCGCCCGAGATGATCTCTGCTGTGTCTCTGGTGTGCTCTTCGGGCGACTGCGTGGTGTTGCGCCTCGTCGGTGCCCCGAGCGGAGCCGGTGGGGTCGGCGTTCCACCGGACCGACGGGACAACTGGCCGAAATACACGGGGGTGTGCTTTGAGTCGATCAGCCTGTTACCTACGCGCTCATGCGGCTGGAGAATTTCTCGTCCGCGTGCCTCCACGGGCGGACGCCCTCCGATGTCTCTTGCCATCGTTGTCATCCCGTAAAGCTCCAGCTCGCCCCAGGGGGATAAAGTCATGAACGGTCAGCGATTAGCTGACGCCTCTGCACTCGTTTCACGTCCTTCCACCGAAATGGTGTCGTTGAGCGAGCTGACGCGTTTCGATTCGCCCCGGCTTTCGGGCGCGGACGATGAGCACGTGCGCCTCCTCGCCGAATCGGACACCGAACTCCCGCCCATTCTCGTGAACCGCCGGACGATGAGTGTCGTGGACGGAATGCATCGAGTGCGCGCGGCGGAACTGCGTGGTCAGGAGAAGATCGAGGCTGTCTTCTGCGAGTGCGACGACGAGGAAGCATTCGTACTCGCGGTGAAGGCGAACGTCTCCCACGGCCTCCCCTTGCCGCGCTCCGACAGAAACGCCGCAGCCGAACGTATCGTCAGCTCCCACCCCGAGTGGAGCGATCGGGCGATCGCCTCCGTCACCGGCCTCTCCCACAAGACCGTCGGCGCGATCCGGCGGCGTGCGAGTGGGGAAATTCCCCACTCGCACACCCGGATGGGGCGTGACGGCCGGGAGCGGCCGGTCGATGCCGCCGAGGGGCGCGAACAGGCAGGCAGGATCCTCGCCGAGCGTCCCGGCGTCTCGCTGCGCGAGGTCGCCAGGGAGGCCGGGGTCTGCACCGCCACCGTGAGAGACGTCCGGGACCGGCTGCGGCGCGGCGAGGCACCCGCCGGCCCCACGCGGCGTGGGCAGGGGACGGGACCTCCTCACATGGCCCCCGAGGCGGCCCCCGAGGTGGCGGGAGCACTGCCGCGGCCGAAGGCACTGGCCCGTATCGACGGTGGCGCCGACAGCGACGTCGACCTCTCGGGGCTGATCCACAACCTGCGCAAGGACCCCTCGCTGCGGTTCTCCGAATCGGGCCGCACCCTGCTTCGGCTCCTGGACGTCTGCACGGTGGGCCCGCAAGAGTGGAGCCGGATCAGCGAAAACGTTCCGCCGCACCGCGTGGAGATCATCGTTTCGGCGGCCCGCGCGTGCAGCCGGGCATGGCAGGACTTCGCGACGGAGCTGGAACGACGCTCCGATCGGCAGGCATCAGGCTGACCGCTCCTGTCCCTCTGCTCCCTCCTCTCTGTTCCGCCTCAACGGACCGACGCCCGTCGCCTTGTGCGGCCTACTTCACGGCGCCCAGGAAAGGCAGGCATGACGATCAGCACTGTCCGGGACTCCCGCGAGACGTGCGCTCGGGACCTCCTCAACTCCCTGCTGACGCCCGACCCACCCCCGTTCGCACTCCTGCGCAGAGCCGGTGCGCGGACCCCCGAGGTGGAGGTACTTACGGGGGAGGTGCGGGAGGTGACGACGCTCGCCGACGTGCCGTTGCCCGGCCCTGCGCACAGGAGCGGGGCCGGGAGCGGGACCGAAGGCGGGGCCGGGGCCGGGGGACCGGCGGAGGTGCTGGCGGCCATCCCCTTCCGCCAGATCACCGAACGCGGGTACGCCTGCAACGACGACGGCGAACCCATCCTGACGCTGGCCGTGCGGCAGCGAGCCGCGCTGCCCGTGCGGGAGGCGCTTGAGCTGCTGCCCGACGCCGAAGTCGCCCTGTCCGACGGCGCGTTCGACGTCGGGGACGACGAGTACGAGAAGGTCGTGCAGAAGGTCCTCGACGAGGAGATCCGGTCCGGCGAGGGATCGAACTTCGTCGTCAGCCGGTCCTTCCGGGCGACCCTGCGCGACTACCGGCCCGAGGTCGCCCTGACCGTCTTCAGACGGCTGCTGACCATGGAGTCCGGCGCCCACTGGACGTTCGTGGTGCACACCGGGGACCGCACCTTCGTCGGCGCCTCCCCGGAGTTGCACGTCCAGGTGGCCGAAGGCGTGGCGCGGATGAATCCGATCAGCGGCACCTACCGCTACCCGCCCGCCGGAGCGGACGTGGACGGCGTACTGGAATTCCTCGGCGACCGGAAGGAGACCGACGAGCTCTTCATGGTGGTGGACGAGGAGCTGAAGATGCTCGCCAGGGTCTGCGACGGCGGCGCCCGGGCCCGCGGCCCCTACCTGCGGCAGATGGCCAGGCTGGCGCACACCGAATACCTGCTGGAAGGCCCTACGTCCCTGGACGTACGCGAGGTGCTGCGCGAGACGATGTTCGCGCCGACCATCATCGGCAGCCCTCTGGAGAACGCCTGCCGCGTGATCGCCCGGCACGAGGAGAACGGCCGCGGCTACTACGGCGGGGCCCTCGCCCTGCTCGGCCGGGACACGGCGGGCCGCGCCACCCTGGACTCGGCGATCCTGATCCGTACCGCCGAGATCCCCCCGGAGGGCACCTTACGGATCGACGTGGGTGCCACGCTCGTGCGCGACTCACGGCCCACCGCCGAGGTCGCCGAGACGTGGGCCAAGGCCGACGCGCTGCTGGCCGCCACCGGTCTGACGGGGCGGCCCAGGACCCCAGGACCCTCCGCGCCGGGCGACAAGCCCCCGCAGTCGGAGGAATGGTCGGAACGGGCGTCGGAGCGGCTGCCGCAAGCGCTGGCGGACGACCCCCGCGTGACGGACGCCCTGGACCGCCGCAACGTGGGGCTGTCGGCGTTCTGGCTCGGCAAGGAGGACGACCGCCCCGTACGCGCACACGCGCCCGACGCGGGACGAGTGCTGATCGTGGACGCCGAGGACAAGTTCACCGACATGCTCGGCCACCAGACCCGGGCCCTGGGACTGGACGCCACCGTCCGCCCGTGGTGGTCGGTGCGCTCCTCGGACCTGGACGCGTACGACTGCGTCCTGCTGGGCCCAGGCCCCGGCGACCCCCGGGCCACCACCGACCCGAAGGTCCGCGGGATCACCGGGATGATCAGCCGTCTCCTCGCCAGGGGTACCCCGTTCGTCGGTGAATGTCTGAGCCACCAGGCGCTGTGCACGCTGCTCGGGCTTCCGCTCTTCCGCCGCGAGCGGCCCAACCAGGGCACGCAGCGCCGTATCGACCTCTTCGGGCGTCCCGAAGCGGTCGGCTTCTACAACTCCTACGCGGCCCGCCACACCGAGGACGTCCTGCGCTCACCACTCGCGCGCGGAGCCGTGCACCTCTGCCGGGACCCCGCCACCGGGGAGGTGCACGCCCTGCGCGGTGAGCGGTTCGCCGCCGTCCAGTTCCATCTGGAGTCGGTGCTGACCGAACACGGCACCGGCCTGCTGGCGGATCTGCTGGGCCGGGTGCTGCGCCGTCCGGCGGACCGCGACGAACCCGGCGCCCACCGATGACCGGCGACAAAGCGCGAGGCACCCCCCGGCAGCCGTGGCCGGTGGACGCCGAGGCGGCCCAGCAGCCGGACTGGGCGACGCACCCCGCCTACGAGCCCAGCTGCACCGCGCTGGCGTCCGCGCCCGCGCTGGTGACCCCGGAGGAGCTGGCCCGGCTGCGGCGGGCCCTCGCGGTGGTGGCCGCGGGCGGCGCGGTGATGCTGCAACTCGGCGACTGCGCGGAGAGTTTCGAGGAGACCGACGCCGACCAGGTCCGGGCCAAGACGGCGGTGCTGCACGCCCTCGCCGACGAGGTGGCCGACGGCACGGGCCTGCCGGTGCTGCGAGTCGGCCGGATCGGCGGTCAGTTCGCCAAGCCCCGCACGCGGCCGCACGAAGAGGTCGACGGGGTGCTTCTGCCGGCCTTCAGGGGCCACATGGTGAACGGCGAGAGCCCCACCCCCGAGGCACGGGTGCACGACCCGCGCCGGATGGTCCGGGCCTACGAGGCGAGCGCCGACGTCCTGCGCGCCCTGGCCCGCGAACGGGACCAACGGGCCCGCCGCTTCCACAGGTCACCGGGGTACCGGGAGTTCGAGGACGGTCCGTGGGCCAGCCATGACGCGCTGGTCCTCGACTACGAGGCCCGGCTCGTCCGTACGGAGGACGGGCGACGGTTGCTCGGTTCCACGCATCTGCCCTGGCTCGGCGACCGCACCAGAGCTCTCCACTCGGCCCATGTGCGGCTGCTGGCATCCGTCGTGAACCCGGTGGCCCTCAAGCTCGGACCGTCCACCGCGCCCGCCGAACTGCGGGAGGTGTGCGCGCTGTTGGACCCGCACCGGCTTCCCGGCCGGCTCACCCTGATCGTGCGGATGGGCGCGGAGCGGGTGACCGGACTGTTGCCGCCGCTCGTGGCCGCCGTACGGGACGCGGGGCACCGGCCGGTCTGGCTGAGCGATCCGATGCACGGCAACACGGTGCGGGAAGCCGGACGCAAGACCCGGCGCCTCACGGACATCGTGGACGAGGCGAGCCGCTGCAAACGCGTGCTGGAACGGGCGGGTGAGCACCCCGGCGGACTGCATCTGGAAGTGGCCGCGTCGGACGTCACCGAATGCCTGGGCGGAAAGGTCGACGGGGTCGACCGCCTGGCCGAGCGGTATACGACGCTGTGCGATCCACGACTGAATCCGGACCAGGCCGCCGAATTGACGCGCGCCTGGGTCCGGGCCTAAGGGCTGTCCCGTAATCCCCGGCGGGCGCACGACGACAGCTACGGCACCTCGCCGCGTTGTCGGATCGCCTTGCGATGCACCGCATCTGACGCCGCGCGCTGATCCACCGGGGATTACGGGACAGCCCTTAAGCCCCGCGTACAGGCCCGCACCTGCATCTGGGCACAGGAATCCGTAGACTCGCGATATCCCGCCGTAGCCCTGCGCCATGGCCGGCGGACGCCCTTCTTCATAGAGCTTTTCTGGAGATTTTCTGGAAGGCGGGAATGTGACCGAGCACAGTGGAATCGTCTGCCGGGTCGCGCTGGTGACAGGAGCGGCGGGCGGAATCGGGACCGCCGTGGTGCGCGCTCTCGCAAGCCGCGGAGCCGTGGTGGCGGCCGTCGACAAGGACTCCGCGGGACTCGCCGATCTGGTGGAGAAGTCGGCCGCGGACGGACTGAAGGCCGTCGCGTTTCCCGCCGACATCACCGACAGCGGCCGGACCGAGGAAGCGGTCGAGCGGATCGAGAACGAACTCGGTGCCATAGACCTGCTGGTGAACGGGGCCGGAGTAATGCGATCCGGATCCTTGGTGGACATGTCCGACGCGGACTGGCGGGCGATCTTCTCGACCAATCTCGACGGTCTCTTCCATTGTTCCCGGGCTGTCGCCGCACGGATGAGGGAACGCGGAGAGGGCGCGATCGTGACCATCGCCTCCAACGCCGGTCGGATACCCCGGATGCAGATGGCCGCGTACGGCGCCTCGAAGGCAGCCGCGTCCCTCTTCACGAAATCACTCGGGCTGGAACTGGCGGAACACGGAATTCGCTGCAACGTGGTGTCGCCCGGCTCCACCGACACCGAGATGCTGCGTGCGCTGTGGACGGCGGAATCGGGCCGCCAGTCGACGATCGACGGTTCGACGGACGCGTACAGGACCGGAATTCCGCTGCGTCGGATCGCCGAGCCGGGTGACATCGCGGACGCCGTCGTCTTCCTCGCCTCCGACCGGGCCCGGCACATCACCATGCAGGACCTGTGCGTCGACGGCGGCGCCGTCCTGGGGGTGTGAGCAGCGGACATGAGCATCCCCGCCATCCCGCCCTATCCCATGCCCACCGCCGCCGAGCTGCCGACGAACCGGGTCGGCTGGCGGCCGGACGCCGACCGGGCGGTCCTCTTCCTGCACGACCTGCAGGCGTACTTCCTCGCTCCCTTCGACCCCGACGGTTCTCCGTACGCGGAGCTGCTGGCCCACATCGGCGCCCTGCGCGAGCGTGCCGTGGCCCTCGGGATACCGGTGGTCTACTCGGCCCAGCCCGGCGACATGGACCGCGAACAGCGCGGCCTGCTGCACGACTTCTGGGGCCCCGGCATGTCCGCGCGGGAGCACGACACCGCGATCGTCGAGGCTCTGAAGCCGGCCGACGGGGACCTGGTGCTCACCAAATGGCGCTACAGCGCGTTCGTCCGCTCCGAACTCCGTGACGTGATGGAGAAGTCGGGACGGGACCAGCTCATCGTGTGCGGGGTGTACGCCCACGTCGGCTGTCTGATCACCGCGGTCGACGCCTTCAGTTCCGACATCCAGCCGTTCCTCGTCGCGGACGCGGTCGCCGATTTCACCGCCGAACACCACCGCTCCGCACTCGACTACGCCGTCAGGTGCTGTGCGGCTGTGTACACGACCGCGCGAATACTCGATCTGCTTGACGTGCCGAACGCAGGAGGGGTGACGCAGTCATGAGCTCCACCGAGACTTTCCGCGTCGACGTGACGACCGACGTGCGGGCCGATCCCGCGACGGTGTTCGCCTACGTCAGCGACCTCACCCGGAGCGGTGAGTGGAGTCCCGAATGCCGGGGTGGCGAATGGACCTCGGGAGATCCGGCGACGGTCGGTTCCGTCTTCACCGCACGCAATCACCGCGAGCCGGAAGTCGTCGCCTGGGCACCGGTCGTGCGCGGCGGATGGACCACCGCGTGCGAGGTCGTGGAGGCCGTTCCGCCAAGGGTGTTCAGCTGGGCCATGAGGGACAGCGGCGGGCGCGCCCAGGAAAGCGTATGGTCGTTCACGGTCGCGCCGACGGCGGAGGGCAGTGCACTCACCCACGCCTTCTGGATGGGCGAACCGACCGAGGGCATGCGGGGAATTCTCGCCGACATGAATGACGACGAGGTGAAGAGGTTCCTCGTCGACTGGGCGGACAAAATCCAGGGCGACATGCGCCAATCACTCGCGCGTATCAAGTCCCAAGTGGAATCCGCCTCCTGACGCCAGAACGACGAACGCCAGGACAGCGAACGGCAGAACAGTGAAAGGCACGGCTGGACGCGGACGCCCGTGGAAGGTGGCACCACCGTGATTCTGCAACGCATCGGGAACAGGGGACTGTTCCTGGGCTCCTTCTTCGACGGCGCCGCCAAGAAGAGCCCGTACCAGCGCATCACCCTCGACCACGAACTCGACATCGCGCCGGAGTTGGGCAGTGACCTCACCGTCTACGCCTGTGCGAACCTCGTCGCCGAAATGGCGTCCGCCCTGCGCGACCAGAACGTGCGCCCGGGCGACAAGGTCGCCGTCTACAAGCAGGACTGCTTCGACATCTTCCTGCTCATGTGCGCGGTGGCCCGTATCGGCGCCGTCCCCGTCGCGCTCTCACCGAGCCTCGACGGCGAGACCGTGACGCGGCTGCTGGAGCGCTGCGCGTGGCCGCATCTGGTCACCGACGAGAAGAAGCTGCGGGAGGAGCTGTCCGCCGAGGTGGCCGGCCGCTGCGCCCGCGTCCTGCTGGTGACCGGCGAGGCCGAGGGCGCCCACGCGCTCCGGCGGAACCCCGCGACGCACCCGCGCCCCTTCGCCAGGCCCCGGGCGGACCGCCCCGCGCTGCTCACCCACACCTCCGGCACCACCGACGTACCCAAACTCGTCGTCCACACGGCCCGTTCCCTGCGTGCCCGCTACCGCCCGCAGGCACTCGGCGCCCGGTTGCTGATTCGCGGACGCGAAACCCTCGCCGTACAGGTTTCGTTCGTCCACTCGCGTCTGGTCACCGCACTCGCCATCGCGCTGGCTCGCGGCTTCCCGATCGTCATCACCAAGGACGCCGCACCCCAGCGGATCGCCGACATCTTCGCCGCGGTCAAACCCGGCGTCCTGGAGGCCCACCCCAACACGTTCGTCGCCTGGGAGACGCTGGCCGACGACCCGCGCGGCCCCCTGTCCAACGTGTTGGCCCTCAGCTCCACGTTCGACGCCATCCACCCGCGGACCGTGCAGCGGATCCTGGCCGCCTCCCGCCGCCGGCGCCCCTTCCACCTGCAGCTGTACGGGCAGAGCGAGATCGGGCCGACCGTCGGCCGGGCCACCTCCCGGCGGCGCGCGATGTCCGCCGACGGCCGGTGTGTCGGCTTCCCGTTCCCCGGGATGACCGCGGTGCGGGTCGTCGACCGCGACGGCCGTACGCCCGGCCCCGGCACACCCGGTTTCATCGAGGTGCGCTCGGACGGCCGGGCGCTCACCTACTTCGGCGAGGACGCGCGCTTCCGGCGCCAGCTCGACGACGGCTGGTGGCGCATGGGCGACGTCGGCCACCGCACCCGGTGGGGCTGTCTGCACGTCTCCGACCGCGAGGTCGACGTCATCCCCGGCTTCGGCAGCGCTCTGGAGGCCGAGGACACGCTCATGTCGCGGCTCGACGCGCTGCTGGAGGTCGTGGTCGTCCCCGGCGAGGAGGGCGCGCCGACCCCGGTCGTCGTCACGCGGGACGACGCCCCGCTGGACCCCGCCCACTGGGCCGCGGCCATCGCGGGGCTCCCCGCCATGCGACCACCCGTCCAGTTGCGCCTCGCCGA
Source organism: Streptomyces sp. NPDC087844 (assembly GCF_044742785.1). NCBI lineage: Bacteria > Bacillati > Actinomycetota > Actinomycetes > Kitasatosporales > Streptomycetaceae > Streptomyces > Streptomyces sp. NPDC087844. Next base: position 40,951 of record NZ_JBIUVD010000005.1, on the reverse strand, counting down.
ACTGCCGCGCACCGCGACCGCGAAGGTGCGACGGCTGGAACTGGCCCGCCGGTTGTGGGCCCCGGACCCCGGCGCCCAGCCGGCCACGTGAAGGGGGAAGGTCACCTTGTCGCAGCGTAAGACGGCCGACCACGAGCGGCTGCTCGGCTGGCTGGACGCCCCGTCCGACGAACGGGGGATGCGGTTCCGGCTGGACGACGGCTCCTGGCAGCGGCTCACCTACCGCGAACTGGCCCGCCGGACCCTGGGTGCCGGCGCCGCGCTCGCCGACGCCGGGGTGCGTCCCGGCGACGTGGTGCCGCTGGTGGTGCCGGGCGGGGAGGACTTCGTCACGCAGTTCTTCGGGCTGCTGGCGATCGGCGCCACCCCGTCCGTACTGCCCCTGCCGCTCGCCCTGCGGGCGGGGGAGGGCTACCAGAGCCAGCTGAAGGCCATCACCGCCCGCATCCATCCGCGTCACGCCGTCGCGGACCCGCGTTACCACGACATCGTCGCGGAGAACGTGGCCCGGATCGGCGGCGGCACCGAGGTGATCGCACCGCGGTACGCCGACCGCCCCGACGAGGCGCCGCGCGCCTGGGGCGACCTCGCCGTCCTCCAGTTCACCTCCGGCTCCCGCGGCTCCCCGCGCGCACTGCGCGTCTCGGTCGCCAACCTGGCCGCCAACCTCCGCATGATCGGGAGCTGGATGGACCCGGTCGGCCACGGCGCGGTCACCTGGCTGCCGCTCTACCACGACATGGGCCTGGTCGGCGGACTGCTGGGCGCGCTGACCCTCCAGGTGGAGCACGCCCTGATGCGCCCCGAGCAGTTCGTCCGCGACACCCCCGGCTGGCTCGCCGAGTACGGCCGCACCCCGTACACCTGCATGTGCATGCCCAACTTCGGCTTCGAGCGGGTGCTGGCCACGGTCCGACCCCAGCATCTGGAGGGCCTCGACTTCTCCGCGCTGACCGCCGTGGTCAGCGGCGCCGAGCGGATCGACCCCGCGGTGCTGGCCCGGTTCGCCGCGCTGCTCGGCCCGTACGGCTTCGACGTCCGGGCGCTGATGCCCGCGTACGGCCTGGCCGAGGGGACCCTCGCGGTCACGGGCGTCGGCAAGGGGGACCTGCCCCGGCTGGTGCGCGTCGGCGGTCTTGAGCGGCGCCTCGGCGAGAAGCTGGACGTGCGCGAGAGCGCCGCACTCAGCACCGAGCCGGTCGCCGAACCCTGGAACTGGCAGGTCAGTTGCGGTCCGCCGCTGGAGAGCGCGCGCGTGGAGATCCTGGACGAGGAGGGCAGCCCGCAACCGGAAGGCGTCCTCGGTGAGATCTTCGTCCAGGGCCCCTCGGTCGCCGAGGGCTACGTGGACGCCACCCCCGAGGACCTGGCCAGGCTGGGCGACGGAAAGCTGTACACCGGCGACGCCGGATTCCTGCTGGACGGCGAGCTGTATGTGATCGGCCGGCTCGGCGACAGCGTGAAGATCAACGGCCAGAACGTCTTCGTCGAGGACATCGAACTGGAACTCGTCGCCTCCGGAGCCGTCTCCAAGCGCTACGCCACCGTCGTCGCCGGAGTCGTACGCGGCGAGCCGCGGGTCCTGGTGATCACCGAACGCCCCCTGGGTGACCGGCTGGACGACGTGCTGTCGGTCGTCACGTCGTTCACCGGTGACGCGGGACGCGCCGAGGTGCTGTCCGTCAAGCGGGGGACCATCCCCCTGACCTCCAGCCGCAAACCCCGCCGCCGTTCACTGTGGCTGGCGTACCTGGCGGGCGAACTGAAGGAGCGCGGCGACTCGTGAGTGTGGTGGACACACCGGCGGACACACCGGCGCGGACCTCCCGCCTGTTCGCGGCGGGACCCTTCGGCGAACGCGTGGAGGAGGCCCGCGAACGGGTCGCGGGACTACTGCGGCGGACCTTCGAACCCGTCGCCCGGCAGGCCGAGACCGAGGGCCTGTTCCCCCGGGAACTGCTGGCCGGACTCGGCGCCGCCGGGCTCTTCAGGGAGCGCTGGGCGCAGGCCGACGCCGCCGAACCGTACGGCGATCCCGGACTCGCGGTGATCATCGCCGAGGAGAGCGGCCGGCTCGGGCACGCGGGCCTGTCGGTCGGGCTCAGCCTGCACTGCGAGACGGTCCTGTCGGTCCTCACCCGCTACGGCGACACCCCGCTGCTCGCCGAGTACCGGGCACGGGCACTGGAGGGACGGCTCGTGGGCTGCCTCGGCGCCTCGGAGCCGACCGGCGGCTCGGACCTCAACGGGGTGCGCACCGTGGCCCGCAGAACCCCGGGCGGCTGGCACGTGACGGGCGAGAAGAAGTACCTGTCACTCGGCCTCGTGTGCGACATCGCCCTGCTGCTGTGCCGCCTCGACGAGGGCGCGGGACCGGTCGCCGGACGCCTCGGGCTGCTCGCCGTCCCCGCCTGTGGCCTCACCCCCCGCAAGCGGCTCAGCAAGGCCGGCACCGCCGCGCTCGACACCACCTGGATGCTGGTCGACGCCGAGGTGCCCGAGGAGGCACTGGTCGGCCGGCCGGGCAGCGGACTGCTGGTCGCGACCTGGGGGCTCAACCACGAACGGCTCTCCATCGCCGCCCAGGCCGTCGGCGGCGCCGCCCGCGCCATCGGCCTCGCCACCGCCCACCTCCAGCGCCGCGAGCAGTTCGGCGGACCGCTCATGGAGCAGCAGGCCCTGCGCCTGCGGCTGGCCGAACTGTCCTCCCGGCTCGTGACGTTGCGCTTCGCCGTCTACGCCGCCGCCCAGGGCGTACCGGTGCCGGGAGCGTGCGGCACCCGGGAGATCGCGGCGCTCAAGACCACCGCGGCCCGGTTCGTCGCCGAGGCGACGAGCGAGTGCATGCACCTGTTCGGCGGCCCCGGCTATCTGGAGGACGAGACACCGATGTCCCGCATGTGGCGCGACTCCCGGCTGGCCCGGATCGGCGGCGGGACCGACGAGATGCTGTGGGAACTGGTCGCCGGCGGACTGGTCCCCGACGACGCCGCCTACGACGAGAGTGTCGACCTCGGATGAAACTGCTGCTCACCGGAGTAACCGGACAACTCGGCACGGCGGTCGCCGAGATCGCGCCCGAGCGCGGTGTCGCGCTCGTGCCCCTGGTGCGTCCCGCCCGCCCCGGCCAGGTCCCCTTCGAGCGGGCGTTCCCGTCACTGGCAGCCGCCAGGGTCACCGGCGACGTCCGCGAACCCCTCTGGGGCCTCGGCGAAGCCGACCTGGACGACCTCGCTGCCGACGTCGACGCCGTCGTCAACCTCGCCGGGGACACCAACTGGGCGGGCAGCGGCCGGGACCTGTACGCCGTCAACGTGCTGGGTGCCCGCAACGGCTACGACGTGGCCCGTGAACTGCAACGCCGCTCCGGCCGCCGCGTGGCCTACGTCCAGGCGTCCTCGATCTACGTCGTGGGCGGCACCCTCGGCCGCATCGCCGAGACCCCGCTCGCCCCCGACCGCCACCGCACCGCGTACGAGCACAGCAAGTGGCTCGCCGAACGGGAACTGGAGCGCCAGCACGGTCCCGGCGACCCCGACATCCTCATCAGCCGGATCGCCGCGCTGCTCGGCGACTCCCGCACCGGCGCCACCCGCAAGCGCAACTCCCTCTACCTGCTGGCCGAACGGTGGGACGAACTGCCCGGCCGGGTCCTGCCCGCCATGCGCGGAGCCAAGGTCGACGTCCTCCCGCGCGACCTGGCCGCCGGGACGCTGCTGGACGCGGTGGCCGGCTTGCGCGGTTCGGGACCGCACCCCGAGCCCGTCATCACCCACCTCTCGGCCGGGGAACGGGCCCCGACCCTGCGTGCCCTGCTGGAGACGGCGCGCGCCCTGTCACCCCTGGCCTTCGGGAAATGGGTCCGGCTCGTGCCCGCCTCCGCCGAACAGGTGCTGTGGATCTCGGCCAACGCCGAACGCTTCCTGCCCCTGTCCCCGGCCTGGCGCAACAGCCTCATCGGACTGCGCTACATCGGCCTGGACCGCGTGATGGAACGCGGACGGCTGGCCCAACTCGTCGACGGACACCTGCCCGAACCCTCCACGGAACTGCTCGCACGGCTGCTGTTCGATCTGCCGGAGCCCCAGCGGCCCCTGGCCCCCGCCGACCGCGGATTGTCGAGGTTCCTGGCATGAACGTGTTGATCCTGGGCGGTTCCGGATTCCTCGGCACGGCCGTGGCGCAGGCCTGCGTCCGGTCCGGCGCCACGGTCCGGGTCCTGTCACGCACAGGCCGCACCACCGAGGGCGAAGGCGTACGCGGCGACGTACGGCTGCCGCGGCTCGGCCTGTCCGCCGCGGACCTGGCCCGGGTCCGGGCGGAGACCACCCACGTCGTCCTCTGCTTCGGCTCGGTCTCCTGGACCTCCGGACCCGGCGAGGTACTGGAGACCCACAGCTCCGGGACCCGCTCGGCGCTGGCCTTCCTGCGCGAACTCCCGGAACTGCGGCAGGCCGTGCACATCTCCTCACTGCTCGCGCTCGGCCGGTCCGAGGGCCGGATCACCAACCGCGAGCTGTACACCGGCCAGCGGTTCCGCAACTGGTACGAATACGGCAAATACTGCGCCGAACGCCTAGTGCGGGACGCGCCCGAGCTGCCCGTCGGCGTCGTCCGCTTCGGCCCGGTGCTGGGACCCGACCCGCGCGGCGGACGCCCCGACACCCGGCACGGACTGCCGATGGCGTTCCCGCACCTGCTCGCGGGCTACCCGGTGCATCTGGCCCGCCGCGGCGACTTCCCCTGCTGGGTCACCGACGTGTCCTCGGCGGCAAAGATCGTGCTCAAGGCCCTCGACACCCCCATCGGGCGGGCCACCTGGACCTGGTTCGACCCGGCGCTGCCCACCCTCGGCGAGGTCTTCACCGAGGTGTGCCGGCCCTGGGGCGTCGTACCGAAGATCGTGGAGGCCGCGCCGCTGGGCCGGCTCACCCGCCTGTTCGGCGAACGCGTGGGCACCCCGCGGGAACTGGCCGACTACGCCGAGCCCTGGCTCGACCTGGACGCGGACGTCCTGAAGGAGATACCCGAGCCCTGGCCGGTACCCGACCCCGACTACCTGGGCGCGACCGGCGAGGCACTACGGGCAGGCACGGAGAGGAGGGCCCTGACATGACCGGGCGACCCGCGTCGGTGGACACCGATCCGCATCCGTACTTCACCGTCTACTCGGCGGGCAACTTCGGCGAGGTGGCCCCCCAGCGGCTCTCGCCCATGTCCTGGTCGCTGGTGGGCGATCCGATGGAACGCGGCACCCGCGCCCTGGCACGACGGCTGTGGGGCCGCCCCGCGTGGGCCGAGGGCGGCCACTACGTCTTCGTCGGCTACTTCGGCTGCCGCCCGTACCACAATCTCGCCGCGTACTGTCATCTGTCCGCGTCCATCCCGGGACTGCGGCCCAGCGATGTCACCGACGCCTACTTCGAGGGCGTCGACTCCCCGGCGGAACTCACCGCCCTGCGCTCCGGCCGGACCCGCCAGTGGGCGGGCTCCGCCCGGCTGCTGCGGGAGACGCGGGACGCCGGACCGCGGCTGCGCGCCCTGGAGGAACAGGTCGCCGAACTGGAATGGGGCCTGCGCGCCGCGACCACCGCGAACAGCCCGATCGCCCTGGCCGGGGTGCTGCGGGACGCGCGGCCCGTGCTGGAGGAGGCATGGGCGGTGCACATCCTCACCACCTCCGGTCTCGTACCGGTGCGCGCGCTGCAACGCCGGGTCTACGGCAAACTGCTGCGGCACGGCGAGGAGATCGCGCACTGGCTGACCCGGCCCCGGGAACTGGTGTGGGACCGGCTGCACACCGCCGCCTCCACCCTCGACCCCTACGGGCCGGGCGACTTCCTGTCCTCGTCCTTCTACGAGGTCGCCGACGGACTGGCCCCCTGGCAGGACTACGCGGTGCGGCACAAGCAGGTGGCGAGCGGCGGCGCCGAGGCGGCCGTCGCCCCGATCGACCCGGCCGAGGCGCTGGCCGGGATGGTGTCCCCGTGGCGCAGCCGCACCGTACGGGCCCTGGCGGTCGCGGTCGGCGAGATGATGGCCGGGCGCGAGCACTCCAAGTCGCTGGCGATGCGCACCCTGCACGTGTACCGAAGGCTGCTCCCGGCGCTGGCGACCGCACTCGGCGAGGACGCCGAGCGGCTGTGGCCGTATCTGACACTGCGGGAGTTCACGGACCTGGCGACCTCTCCGGGACGGATCGAACGGGCCCGGCCACGGGTCGATGCCTGCCGGGCGGCGCTCGCCACCCCGATGCCCGAACACCTCGACCTGAGCGCCGGCGACGACGTCATGCGGCCGTGGCTCAGCACGACACCCCAGGAACAGCGCGGCGTGGCGCCGGGCATCGGCACCGGCACGGTGATGGCCCCGCAGGACGACCTCCCCGACGAACCGGTGATCATCGTCTGCTCGTCGGCGGACGCGGACATCGCCCCCTTGCTGCCCTTCGCCGAAGGCGTGCTCAGCGAGCGCGGCAGCGACCTGTCGCACATCGCCATCCTCGCCCGCGAGTACGGGATCCCGTGCGTCGTGGGCTATCCCGGAGCGGCCTCCCTGCCTGCGGGCACGGCCGTCTCCATCAATGGCAGTACCGGAGAGGTGAACATCTTTGACCGTTCCTGACCGCACTTCGACGCCCAGCGAGACGCTCACGGCACTGGAGGAGATCTACGCCAAAGTCAAACGTGTCCAGCGGGATCTGCGCCCGTCCGACCGGATCGTCCAGGACCTGGGGGTCGACTCGCTGGCCACCCTGGAGATCCTGCTCGCCCTGGAGGAGCGCTTCGGTGTGGCCCTGGTGGACAACCCCCGCACCGCCGGGATCGTGACCGTCGAAGACCTCGTCGGACTCCTCGACGAACTGCGCGCCGGCCGCGCCTCCTGACGCCCGTGCCCGACGACCGCCCGACCACGACGACGGGAGATGCCGTGCTTCCCGACACCGCCGCGTTCGATGTGCTGCACGTGTTGGCCCTCAAGGGGATGGCCGCCACCGACCCGCTGGTGACGGGCAGCCGGTACGCGCGCGAGGACGTGCTCGCCGAACTGGAGAAGCTGCGGGCCCACGGGCTCGCATCCCATCTGGAGCGGCGCGGTCTGTGGCGCGTCACGCCCGAGGGACGCGAGCGGCACGCCGCACTGCTCGACGAAGACCTCACCGGCGAGGACGTCACAGGTGACGCCCGCGACCGCCTACGACCGGGGTACGAGCTCTTCCTGCCCCTGAACGACCGGTTCAAGGAGCTGTGCACCCGCTGGCAGCTCCGCGACGGCGTGACCAACGACCACACCGATACCGCGTACGACCGGGCACGGTTCGGCGAACTCGGCGCGCTGCACGAGGAGACCGTGCCGGTCGTGGACCTGCTCACCGCCGTGCGCCCCCGGTTCGGGCGCTACAGGCTAGGGCTCACCCGCGCACTGACGCGCCTGCGCACGGGCGAGCAACAGGCGTTCACCGGTGTGCGGTGCGACTCGTACCACGACGTCTGGATGGAGCTCCACCGCGATCTGCTGGTTTCGCTGAGGATCGAGCGGGAGACCGAGGAACGTACCAGGACGTCACCATGAGCGGCGACGACGCGCTGCTGCGGCTCACCGGCGACCTGGGGGACCGTGACCGCGGTGCGCTGGGCGGCAAGGCCGTGGGGCTCGCCGCGCTGCTTCGGGTCGGGGCAGTGATCCCCGACACCTGGGTGGTGCCGGTCGGCGCGGACCCCACCTCCGCCGCACTGGCGCGGCTCACCGCCGTGGCGCCGCGCTGGGCGGTGCGCAGCTCGGCCACGGTCGAGGACGGCACCGGCCTGAGTTACGCCGGCCTGTTCCGCAGCGAACTCGACGTCCCGACAGCCGAGTTGGCGCAGGCGATCGCCGCCGTCCGGGCCTCGGCGCACAGCGGCCGGGTCGCCGCGTACCGGGAACGGACGGCCGCCGGATCCCTCGCCGTGGAGATGGCGGTGCTGCTCCAGCCGTTCCGTCCTCCGGTACGCAGCGGGCTCTGGCTCGGCCGCGGGCCCGGCCGGGGACGTCTGGAGTGGACCGGGGGCAGCGGGGAGACGCTGGTGTCCGGTGCCGTCACCCCCGCCTGGGAGGAGTGGAGGCCCGAGGGCCGTACCGCCGGGTCGGAGCGTGACGCGTGGGAGAGCGGCGGACAGCCCGTCGGCAGGGCGTGCGCGATGCTGCAGGAAGCGCTCGGCGTCCCAGCCGACCTGGAGTTCGCGCAGCTCGACGGGGCGCTGGTGTGGCTCCAGTTCCGCCCGATGACGGCCGCGCTCGGCGAGGCGCCGGGCGAGCGGGCCGACCGGCGCGCCGACGAGGGTGAGCAGGTCGTGCGCGGCATCGCGGCCTCCGGCGGTCTCGCCACCGCGCGGGGCCTGCGGCTGCGGGACGTGGACGATCCGCGCTGGGAGCCAGGCGCGGTGCTGCTGACTGAGCACACCGACCCGGACTGGGTCCCGCTGATGGCGGAGGCGGCCGCACTGGTCACCGCCGAGGGCGGCATGCTGTGCCACGCGGCCATCGTCGCCCGCGAGTTGGGGGTGCCCTGTGTGACCGGGGTGGGCGCCGCGGCGCTGGCGCGCCTGGGCTCGGGGCGCCCCCTCGCGGTCGACGGCTCGGCGGGGACGGTGGCGGTGCTGTGATCCCCGTACGGGAGGCACTGGCCGATCTGGCCGACGAGCAGCGGGAGTTCGCCGCACTGCTGGGGGCCCTTCAGGACGCGGACTGGCAGCGGCCCTCGGCGGCGGACGGCTGGACCGTCGCCGACCAGGTGGCGCATCTGGCCGACACTGAGGAGGTCGCCGCGGACACCCTGGCCGACGGGCCCCGCGCGTTCGCGAAGGCCGTGCCCCGGTACGCGACGGCCGAGGACTTCACCGCCGCCGGCTGCCGCCGGGGTGACGGACTCCCGCCCGGTGACCTGACCGCATGGTGGGACCGCGCCGCCGTGAGAACCCGTCGGCTGCTGGCCGAGCGCGCCCCCGAGGACCGCGTGGCCTGGGGCTTCGGCATGACTGCCGAGACCTTCGCGGGTGCCCGGCTCATGGAGCACTGGGCGCACGGCCTCGACATCCGTGACGCGCTGGGACTTCCGGTGGACGAGACACCGCGGCTGCGCAGGATCGCCGTCCTCGGCCACTCCACCCTGAACTACGCCCTGGCCGTGGCCCGCGTGCACCGGCCGCAAGGGCGCGGTCTGCGGCTGGAGTTGACCGAGCGCGACGGCACCGGACACGTGGTCGGCCCGCCCGATGCCACCGATGTGCTGCGCGGCCCGCTGCTGGCATGGTGCCGGGTCGCGACCCGGCGCGTGCGCGGCAGCCCGGCCGCGTCGAGCGCACTGACCGCGGAAGGTGAACTGGCCGAACTGGCCGTGCTGCACGCCCGGGCCTATCTATGACGCCTGTGACGCGATCTTTTCGGTCGACGGGAACGAGTGGAAGCATGCGGAAGGAGCGGAAGCTGTCAAGCCGGTAGTGTGACGGCATGGTCAAGGTGGAGAAAGAACAGACAATCGCCTGTACACCGGAAGCCTTTCTCGGCTTTGTGCTGGACGTCGAGCGGTACATCGAAGTCGACGACAAGATCGGCGCGATCTCCTGGGTGCGCAGGGACGGCAATCTCACCGAGTTCAAGTTCCAGCCACGACTGCCCGGTCTGCCCCTGCCGGAGCCGAAAGCAGTTGCCCAGATGCGGCTCACTCCAGGCAAAAGCATCGACATCCAGCTGGCCCCGCTGCCCCTCAACAAGTTCAACCACCGCATGGCGGAATTCGGCGCACGGTTCTCCTGCGAGCCCGTGGACGGCGGGATCCGGGCCACCCGGATGATTTCCTTCCGCTTCAATCCCCTCACCCGGTGGATGCTCGACCCGGTGCTCAGGCGCACACTGCCCAGGTCCGTCGAGCGGGAACTGCGGTTGAGCAAGGCGATTCTGGAACGCGGCGAAACCGGATAGCCTCGGGAATGCGATCCGCGCACAGGTCGACGACAAGGGGAAACCCATGCCCGTATCGGCGAACAACGCGCCCCCGGATGGGAATCCGGAAGCCAATCCGGGCGCGACCCCGGATCCGGCCGGGGAACGATACGCGCATGTCATCGTGATCGGCGCGGGATTATCGGGAATCGCCGCAGCGGTCAAACTGCGGCGCGGCGGCATCACGGACTTCTTGATCCTGGAGAAGGCCGACCGGGTCGGCGGGACCTGGCGGGAGAACACCTATCCGGGCTGTGCCGTCGACATTCCCTCACCGATCTACTCCTTCTCCTTCAACCCCAATCCCGAGTGGAGCAGGAACTTCGTCGGCCAGCCCGAGCTGCTGTCCTACATCGAGGCCACGGTCGAGAAGTTCCGCCTGGCCCCGCACCTGCTCCTCGGCACCGAACTCCTCGAAGCCTCCTGGTCCCAGGAGCGCCGGCGCTGGGTGCTGGAGACCAGCCGGGGACGCCGTACCGCCCAGCACGTCGTCTTCGCCTCGGGCCTCCTCCACGAGCCGATCGTCCCGGACCTGCCAGGGCTGGCCGCCTTTCCCGGCCCCATGTTCCACTCGGCCCGCTGGAACCACGACGTGGACCTGACCGGCAAGCGCGTGGCCGTCATCGGCACCGGCTGCTCGGCCGTCCAACTCGTCCCCGAGATACAGCCGCAGGTGCACAGGCTGTACGTCTTCCAGCGCACTGCCGCCTGGGTCATGCCCCGGCTGGACTTCCGGGTCCCGCGGACCGTCCAACGGCTGTTCCGGCACGTACCGTTCACGCAACGGGTGTTCCGCGGGATCTGCGACGCCGTCCTCAAGACGCTCGCGCTCGTCATGCGCCGCGCGAGTGTCGCACGGCTGCTCACCCCTGTGGGGAAACGCGTCCTCAAACGCCAGGTGCCCGACCCGGAGCTGCGTGCCCGGCTCACCCCGGACTTCACCATCGGCTGCAAGCGGCTGCTGCTCTCCAACACCTATCTGCCCGCCATGTCCCGGCCCAACGTCCAGCTCGTCCCACACGCCCTCGTCGCCGTCGAGGGCAGTGAACTCGTCGCCGCGAACGGCGAGCGCGCCGAAGCGGACGTCATCGTCCTCGGCTCCGGTTTCGAGCTGCGCCACCCGCCGATCGCCGAACGGATCCGGGGACGCGACGGCAGAACGCTCGCCGACACCTGGGCCGTCGACAGCCCCGAGGCCTACCGGGCGACCACCCTGCCGGCCCTTCCCAACGCCTATCTGCTGCTCGGCCCGAACATCGTGATGTACAACTCGCTGCTCGCGCTCGCCGAAGCCCAGCTCGACTACATCGTCGACGCGATACGCACCGCACGCGACCGCGGTCTCGACGCCCTGGAGATCCGGCCCGAGCCGTTCCGCTCGTTCAACGACGAGGTGCAGCACGCTCTCGCCTCGACCGTCTACAACAACGGCGGATGCACCAGCGTCTACCTCGACGAGAAGGGCAAGAACTTCGTCACCTGGCCGTGGTCGACCAAGAGGCTGCGCAAGGACCTGGCCCGCTTCGACATCGAGAACTACGCCACCACTCCCGCGGAGCGCTGAATGTACGACTACACCCAGCCCCTCATGCGCAGCGAAGCCAGCCGGGCGAAGGTACGCCGGCAGACGGACATCGAGCTGCGCGGCCGACACTGGACCCTGCTGCCTGACGTGTTCTCCCCGGCCGACTCCAGGTCCAGCCTGGTCCATCTCGACCTGCTGAAGTTCCCGGTCGGCGGAACCTTCCTGGAGATCGGATCCGGCACCGGACTGATAGCCGTCAGCGCCGCGCTCGCCGGCTGCCGCGCCGTCCACGCCACCGACCTCAACCCCGCCGCCGTCCGGAACACCGCGCTCAACGCGGAGCGCTTCGGCGTCGCGGACAAGGTGACCAGCGTCGAGAGCGACCTCTTCGACGGCCTGCGCGACACACCCGCCTTCGACATCGTCTACTGGCACTCCAACAATGTGTGGGCCCCGCCCGAACTCGACATCAACGTCCACGAGCTGGCCTATGTCGACCCCGGGTACGAGGCGCACCGACGGTACTTCCGTGAGGCCCGGCGTCATGTGGCGCCCGGAGGGCGGGTGTTGATCGCGCTGAGCAGCCGCGCCGGCCGCGCCGAACTGGAAGAGCTGGCGGCGGCCGAGGGACAGGGTCTGCGGACGATCGACACCACGACCGTGGAGGAACCGGAGGGCCCGGTGGTCTACGAACTGCTGGAGGTCGTACCCCTGTGACCCCGACCTGCCACCGGACGCGCCCTCGTCGTGAGGCCGCCACCCGTCGCTCGTCCCACCACCGCCCGAGAAGAGGCCACCCTTGATCTTCGACAAGCTGCTGGCTCTGCCCAGCGACGCCGAGCCCTGGATCGTCGACCATCAGCCGATCATCGTCGCCGCCCAGGACGAGCGGATCGCCCCGAGCGAGATAGCGGACGCCGCCGCGCGGGCCGCCACCGCGCTCCGCTCCCGCGGAGTCGTCCCGGGGGAGCGGTGCGTCGTCTGGCTGGAGTCCCCGACCGACATCATCGTCGCCTACGCGGCCATCACCGCGCTCGACGCCGTGCCCATCCTCCTCAGCCCGACCCTCCCTGGCCCCGTCGCCGCCTCGATGGTGGAGAACGTCTCCCGGATCACCGCCGTGATCGCCACCGACGACCGTCTCGCGACCAGCGAGAAGACCTTCCCGGACATCGGCCGCCTCGTCGACTGGCGTGACATCGCCGCCGAACTCCCGGGCCACCGACGGATTTCCCGACGCCGCGAGGTGGTCTCCGACGCGCCGTACGTCATCGTCCACACCTCCGGCACCACCGGCACCCCCAAACTGGCCGAGTGCTCCAGCGCCAGCATCCGGTTCAACGCACGGGTGCAGGCGGTCATCCACTGGCTGTCCCGCCTGGACGGACATCTCGCCCTGGTCATCTCCCCGGTGCACGGCCGGACCGTGGTCGGCATCCTCGCCGCGCTCATGCGGCGGGCGCCCCTCCTGCTGCTGCAGGACGACTCACCGGACAACGTGGACCGGATGCTCAAGCGCCACCGGCCCGTCTACCTGGAGACCCACCCCAACACCTTCCGCGCCTGGCAGCACCTCGCGCCCGGCGGCGCGTTCCGCTCGATCCGCTTCTTCGGCGCCGGATTCGACGTCATCCACCCCGACACGGTCGGCGCACTGCTCGCGGGCTCGGCCCACCGGTTCGCCGTCTGCGTAGAGGTCTACGGACAGAACGAGACCGGCCCCATCGCCATCCGAAGCCATCTGAAGGGCATGCAGAGGGCGACACGCGCACTGCGCCGGATCCAGCGGTCCAAGCTGCTGCGCGGGCACCCCGCCGGCCAGCACTTCCCGTTCTGCCGGGTCCGTATCGTCGACGACTCGGGGCGCACGGTACCGGCCGGCACCCCTGGCAGGATGGTGGTCAACACCCCCGGTGTCTTCTCCGGCTACATCAACCGGCCGGACCTGACCTCCCGGAACTACCCCGACAACCGCTGGTGGGACACCGGCGACTGGGGAACGAAGTCGCGCACCGGCCGCATCACCCTCATCGACCGCCAGGTCGACAAGGTCTCCGGCGCCATCAGCGGCATCGGCATCGAGGACATCCTGCTGGAGAAGTTCCCCGAGTTCCTGGAACTGGTCGTCCTGGAGATGGACGGAACCCTCCAGCCCGTCCTCTCGCTGCGCCCCGGCACCGAGTTCCGGCAGCGCGCCTGGGCGTCCGCGGCAGGCCGGCTGCCGAAGATGGCCGAGCCCGTCGTCGTCCCCGACAGCGACTTCCCCCGGACCGTCACCGGGAAAATCCAGCGGGAGCAGCTGAAGAAGACGCTGGCCGATCAGAGCCCGGCCGTCCAGAGCCGTTCCGTACGCCTTTGAGGGAGCGTTCCTATGACCGCCACCAGCGCGTCCGGGGCCACCAAGAACTCAACGGCCTCGAAGGCCATGGGATACGTCCGGCTGGGCAAGGTCCGGATCTATCACCACGCCTACGGTTGGATCCTCGCCCTGCTCCTGCTGCGCCTGGACGGCCACGTGGGAAGAGACACCGCGCCCGCGCTCGCCCTGCTCCTGCTGATGGTGCTCGCCACCCAGTGGAGCGGGGGAGCCGCCGACGACCTCGGCGGATTCCGGGACGGCAGCGACGCCCGTAACTACGCGGGCCGGCCACCCGGCACCGTCGCCAAGAAGCCCCTGCTGACCGGGGCGCTGACGGAGGCGGAGGCGGTCCGGTTCGGAGTCGTGATGTGGGTGATCGCCGTCGCGGCGGGGCTCATCGCCGTGTTCACCCTGGACGGCAGGGCGCCACTGGCAGCCGTGCTCGTGATGCTCGTGGGCCAGATCGCCTCGGTGCAGTACTCGACAGGACTGAAGCTCAGCTATCTGCCGGGCGGCCTCGAAGTCACCATCTTCTACGTGATCGGCTGCATCGGCCTGGTGCCGTACTGGCTGGTCGCCGGCCATGTCACCGCCGAGGCCCTGTTCACCGCGGCCCTCGTGGGGGTGTGGTTCCTGCTGATCGTGTCCTACGGCAACGCCTCCGACAAAGAGGGTGACTCCGAGGTGTCCCGGCACACCATGGCCGTGCTGCTGCCGCTCGGCGGCTTCAAGGTCTTCCTGTCCCTGCTCTTCGTCGCCAGCGTCACCCTGCTGACCTTGCTGTTCACCATCACCCGGTTCGACCCGCTGCTCGCACTGACGGTCGTGCCGGTCGTCGTCCTGCACGCCGTGCAGCTCTACTTCGGCGCCGGAAAGGAAGAGTGGCGCAAGGCGCGGTTCATCGGGCTCAGCTCGGTCGACCTGGGCTGCCTGGGACTGGCACTCGCCTTCGTACTGGCATGAGGGAAGCAGCGAACGCCGACATGACGGCGGCCTACATCACGGGCATCGGCGGGGCGGACACGATCCGGGTGGGCCGGCTGGCCAGGCCCGTCCCCGGCCCGGACGAAGCGCTCGTCCGCGTCGACGCGGTGGCCGCCAATCACGTCGACACCTTCGTCCGCTCCGGTGCGTACGCGACCGACGTGCCCTTTCCCTTCGTGATCGGACGGGACCTGGTCGGCACCGTCGCGGTGCCCGCCGGTCCCTTCGCCGCCGGCGACCGGGTGTGGTGCAACAGCCTCGGCCACGACGGCAGACAGGGCTCGTTCGCCCAGTACGCCGCCGTGCCGGTGGACCGGCTGTATCCACTGCCCGCCGGAGTCGACCCGCAGCGCGCGGTGGCCGTACTGCACACGGCGGCCACCGCGCACCTCGGCCTGTTCCGCACCGCCCGCCTCCGGGAGGGCGAGACGATCCTCGTCCAGGGCGGCGGAGGCGGAGTCGGCAGTGCCGTGGTCCGGCTCGCGGCCACGGCCGGTGCGCGGGTCGTCGTCGTCGACCGTGCCGAGAACGCCGAGTGGTGCCGCGCCCGCGGAGCCGACCAGGTGCTCGACCGCGACGACCCGAAAACACCCGAGGCCGTCCGTGACCTGGCGCCCGGCGGAGTGGACGTGCTGTGGGACTGCTCCGGGCACCACGACTTCGAGACGACCGTCCCGTTGCTCGCACGCGGCGGTCGCGTCGTGCTCACGGCCGGGCTCCGGGTACGCGCCGTCCTGCCCGTCGGCGCCGTGTACACCCGGGACATCAGCGTGCGCGGCTTCGTCATCAGCAACGCGTCCGCGGCCGAACTGGCCGAAGCCGCCGAGGACATCAACCGCGAACTGGCGCGAGGCCGCCTCAAGGGCAGGGTCCGGGCCACGCTTCCGCTGACCGAGGCCGCCCGCGCCCACCGCATGCTGGAGGGCCGCGAGGGCGCGGGCGCCCCGGGCCGCGTGGTGCTGCTCCCCGAAGACCCGGGCGACAGCGTCTGAACAGGGCCGACAAGGAAGGAAGGCACACGTGCCGCGTCTGCTGAGCAAGGAATGGTGGGAAGAGCGGGTCCTGCGCATGTACGACTCGTGGCGGGACCCGGTGACCTGGCATGTCACCGAGACGCCCGACGGCCCGCAGGACCTGCGGCAGTTCAAGAGGCGCCGCTTCGCCCTGCTCGTCACCTACAAGCGCGACGGTGACGCCGTACCGTCGGCGATGTGGTTCGGGCTCAAGGACGGCCGGGCCTATCTGCGGACCGGCTGCGACTCCTGGAAGGTGCGGCGCATGCGGAACAACCCGCAGGTCCTGTTCGCGCCGTCCAACATCCGGGGCAAGCCGAAGGGCGCGGTCCTCGCGTGCACGGCGCGCATCCTTCCGGCCGAGGAGAAACCGGCAGCCGCGCGGATCATCGCGGGCGCCTACGGCACCGGCCGCAAGCTCTACGACCGTACGGTCGCCACGGTCTACGAGGAGGCGGCCTACATCGAGATCACACCCAACGCCCTGCTGAGGGCGGAGGCGCAGGCGCGGGCGGAGGAAGAGGCAGCCGAGCGGCGGGTGGAACAGGCACGGGACTGACTGAGCGGCGTCCGCAGGCGTATGTCGGGCGTGTCCGGGGGGTGTCTCCTTCCCCGGTCACTCCCGACGGCCGCGCAGCTCCTGGTGTTCGCGCAGGCCGGCCTTGGCGTGCAGTGCCCGCAGCGGCTTCGGCGCCCACCAGTTGCCCTTCCCGAACAACCGCATGAACGCGGGCACCAGGATGCCCCGCACCAGAGTGGCGTCCATCAGGACCGCCAGCGCCAGCCCGAGTCCGATCGCCTTGAGATAGACGATGCCCGAGATGAGGAAGCCCAGGAACACGATGGAGATCAGCACCGCCGCGGCCGTGATCATCGAGCCGGTACGTTCGAGCCCGCGGGCCACCGACGCCGTGTTGTCGCCGGTTCTGTCGTACTCCTCCTTGATACGGGACAGCAGGAACACCTCGTAGTCCATCGACAGCCCGAACGCGAGGCAGAACAGCAGCAGCGGCACGGTCCAGGTGATCGAGTCCGTCACCACGAAGTCCCCGACGACGCCCCGCAGATGGCCTT
This sequence comes from Streptomyces sp. NPDC087844, assembly GCF_044742785.1. Lineage (NCBI taxonomy): Bacteria > Bacillati > Actinomycetota > Actinomycetes > Kitasatosporales > Streptomycetaceae > Streptomyces > Streptomyces sp. NPDC087844. The sequence goes on along the minus strand of NZ_JBIUVD010000005.1, from coordinate 24,018 downwards.
CCTGGAACCCCCACACCAGTACGCCCAGCGTGGCGCTCAGGCTCAGGCAGTTGAGGACCAGCGCCTTGAGGGGGAGCAGCAGACTGCCGGTGAAGAGGAACAGCGCCACGAAGGAGCTGACCGCGATCACGGCGAGGGCGGCGGGCAGTCGGGCCTTCATCGAGTCGATGGAGTCGGTGAGTTCCGCCGCGGGTCCGCCCACCTGCACGGCGTACGGGGCCGGGAGGCTTCGCAGGTGTTCCACCAACTGCCGGCCCTGCTCCGACATCGACTGCTCGCGCGGCACCACGGACAGGTAGGTGCTGTCCTGGGCGCCGAACCGCGCGGAGTGGGCCGACGGCCGTTGCACGAGCCGGCCTCCGGCGAAGGTCCCGGCCTCGCTGTCCACCCGCGCCACCCCGTCGAGCCCGGACAGCCGCTCGGCGTACGGGGCCACCTCGCGGACGCCGGGTGCCGGCGTGCCGCTGAGGACCACGTTGAGCGCCTGGGTCTCCTGCGCCCGGAAGTTGTCCCGGATGACGCCACCGACCTGCCGGGCCTGGCTGTCGGCCGGGAGCACCCGCTCGTCCGGCAGGCTCAGCCGCAGGCCGAGGAAGGGTGCGCCGAGCAGCAGCAGGAGCGCGACGACGGCGCCGGCGACCGGCAGCGGGAACCGCATGACACCCATCGCGAGCCGGTGCCAGAATCCCTCCTCGGCCGGGCGTTCCCCGGCCGCCTGTCCGTCGCCCCCCTGTGCCGCGGCCTTCGCGGAGCGACGGCCGGGGAGCCGCCCCTTCTCGATGCGGTGGTCCAGCACCTTCAGCAGCGCGGGCAGGAAGGTGAGCGAGACGAGGGCGGCGAGCAGGGCGGTCGGGATCCCGGCGTACGCGAACGAGCGCAGGTAGTAGAACGGGAACACCAGCAGCGCGGCGAGTGCCAGGGTGACCGTCACCGAGGAGAACAGCACGGTACGGCCCGCCGTGCGCAGCATCAGAGTGATCGCCTGGTCGGTCCCGGCACCTCGGTCCCGTTCCTCCCGGTAGCGCTTGATGAGGATCAGGCTGTAGTCGATGGCGAGGCCGAGACCCAGTCCGGTGGCGACGTTGCTCGCCAGCGCGGAGACCTCGGTGAACAGGGTCAGGACACGGATGACCAGGAGGACGGACAGGATCGTCAGCCCGCTGACCAGCAGCGGCACCAGGGCGGCGACCACACTGCGGAACACGAACAGCATCACGACGAGCAGGACCGGGAAGGTCACCGCCTCGATCTTGATGAGGTCCTTCTCCGTGGTCTCGGACATCTCCTTGTCGGCCAGGGCGTTGCCGCCCACCCGGACGTCCAGCCCTTGGGGTGTGTGCCGGTAGCGGTCTTCCAGCCGTTCGAAGGTGTCCTGCACCTGGTCCTCGTCGCCGGAGATCCGCGCCATCACCAGGGCTCGGCGCCCGTCCTTCCCGCGCAGCGGCTCGGCCCTGCCCAACGACCAGTAGGAGACGGCCTGTTCGACCCCTTCTTCACGGGCCACCCGGGTGGTGAGCCGCGCGCCCGCTGCGGCGACGGCGGGGGAGTCCACACCTCGCTCGTCCGAGACCAGGAGGACGAGGTCCGGGGCGCCCGCCCCGAAGCGGTCGTCCATCGCCTTCGCGGTTCTCGCCGACTCCGTCGAGTCGTCGACGAACCCTCCGGCGGACAGTTCCTGGAGCACGCTCCCACCGAACGCACCCGCGACGACGAGCAGGACTCCGGAGAGGTACAGCACGAGTCTGCCGCGGCGGCAGGCGAGTCGGGCCAGTGAGGCGAACACTTCGGCTAACTCCTCCCGCGCCGTGACGTCCTGGCCGAGCGGTTCACCCTCAGTGCGCGCAGCAGCGTGGCGGGAGCGGCCAGGGAACGGGGATGGCTGCGCATATAGGTCACGGAGTTGAACCGCACGGCGACTTCCCGGTCCGTGAGGGAAGCCTCGGCGATCTGCTCGGCGAACCACTTCGTGAGGCGGTAGCCGCGCGGGTAGGGGCCGTGCACGTCGGGGCGGGCCAGGTCGGCGGCGGTCGATATCTGCCAGGCCGCGTCCACCACGACACGCTGGTCGGTCAAGAAGGCGCGGGCGGGCCCGCGCAGGTCCGGCGCCGACCGCAGGTGGTGCGAGAGGGCGGACGCGTGCAGGGCCGCCGACGACATGCCCTGTCCGTAGATCGGGTTGAACGAGGCGACCGCGTCACCGACGCTGATCAGCCGCGCCGGGAACCGTTTCAGCAGGTGGTAGTCGCGGCGGCGGCTGTCGGCCTGGTGGTAGGTGAGGATGTCGCCGAGCTGTTCGCCCTCGACCGCCTCGCGGTACACGGGCGGCAGCTCGCCGCACAGCTTCCGGAACTCGTCCACGTCCCGGATCGGGGGTTGTTTCCCGTAGTTGGCCAGGGTGATCAGCCAGCGGTCGTCCTCGATGGCGGTGATCGCGCCGCTCGCCACCCGGGGAGGGACCGCGGTGGGGGTGCGGTAGGCGATGGCCGCGGCCAGTTCGGGGTCGCCCGTGGTGCGCCGGAAGTAGCCGGTGGCGTAATCGATGTCGATGGCCATCCTGCGCATCGTGGGCCGTTCCCAGCCCGCCTTCTCCAGCCAGTCGCCCAGTTTGCTCGCCCGCCCCATCGCGTCGACGACGAAGTCGGCGTCCTCGACCCACTCTCCGCCTCCGCCTCCGCCGCCGGCCCCGGCATCGGGGCGGGTGACCGGGCCGCACCGCACTCCACTGACGGCAGCACCGCGGAACTCCAGGCCCGTGGCACGGCAGGTGAGCACCTTTACGTTCGGCAGGGCCAGGGTGCGGCGGCGTACCAGCGCCTCCAGGAACGGCCTGCTGCTCGAAATCAGCCCCATCGCGCCGTCGCTGACCTTCGGGACGCCGTCCGCGTAGGCCCGGATGGTGTACGGCGACGACACGATCGCGCCGCCCGCCCTGGCCTCTTCCTCGAAGCCCGGGAACAGTCGCTGGAGTTGCATCCGGCCGCCGTGCATCAGGGTGTGCAACTGCCCGTCGTGCGGGGTGCCCGGCCGTGCGGCGGCGGCCGGGGGCAGGGAGTCCCGCTCGATGATCACCACGCTCTCGGCGTGGTCGGAGAGCACCCGTGCCGCCAGCAGCCCGGCGAGACTCCCGCCGAGCACCACGGCCTTGCCCATCAGCGTCCGTGTTCTCACGAGGGGCTCGTCGGTACTGAGGCGGGCGAACACTCGGGCGGCAGACTCGGACACGAGAACCTCCAGACAGATCGCCGGCACCATCCGGCCGCTTCGGGGCGCGCACGCATGTGTCCGACGAAGGGAGTGAGGTGTGCCCGTCCGCCCGATTCCAACGTTCCGCCGCAGCCCGGTCACCCATGTTTCATCGCGCCTCGGAACGGCGCAAGAACCATCTGCCGCGGGTGGACCACGACTTGCCTTTGGCGGAAAAACATCTTCCGGGGCGGCTGTTGCTTGACGAACGGGAACGCGCGAGCCCATCGCCCGCCGCTCCTTCCTCAACACGGGGCCCGCAACGGACTGCCCACGAGCCGGCCCGCCATCGCTCCGAGCGAGTCGGCGTCGGGCGTTTCCGGTACTCCGCGTTCTGGACGAGGGGGCGGTCAGTGGCCTCCTCGGTTCTCGACACAGGGCCCAGTTCCGGGCTGCGGCTCGGCGTAGGCGCCGTGCACCTCGCTCTGTCCGAAGGCAAGCGCGCCCAAGGAGAAGTCTCGGCCGGGCTCATCCGGAGGGAACTGGAGAAGGTCCGGGAGGAGGGTGGTTCCGGCGCGTACGGCGTCTTCGGCGAGCAGCGGATCGCGGCGGCGCTGAAGCGTCTCGGCTGCGGCAAGGAGCACGGTGTCTACATCGGGAACGGGTTCTACAGCGTCCACACGGGAGTCGTGTGCGTGTCCGGGTATGTGAAGAAGGACGAGCGGAGGTACTCATGCGGCGGCGGGCTCCATGAAGGGCAGCGAAACCACCGGCCCACGCCTCCCGGTCGAGAGGCGTGGGCCGGCGAACGTACGGAGTCCTGCCTGTCCTACTTGAGAGTGAGCGCGTAGACCTGCACCCGAGGATCGTTCTGCAGGCCGATGGAACGCACCGTCTTCGACGCGTCGAGGTCCGCCGAGGCACCGAACAGACGCACCGGCGGACCGTCCACACCCTGCCCGCGCTTGATCCGGTGCGGCATCTCCAGCACCACGGAGCTGCCCTGTGGCGTCGATCCCGCCCAGTCACCCACGGGGACGGGCACTTCGGCGGTGGTTCCGTCGGTGTAGCGGACGGTCAGCGCGGTCGTCACCGGGCCGTGGTGGGCCACGGCGACCACGCGCAGCGCGCCGTACGACCCGGCCGGGAGCAGCATGGACTGACCGCGGGCCTCGACGAAGTTCTCGGCCGTGCCGGACGGATCGGGAGCGTCGTAGGTCACGCCGCCCCAGCCGACCGGACCCGCCGCGGGCAGCAGGTCACCGTCGAAGCTCCATCCGCCCCCGTCGAAGTCGCCCTGGTCGGACGCCGCGACGGTCGCGGTTCCGTCGTGGTTCGCCTCCTTGCCGAGGTCCACGGCGCACTGATCGTCGATGTCCGGCGCGCAGCGGGCCGCGGCGCGTACCTCGATGGTCGCGACCCGTTCCACGCTCTTCACGCCCTTCGCCGCCGCCGTGATCCGCACGGTGTACGAACCCGGAGCGGTCCCGGCCGGCACGCTCACGTCCACTGTCGCGGTCCGCTGGACCGGAAGGCGGTGGGACGTGAGGGAGAAGGGCTCCGAGGCCTTCGCGGTCCAGTCGCCGGGAGCCTTCGCGCCGACGGCCACCCGCAGTGTGCCGGGGGACTGGCCCAGCACGTCCAGCTTCAGGCGGACGTTCTGCGCGCTGTCGGACGTCGGCAGGACGTCGGAGACGGTACGGAGCGACGCGTCGAGGTTCCGGCGGGAATCGGCTGCCGCGCGGTTCACGGACGGTGGCTCGGCGCCCTTGCCCGTGCCCCATGCTGACGGCTTGCCGGTCATCTCGAAGGCGAGGTTTCCGCCCTTGGCGACCGCGTCCCAGTCCAGCCAGGTGGCGCGCAGGTTCTTCCCGCCGAACTTCGCCTGCTGCACATAGCGTTGGGTGTCGCTCGTACCCGGTGCCTTGACGGTCAGGGTGCCGCCCTGCTCGTTCCCGTAGGCGCCGATGCGAATCTCCGCGGAGGGGAACTGCGGGCTGGAGACGGCGAGGAAGTCACCGCCGTTCGTCGTCGGGTACAGGCCCAGCGAGGAGAAGACGTACCAGGCCGACATGGTGCCCAGGTCGTCATTGCCGGTCATGCCGTCGGGCCCGTCGGTGAAGAGCGTCATCGCGGCGCGGACCACGGTGGCGGTCTTGGCGGGTGCGCCTGCCCACAGATACATGTACGGGGCGTGCAGGTCCGGCTCGTTGTTCGGGTTGTAGGTCGGCTTCCCGTAGTAGTCGTACGGTGCCGAGATCCAGTCCTCGCGAGCGGTCTTGGCGGGGTCCGCGAGGAGTTTGTCGTAGGCGAAGAAGGAGTCGAGCCGCTTCTCGGTCTCGCGCTTGCCGCCCATCAGGGAGACGAGCCCGGCCGGGTCCTGGGGCGCCAGCCACTGGTACTGGTAGGCGCCGCCCTCATGGAACTGGTGGCCCGCCTCGACGGGGTCGTAGGGCGTCAGCCAGGTGCCGTCGGTCGTACGCGGCCGGAACTGCTGGATGGAGGAGTCCCACAGGTTCCGGTACCACTGGCCGCGCGCCGCGAACATCCGGGCGTCCGCACGGTGTCCCAGCCCCTTGGCCATCAGCGCCAGCGACGCGTCCGCAGCCGCGTACTCCATGGTCGCCGAGGCGGGATGGCGGCAGTCGTTGTCACCGCCCTTGTCCGCGCAGTCCTTCCCCGGCTCCAGCCCGCTGGGTAGGTAGCCACGCTTCTGGTACGCGTCCACTCCCGCACGGCCGTTGTAGGGGGAGTCGGCCGGTGGCGTACTGACCGCGTTCTTCCTCAGAAGCGCGTACGCCTCCTTCTCGTGGCCCGCCAGCAGGCCCTTGGACCACGCCTCGACCAGGAAGGGGGTCACCGGGTCGCCGGTCATGATGTTGGTCTCGCTGTTGGCGAGCGACCAGCGCGGCAGCCAGCCGCCGTCCCGCCCGATCGCGACGACCGACAGCGCGACATCACGGGCGACCTTCGGCTGCAGCATCTGGAGCAGTTGGTTCTGCGGCCGGTGGGTGTCCCACAGTGACAGGTTCTGGTAGGGCGTGAACCCCGACGCCAGATGGTTCTTCCCGTCGAAGCCCGCGTATCGGCCGTCGACGTCTCCCGCGAGGTTGGGGTGCAGCTGCGCGTGATAGAGGGCGGTGTAGAACGCGCGTTGCCGCTCGGCCGACCCGCCGCCGATCTTGACGGCGTCGAGCTGCCGCTCCCAGGTCGCGTGCAGCGCCGCACGCGTGGCGTCGAAGTCGTACGAGTCCTGCGTCTCCGCGGTCAGGTTCGTGCGCGCGCCTTCGATGCCCGTGTAGGAGAGCCCCACCTTGACGACGACGTCACGATCGGCGTCGGCGTCGAAGGTCACCCAGGCGCCGTTCTCGCCCTCACCGGCGGCGTCCCGTTCACCGGGCGTGGGAGTGGTCCCGCGCCAGGCGCCGTGCGAGGCGAACGGCCTGTCGAAGGTCGCGGTGAAGTAGACGGTGTGCTTGTCCTTGCCCGCGCAGAAGTTGCCCGCCTCGACACGGCCCTCGACGGTCCGGTCGCCGACGACATGCACTTCGGAGCTGTAGACCTTCTGGTTGGCCCTGCCCGTGTTGAACAGGACGTTGGCGCGGTCGGTCGACGGGAAGGTGTAGCGCTGCCATCCCGTGCGGGAGGTGGCGGTCAGCTCGGCGTCGATGTCGTACGACTTCAACCCGACGCGGTAGTAACCGGGTTCGGCGTCCTCGTCGTCGTGCGAGAACGTCGACCGGTAGGAGTTCGGGTCGACGCTGTCGACCGCTCCGGTCGTCGGCATGATCGGCAGCTCACCCATGACGGAGCAGCCGACACCGGAGAGGTGGGTCTGGCTGAACCCGTGGATCTTGTCCTGCTGGTAGTCGTAGCCGCCCTGGCCGCCGGTGTCCGGGCTGACCTGGACCATGCCGAACGGAGCGCTCGCGCCGGGGAAGGTGTTGCCGAAGTTCTGCGTGCCGATGAACGGGTTGACCAGGGAGATCGGTTGAGCGGCGGCCGCTGGTGACTGGGCGACGGCAGGCGCCGGGGCCAGGGCGCCCCCGGCAACGAGCAGTGCGGCGAGGACTGTCGATGCGCGGTTACGCAATCGGTGGAGGGGTCTGTGCATGGAAGCGGTCTCCTGTTCCTCACTCTTCAGGTGCTGCGCACGGAAAGAAGCGCCGGCCCGAAGGGGCCGGCGCTCGTGTATGTGTGTGCCTCTGGCGCGGGGATTCGGCACGGGGAAGGAAGCGGTGTGCAGGTCATCGCGTCGAGCCCCCCTCGCAGCGCAATCAACGGCATCCGGCTGGCTGGAAGCGGACTAGATCATGCGTCTGACATCGTTGTCAAGACTTCCGACACGGACCGGTGGCGGTACATCGGATCGTGGTCGCACGCGAGCGGTCGCGGACCGGACATCGACCGGTGGGCGGCTGGTGAGCGGTCGGCCGTGGCCTGCCCGGCGAGCGCTCCGAGGTACGCGGCGGGCGGCCCGTGTCGGGCGGTGGGCGGTGGCTGGGCGCGGTGGCTGGGCGGGGCGGGCGCCGGGGGTGCGGCGTCCCGCTCGTACCCACCCCTCCCAAGGGATCAGGTCTGCGGGCAGGTGACGCGCTCCGGGGTGCGACGGGAGCGGAGCCACTGGGCGAGCAGTGCGAGGCCGGCGAGGAAGGCGACCGTGGCGGCGTAGGCGACGGACGTCTCGTGGAGCCCCGTATGGGTGGCGGCGATCCCGGCGACGACCGCGGGCACGCTGAAGGACAGGTAGGAGATCACGAAGGCCACGGAGAACAGTTCGCCGCGTTCGGAGGGCGCGGCCATACGGGCAAGCGTGCCGAAACTGGCGAGCGAGGAGGCGCCGAAACCGACCCCGGCGACCACCGTGCCGAGTGCCGCGGTGAGCAGCGAGTCCTCCTCGACCCCGGTCAGGGCGACGACCGTGCCGGTGAGCAGGAGGGCGGCGCCGAGAGCGAGGGTGCGGGCGACGGGCCAGCCGCGCAGCGCTATCGCGGTCAGGCAGGCCGGGACGGTCAGCAGGGTGACCACCAGACCGCCGACGACATGACTGGAGAGGCCGAAGAGGCCCACGGCGACCGACGGTCCGAGCGAGAGGTACAGGCCGCCCAGCGCCCAGCTCGCGACGAGGATCGGCACCAGGCGCAGCAGGTCCGCCCGCAGGTGGGGTGCCACCTTGAGGCGGGGCTGGAGCGAGCGGGCGGCGCCGGGCCGCCGCAGCGAGGTCTCGGGCAGAGCGGTGACCACGGCCGCGGCCAGGACGAGGCCCGCCAGCAGCAGCACGTACACGAGCCGGGTGGGGTGTGGCCCGTACTCGACGAGGAAGCCGCATCCCAGAGCGCCGAGGCCCAGCCCGAAGGTGGGTGCGGCGCCGGTGACGACGCCGGCGCGGTGCGGCGCGTGGGTGGGGTTCAGGTCGGCCAGAGCCGCACCGAGAGCCGTCATGGCGGCCCCGGTGGCGACGCCCTGGACCAGTCGCGCGGTCAGCAGCATCGACACGCTGTCCGCGACGAGGAAGAGCGCCATCGACGCGGCTTCCAGCGCGATCGCGGAAAGCAGTACCGGCCGGCGGCCGAGATGGTCGGACAGGGAGCCGAGCACCAGCAGCGCCGCGATCATTCCCAGCACGTAGACGGCGAACACCGTGGTGAGGGTGGTCGCGGAGAAGTCCCAGCGCTGCTGGTAGACGACGTAGAGGGGGGACGGCGCGCTGGACGCGGCCATGAAGAGCACGAAGACGACGGCGATGGCGGCGAAGGCGGTCGGGCGGTTGAGCTCGCGGCGGCTTCGACGGCGCGGGGCGGTATCGGGCGGGGGCGGTATCTGGTTGTCGGGCAGGGCGGAGACGGACACGACTCTCTCCAAACGCAGTGATCGATGCGTTAAGGACGCTACCACTAACGCAACGATCAGTGCGATAATTTCCCCATGGTTGACGCTCAAGCTCAGGTACGCCCCGGTGGTCGCTCGGCGAAGGTCCGCGCGGCCGTACACCACGCCGTCGCGCAGCTCCTCGCGGAGGAGCCCGTGGAAGCCCTGACGATTCCCGCCATCGCCGCCCGCGCGGGCGTGCACCCGACCACGGTGTACCGGCGCTGGGGCTCAGCCGCTCAGCTCCTGGGCGACGTGGCCACCAGCCGGTTCAGCGGTGACGTCGTCGTGCCCGACACCGGGACTCTCACCGGTGACCTGGAGCGCTGGCTGGGGGACGTGGCCACCGACCTCGCGGACCCCGACACCCTCGCCCTCATGCGCGCCACCATCGGCTCCGGGCCGGAAGGCGGCTGCGCCTGCATCGGGGAGCGCCACGAGCAGCTGAGCGCCATGATCGAGCGCGAACGCTCCCGCGGCGGCCGTACCCCCGAGGTGGAGAACGCCGCCGACCTCCTGCTCGGACCGCTGTACTACCGCGCCATCTTCAGTGCTCAGCCGGCCTCCGGCGACTGGGCGCGAGAACTGGTGGCCACCTTCCTCGCGGCGTCCAAGGCGCTGGCCTGAACTCGACGCGAGGGCCGTGCGGCGAACCCGTACGACGCGTCGGCGGTCAGTGTTCGGCACCGGCCGCCGCGAGGGCGATCAGGGGCGCGCGGCGCGCGCCGGTCCGCCCTCTGGGCCGCCGTACGGGCGCCGGCGCCCCGGCTGTAATCGGTCCGTGTCTGGCCGGTGAGGTGGTGTTTTCTGGGTAAGCGACATCTGGTAAGAGCGCTTCGGCAGTGAGGCGGAACGTATGAATCTGGCTGGGCAGGAAAAAGGCCGGCAGCGACCGACGGACACGTCCGCAGCGGTCACGGCTGTGGTGGAGGGCACCGCGGGGATCGCTGATGCCCGTGACGCGGCCCGCGGATTTTTGGAGTCCTTGCAGGCCGAGCAGGGAATTCCGGTGTCGTCGCGGGCGATCGGAATGGTCCAGCTGGTGGTGTCCGAGCTGGTGACCAACGCCCGCAAACACGCTCCGGGTCCCTGCGTGATGACCCTGGAGGCCGACGGGGAGACCGTCGCCGTGACGGTGTGGGACAGCGGCACCACGTTGCCGCAGATCCTGGCGCCGGACCCCGCTCGGGTCGGACAGCACGGTCTGGAGATCGTCATGGCGGTGTGCCGGAGCTTCGAGGTCCATCGTGAACCGGTCGGCAAGCGCATCCGGGCCTCGGTCGTCCTCGCCGACGACCCGGGCGGGGACGCGGCCGGCCGTCAGTCGATGTGACCACCACCATGTGCCGGAGCCGGCCGCACGCGGCCGGCGCGCACGCACGCACGCCCAGCGCACCGGCTCGCGCTTGGCGCAACTCGCGAACGTGACCACCTGCAGCACGTCGCTGCCACCGTTCGCGCTCCGCAAGGAGACAGCACCGTCTCGCACGCCAAGTGCGCCGCCGAGCCCATGACCCTCGCCGAGCACGAGACCGCCACGGGCGCCTGAATCCGAATCCGCTACAGCCAGGATGCGGGACGAGCCGGGCGAGGCGGACACCTGCGTCCACACGCTCATGAGCGTGGTACGCCCCGGAGCGGCCGTGCGAGCCTGCTCCGGTCATCCCTCTGTACACCACAGCAGTGCGACGGACGGGATGTGGCTCAGAGATAGTAGCCATGGACATTATGTCTATGTACTGTATTCAGTATGAGCAAGGGTTCACCGGGCCCCACGCCCGGCTTTCTGGTGTGGCGGCTCGCCAACAAGTGGCGCGTCGCCGTCGATCGCGCGGTGGCTCCACTGGGTCTCACCCACGCGCAGTACTCGCTGGTCGCGTCACTGCACGGCATGCAGCGCACCGGTGAGCGGCCCAGTCAGCGCCGCCTCGCCGACCACACCGGCCTGGAGGCTCTGTACGTCTCGAAGCTGGCGCGCGCACTGGAGTCGGCCGGTCTGATCGAGCGCACCCGCGATCCCCGCGACCCGCGCGCCGTACAGCTGGCGCTCACCGAGCAGGGCGATGCCGTCACGCGGCAGGCCGTCGCGGTGGTCCAGGAGCTGCTCCAGCAGTTGCTGGAACCCCTCGGCGGCCTCGACGCCCCGCGGACGCGTGCGTTCACCGCCGAGCTGACGACCCTGCTCGACGCACCTCTCGCTCCACCCGTACCGAACGACGAGAGTGCTTGACGCAAGTAATCGACGAGAGAAATCAGGGGGACGACAACAAGATGACCACCGCATCCACGACCACCCCATCCACCGCCGGCGCACCCGTCGCCAACGCCCGCGACCTCGCCCTGGCCCACTACGCCGCACGCGGCGTCCTTGAGCACGTCCTGACCCGGCACGGCGCCACGTTCCAGCAGCAGATCGCCCTGCGCGCCGCCGTCACCTCCGATGCCCCGCAGACACCGGATGATCTCCTCGCCCGCGTCCATGAGTCGCTCAAGGCGGATCCGGCCGACATCCGCGCCACGCTCGACGAACTGCTGGCCAGGAATCTGCTCGTCGACGACGGGGTTCACCTCCGCCCCACCGACGCCGGGCGCGAGCTGATCGCCGCCGTGGGTGCGGAGACCGCCCCCTTCTCCGCCCGCATCTGGGGCGGGATACCTACGGAGGACCTGGCCGCCGCCGGCCGCGTCCTGGCCGTCGTCACCGAGCGCGCCAACGCGGAGCTGGCGGTGCTGAACGGGTGACCGACCGATGCGAACCCCACCTGCCCTTGCCCGGAGCACCGTCCCGGACGAGTTCCTGAGCGAGCGCGGTTTCGGGCCGGTGGCCGCCGACCCGAAACCGCGCCGACGAGCTCGACCGTCACGACACCGGCTCGGATCGCCCCCTCCGGCTTGCTCCACCCCTGAGGCCTGCCCTGTCCGGAACGGCCCAGCGCGCACATGCTCGAACGACCGAGTCGTACGCTGGTTTCGATATTGGTTCGGACTTCTCGTTGTCGTCTGCCGAGTACTCATCCGTATATCTCCTGGATGGCGGGACTGGTCTGGCGGAAGCGAGCCGTCCCTGTTCGACAGGTGATCGGCATGACTTCGTATGAGGACCGTGCCCGTATGCTCCACGCTCTGTTACGGGCCAGTCACTTGTCCGCTTTCGAGGAGATGCCGGACCTGGTGGCACAGCACGCGCATGCGGCCGGGTTGCACGAGGCGCGTATCTACGTGGCCGACATCCAGGAGCTGATGCTGCGGGAAGCGACCGGTCGCGGCCCGGACGCCGGAGCGGGCGGACAGGAGTTGCGGGTCGACGCCACACTGGCGGGCCGGACCTTCCGCAGCGGGCACGCGCATTCCGCGCCCGTGAACGGGCGCGTGCAGCACTGGCTGCCCGTCCTGGACGGCACCGAACGCCTGGGCGCCCTGCGGGTGGAGACAGACGGCGAACCGGACGGGACGACGCAGGCGGCGATGGAGGATCTGGCGTCGCTGGTGGGTCTGTTCCTGATCTCCAAACGCCACCACAGCGACTCCTACGCCCGCCTCACCCGCGTACGCCCGATGTCGGTGTCCGCGGAGATGCAGTGGAGGCTGATGCCACCGCGGACGTTCGCCAACAAGCGGGTCACCATCGCCGCGGCGATGGAACCGGCCTACGTCACCGCGGGCGACGCCTTCGACTACGCCCTGGCCGGCGACACGGCCCACCTGGCGGTCTTCGACGCCATGGGCCATGACACCTCGGCCGGGCTGACGGCCAACCTCGCCATGGCCACGTGCCGCAGCCAGCGGCGCCGGGGCAAGGGCCTCGCCGCGGTCCGCGACGCCATCGAGGCCACCCTGATCGAGCAGTTCGCGCGTTCCCGCTACACGACCGCGGTACTGGCCGACCTGGACCTGGAGACAGGGATACTGACCTGGATCAACTGCGGCCACCATCTCCCCGTCCTGATCCGCGGCAGGCGCTGGACCACCCACCTCGGCTGCGCGCCGACCCATCCGCTGGGAACGGACCTGGGCCTTCCTGTGACCTTGTGCCGTGAACAGCTGGAGCCCGGTGACCAGTTGCTGCTCTACACCGACGGCATCGTGGAGGCCCAGGACGCCAGGGGGAACGAGTTCGGCCGCGAGCGCTTCGTCGACTTCGTGATCCGGCACCAGGCTGACGGCCTGGCCGCGCCCGAAACGCTGCGCAGGCTCATCGGCGCCGTGCTGAAGCACCACGACGGACGCCTCATCGACGACGCCACCGTCCTGCTGTGTGCATGGCACGGCGGAACCGGGACAGCTCCGCCCGTGCTGGACGAAGGCGTCTCGGGCCCGGGGTCGCCGGTGAGTGCGGAGTGACGACCGGCCGTTCTCCGGAGTGAGCGCGACCGGCCTGGGTACTCGCCGCTCTCCACGGATCGAGAGGAAGGCCGTCCATGAGTGAGCAGACCCCGTCCCAGGCCGAGGGAGAACAGCAGCAGAAGAGCTCGCCGGACGACACGGCGCAGACCCCCGAACATCCTGACGTACCGCGGACGACACCTTCACAGGCGGAGGGCGAGGAGCCGCAGGACGAGGAGGAGACCGAGGCGTGGGAGAGCGGCTGGTCCGGTCCGTGAGGGTCGTCGAAGCACCGTCCGCCGGCTCGACGGTCACCGGTCGGCGAGGGCGGAGACCGTCGGCCCCTTGGCTTCTCGGCACGATCCGGGCCGGATTCCGTCAGCTCGCCCAGTTGCGCCGGGGGCCGGCACTGCATCCGTACGGGCTGACCTGCGCGGCCGAGCTGGAGGTCGTGGACGACGGAGGAGGACTCTGGGGCGTGCCGTGGCTGGACGAGCCCGGCCGGTACGAGACCACGGTCCGCCTCTCCCGAGCGGCCGGTCTGCCCGGCCGGCTGCCCGACGGACTGGGGCTCGCTCTGCGCGTGGAGGGGGCCGCGGGCCCCGGCCGTCCCTTTGACCTGCTCCTCACCAGCAGTGGGCGCGGCCGGGTCGGCCGGCATCTGCCCCAGCCCCGCACGGACGTGCTGAGCGGCCCGTACTCCAGCCTCCTGCCGTACCGGGTAGGAGGCCACAGCAGTCTCCTGGCCGCCTTTCCGCGTCGTACGCGGCGGGAACCGGTCCGTGGCGACCTGACGAGTCTGCGTGAGGTGCTCACCGCCGGAACTCTCGTCTTCGACCTGTGCGCCGAGACCTCCGGCCGGGCGTGGCGCGCTTTCGCCGTGCTGACCGTGGGCGCTCCGCTGCCCGTACCGCCGACGGAGAGCCTGGACTCCGACATCTACACGCACAGTGGGCGCGGCTTCCGCCCGGGCAGCGCCCTGGCCGCGATCCGGCGCGCCGCCTACCGGGGCTCGCAGGCCGACCGCCGCGAAAAGGGCCGCCCCGGACGAATCCCGGACGGTCGTTAAATGGCCATTACTCAATTCTTTCGGTGTCTCGGCGACTGATCCCCCCCGGCCTGGGGGACTGCGTATCTCACCGTCGACTGCCCCGGAGGCACAGGTGACCTTCAACCCCCTGGAACAACGCGGCTTACCACTGGACCGTCAGCTCAGGAACTGGCGCGAGCTGAACGTCGCTCCCATCGATCCCGACCACTGCGATCCCTACACCCGCTGCCGCATCATCACGATGAACGGCATCGAGGTCGAGGCGATCATGTTCAGCCACCAGATGGCTCGCCACACCCCCGATCCCGAGGTGAAACGCCAACTGGCCCAGACGCGCTACGTCGAGGCCCAGCAGCAGAAAGTGGTGAACTGGCTGCTACCCGGCGTGTCGTCGGTGCTGGAGACGACGATCGCCTACGAGCAGGTGGCCGTGGACCTCACCGCCTGGGTCGCCCGCATGGAGCCGGACCCGTACCTGAAGCAGGCGTACCAGTTCGGTGTGCTGGAGGACTTCGATCACCTCTACCGGTACGCGAACCTGTACGAGATGATCGAGCACCGCAAGGCGGACTCGATCGTCGACGGACTGACCGAGGTCATGCCGGGCAGGCCCACCCGTTTCCATCACCGCGACCCGGTGGACAACGTCCGCGATCCGTACGCGAAGGACGAGACGAATCCGCTGTCGAAGCTGCACGCCCTGACGATCATGTCGGCGGAGCAGCAGACGATGAACTTCTACATGAACACCGGCCCCACCTACATGGAGCCGATCGCCCGCCAGCTCTACCAGGAGATCGGGCTCATCGAGGAGGAGCACGTAACCCACTACGAGTCCCTGGTCGACCCGGGCGAGACGTGGTGGGAGCAGCTGGTCAACCATGAGTACAACGAGTGTTACCTGTACTACTCCTTCATGGAGCAGGAGAGCGATCCCAGGGTGAAGGCGATCTGGGAGCTGCACCTGAACATGGAGCTGGAGCACCTGCACATCGCCTGTGACCTGATGCGCCGCCACGACGGACGCGACCCCGAGTCGGTGCTGGCACCGCAGCTGCCCAACGTCCTGACCTTCGAGCCGAACAAGGCCTATCTGCGCGAGCTGCTGGACACACAGATGGACCTGACCACGCTGGGCGCAGGTTATGTGCGTGAGGCGCACGAGCGGTTCGAGAGGATGCAGGAGGCGATCCACGGCGGCGAGGCGCCTCCGAGCGATCGGGTGATGGTCGAGCACGACGAGATGTTCGGGCGGGAGTACCGCGTGCAGACCGAGGGCGAGCATCCCGACCCCTCCCAGCGGGAGAAGTGAGGCCGGCATGTCCACTCTTCACACACCCCCCGCCGGTGACGACCGCGGCGAGGACACTGACGTCGTCGCTCTGCTGATGCGCCAGCACGGCGACATCCGCAACCTCTTCGACGAGGTCGAGGCCGCTTCCGGTGAGGAGCGCCGGGACGCGTTCCGCCGTCTGGTGCGCCTGCTGGCCGTGCACGAGACCGCGGAGGAAGAGGTCGTCCATCCCTTCGCCCGGCGCGGACTCGCCGGCGGCAGGCAGGTGGTCGAAGACCGGCTCGCCGAGGAGAAGGCGGCCAAGGAAACCCTGGCCGAACTCGACGACTACGACACCGACGACCCGAAGTTCATGCCGCAACTGCTCAAGCTGCGCAAGGACGTCCAGGAACACGCACGCGCCGAGGAACGCTACGAGTTCACCCATATCCGCCGCAGCACCGACACCGCGGGACTCGCCGCGCTCGCCAAGGGTGTCAAGGCGGCCGAAGCCATGGCGCCCACCCGTCCTCATCCGGGCGTGGAGTCCGGAGCGGCCAATATGGCGCTCGGACCGGTCGCGGCCCTGATGGACCGCACCCGCGATGCCGTCCGCAAGGCCATGGGCCCCGGCTGAGCGGTTGCCGTCAGGCACATCGGTCATGTGGGTACTGCCACGGGCCCACGGCAGTACCCACACGACGGCTCCGCCGCTCTGCGGCGGGGCCGTCCCGCGCGTACCGTGGGCCGCCCCTCATCGACACCGACCTGCCCGGATGCCGGTACCGCAGAGAGGCAAACGCCCATGACACCGCCCGACCGGCCGGTCACCGCCTCGGACAGGCATATCGAAACCCGCACCTCATTGGTCGTGTGCGCACTGATCGGGGTGGCCGTGATGGCCGCGGTCGACGAGATCGTCTTCCACCAGATCCTGCACTGGCACCACTTCTACGATCGTTCGACCACCGCCGTCGGCCTGCTGTCCGACGGTCTGCTGCACACCGCCGAACTCCTGCTCCTCGTCGCCGGCTTCTTCCTCTACGCCGACCTGCGCCGTCGTCACGCCCTGGCGCCCGCACACGCACGGGCAGGTTTCTTCCTGGGCCTGGGGACCTTTCAGCTGTTCGACGGCATCGTGGATCACAAGCTGCTGCGCCTGCACCAGATCCGCTACGGCGTGGATGTCACCCCGTACGACTGGGCATGGAACATCTCCGCCGTC
Source organism: Streptomyces sp. NPDC087844 (assembly GCF_044742785.1). Classification (NCBI taxonomy): domain Bacteria; kingdom Bacillati; phylum Actinomycetota; class Actinomycetes; order Kitasatosporales; family Streptomycetaceae; genus Streptomyces; species Streptomyces sp. NPDC087844. The sequence continues at coordinate 7,095 of NZ_JBIUVD010000005.1, read as the reverse complement.
ATTCTGCTGCTGACCGGAGCGGTTCTCGCGCTGCGCGCGGTCCGCGCCTCCGGGGCCGGACCGCTGCCGTGACGCTCGCGCACGGCCGACCCGCCATTGTCGCAGCCGAGTTGGTGGCCCTGTCGGTGCTGGTCGCCGTCTATCTGATGGCGGCGAGCCGTCTGCGGCGCCGCGGGGATGTCTGGCCCGGATGGCGGGACGGGACATTCGCGGCCGGTGGTGTCGCCACGGCCTGGGCGACGGCGGGAGGGCTGCCCGCGGAACCGTTCACCGCGCACATGGTCCGGCATGTCGTCCTCGGCATGCTGGCACCACTGCTCCTCGTGCTCGCCCACCCGCTCACCCTCGTGCTGCGCTCCCTCGCACCCGGCCCCGCACGCCGGGGCCTGCTCTCCCTCGCCCGCTCCCGTCCGATCAGCCTGCTGCTCTTCCCTCCCCTGGCGGGGCTGCTGAATGTGGGAGGCATATGGCTGCTCTACCGCACGGAACTCTTCGCGGTCACATGGCACCATCCCCTAACGCACAGCCTGGTCCACGCGCATGTGCTGGCCGCCGGGCTGCTGTTCACGTTCGCCGTGTGCCCGCTGGATCCGGTGCGCCGGCGCTGGGGCCTTGCCGTGCGCGGGGGCACTCTGCTGGCCGTCGGCGCCGCGCACGGCGTACTGTCCAAGACGCTGTACGCGGCGCCCCCGCCCGGTATCCGGGTAGCCGCGGCCGACCTGCACCAAGGGGCGCGATGGATGTACTACGGCGGCGACTTGGCCGAAGCGGCGCTGGCCGTGGTCCTGGGGGTCGGCTGGTACACCTCCACCGGCCGTGCACGGGCCCGCCGAGTGCGCCGCGAGCCGAAGACCCTGGCTGGGTAGCTGGGAGTGTCCGGGGTCAGCCGCCCGGCCGGATGACGGCGCGCACGCAGCCGTCGGTCTTCTGCTTGAACAGGTCGTACGCCCTCGGTGCCTCGTCCAGTGTGACGGTGTGGGTCGCCAGGTGAGCCGTGCTCAGCTCTCCCGCCGCCATCCGGTCCAGCAGCATCGGGATGTACCGCTGGCCGTGCATCTGAGCACCGCGCACGGTCAGACCCTTGTTGATCACCGCACCCAGCGGAAACTTGTCCACGGCTCCGGCGAAGACGCCGAGGATGAAGACCGTGCCGGCCTTACGGCAGGCGTGGACGGCCTGCCGGACGGCGGTGGGGCGGTCCGTCTGCAGGCGCAGCTGCTGTTTCACCTGGTCGTAGAGGTGGACCGGACTGTCACTGTGCGCCTCCATGCCGACCGCTTCGATACACACGTCCGGGCCCCGGCCACCGGTGCGTTCCCGGAGCTCCGCGCCGACGTCGGTCGCCGTGTAGTCGATCACCTCACTGCCGATGTGCCGCTCGGTCATCGCCAGGCGCTCCGGAACGCGGTCGATGGAGATGACCCGTTCGGCACCCTTCAGCATCGCGGCGCGCGCCGCCATCTGGCCGACGGCCCCGCAGCCCCACACCGCGACCACGTCACCCGGTTTCACGCCCCCAGGTCGGCGCCCATCCATCCAGTGGGCACCGAGTCCGACACGAACAGGGCGCTGATGTCGTCGATGCCGTCCGGCACGGGAAAGGCGCCGTGGTCGGCGAAGGGCACACGGACGTACTCGGCGTGGCTGCCGCGCAGTCCGCCCATGGCGTGCGAGTAGCCGAAGATCCCGCCGGTGTCGGCTCCGAAGAGGGCCTGTCCGATGCCGGGGTTGGTGTTGGTGTTGTCGCACAGCGACCACAGGTCGTTGGCGCAGTACCAGCACCGGCCGCAGCCGACGAACGAGCAGACGACCACCCGGTCGCCCACGGCGTGCCGGCGGACCCCCGCACCGACCTCGACGACCTCCCCGATGAACTCGTGCCCGATGACGTCACCGGACCGCATGAAGGGGATGTAGCCGCCGATGAGGTGCAGGTCGGAGCCGCACGTGGTACCCGCGATCAGCCGTACGATCACGTCCTGGTCGTTGTGCAGGACCGGATCCGACACCTCTTCGACGGCGAGTTTGTTCACGCCCTCCCAGCACAGCGCCTTCACAGCACTCCCTCCCCGCCCGCCCGCCGGCTGAGCAGGCCGACGAGCTTCCCGCCGGGCGTGGAACGCGTGGTGGGTTCGTCGGGGCGCATGACCTCTCCGGCCTCCAGCAGGGATTTGGCGTCACGCAGGGCACGCCGCAGCTCCTGGCGCGGATCGGCCCCGGCCGACCGCGCGAATACCGACCGTGTGGCGTCCGGCTGCGGTTCCCTGAAACGCACGGCCAGTTCGGTGCCACGGCCTCCCGGCGCCGCGTCGATACGCGTTTCGATCCGGTCGCCGTACTCCTGCAGCGGCGACGGCAGTTTGTCGGCCTGTACATCACCCGGCGGACGGTTGACCGTCACCACCAGCCACCTGTGGGGGGCGGTGGGAGCCGACCGGTTCGTCCGCGCCCTGCGCGCGACGACGACCGCTCCGGCGAGTCCCGCGGCGATTGCCCCGCGCGTCTTCCAGGAGACCATCGCAGCTCACCTTCCCCTGGTGGTGCGGGAGCGGGTGAGGAGCGCGCCCAGCGCAATCATGCCGAGGGCGAGGAAGAAGTGCAGCCAGTCGTCAGCGGTGTTGAGCGGTACGAAGTTGGCTCCGCTGTCGTGACCGACGAACAGGCCGTACAGCCACAGCACCAGATAGACGGCGCCGCCCGCCAGCAGGTACGTACGGGCTCCGGAGGCGGTACGGGACGGCCGCGACCCGATCCACGATCCCTCCATTTGCCATGTCGAAAACTCACCGCACCGGGTACCCGGCGCTACGTGCACACTCCCCGTACCGCGCCCCGGACGTCGGAAGCTCCCACGGCGCTCAAGAAGGCTCTGACCACCCCGCTGCTGTACTTCTTCATCCTCGGCGACGTTCTCGGCGCGGGCGTGTACGTCCTGGTCGGGCAGGTCGCGGCCGATGCCGGTGGCGCCGTGTGGGCCCCGCTCCTCGTGGCCCTGTGCCTGGCGCTGCTGACGGCCGCCTCGTACGCGGAACTGGTCACGAAGTATCCGCGCGCGGGCGGGGCCTCCCACTACGCCACGTTGGCCTACGGGCCCTTCGCCGGATTCCTCGCCGGTTTCTGCATGCTCGCCGCCGGCGTCGTGTCGGTGGGCGCCCTGGCCCGCGGGTTCGGCGGCGACTACCTGTCCGAGTTCGTCTCGCTCCCGGTGGTGCTCGTCACGATCGTCTTCCTGGCCGCGCTGGCGTCGCTGAACGCTCGGGGCATCAGCGAGTCGACGAGGGCCAACGCCGTCGCGACGGTCGTCGAGGTCGGCGGACTGGTGCTGGTGATCGGGCTCGGTGCCTGGATCGTGCTCCGCGGCGACGGAGACGTGGGACGGCTCACGGACCTCGGGACCACGAGCAAGGGCCCTGCCGCCGCCGTGCTCAGCGGGGCGGTACTCGCCTACTACTCGTTCGTCGGGTTCGAGACGTCCGTCAACGTGGCCGAGGAGACCCGCGATCCCCGGCACACGTATCCCAGGGCGCTCTTCGGCGCGCTGGTCACCGCGGGCGCGGTGTACGTCCTGGTCGGAGCAGCCGCCGCGGCGGCCGTGCCGACAGAGAAGCTGGCCGAGTCCAGCGGGCCGCTCCTCGAAGTCGTCCGTGCGGCCGGCGGGGTCCCCACGGAACTCTTCAGCGCCATCGCCCTGGTCGCGGTCGCCAATGGCGCTCTGCTCACCGGCATCATGTCGTCGCGGCTGGCTTACGGCATGGCCCGGGACGGCCTGCTGCCGAGCTTCCTGACGAAGGTACTGCCCGGCCGGCGTACGCCGTGGGCCGCGATCGCCACCACCACGGCGCTCTCGCTGCTGCTCGCGCTGACCGGCGACGTGAGCACACTCGCCTCGACCCTGGTCCTGCTCCTTCTCGTGGTGTTCTTCCTCGTCAACACAGCTGTCCTCGTGCTGCGTCGCGACGTCACCGACCACGATCACTTCAGGGCCCCGTCCGCGGTGCCGGTCCTTGGGGCGGCCTCCTGCGTGGTGCTCGCGACCCAGATCGAACGCGAGGTCTGGCTGAAGGGACTGGTCGTACTCGCGGCGGGTGTGGTGTTGGGTGTTGTCGCCGCGGTGCGGCTGCGGCGCACCCGCTGAACCGGGCCGGGCGCCCAGGGGGAGGGGTCGCGGTTCCCGTCCTCAGGAGGCGGTTCCTCAGGAGGCGGTGCCGTCGCGGCCGCCACGGGCCTGACGGAGTCGGTCCGTGTGGTGACTGATGGAGTCGATGCGCGCCGCGAGGGCGGGGTGACCGGCCTTGAGGTGTGCGTGCGCTTCGGTCAGGGGGCCGATGAGGTGGGTGGCGTCGTCGGCGGCGAGGGCGTCGGCGAGCCGGGCCAGGGGGGTGTGCGCCTGGGCGGGTAGGTCCGTGAGAGCGGTGACCTGTCCGGCGAGCTGGCGCAGTTCGGCGGCGTTGGCCCGTGCCCAGGCGGAGACGGTGCGGTCGGCGGCGCGGTGGTCCCGGGTCGCCTGTACGCGTTGTTCGCCGGTGCTGCCGGAGGTCCCGGGGCGTACGCGCAGGTAGCGGCGCTCGGCGGCCTGGCGGCTGGCGACGCCCAGGGGCTGGGCGAGCTCCGCCCAGCTGGAGCCCGCTGCCCGGGCTGCCTCGATGAGTCCCGGCTCCCACCCTGCGAGCTGTTCGCGCAGTTCACGCAACAGCACGAGTGCCGCCAAGGCCTGGTCGGCGGCGGCCTGCCCGTCCTCCGGAGGCGGTTCCGGCTGCTCGGTCCTGGCGGTGCGGACGGCTTCGCCGATCGCGTCGAGCGCCGCTTTGGCGGCGAGGAGCGAGGCGGGGTCATGGGGTTCGGGAGCAGGGGGCATGCAGATCCTTTTGGGCGTCGTCCTGAGTGTCACCCTTCGGACGACATTAGAGTTGTCATCGTTTGGATGACATGCTACAACAGTGTCGGACCGAGCGCATTGGCAGTTACTGCCAGACCTGTGGAGGTGTTTTCGCGATGTTGATGCGCACCGACCCGTTCCGCGAACTCGACCGACTCGCCCAGCAGTTGACGGGCGTGACGGGCACATCGTCCAGGCCGTCGGTGCTGCCGATGGACGCCTACCGGGAGGGCGAGGAGTACGTGATCGCTCTCGACCTGCCCGGTGTGGACAAGGACGCGGTCGAGGTCGATGTCGAGCGGAACATGCTCACTGTCAAGGCCGAGCGCCGCCCGGCCGCGGAGGCCGACAACGTGCAGATGGAGCTCTCCGAGCGGCCAGTCGGCGTCTTCTCGCGCCAGTTGGTGCTGGCCGACACCCTTGACACCGAGCGCATCACGGCCGACTACGAGGCGGGAGTGCTGACCCTGCGCATCCCGATCGCCGAGCGCGCCAAGCCGCGCAAGGTCTCGATCGGCGGAGGGTCCGAGCACAGGCAGATCCGCGGCTGAGGACTCGTCTCCTTTGAGCGGGGCCGACCAGGACCCACCGGGCCGGCCCCTCCTACTGGCACCACGCCCGACGGGCGAGAAAGGCAATGATCTCCGATGATTCCGCTGCGTGAACCGGCTCCTGCTCGGCCTGGCACGACGTTTCACCGGATGCTGGAAAAGATCCGGTACGAGGGCGCGTACTCCACCAGGGAGCGGGCCGAGGAAGTGACGTATGCCGTGCTGGCGGCGCTGGGCCGTCAGCTCACCGGCGAGGAGCGCAGCGATCTCGCCGCCTGCCTGCCTGCCGAGGCCGCCCGTGTCCTGAACGGCCAGAGCGCTGATCCCCGGCCGCTCACGGGCTGGGGCTTCGTCAAGGACCTCGCCACCCGTACGGGCGGCACACCTGCCACCGCACGCTGGGACACCGGAGCCGTCCTCGCCGCTGTGGCGGACCTCGCGGGTCGTGACCTCCTCGACCGCGTCCTCGCCCGACTCCCGTCCGGATACGCGCTGCTGTTCGGGCGCGCGGAACTCGTCCAGGCCGCCTGACCTTTCCAGGCCGGCACCGAGCCGGAACAGCACCGCGGCGGCCCGAGCCGCAGCCCCGGCGCCCATCCGACACTCGGCTGCGATCCATGGGCGTACGAGTCCGCTGCCCGGGTACGCGCGGGCAGGATCGTAAACGGCAGCCATGCCTGAGGTACAAGGAGCGAGACCCAATGACCATCGTGACGGCGCAGGGAGACACCGCGGCCGGTGTCCGGGCCACCGGGGTGCGGCAGGACCTCGTCGAGCGCGCGTACGCGGCCCCTTCCTCCATCGCGCCCAGAGACGCGCGGGAAGTGGGCAGGCGGTTCTTCGACCGTCTCACGCAGCTTGAGGAGGGCACGCACGAGTATCAGTACGTGCGCAACTGCCTGATAGAGATGAACCTCTCCCTCGTGCAGTACGCGGCTTCCCGGTTCAAGCACCGTGGCCCGCAGGAGATGGAGGACATCGTCCAGGTCGGGACCATCGGCCTGATCAAGGCGATCGACCGGTTCGAACTGTCCCGCGAGGTCGAGTTCACGTCCTTCGCCGTTCCTTACATCACCGGCGAGATCAAGCGGTTCTTCCGCGACACGAGCTGGGCCGTACACGTTCCGCGCCGTCTTCAGGAAGCGCGGCTGGAACTGTCCAAGGCCACCGAGGAGTTGCGCACACGCCTGGGGAGGTCACCCTCGACGGCGGAGCTCGCGGAGCTGATGCAGCTGGAGTCCTCCGAGGTCGTCCAGGCGCAGATGGCGTCCAACGGCTACAACGCCGCCTCGCTGGACGCCGCCGTGATGAACCAGGACGAGGAGTCCGACACCGCGCTCGCCGACTTCATAGGCTTCGAGGAGAGCTCCTACGACCTGATCGACAACTTCCACTCCCTGGCCCCGCTGGTCGCCGGACTCGACGAGCGTGACCGCAGGATCATCCACCTCCGCTTCGTCGACGAACTCACCCAGCAGCAGATCGCCGACGAGCTCGGCTACTCGCAGATGCACGTGTCACGGCTGATCACCCGCGTCCTCGGCAAGCTCCGCGCCGGCCTGCTGGCCGCCGACTAGGGCCTGTGTGATGTCGTGATCAGTCAGTTGCCTTCAGCAGGTCGTTGATCCAGATCATGGAGGCGCGGAGGTGGAGGCCTGCGAGGTAGCT
>NZ_JBIUVD010000004.1:214701-505945 GCF_044742785.1 Streptomyces sp. NPDC087844 | reverse complement strand
AAACGCCCGGTTACATTCCGAACCCGGAAGCTAAGCCTTACAGCGCCGATGGTACTGCAGGGGGGACCCTGTGGGAGAGTAGGACGCCGCCGAACAATCTTTGAGGACCTCTGGTCCCAGCGACTCGCTGGGACCAGAGGTCCTTTTTTGTTTTCCCGAAGCGCGCCGGGTACCCGGCTGCGCGAGAATGACTTGCGGTACCGATGACAGGAGTCACCCATGTCCACCAACTCTCCCGACGAGCGACCGGAGCGCGATCAGCGAAGCCGGGACAGTGGTGACCGCGGCGGCTACCGCGGAGGCCCGAGCCGCGACAACGACCGCGGAGGGGCCGGCCGTCGTGACGACAACCGTGGTGGCGCTCGTCCGCCGTTCCGTCGTGACGATGAGCGTGGTGCTCCGCGGCGTGACAGTGACCGCCCGCCCTTCCGGCGCGACGACCGCCGTGACGACAACCGCGGCGGCGGTGACAACCGTGGTGGCGGTGACCGTGGCGGCTTCCGTCGCGATGACAGCCGCGGTGGTAGCAGCGGTGCCGGCGACCGTGGCGGCTTCCGACGTGACGACAACCGCAGTGGTGGGAGCCGTCCCCCGTTCCGTCGTGACGACCGGCCCAGTGGGCCGAGCCGTGACGACCGTGACCGCGGTGCCCCGCGGCGTGACGGTGACCGCCCGGCCTTCCGCCGTGACGACCGCCGTGACGACAACCGCGGCGGCGGCACTCGTCCGGCGCCCCGCCGGGATGACGACCGTGGTGCTCCGCGGCGTGACAGCGACCGTCCGCCCTTCCGGCGCGACGACCGTCGTGACGACCGCCCGGCCTTCCGCCGTGACGACAACCGCGGTGGCGGTGACCGGGGAGGCTTCCGTCGCGATGACAACCGTGGTGGTGGCAGCGGCGCCGGTGACCGCGGTGGATTCCGTCGTGACGACAACCGTGGTCGCAGTGAGCGTCCGGCGCCCCGCCGTGACGACGACCGCGGTGCTCCGCGGCGTGACAGCGAGCGTCCGCCCTTCCGGCGCGACGACCGCCGTGACGACAACCGCGGCGGCGGCGATCGCGGTGGCTTCCGTGGGCGCTATGACCGTCGTGACGACAACCGTGGTGGAGACGCTCGTCCGCCGTTCCGTCGTGACGATGAGCGTGGTGCTCCGCGGCGTGACAGCGACCGTCCGCCCTTCCGGCGCGACGACCGTCGTGACGACCGTCGTGACGACCGCCCGGCCTTCCGCCGTGATGACAACCGCGGTGGCGGTGACCGTGGGGGCTTCCGTCGCGATGACAACCGTGGTGGTGGCAGCAGTGGCGGCGATCGCGGTGGATTCCGTGGGCGAGACGACCGCAGTGGTGGCGGCGACCGCGGCGGCTTCCGTCGTGACGACAACCGTGGTGGCAGTGAGCGTCCGGCGCCCCGCCGTGACGACGACCGTGGTGCCCCGCGGCGTGACAGCGAGCGTCCGCCCTTCCGGCGCGACGACCGCCGCGACGACAACCGCGGCGGCGGCGCCGACCGCCCGGCCTTCCGCCGTGATGACAACCGCGGCGGTGGCGACCGTGGCGGCTTCAACCGCGACGACAACCGCGGTGGAGGCGACCGCGGCGGTTTCCGTGGGCGTGACGACCGGGCCGGGCGCGACGACCGTGGCCGTGGTGGACCCAGCCGCGACGACAGCCGTGGCCGTCCCAGCGGTGGCTTCCGTGGGCGTGACGACCGCGGTGGCGACCGCAGTGGCGGCGGTGGCCGCTTCCGCGACGAGCGGGACCGCGATCGCGAGCCGATCAAGCGGCTGCCGATCCCTGACGACGTCACGGGCCAGGAGATCGACAAGGACGTGCGGCAGGAGCTCATGAGCCTGCCGAAGGGACTCGCCGAGGATGTCTCCAGGAACCTGGTGATGGTGGCCCGGCTCATCGACGAGGACCCCGAGGGTGCTTACGGCTACTCCAGGGTCGCGCTGCGGCTTGCTTCGCGCGTCGCCGCCGTGCGGGAGGCGGCCGGCTTCGCCGCGTACGCGAGCCAGAAGTACAGCGAGGCGCTCGCCGAGTTCAGGGCCGCGCGGCGCATGACCGGCAACGTCGACCTGTGGCCCGTCATGGCGGACTGCGAGCGCGGCCTGGGGCGCCCCGAGAAGGCGCTCGACATGGCCGGGGCCCCCGAGGTGCAGAAGCTCGACAAGGCCGGCCAGGTCGAGATGCGGCTCGTGGCGGCCGGCGCGCGGCGGGACATCGGCCAGTTCGACGCGGCCATCGTCACGCTGCAGAGCCCCGAGCTGGCCTCCAACTCCGTCCAGCCCTGGACCGCGCGGCTGCGCTACGCGTACGCCGACGCTCTCCTCGCGGCCGGGCGTGAGGGCGAGGCCCGTGAGTGGTTCGGCAAGGCCGTCGAGTCCGACAAGGACGGCAGCACGGACGCCTCGGACCGCCTCGCGGAACTCGACGGCGTCGAGTTCGTGGACGCACTTGTCGAGGACGAGGCAGAGGCAGAGGCAGAGGTCGCGGTCGAAGACGTAGAAGCGCAGGAGCTCGACAACGGCAGCGACATTGATGAAGACGGCGATGAAGACGGCGATGAAGACGGCGATGAAGACGGCGATGAAGACGGCGATGAAGACGGCGCTCCGGAGGTTGTGACCTCCGAGGCGCCGGCGGGCGAAGTCGTCGAGATCGTCGAGGTCGTCGAGGCTGACGACAGCTCGGATGCGGGCGAGAAGGCCAAGGGCGACCAGACTGACTGAGGTCGACACGTAGGAACGAACGGGCGGGATTCCCTGAGGGGAGTCCCGCCCGTTCGTGTTTCCGGGGGCCGTGTCAGAGAAGTGCGCGCAGTACCAGGCCCGATGCCGGCTTCGGGCCGAAGGACGTCGACTTGCGGGGCATCGTGACGCCCTGGCTCGCCAGATCGCGTACGACCTCCTCGCGGACCGGGTGCATCAGGACGGCTGTGCCGCCGTCGCGCTCCGCCTTGGCGACCGTGGCGGCCGTGTCGTGGATGTACGCGATGTGCTCCGGGACGTCCGGAATCCGCCAGACATGGTCGAGGAGCGTGGCGTGCAGGACCGTCGCGTCGAGGCTGCGCCAGGCCTCCGGCGGGTCCGGCGGGATCGTACGGGCGAGGAGGTCGGGGGAGGGGCGGTCGGCGAGGTGGAAGGTGCCGTCGCCCGCAAGGAGGAAGGCGTTTCCCTCGGCGGTCGCTGCGGAGAGGGCCGACAGGGCGGAGGAGAGGGGGCCTTCGACGTGGCGTACGCGGAAGGAGCCGTCCAGGGCCGCGAGGGCCTCGGGCACCGGGAGGCGGTGCAGGAGACGGTGGATCGCGCGGACGCGGAGGGGATGGCGCACGGTGTCCACCAGGAGCACCAGGCCGTAGTCCCAGGGGCTGGGGGAAGGGTGCTCCCCGCGTACCCGCAGGTAGGTCGCCCAGCGGTGGTGGCCGTCCGCGATGAGCGCCTGACGGCCGGCCAGGTCCGTGTGGACCTCGGCGAGGTCGGCCTCGTGCGTGACGGCCCACAGACGATGGCTGAAGCCGTCCTCCGTGGTGGTGGACAGCAGGGGCGGGTGTTTCGCGGTGCGCTCGATGACGGCCGTCGTACCGGAGACCGATCCGTCGCCCCGGTAGGTCAGCAACAGGGGTTCGAGGTTCGCGGAGGTGGCCCGCATGAGGGCCGCGCGGTCCGCGACGACGTGCGGCATGACGTCCTCGTGCGGCAGCACCACGCCCTCCGACGGCTCCGACAGACGCAGGGCGCCGATGATGCCCCGCTGGAACATGCCTTCGTCGTCCCGCTGCTCGTAGACGTACAGGCCCGGCTGGGCGTCGGTCCTCAGGACGCCCTCGGACACCCACCGGTGCAGGGTGTCCGCCGCCTGTTCGTTGCGGATGCTGGGCGTGGGGGCCTGCGGCAGGATCAGGCGGACGATGTTGTGCGGGTCCGCCGACTCCAGATGGTGCAGGCCGTCGGGCCGTACGACCACGTCGTACGGCGGGGATGTGACGGCGGACAGGCTGCCGACCCGGTCGGGGTCGTAGCGCAGGCCCCGGAACGGGGTGAGGTCAAGGCCCATGCGTGCCGGTACGTCCGCGGTACCTGCCGTGTTCATTGATGCATCGTAAGTGTGTCAGTGCCATGAGCGATGATCGGGGGAAAGAGACCGAACGAGGAGCGATGCGTAATGAGCCAGACCGCGAGGACGCGGCCCGAGGGCAGTGACAGGGCCCTGAGCGAGGCGTACGACACGGCGCTGCTCGACCTGGACGGCGTGGTGTACGCGGGCGGCAACGCGATCGCGCACGCGATCGAGTCGCTCGGCACGGCCCACACGGGCGGGATGCGCCTCGCGTACGTCACGAACAACGCGCTCCGCACGCCCGACCACGTCGCGGAGCACCTCACGGAGCTGGGCATCGCGACGGAGGCCTTGGACGTCATCACCTCGGCCCAGGCCGTGTCCCGCCTGATCAGCGAGCAGTTGCCCCAGGGTGCGCGGGTGCTGGTGATCGGCGGGGAGGGGCTGCGGGTCGCGCTGCGCGAGCGCGGTCTTGAGCCGGTCGAGTCGGCCGACGACGATCCGGCGGCCGTCGTGCAGGGATTCGGCGGACCCGACCTGCCGTGGGGACGCTTCGCGGAGGCCTGTTACGCCATCGCGCGCGGGGTGCCGTGGTTCGCCTCCAACACCGACCTGACGATCCCCGGCGCCCGCGGTATCGCTCCGGGCAACGGGGCGGCCGTGGAGGTCGTACGGATCGCCACGGGTGCCGAACCGCAGGTGGCGGGCAAGCCGCTGCCCCCGATGCACCGCGAGACGATCCTGCGGACCGGGGCGAAGCGGCCGCTGGTCGTCGGGGACCGGCTCGACACGGACATCGAGGGGGCGTTCAACGGCGAGGTGGACTCGTTGCTCGTGCTCACCGGAGTGACCGATGGTGCGCAGCTCCTCGCCGCGCCGCCGCAGCACCGGCCGACCTATGTCGACGCCGATCTGCGGGGGATGCTGACGGGGCAGCCCGAGGTGGTCGAGGCGGGTGAGGGCTTCCGGTGCGGGGGTTACACGGCCACGGCCGGCAGCGAGAGGCTGGAACTGGACGGTGAGGGCGAGCCCATGGACGGGCTGAGGGCGCTGTGCGCCGCCGCCTGGACGGCAGGCGGCGGCGCGGCGTGCGAGCTGGACGGAGGCAAGGCACTGGCCCGGTTGGGGCTTTGAGGGCCGCGCAAGGCCGCGCAGGGTCGTTCGAGGCCTCGCCAGCCTGGTCACCACGCCTGGTCACCGGGCCAGGTCACAGGTCACCGGGCCTGGTCGCCGGGTGCGCCGATCGAAGCACAGTTCAAGTTAGGCTAACCTAACTGCCGTGTTGGTCGACAGTCCCCCCGAACCGAGCGCGGAGACCGCCCCCGCGCCCCCCGAGCGCCGGGCGGTCCGAGCCGCAGGGCTCCTCCTGTCCCTCGCCGTGCTGGTGCTCGTCGCCCTGGCGAGCATCGCCATCGGCGCGAAAGAGCTGTCCCTGGAACAGGTCTGGCACGGCCTGTTCCAGGACTCCGGTACGTACGGCGACGTCGTGGTGGGGGAGCGGCTGTCGCGTACGGTCCTCGGGCTGCTCGTCGGCGCGGCGCTCGGCCTCGCCGGGGCCGTGCTCCAGGCGCTCACCCGCAACCCGCTCGCCGACCCCGGGCTCCTCGGCATCAACGCGGGTGCGTCCGCCGCTGTCGTCACGGCGATCACCTTCTTCGGCGTCACCTCGCTGAGCGGCTATGTGTGGTTCGCCTTCGCGGGAGCGGCCGGGGTCGGGGTGCTCGTGTTCTTCCTCGGCGGCAGCCGGGGCGCGACACCGGTACGGCTCGCCCTCGCCGGCACCGCGATCAGCGCCGCGCTCTACGGCTATCTCCAGGCCGTGATGATCACGGACGAGGCGGCGCTCGGCAAGATGCGCTTCTGGACGGTCGGTTCGCTGGCCTCGGCCACCAGCGACATCATCTGGCAGGTGCTGCCGTTCCTCGTGGCCGGCACGGTGCTCGCGCTGGCCCTCGCCCGGCCGCTGAACGCCATGGCCATGGGCGACGACACGGCCCGTGCGCTGGGCGCGCATCTGAACCGCACCCGGGCGCTGTCCATGGCCGCCGCCACCGTGCTGTGCGGGGCCGCGACCGCCGCCTGCGGGCCGATCGTCTTCGTGGGGCTGATGGTCCCGCACGTCGTACGGTCCTTCACCGGGCCCGACCTGCGCTGGATCCTCCCCTACGCCACCGTGCTGTCGCCGGTGCTGCTGCTCGGCGCCGACGTCGTCGGCCGGGTCGTGGCGCGGCCCGCGGAACTCCAGGTCGGCATCGTCACCGCGATCCTCGGCGGCCCGGTCTTCATCTTTCTCGTACGACGGCGGAGGACGGCACAGCTGTGAAGGCCCCACGCAACCAGCCCGAGACCACACAGGCGGCTCCCGCCCGGGTCTCCCGCGGCCGTACGGTCCGTACCGTCGGCGGGCTGTCGGTCCGTGTCGACGTCCGCGCGTGCACGGTCGTCGTCCTGCTGCTGGTGGCCGCGCTCACCGCGAGTGTCGTGCTCATCGGCACCGGCGACTTCCCGATCTCCGCCGGTGACGTCGTCCGGACGCTGCTCGGCGACGGTGACGCCGGCCAGGAGTTCATCGTCAACGAACTGCGGCTGCCGCGGGTCCTGGTGGGGCTCCTGGTCGGCGCCTCGCTCGGACTCGGCGGCGCGCTCTTCCAGGCCATCTCCCGCAACCCGCTGGGCAGTCCGGACGTGCTCGGTCTCGGGCAGGGCTCGACGGCCGGCGCGCTCGTGATGATCGTGCTGTTCTCCGGGACCGCCAGGCAGGTCACCGTCGGAGCGCTGGTCGGCGGGCTGGTGACCGGCCTCGCCATCTATCTGCTCGCCTGGAAGAGGGGCGTGCACGGATACCGGCTGGTCCTGGTCGGTATCGGTGTCTCCGCGATCGTCACGGCCGTCAACGGCTATCTGATCACCAAGGCCGACCTGGTCGACGCGACCCGCGCGATCGTCTGGATGACCGGCTCCCTCAGCGGCCGTGACTGGGAGCAGGTCCGGCCCCTGCTCGGCCTGTGCGCCGTACTCGTACCGCTGGTCCTCGGCAACGCGCGCGCCCTGCGGATGCTGGAGATGGGCGACGACGTGGCGTACGCGCTCGGTGTGCGCGTGGAGCGGACGCGACTGCTGCTGATGGTGGCCGCCGTGCTGCTCACCGCGTCGGCCACCGCCGCCGCGGGTCCGGTCGGCTTCGTCGCGCTCACCGCGCCACAGCTCGCACGGCGCCTGACCCGCTCGCCGGGACCCAATCTGGTACCGGCGATGTGCATGGGCGCCACCCTCCTGGTCGTCGCGGACTGGGCCTCGCAGCGGGTCTTCGGAGCCGACCAGCTGCCCGTCGGCGTGGTGACGGGAGTCCTCGGCGGTGCCTATCTGCTGTGGCTCCTGGTCACCGAGCGCAAGGCGGGCCGGATATGAACCCCGGCCCCGTTCACCACCCCGACGGCCCTGCCCATGCCGACGGCGGGACACGCAGGACACGTACGGGCCGAACCACCGAAGGAGCACTGTGAACCGCCTGTCCGCCGAGGACGTCACCCTCGCCTATGACCAGCGCGTCATCGCCGAGCGGTTGTCGGTCGAGATACCGGACAACTCGTTCACGGTGATCGTCGGCCCCAACGCCTGCGGCAAGTCCACGCTGCTGCGCGCGCTGTCCCGCATGCTGAAGCCGCGGCAGGGCCGGGTCCTCCTCGACGGCCAGGCCATCCAGTCGATGCCCGCGAAGAAGGTGGCGAGGACCCTCGGACTGCTCCCGCAGTCGTCGATCGCGCCGGACGGGATCACCGTCGGCGACCTCGTGGGGCGCGGTCGCTACCCGCATCAGGGGCTGCTGCGCCAGTGGTCCACGGACGACGAGCGGATCGTACGAGAGTCCATGACCTCGACCGGGGTCGCCGAACTCGCCGACCGGTATGTGGACGAACTCTCCGGAGGGCAGCGGCAGCGCGTGTGGATCGCCATGGCGCTCGCCCAGCAGACCCCGCTGCTGCTGCTCGACGAGCCGACCACCTTCCTCGACATCCAGCACCAGATCGACGTACTCGACCTGTGTGCCGAGCTGCACGAGGAACAGGGCCGCACCCTGGTGGCCGTACTGCACGACCTCAACCACGCCGCCCGCTACGCCACCCATCTGATCGCCCTGCGCGACGGGGCGGTGATCGCGGAGGGCGCCCCGGCGGACATCGTCACGGCCGAACTGGTCGAGGAGGTCTTCGGGCTGCGCTGCCAGGTCATCGCCGACCCGGAGACGGGCACGCCGCTGGTGGTGCCGGCGGCGCGGAAGGCCCGTACGGCCGCCGCCGCGCCCGTCGCCGTACCCGTCGAGGCGCCCACCGCTGTCACCGAGGGCTGACCGGGGCCGGCCGGGAGGAGCGGGTCAGAGCAGCTTTCTGAGCCGCACCAGGTCGCGCAGGCCCGCTTCGAGCTTGACGCGGCCCGAGCCCCACGCCTTCGCGAAATGGAGCTCGCCGGCGACCATCGCGACCAGGTCGTCGCCGGTCATCGCGAGCCGGATCTCGGCCTTGTCGGGCGGCGGGCCCTCGACCGTGTCGAGCACCACGATCCGGCCGTCCCGCAGGCGGCCGACGAGGGTGATGTCCAGGTCGGTGATACGGCAGCTCAGGGAGCGGTCCAACGCGACCGCGCTCTGTACGTCACCGTTCGCGCCGGCCATGTGGTCCGAGAGTTTGTCGAGTGCGCCGCGGCACTCCTCGATCGTCGCCATCGTGATCGACGGTACCTCAGCGCTTGGCGGTAGCGTCGGGGCATGAGCGAGTCCACGACCGGCCCGGGGACCGAGATTCCCGGTACGGATCTTTTCGGTACGGAGCCGGAGACGGAGCTGAAGCCAGAGACTGAGCCGCACGCCGAGTCCCGCGTCCGGTCCGGCCCCGACGCCCGGCCCGAGTACGACCCCGCCGCCCCCGCCCCGCTGTACGTGCCGCGCACGCCGACCGGTGACGCCGAGGTCGACGCGCTGCTCGACCGGCTGACCGACGCGGACCACCTCGACACGGACGGCCACGTGGAGGTGTACGAGGATGTACACCGGGGGCTGCGCGACGCGCTCACCGCGCTCGACGCCCGCCCGGGACCTCCGGCGCCCCCCGTGCCGGACAGCAACAGTAGTTACAGCGCCAGCAACAGCTACAGCTACAGCAACAGCAACAGCTACAGCAACAGCAACAGCAACAGGAGCTGAACCGAACGTGGCAGGAGTGGCACGACGCCGCCTCGACGCCGAGCTGGTCCGACGCAAGCTCGCCCGCTCGCGCGAGCACGCAGGACAGCTGATCGCCGCCGGACGCGTCACCGTCGGCAAGAACCTCGCGACCAAACCCGCCACCCAGGTGGAGACCGCGGCCCCCATCCTGGTCACCCAGGACGACAACGACCCGGACTACGTCTCGCGCGGCGGCCACAAGCTCGCGGGGGCCGTGGAGGCGTTCGTACCGCTGGGCCTGGAGGTCCGGGGGAGGCGGGCTCTGGACGCCGGAGCCTCGACCGGCGGGTTCACCGATGTGCTGCTGCGCGCCGGCGTCTCGCACGTCCTCGCCGTGGACGTCGGCTACGGGCAGTTGGCGTGGTCTCTACGAAGTGATGAACGCGTCACCGTCAAGGACCGTACGAACGTACGCGAGTTGACGTTGGAGGCGATCGATGGGGAGCCGGTGGATCTTGTAGTCGGTGATTTGTCCTTCATCCCGCTCGGCCTGGTGCTGCCCGCCCTTGTGCGGTGCGCGGCGCCCGATGCCGACCTGGTGATGATGGTCAAGCCGCAGTTCGAGGTGGGCAGGGAACGGCTCGGGAGCGGCGGAGTCGTCCGCAGTCCCGAGCTGCGGGCGGACGCCGTGCGCGGTGTGGCCCGCCGGGCGGGGGAACTGGGGCTCGGGGTGAAGGGTGTGACGGCCAGTCCGCTGCCCGGACCCTCGGGGAATGTCGAGTACTTTCTGTGGCTGCGTGCCGGGGCACCCGCACTGGACCCGGCCGACGTTGACCGTGCAGTGGCGGAGGGGCCGCGTTGACCGACACCCGATCTCGTACTGTTTTCCTGCTCGCCCACACCGGACGGCCCGCGGCCATCCGCAGTGCCGAGCTGGTCGTAGAAGGGCTGCTGCGCTCCGGACTCGGCGTACGCGTCCTGGAGGCGGAGGCGGCCGATCTGCCGCTGCCGCCGACCGTGGAGCTCGTCAAGGAGGCGACTCCGGAGTGCCTCGACGGATGTGAACTGCTGATCGTCCTCGGCGGTGACGGCACACTGCTGCGCGGCGCCGAGTTCGCCCGCGCCTCCGGCGTGCCGATGCTCGGCGTCAACCTCGGGCGCGTCGGCTTCCTCGCGGAGGCCGAGCGCGACGACCTCGACAAGGTCGTCGACCGGGTGGTGACGAAGGCGTACGAGGTCGAGGAGCGCATGACCGTCGACGTCGTCGTGCACAGCAACGGCGATGTCGTGCACACGGACTGGGCGCTCAACGAGGCCGCCGTGCAGAAGGCGGGCGCCGAGAAGCTGCTCGAAGTGGTCCTGGAGATCGACGGGCGGCCGGTGACCGGCTTCGGCTGCGACGGGATCGTCTGCGCGACCCCGACCGGGTCCACGGCGTACGCGTTCTCCGCCGGCGGGCCCGTGGTGTGGCCGGAGGTCGAGGCGTTGCTCATGGTGCCGATCAGCGCGCACGCCCTGTTCGCCAAGCCGCTGGTGACCTCGCCGAACTCGGTCCTTGCCGTGGAGATCCTGCCGCACATCCCGCCCGGGGTGCTGTGGTGCGACGGCCGCCGCACGATCGAGCTGCCGCCCGGGGCCCGCGTGGAGGTTCGGCGCGGGGCGGTGCCGGTGCGGCTGGCTCGGTTGCACCATGCGTCGTTCACCGACCGGCTGGTGGCCAAGTTCGCCCTGCCGGTCGCGGGGTGGCGGGGTGCGCCCCACTAGGCGCTCCGCTGCCGGGTAGGTGATGAACCTGCTGGTGCGTGGGGGCTGGTCGCGCAGTTCCCCGCGCCCCTGAAGGCGAAGGATCGCGCCGTTCCCCGCGCCCCTGAGGGGGCAAAGGCTGGGGCGCGGCCCCGCTTCTGAGGGGCGCGGGGAACTGCGCGATCAGCCCCCGCCGGGCCGCGGACGGGACGCGGGCGGTCCCGGCGGTCACACCAGGACGTTTGTGCAGGGAATGGGGCGGCGTCGCGCCGGGTGGGAGAAACCTCGTATGGTCATGTCCGTGTTGGAGGAGATGCGGATACGGTCGCTCGGAGTCATCGACGACGCGGTGGTCGAGCTGTCGCCCGGCTTCACCGCGGTCACCGGTGAGACCGGCGCGGGCAAGACGATGGTGGTCACCAGCCTGGGCCTGCTGATGGGCGGACGCGCCGACGCCGCCCTGGTGCGGATCGGGGCGAAGAACGCGGTGGTGGAGGGACGGATCTCCGTCCTCAAGAGTTCCGCGGCGATCCTGCGGGCCGAGGAGGCCGGCGCGGAACTCGACGACGGCACCCTGCTCATCAGCCGTACCGTTTCCGCCGAGGGCCGCTCGCGCGCGCATCTCGGCGGGCGTTCGGTGCCGGTGGGGCTGCTCGCCGAACTCGCCGACGACCTGGTGGCCGTGCACGGGCAGACCGATCAGCAGGGGCTGCTCAAGCTGTCCCGGCAACGGCAGGCCCTCGACCGGTACGCGGGCGACGCGGTCGCCGTGCCGCTCGCCAAGTACACGGGCGCCTACCGTCGGCTGCGCGCCATCACCACCGAGCTGGACCAGATCACCACGCGCGCCCGTGAACGCGCCCAGGAAGCGGACATGCTGCGCTTCGGGCTCGACGAGATCGCCGGGGTGGAACCCAGGGCGGGCGAGGACGTGGAGCTCGCGGCCGAGGCCGAGCGGCTGGGACACGCGGAGGCGCTCGCGTCGGCCGCCGCGGTCGCGCACGCCGCCCTCGCGGGCAACCCGGAGGACCCGGAGGGCATCGACGCCACGACACTCGTCGCGGGCGCCCACCGGGCCCTGGAGGCCGTACGGTCCCACGACGCGGCCCTCGGCGCGCTGGCAGGCCGCATCGGGGAGATCGGCATCCTGCTGGGCGACGTGGCGGGGGAGCTGGCGGGCTACGCCGACGACCTCGACGCGGATCCGCTGCGGCTCGCGGCCGTCGAGGAGCGGCGTGCCTCGCTCACCACGCTGACCCGCAAGTACGGCGCTGACGTGGCCGCGGTGCTGAGCTACGCGGAGCAGAGCGCCGTGCGGCTGCTGGAACTGGACGGCGACGACGACCGGATCGGCGAGCTCACCGCCGAGCGGGACGCGCTGCGGGCCGAGCTGGGTGGACTGGCGCAGGCCCTCACCGACGTCCGTACGGAGGCCGCCGAGCGCTTCGCCGCCGCCGTGACGGCCGAACTGGCCTCGCTCGCCATGCCGCACGCGCGCGTGTCGTTCGCGATCCGGCAGACCGAGGACCCGGAGGGCGTGGAGGTCGGCGGACGTCCCGTCGCGTACGGGCCCGCCGGGTGCGACGAGGTCGAACTGCTCCTCGCCCCGCACCCGGGGGCACCGCCGCGGCCCATCGCCAAGGGCGCGTCCGGCGGTGAACTGTCGCGGGTCATGCTCGCGGTCGAGGTCGTCTTCGCGGGGACGGATCCGGTGCCCACGTATCTCTTCGACGAGGTCGACGCCGGTGTCGGCGGCAAGGCGGCCGTCGAGATCGGGCGGCGGCTCGCGAAGCTCGCCAAGAGCGCGCAGGTCGTCGTCGTCACCCATCTGCCACAGGTGGCCGCGTTCGCCGACCGGCAGCTGCTGGTCGAGAAGACCAACGACGGTTCGGTGACCCGCTCCGGCGTGAAGGTCCTGGAGGGCGAGGAGCGTATCCGTGAGCTCTCCCGGATGCTGGCGGGCCAGGAGGACTCGGAGACGGCACGGGCCCACGCGGAGGAACTGCTGGCGACGGCCCGGGCGGACGGATAGGGGCACGGATAGGGGCACGGGCAGGGGCACGGGCAAGGGTGCGAGCGGAGTGTCCTGAGGGGCGCGAAGGGGGCGTGAACAGGGGCTCGCCAGGGACGATGACCGCCCCTGACTGTCTTCGGACATCCCCTGGCCCTCACTCGTGTGAGTGACCACCCGCAACTCGCCCGCATTCCGCCCGCATCCCGTCCGAACCCCATGCGTCCCACTGGTCCCGCACCGGCCCCGCGGTGGTCGGCAACTCGCCCCCGTCCTGGCATCCTTAGGAGGAGGACGAGCGGTACACCCCCGTCGCCCGTTCCTTCGGTACTTTTCTTCGTGACCGCCCGACGCCGAACCAGGAGCCACGGCCACGTGAGCCACGTGAGCAGCCACTCACCGCACGGACAGTCGCCGCTGCGTACCGTCCAGGTGCTCGGCGGCGGCAGCGCGGGCAGCTGTGCCCATGTGCGGTCGCTGACCGCGGGACTCGTCGCACGGGGCGTGCGGGTGACCGTGTGCGCTCCGACGGATGCCGATCACGCGTACGACTTCACCGGCGTCGGTGCCGATCACGTCCATGTGCCCAGGCGCAACGACCCGGCCTCCGTGGCCGCGCTGCGGGCGGTCTGCGGGGACGCCGACCTGGTCCACGCGCACGGTCTGCACGCCGCGCTGCGGGCCGCGTTCGCGCTCAGCGGACGGCGCGTCCCGCTCGTCGTCACCTGGCACACCCGTCCGTACGCCGAGGGCGCGCGGGCCCATCTGCTGCGTGCCCTGGAGCGGCGGGTGGCGAAGGCCGCCTCGGTGGTCCTCGGTTCCTCGTCCGACCTGGTGGACCGCGCCCGCAGCAGGGGCGCCCGGGACGCGCGGCTCGCCGCCGTCGCGCTGCCGGCCCGGTCACGGCCCGGCGCCGCGCACGAGGAGACCGACGGGCTGCGGCTCAAGGCGCGCGCGGAACTCGGCACGACGGACCGGCCGTTGCTATTGGCCGTCGGCTCGCTCGACCGGCACCGGGGGTACGACACGCTGCTGGACGCCACGCGCGCGTGGCGACGGCTCGACCCGGTGCCGCTGCTCGTGATCGCCGGCGAGGGACCGCTGCGCGGCGCACTCCAGCGGCGCATCGAGGACGAAGGGCTCCCCGTACGTCTCATCGGCCGGCGGGACGACATCGGGGAGTTGCTCGCCGCCGCCGACCTCGCCCTGCTGCCCGGCTCCCCGGAGTCGCGCTCCCTGCTCGCCCAGGAGGCCCTGCACGCGCGCGTGCCCCTGGTCGCGGCCGCCACCGGAGGCATGCCCGAACTCGTCGGCGACGCGGCCGAACTCGTTCCGCACGGCGACCCGCGGGCGCTCGCCGAGGCAGTCGCCGCTCTGCTCGCCGACCCCGACCGCCGCGAGCGGCTGAAGGACAGGGGCACGCTCCAGACGGCCACCTGGCCGACCGAGGACGAGACGGTGGCGCAGGTCCTCAGCGTGTACGACGAGCTGACCCGACCCCTGCCGCTGCCGTAACACCTTCTGCCGTAACACCTTTTGCCGTAACACCTTTTGAAGTAAAACCTCTTGAAGTAACACCGCGAAACCCTGGCCGGGCCCCTGGGCAGGGCGGCGGTCCGGGCTCACGCGACGAGTCTGCGGGCCCGCAGCGCCAGGCTCAGGGCCAGCACCGCCTGCGGATCGTCCAGGTCCGTCCCGAGCAGTTCCCCGATCCTTGCGAGCCGGTTGTAGAGCGTCTGCCGGTTGAGGTGCAGTTCGCGCGCGGTCTCCGCCTTGCGGCCCGCGTGCGCGAGATACGTCTCCAAGGTGGGCAGCAGCGGCGGCTTCGAGCGGTGGTCGTGGTCGCGCAGGGGGCCGATCGCGCGGTCGACGAAGGCCGCCAGGTCCTGATGGTCCCGCAGCCGCCACAGCAGCAGGTCGATGTCCAGGCTCCGGGCGTCGTACCAGGGCCGGTCGGACAGCCCCTGGGCGGCCGTGGCCGTCTCGGCCGCGTGCCGCAGCCCCGCCGACGCGGCAGCCCAGCCACCCGCCATGCCGACCACCACGACCGGCGGCTGCGCTCCGGGCCGCTGTGTCCCCGCCCGCTCGACGCCCGCCCGCAGCGCCGCGGCGACCCGGTCCGCGACCGCCGGCCGCTCGGACTCCGCGCGCAGCCCCACCAGCAGCGGTACGCGGCCCTCCACGGGGCGTACGCCCAGCAGGACCGGTACGCCCACCGACGCCAGCTCCTCGGCGACCGCCCGTGCCAGCACGGCCCAGCCGCCGCCGGGAGACGGCCCGTCGGCGAGGCGCATGACGACCGGCAACAGCGGGCTCGCGCCGGGCTTGAAACCGAGGACCCGGGCCTGCGCGGGCGCGTCCCCGGCGGCGATCCGGCCCTCGGCGAGGTCGGTGAGGAAGTCGCCGCGTCCGCGGGCCGCCAGCTCCTCCTCCTGGCGGGCCTGCATCATGACCACGGCCAGGACGCCCGCCGCCCGCTCCGTCGCGATCCGGTGCACGGGCGCGAGCGGGGTGTTCACGGGGAGGAGGACGAGCCGGGCCCGGACGGACCCGGGGCCGCCGCCCTGTCCGCCGCCGGGCACGTCCACGAGGACCGTACCGGCGGGCGGCCCGGCCCTGTGCCGGCCGCGCAGCCCCTCCCACACCTGGAGCGGATCGGCGTTCGCGGGGCCGGTCCCGGCGGCGTACAGGAGCCGGCCGTCCGGGGTCTCCAGGAAGACCGGGTTGCCGCCGAAGTCGGCGAGGATGCCGAGGACCTGCGGGATGCCGCCACCGCCGAGCAGGGCCTCGGTGCAGCGCCGGTGGACCTCCTCGGCGCGCTGGAGCAGTGCGTAGTGGCCGTTGACGATCTCGGTGTGGACCTCCTCCGTGACCGTCACGAACGCCACCTCGCGGTGCAGCTGCACCAGGGGCAGACCGGCCGCACGCGCAGCCTCGACGAGCGCGGCGGGCAGACTCGTGAAGCGCGGCCCCAGCTCCACGACCAGGGCCGCGATGCCACGCTCGGCCAGCGTGCGGACGAACGCCCGCTGGTCGGCGGGGCGGGTGCCGAGCCCGTAACCGGTGGTCAGGAGCAGTTCGCCGCCCTTGAGGAGCGAGGCGATGTTCGGTACCTCGCCCGCGTGCACCCAGCGCACGGTGCGGCCCAACCGGTCGGCGCCCGCCAGGATCTCCGGCAGGCCACCGCGCAGTCCGGGCAGCTCCAGGGCCCGCCGCACGGTGATCCCGCCACTGTGCTGCGTGTCCGGCGTGTCGTCGCGGCTGTCCATGACCGGACGCTACCCCGTCCGCCACCTGCTGTGACGCGCCGGACGGGGTCACACGGGCTCTCAGCCGCCGTACGCCCCTGAGGCCGTCAGGCGCAGGGCCGTGTCGATCAGCGGCACATGGCTGAACGCCTGCGGGAAGTTGCCCACCTGGCGCTGCAGGACCGGGTCCCACTCCTCCGCGAGGAGACCGAGGTCGTTGCGCAGGGCCAGCAGCTTCTCGAAGAGCTTGCGGGCCTCGTCCACGCGGCCGATCATCGCGAGGTCGTCCGCCATCCAGAACGAGCAGGCCAGGAACGCGCCCTCGTCGCCCTTCAGGCCGTCCACGCCCGCGTCGTCACCGGAGGTGGGGTAGCGCAGGATGAAGCCGTCCGAGGTGGACAGCTCGCGCTGGATGGCCTCGATCGTGCCGATCACGCGCTTGTCGTCCGGGGGCAGGAAGCCCATCTGCGGGATCAGCAGCAGGGAGGCGTCCAGCTCCTTGGAGCCGTACGACTGCGTGAACGTGTTGCGTTCCTTGTCGTAGCCCTTCTCGCACACGTCCCGGTGGATGTCGTCGCGCAGCTCGCGCCACTTCTCCAGCGGGCCGTCCGCGTCCCCGGACTCGATGAGCTTGATCGTGCGGTCGACGGCGACCCAGGCCATCACCTTCGAGTGGACGAAGTGGCGGCGCGGCCCGCGCACCTCCCAGATGCCCTCGTCGGGCTCGTCCCAGTGGTCCTCCAGGTAGCGGATCAGCTTGAGCTGGAGGAGCGAGGCGTAGTCGTTGCGGGCCAGGCCCGTCATATGGGCCAGGTGCAGCGCCTCGGTCACCTCGCCGTACACGTCGAGCTGGAGCTGGTTCGCGGCGCCGTTCCCGACGCGTACGGGACCGGAGTTCTCGTATCCCGGCAGCCAGTCGAGCTCCGCCTCGCCCAGTTCCCGCTCGCCCGCGATGCCGTACATGATCTGCAGGTTCTCGGGGTCCCCGGCTACCGCCCGCAGCAGCCATTCGCGCCAGGCGCGCGCCTCCTCGCGGTAGCCGGTGCGCAGCAGCGAGGACAGGGTGATCGCCGCGTCGCGCAGCCACGTGTAGCGGTAGTCCCAGTTGCGGACGCCGCCGATCTCCTCGGGAAGGGACGTCGTGGGGGCGGCCACGATGCCGCCCGTCGGGCCGTACGTCAGCGCCTTCAGCGTGATCAGCGAGCGGACCACGGCCTCGCGGTAGGGCCCGTGGTACGTGCACTGGGCCACCCAGTCGCGCCAGAACTCCTCGGTGGCCTCCAGGGACTGCTCCGGCTCGGGCAGCGCGGGTGGCTGCTTGTGCGAGGGCTCCCAGGAGATGGTGAACGCGATGCGGTCACCCGGTGCGACCGTGAAGTCCGAGTATGTCGTCAGCGCCTTGCCGTACGTCTCGCACTCCGTGTCGAACCACACGGAGTCGGGTCCGGCGACGGCCACCGTGCGCCCCTCGTGCTTGTGCACCCACGGCACCACACGTCCGTACGAGAAACGCATCCGCAGGGCGGAGCGCATCGGGACGCGGCCCGTGATGCCCTCGACGATGCGGATGAGCTGCGGGGCGCCGTCACGCGGGGGCATGAAATCGGTCACGCGGACCGTGCCGCGTGAGGTGTCCCACTCGGATTCGAGGATGAGCGAGTCGCCGCGGTAGTGGCGGCGGACCGCTCTCGGCGGTTCGGCGTCGGCGGCATGCGCGGGGCCCAGCCGCCAGAAGCCGTGCTCCTCCGTGCCGAGCAGTCCCGCGAAGACGGCGTGGGAGTCGAAGCGGGGGAGGCACAGCCAGTCCACCGTGCCGTCCCTGCAGACCAGCGCGGCCGTCTGCATGTCTCCGATAAGTGCGTAGTCTTCGATGCGCCCGGCCACGTGCAACTCCAGTCGAACGGCCACTTCGCCCCGAGGGGGCGGTGTTCTTGCGGTCAGAGGATCATTGGTAAAGCGTCGTTGCGGAACGTCGGTTGTCGCGTGTCACGCATGTCAATGGTTGCAGCGATTGTCTTCGCGAGGCGAACCGACGAGCTCTTGGCCCAGGAATACCGGTGGGGTGCTGCCGTTTGCCGGTCTGGCTCGGCAGCGAGTGTCCGAGCAGGATACGACGCACGATGATGTTCCGCGTGCCCCTCCCGACAACCCGCCTGGTCCGAACGCGTGAGCACGGGTGTGGCGCGTGTCGACCTGTGCGCGGAGCGTGGCCGGAAGCGACCTCCTCGCGTCGCTGATACCCTGGTAGCCCGTGGACCGGTGGACGCCCGAGCAGGAAAAGGGACCCCCGAACCGCAGCGACGGCACCGCCGGAAACCTCCGGGCCGGGCAGCCGTACCGCAACCGAAACCGCGACCACGGGAGCCCCCTCTTGGCCATGCCGCCCGCTGCTTTCCGAAGCAGCACAGCCACGACGACCAAGCACATCTTCGTCACCGGAGGTGTCGCCTCCTCCCTCGGCAAGGGCCTGACCGCCTCCAGCCTGGGCGCGCTGCTCAAGGCACGGGGTCTGCGGGTCACCATGCAGAAGCTCGACCCGTATCTGAACGTAGACCCCGGCACGATGAACCCGTTCCAGCACGGTGAGGTGTTCGTCACCAACGACGGGGCCGAGACGGACCTCGACATCGGTCACTACGAGCGTTTCCTCGATGTGGACCTGGACGGCTCCGCGAACGTCACGACCGGGCAGGTCTACTCCACGGTCATCGCCAAGGAGCGGCGCGGCGAGTACCTCGGTGACACCGTGCAGGTCATCCCGCACATCACGAACGAGATCAAGCACCGTATCCGCCGGATGGCCACCGACGACGTCGACGTCGTCATCACGGAGGTCGGCGGCACGGTCGGCGACATCGAGTCCCTGCCGTTCCTGGAGACGGTCCGCCAGGTCCGTCACGAGGTCGGCCGCGACAACGTGTTCGTGGTCCATATCTCGCTCCTCCCGTACATCGGCCCCTCCGGGGAGCTGAAGACGAAGCCGACCCAGCACTCGGTTGCGGCGCTGCGCAACATCGGTATCCAGCCGGACGCGATCGTCCTGCGGGCCGACCGCGAGGTGCCCACCGCGATCAAGCGCAAGATCTCGCTGATGTGCGACGTCGACGAGGCGGCCGTCGTCGCCTGTCCCGACGCCCGCTCGATCTACGACATCCCGAAGGTCCTGCACACCGAGGGCCTGGACGCCTATGTCGTGCGCAAGCTGGACCTTCCCTTCCGTGACGTGGACTGGTCGACCTGGGGCGACCTGCTCGACCGCGTCCACAACCCGCTGCACGAGATCCACCTGGCGCTCGTCGGCAAGTACATCGACCTGCCCGACGCCTACCTCTCGGTCACCGAGGCGCTGCGCGCGGGCGGCTTCGCCAACAAGGCCCGGGTGAAGATCAAGTGGGTCGCCTCGGACGACTGCAAGACCCCGGCGGGCGCCGCCAAGCAGCTCGGTGACGTCGACGCGATCTGCATCCCCGGCGGCTTCGGCGACCGCGGTGTGGCCGGCAAGGTCGGCGCCATCCAGTACGCCCGCGAGAACAAGATCCCGCTGCTCGGCCTGTGCCTGGGCCTGCAGTGCATCGTGATCGAGGCCGCGCGCAACCTCGCCGGCATCGCGGACGCCAACTCCACCGAGTTCGACTCCGCCACCGGCCACCCGGTCATCTCCACCATGGCCGAGCAGCTGGACATCGTCGCGGGCGACGGCGACATGGGCGGCACGATGCGCCTGGGCATGTACCCCGCCAAGCTCGCCGAGGGCTCCCTCGTGCGCGAGGTCTACGACGGCAAGGAGTACGTCGAGGAGCGGCACCGCCACCGCTACGAGGTGAACAACTCCTACCGCGCCGAGCTGGAGAAGAAGGCCGGTCTGCAGTTCTCCGGCACCTCCCCGGACGGCAAGCTGGTGGAGTTCCTGGAGTACCCGCGCGAGATCCACCCCTACCTGGTCGCGACGCAGGCGCACCCCGAGCTGCGCTCGCGTCCGACCCGGCCGCACCCGCTGTTCGCGGGCCTGGTCAAGGCCGCGGTGGAGCGCAAGACGGCCAAGTAGGCCGAGGGTTGTACGGTTGCCGGGGTACGCGTCTTTTGGGGCGCGTGCCCCGGTTTTCGCCGTGTGTACATCTCTGGTGCGGCACAGGTTTCGTGCGTGTGGGAGGCAAGTCGACATGACCATCAAGGACACCGCCGAGGAGTGGGAGGTCAGGGCGACCGAGACCCCGTTCACCGGCAACAAGACCTCCGTGCGCACCGACGACGTGGTCATGCCCGACGGATCGGTCGCCCGGCGCGACTACCAGGTCCACCCCGGTTCGGTGGCCGTCCTCGCCCTCGACGACCAGGGCCGCGCCCTGGTCATCCGCCAGTACCGGCACCCCGTGCGCCACAAGCTCTGGGAGATCCCGGCCGGCCTGCTCGACGTCCCGGGCGAGAACCCCCTGCACGCCGCGCAGCGCGAGCTGTACGAGGAGGCGCACGTCAAGGCCGAGGACTGGCGGGTGCTCGCCGACGTGTACACCACGCCCGGCGGCTGCGACGAGGCCGTCCGGATCTTCCTGGCCCGCGATCTCTCCGAGGCCGAGGGACAGCGTTTCGAGGTCGAGGACGAGGAGGCCGACATGGAACTCTCCCGGGTCCCGGTCGCCGAGCTCGTACGCGGTGTCCTCGCCGGTGAGCTGCACAACAACTGTCTCGTCGTGGGTGTCCTCGCGCTGACCGCCGCCCTGGCCGGCGAGGGTCTGGAAGCGCTGCGCCCGGCCGAGGCCCCATGGCCCGCACGCCCGTTCGAGGCGTGATCCACTTCGGTGCGCGCAATCGGCCCACCGATGTGACGATCGCCTGATCCGATCGGGGGATCTGCCCGCCGCGCTCCGCACGGATCGTCGCAGAGCGTGAACTAGGCTCTGAAAACGCCCCGTCCGGAGTCCCGGCGGGCTTGCGCGCGCAGTGGGACGGGAGTGTGGCCCGTGACGGATCAGGCGGTGGATACCGGCGGCACGACGGTGTCGGAGAAGGGGCGGCGCCCGGCTGCCGCGTCCGCCCTCACGGGCAGTCAGTTCCTCGGCCGTACAAGAGAGTTGAAGGAACTCCGGGCCGACATCGACCGCGCGGGGCTCGACACCCTCGCCGGCCGCAAGGCGCCACGCGCGCGCGTGCTGCTCATCGCAGGCAGGCCCGGATCCGGGCGCACCGCCCTCGCCGAGGAGCTCGTACGGCAGGTCGCGGACAGTTACCCGGACGGTGTCCTGCGAGCCCGGCTCACCGAGCCCGGCGGCACCCCCGTACCGACCGAACGAACCGCCCGGGACCTGCTCACCGCACTCGAACTGCACGCCCCGGCCGGAGCGGACGAGGACGACCTCTCCGAGCGGCTGCGCGAGGCGCTCGCCACCCGCAGGACCGTGCTCCTGCTCGACGACGCGGCCGACGCGCAGCAGGTCGACGCGCTCCTCCCCGAGACCCCCGACTGCCTCGTCGTCGCCGTCTCCGGCGGGCCCCTGACCGGGATCGCGGACGTCCGGCCCTGCACCCTCGGCGGCATGGACACCAAGTCCGCCCTCGAACTCCTCGACCGGTTCACCGGCTCCGTACGCATCACCGTGGACCCGCGCGCCGCCGAGGGGCTCGTGGAGATCTGCGCGGCCCAGCCCGCGGCGCTCGTCCTCGCCGGGGCCTGGCTCGCCCACCGGCCCAAGTCCGCCGTCGCCGATCTCGCCAAGCAACTGCACACCGACGGTGACGACGGCCCGATCCTCGAACGGGTCTTCCGGCTCACCTACGCGGCCCTGCCGTCGGCCGCCGCGCGGATACTGCGCCTCCTCTCGCTCGCCCCCGCCGGTCTCGTCGACCCGCACACCGCGTCCGCGCTCGCCGGCTGCTCGGTCGGCGCCGCCCGCACCACCCTGGACGACTTCACGAAACTCGGTCTCGTCCGGGCCGTGGAGTCGCCGCTGCCGCAGTACGAGGTGCCCGGCTGCCTGCTGCCGCTGCTGCGCTCGCTCACCGGGACCGAGGACCGCGCGGCCGAGCTCCAGCTGGCCCGCGCCCGCATGCTGGAGCGGACCGTGCGGCTCCTGGTGTCCTGCCGGGCGATCACCGAGACCGACAGCTCGCCCGCCCGCGAGAAGCTCGCCGGGATGCCCCGCGCGCTGCGCTTCCCCAACCCCCGCGCGGCAGCCGACTGGCTGCGCATCCGACAGCCCGCGCTGCTGGCCGCCGCCCGCCTCGCGGTCTCCGACGGCGAGCTGGACACCCTGGCCCGCCGCCTGATGGCCGCCCTGGTCAGAGCGTTGGTCGCCCATGTCGGGACGCAGGCCGCGGCGCCCGAGCTGTACGGCATCCACCGGCTCGTCCTGGATGTCGCCGAACGCCGGAACCTGCCCCGCGAGAAGGCCGCGGCACTGCTGAACCTCGCCGACCTGGACGCCCGGACCGGCCGTACGACGGACGCGCTGGCCCGCTACCGGGCCGCTCTGGACGCCGGACGCGAGGCGAACGACCCCTACGCGACCGGCCGCGCGATGGAATCCGTAGGCGGTGCCCACCAGGAGCTCGGTGACTACGACCGGGCCGCCGACTGGTACGGGCGCGCGCTCGCCCAGCGGCTCGCCCGCGACGAGCGCGCGGACGCGGCCAGACTGCACGGGCGGATCGCCACCGTGCACACCTACGCGGGCCGTTACGGCGAGGCGCTGCGCAACTGGCGCTCCGCGGTCACCGGGTACCGCAGGACCGGCGATGTGGCGGGCCAGGCAAGGGCGTTGAGCGAGACGGCGCGGGTGCAGGAGTACGCGGGCCGGCCCGAGGAATCCCTCGCCACCTGCCAGGAGGCGGTCGAGTGGGCGCGCCGCGCCGACGACGTGCGGCTGCAGGCCGCGCTGCAGCTCCGGCTGGCCGACACGCTCGACCGGCTGGGGGACCCCACGGCCGCCCGGCTGCACCGCACCGCCGCCGAACGAATGCTGGGTGACGAGCTCCCGGAGAGCGCATCAACCAGGGAACAAGACGGCAACGCCTGCGAAATCCGTAGCGCAGCCGAAGAAGATTGATGCATTGAAAGGCTAGACAGGGAGAATCCCTTCATTAGACTGGCTCCGCCGCGTCTTTTCGTGGTGTTCCCCGGTGTGCTCCCGTGCATCCGGGTATGTCAGGCATCGTCATGTCTTGCGCTGCCCGGCCCAGATCCCCGCTGCATCCCTTCTGAGCCAAGGAACCGTGATCGACGTGAAGGTCGGCATCCCCCGCGAGGTCAAGAACAACGAGTTCCGGGTGGCCATCACCCCCGCCGGTGTGCACGAGCTGGTGCGCCACGGCCACCAGGTCCTGATCGAGCGGAACGCCGGTGTCGGCTCCTCGATCACGGACGACGAGTTCGTCGCCGCCGGCGCGCGGGTCCTCGCCACCGCGGACGAGGTCTGGACCGCCGCCGACCTGCTGCTGAAGGTCAAGGAGCCCATCGCCGAGGAGTACCACCGCCTCCGCAAGGACCAGACGCTCTTCACCTACCTGCACCTGGCCGCGTCCAAGGAGTGCACGGACGCGCTCCTGGAGTCCGGCACCACGGCGATCGCATACGAAACGGTCGAGCTGCCCAGCCGCGCGCTGCCGCTGCTCGCCCCGATGTCCGAGGTCGCGGGCCGCCTCGCCCCGCAGGTCGGCGCCTACCACCTGATGCGCGCCAACGGTGGCCGCGGTGTGCTGCCCGGCGGTGTCCCGGGCGTGCTTGCCGCCCGTGCCGTGGTCATCGGCGGCGGGGTCTCCGGCTGGAACGCGGCGCAGATCGCCATCGGCATGGGCTTCCATGTGACCCTGCTCGACCGCGACATCAACAAGCTCAAGGAAGCCGACAAAGTCTTCGGTACGAAGATCCAGACGGTCGTCTCGAACGCCTTCGAGCTGGAGAAGGCCTGCCTTGAGGCGGACCTCGTCATCGGCGCCGTGCTCATCCCCGGCGCCAAGGCCCCGAAGCTGGTCACCAACGAGCTCGTGTCCCGAATGAAGCCCGGAAGTGTCCTTGTCGACATCGCCATCGACCAGGGTGGCTGCTTCGAGGACTCACGTCCGACCACCCACGCGGAGCCGACCTTCCCGGTCCACAACTCGGTCTTCTACTGCGTCGCCAACATGCCGGGCGCGGTGCCCAACACCTCGACGTACGCGCTCACCAACGCGACGCTTCCGTACATCGTGGAACTCGCGAACCGCGGCTGGGTCGAGGCGCTGCGCCGTGATCCCGCGCTCGCCCGGGGTCTCAACACGCATGACGGCAGCGTCGTTCACCGTGAGGTCGCGGAGGCCCACGGCCTGGTCCACGCCGAGCTGGAGACCCTGCTCGGCTGAGGTCCCCGTCGGGTTCGTCCCGCTTCGGCGGCAGGCTTCTCCACCGACAAAAGGCGATACGTCAACACGACTCGTCAACATCGCGCTCACGGCCGGACCTTGGCCGACAGGGCCCGGCCGGGTGTGTGTCGAGTCACTTTGCGAGACTCGTTCAACTCGCCTCGAACGTAACCCTTGAACCGTTTCGCACACCCGTGAAACCTGCCGTGCGACGCCCTTACGCCCTTGACAGAGGGGTGTTCCGTTGCCGACACATCGGGCCGGGTCCGGCGGATTGTGTTGCTGCGAAGCGGTGACACGCCATAGAGTCGCCAACCGTCGGCATGGTGCCACGCTGACCTATCGAGAAGTTTCCTGGTCACCAAGGAGGTAAGACGACTTGTGAATGAGTCGACATTTACTCCCGGGGGTGGTCAACCAGGAATGCCTGCGCAGGGCTCAAGGCCAACGGGGCTCGAAGCTGTCGGCTCCGTCGCCGTGCGGACCTTCGCAGCCCATCAGAGTCCGAAGACGACTCAGACAGCACACCAGAGCATGGATGGCCATCACGTGAACGCCATGGCCGGCAACGGAAGTGGCGGGAACCGCACCCACTTCGCCGACTACGACGACCTGCCCGAGGGGCATTTCTACGACCCCGACGCCGAGTACGAGCCCGATCCGGAGTACGCGGCCACGCTCGCGCCCGACGCGGCGCGCCAGCGGCGCGAGCGCATCGGTCCGACCGGTCGCCCGCTGCCGTACTTCCCGATCCCGGGCCCGCTGACCGACCACGGCCCCGCGAAGATCATCGCGATGTGCAACCAGAAGGGCGGCGTGGGCAAGACGACGTCGACCATCAACCTGGGTGCCGCCCTCGCGGAGTACGGACGCCGGGTCCTGCTCGTCGACTTCGACCCGCAGGGCGCGTTGTCCGTGGGCCTCGGAGTCAACCCGATGGAGCTCGACCTCACGGTCTACAACCTGCTCATGGAGCGGGGCATGGCGGCCGACGAGGTGCTCCTGAAGACCGCGGTTCCGAACATGGACCTGCTGCCCAGCAACATCGACCTGTCCGCCGCCGAGGTTCAGCTGGTGAGCGAGGTCGCCCGCGAGTCCACACTGCAGCGCGCCCTGAAGCCGCTGATGGCCGACTACGACTACATCGTGATCGACTGTCAGCCCTCGCTGGGTCTGCTCACCGTGAACGCGCTGACGGCCGCTCACAAGGTGATAGTGCCACTGGAG
The DNA here is from genome assembly GCF_044742785.1 of Streptomyces sp. NPDC087844. Taxonomy (NCBI): domain Bacteria; kingdom Bacillati; phylum Actinomycetota; class Actinomycetes; order Kitasatosporales; family Streptomycetaceae; genus Streptomyces; species Streptomyces sp. NPDC087844. The sequence goes on along the minus strand of NZ_JBIUVD010000004.1, from coordinate 480,164 downwards.
TGCGAGTTCTTCGCGTTGCGCGGGGTCGCGCTGCTCACCGAGACCATCGAGAAGGTCCAGGAGCGGCTCAACCCCGAGCTGGAGCTCGACGGCATCCTCGCCACGATGTACGACTCGCGGACCGTGCACAGCCGTGAGGTGCTCGCGCGCGTGGTCGAGGCGTTCGACGAACACGTCTACCACACGGTGATCGGCCGGACCGTCCGCTTCCCGGAGACCACGGTCGCCGGTGAGCCGATCACGACGTACGCCTCCAACTCCGTCGGCGCCGCCGCCTATCGTCAGCTCGCCAGGGAGGTGCTCGCCCGGTGTCACGCCGAGTGAGTCTGCCGGGGGCCGACGAACTGTTCCGTACGACCGGGGGGATGGCACTTCAGTCCTCCAGCCCGCGGCGTCCGGCCAACGGCGAGGCGCGGGTGCCCGCTCCGGCGGGCGAGAGCGACGCCGCGGCCGGGGAGGACGGGCCGCAGTCGGTGCCCGTGCGGGGTGGCGACGGCGAGGGCGCCGAACATGTCGCGGCCGGCGCCGACTCCGCCGACGGGGAGTCCCGAAGCCGTGGCGCCGCCACGGCGGACCGTTCCGGGCGACGTCCGGGGCCGCAGGAAGGTTCTGCCGGGGCCCAGCCGCAGTCCCAGTCCCGCAAGCGCGGGCGGGGCTCCGGACGGCGGCCCAGCGGCCGCGAGCGGCACGACGAGAAGATCACGGTGTACGTGTCCGCCGAGGAGCTCATGGACCTCGAACACGCCCGGCTGGTGCTTCGCGGGGAGCACGGACTCGCGGTCGACCGCGGCCGAATCGTGCGGGAGGCTGTCGCGGTGGTCCTCGCGGACCTCGAATCGCGCGGCGACGCGAGCATCCTCGTACGACGGCTGCGTGGGCGGTAGCGGTAGCCTGCGACGGCTATGACCTCGAACGACGGCCCTCCTCCCGCCGCCGCCTCCGGTGGGAGGCGGCGCGTGCTGGGGCGGGGACCCGCGGGCGCCGCCCCTGTCGAGCCGCCTGCGGCGGAGGGCCCGTCCGAAAGTGTGGACGGTCCTCCGTCCGCGGACCGTGGTGAGGACCAGGCCGGGGACGGGGTTTTCAAGGTTCGGCTCGCCAATTTCGAGGGGCCGTTCGATCTGCTGCTCCAGTTGATCTCCAAGCACAAGATGGATGTCACCGAAGTGGCGCTCTCCGAGGTCACCGATGAGTTCATGGCGCACATCCGGGCGATGGGGCCGGACTGGGACCTCGATCAGACCACCGAGTTCCTGGTCGTCGCGGCGACGCTGCTCGATCTGAAGGCCGCCCGGCTGCTGCCCTCCGCCGAGGTCGAGGACGAGGCCGATCTGGCGCTGCTTGAGGCCCGCGACCTGCTCTTCGCACGGCTGCTGCAGTACCGCGCCTACAAACAGATCGCCGACATCTTCGACCGCCGCCTCGACGACGAGGCGCGCCGCTGTCCCCGTACCGTCGGTCTTGAGGCGCACCACGCCGAGCTGCTGCCCGAAGTGGTCATCGGCATCGGGGCGGAAGGATTCGCCGCACTGGCCGTGAAGGCGATGCAGCCCCGGCCCAGGCCCCAGGTGTACGTCGACCACATCCACGCGCCGCTCGTGAGCGTGCAGGAGCAGGCCGCGATCGTGGTGGCGCGGCTGCGGGAGTTCGGCGAGGCGAGTTTCCGCGCACTCGTCGAGGACGTCGACGACACCCTCACCGTCGTGGCGCGTTTCCTGGCCCTTCTGGAGCTTTATCGGGAGAAGGCGGTCTCCCTGGACCAGGAGGAGGCTCTGGGGGACCTGGTGGTGCGCTGGACGGGCGGGGAGGGGGGCGCGCAGCCGACGGTGACGGACGAGTTCGACCGGCCGCCGGATCCTGTCCCGGATCCGGTCAGGGAAAAGAAGGTGTGAAGGTGTGAGCGAGGACACCACCGGAGCCCCCGCGGGGGCTCGCAGCGTCGCGGATCTCGACCTCCGGCCCGCGCTGGAGGCCGTCCTCATGGTCGTGGACGAGCCCGCCACCGAGGAGCACCTCGCGAAGATCCTGGAGCGGCCCAGGCGGCAGATCGCGGACGCGCTGCGCGCGCTGGCCGACGAGTACAGCCTCCAGAGGCGCGGCTTCGAGCTGCGGATCGTCGCCGGCGGCTGGCGGTTCTACAGTCGTCCCGAGTACGCGGCGGCCGTCGAGCGCTTCGTCCTGGACGGGCAGCACGCCCGCCTCACCCAGGCGGCGCTGGAGACGCTGGCGGTGGTCGCGTACCGGCAGCCGGTCAGCCGATCGAGGGTCTCGGCGGTCCGCGGAGTGAACTGTGACGGCGTGATGCGCACCCTTCTTCAGAGGGGTCTGGTCCAGGAGGCGGGCGCGGAACCCGAAACAGGTGCGATCCTGTACAGGACGACGAACTACTTCCTGGAGCGAATGGGCCTGCGCGGCCTGTACGAGCTCCCGGAGCTCGCGCCCTTCCTTCCGGAGGCGGACGCGATCGAAGCAGAGACGCTGGAAGGGGTCCCGTCGTTCGATCCGGATGCGCCGGACGCAGATGCAGACGACACGACGACGACGGAACTTTGATGCGAAGCAGTGGCAGTGGCAGCGGCAGGAACAGCGGCGGGCGCGGCAACCCCCGCGGGACCGGCGGGAGTGGCGGGAGCGGTGGCTCGCGTGGCTCCGGCGGTGGGGGCGGTAACCCCCGCGGGGCCGGCGGCGGTGGCGGTGGCGGTAACCCCCGCGGGTCCGGTGGCGGCGGTGGCTCTCGCGGCTCCGGCGGCGGTGCCGGCGGTCCTCGTACCTCCGGCAGTGGATTCAACTCCCGGGGGAGCGCCGGGAGCGGTTCCCAGCAGAACGGCGCGGGGGGGCCCGACGACAGGCCGAAGCGTGCCAGCAACCCCCGCCCCGAGGAGCGCCGCTACGACGTAGGCCCCGGCGCGACCCACGAGGGTGCGAAGTCCGGGCGCGGCAGCTCCGCCCGCGGCGGTGCCAAGGGCGGCCCCAAGCAGGGCCAGCAGCGCACCGGCCGTACGGAGAACGCGCGCTCCCGCGAGCTGGAGACACGTACCGAGGAGCGCAACAGGGACCGGTACGCGGGCAAGCCCGATGCCAAGACGGTCAAGACCTTCCCGGGTTCCGAGCAGGAGGGCGAGCGCCTGCAGAAGGTGCTCGCGCGTGCGGGCTACGGTTCGCGTCGTTCCTGCGAGGAGCTGGTCGAGCAGTCCCGCGTCGAGGTCAACGGCGAGATCGTCGTTGAGCAGGGGATGCGTGTCGACCCGGAGAACGACGAGATCAGGGTCGACGGGCTCACGGTCGCCACGCAGTCGCACCAGTTCTTCGTGCTCAACAAGCCCGCCGGTGTCGTGTCCACCATGGAGGACAACGAGGGCCGTCAGTGCCTCGGCGACTACGTGACGAACCGCGAGACGCGGCTCTTCCACGTGGGACGGCTCGACACCGAGACCGAGGGCGTCATCCTGCTCACCAACCACGGTGAGCTGTCACACCGCCTGACCCACCCCAAGTACGGCGTGAAGAAGGTCTACCTCGCGCACATCGTGGGCCCGATCCCGCGCGACCTGGGCAAGCAGCTCAAGGACGGCATCCAGCTGGAGGACGGGTACGCGAAGGCGGACCACTTCAGGGTCGTCGAGCAGACCGGCAAGAACTACATGGTCGAGGTGACCCTGCACGAGGGCCGCAAGCACATCGTGCGGCGCATGCTCGCCGAGGCCGGTTTCCCGGTCGAGAAGCTCGTGCGCGTGTCCTTCGGGCCGATCGCCCTCGGCGACCAGAAGTCGGGCTGGCTGCGACGGCTGTCCAACACCGAGGTCGGGATGCTGATGGCGGAGGTCGGCCTCTAGGCACCTCTGGGTTTTTCCGCAGGCGCAGTACGGCATCGGCCGGTTCCGGGACTCCCCGGGACCGGCCGATTCGTGTTCGGGGGCTTGTGCGCGCGCGGTGCGCGATTTATAGTCGTCCTGACCATTAAGAGACGCCCTCGTCGGGCGCGGCCGATGGAGCAGGGCCCACGGGGGTGGTCCCGGTCCCCGTCCGTCGCCCGGCGAGGTGCGCCGACGGCCTTCGAGGCCACACGAGGAGGGGGTATGGAGGGCTACGACAAGCACGCCTTCGAGCCCTTCGCCGTCACCGTCGATCTCGCGGTGTTCACGGTCCGGGCGGGCGCGCTCCAGGTGCTGCTGATCGAGCGCGGACTGGAGCCGTACGCGGGGTGCCGGGCGCTGCCCGGGGGATTCGTGCTGCCCGAGGAGTCGGCAGGGACGGCCGCCCGGCGTGAACTCGCCGAGGAGACCGGCCTGTCGGACGTCTCCGGGCTGCACCTGGAGCAACTGCGTACATACAGCGAGCCGGACCGCGATTCCCGGATGCGGGTGGTCTCCGTGGCGTACACCGCACTGCTGCCCGACCCTCCCGAGCCGCGTGGCGGAGGCGACGCGGCCGGCGCGCACTGGCTGCCGTACGACGGACTCGGGCCGCTCGCCTTCGACCACGACCGGATCCTCGCCGACGCCCGTGAACGGATCGGCGCGAAGCTGGAGTACACCTGCCTCGCCACCGCGTTCTGCCCGCCGGAGTTCACCCTCGGGGAGCTCCAGCAGGTCTACGAGACGGTGTGGGGGTCCGGGCTCGACCGCCCGAACTTCCGGCGCAAGGTCCTTGCCACGCCCGGGTTCGTCGAACCGGTCCCGGGCGCCGCGCGGCTGACCGGGGGGCGGGGGAAGCCCGCCGCGCTGTACCGGGCGGGGGCCGCCACGGGGTTGCATCCGCCGCTGCTGCGAGCTGCGGCCGGATCGCCCCAGTCGGCCTCTGCCTCCTCGCCTTAGACCTCGCCTTCGTCTTGAAAGGACCGTCCTCATGACCACGACCGTCAGGAAGCAGGCCGCCACCGGGGCTCTGGTGGGGCTCGCCCTCGGGGACGCGCTCGGCTACCCGACCGAGTTCAAGGACGTGCCGTCGATCCTTGCCGCGTACGGGCCCTGGCGGGAGCTGGAGCTGCCGGACCCCGCGTACATCACCGACGACACCCAGATGACGCTGGCCGTGGCGCGGGGGTTGCGCGCCGCGATGGACAGAGGGCTGCTGGGCCCACGGGAACTGGTGGAGTCGGTGCGCAAGGAGTTCATCGCCTGGAACCGGTCGCCGGAGAACAACCGTGCACCGGGCAACACCTGCCTCACGGCCTGCGAGCTGCTGGAGCGCGAAGGCCTGCTCTGGCAGGACGCCAGCCAGATGGGATCGAAGGGCTGCGGCGCCAACATGCGGGTGGCGCCCCTCGGTCTGGCCCCCGGCCTCAGTGACGAACAGCGCGCGGGCGCCGCCCAGCTGCAGGCCGCCCTCACGCACGGCCACCCGACGGCGCTGGCCGCCTCCGACCTCACCGCGCACGCGATACGGCTGCTCGCGCAGGGCGCCGAACCGACCGGCCTGGTCGGGCAGCTTCGCTCGTACGCGTACGAGAACCGGACGCGCTATCACGAGCGCTGGCTCGGTGATCTGTGGACCCGTGCCCAGGACCCGACGCCCACGCACTTCATCGCGCGGGGCTGGGACGAGTGCCTTGAGGTTCTGGAGCGGCTGCGGCGGGCCCTGCGGTCGCCGTCGCCCGAGACGGACCCGTGCCTGGCCACCGGCGCCGGGTGGATCGCCGAGGAGGCCCTCGCCACCGGCCTGCTGAGTTTCCTGCTCTTCGTGGACGAGCCGGTGACGGCCCTGCGCCGGGCCGCCTGCACCTCGGGGGACTCGGACTCGATCGCGTGTCTGGCCGGCGCCTTCGCGGGGGCGTACCTCGGCGCCGACGCATGGCCCACGGAGTGGGCCGACAGGATCGAGCACCAAGGTGACCTGATGGCGCTGGGCGCGCTCTGGGACGCCTGACCGGCCCGGCCCCGCCTGCTCTTCCGCGCGGCGGATCAGGCGGATCAGGCGAGGCTGATCGAGTCTCCGGTGACCGTGATCTGCTTCGCGGGGAGCGGCTTCGGTGCCGGGCCGCCGGCCACCGAGCCGTCGGCCACGCGGAACCTGCTGCTGTGGCACTTGCAGTTGATCGTGCCGTCCGAGACGTCGGCGACGACGCAGCCCTGGTGGGTGCAGACCGCCGAGAAGGCCTTGAAGCCGCCCTTCTCCGGCTGGGTGACGACGACCTTCTCCTCCTTGAAGATCTTTCCGCCGCCGACCGGGACATCGGCGGTCTTGGTGAGCTCCTTGCCGCCGGGCGCCCCGCCCCCGCTCGCGGTGCCCGAGGGGGCCACGGAGGATGCCTCCTCCGTGTCACCCCCGCTGTTCTCGTCCCCGTACTCGCTGCAGCCCATGAGCAGCGCGCTCGCCGCGCCCGTCGCGAGCACCGTGCGCCGCGTCGGGGGATTCGTCATGTCGTCACTCCGAAGGTGCGGAAGAACCAGAGGGCGGAGGTCAGCCAGATCACCGTGAGGGTGGAGAAGACGAGCCCGCCGACGACGGGCAGCACCCAGCCGGGCAGTCGCTCCGAGCGGAGCAGCAGCATCTTGGCGCTGAAGGCACCGAAGAAGAAGCAACCCAGGAGTGAGTGCCAAAGGACGCGCGGTTCATATGTCTGATAGCCCAGTGCGTACAGACAGTGCACCGCTACGGGTACCGCGACCAGGAACGCGATCCGGCCCGACCAGCGGTGCAGGACTCCTGACCAGCTCGGGCCCGGCAGTCGCCCGTACAGCATGAGTGCCGAGACGAGCTGTACGACGGCGAAGCCCATCGCGACCGTGGCCAGCCAGGACTTCACCGCGCTCGTGCTGCTGAAGCCCGCGAGGTTGAAGGCCGTGCCCTCCGGGTCGTGCGCGTTGCCGTAGACGCCGAGGCCCACCGCGACGGCGCTCGCGACCAGGGCGGGTACGAGATAGCGGGCGGCTCCCTGGCCCCGGCGGGCCGGGTCGGGCGCGGTAAAACCCTGGGTGGCGGCGTTCGGGTCCACTGTCATGGTCGGCTCCCAGCGTTCACGCGATCTCGCGGTCATGGGGCGGAGCGGAGGGTGGGACGAGGAGCGAAGGGCGAAGAGCGGGGCGACGAGCGGAGCCGGGGGGCAGGAGGCAGGGGGCTACGGGGTCACGGGTCGGGCCGTGAGTTGCTCGCCGTCGACCGTCACGGTGCCGGTCTCCGGGTCGATACGGGGCGCGGGCCCTGCCTTGCCGTCCCGCCTGAGGATGCCGACCTGGCTGTCGTCCAGCAGCACGATCCAGCCGCCGTCGATCTCGGTGTCGGCCACGGTGTCGGTGGCGCGGTACAGCGCGTTGGGCTTCAGGGACTTGTCGGCCGTGAAGCGGTAGGTCCGCGCTCCCATGTCGACGGTGCCGCGGATCCGTTTGCCCGCCAGGTCGCCGGCGAGGACCTGGCCCTTCTGGTTCGTGAGGCGCATGCTCCCGTCGGACTCGACGTCGCCGTTCAGCCACGACTCCTGGTCCCGGCCGTCGCAGAAGTACGCGACCGCCCTGCCGTCGCGCAGCGTCACCGCGACCGCGGAGGAGTCGTCGTCGGTGCGGCCCGCGTAGTCGCCGTCCGGCACCGCGGACCTGGACTTGGACGGGCTGGGTGACGGTGACGGCGACCGCTTGCCCGGCGGGGCCGTGGCCGTCGCCGTGGGTGCCGGGCTCGCCGACACGGCGTCGGCGGGCGAGTCGTTCCCCGTCGTCGTGCCGCGCGTCCCTGTCGTCGCGTTGAGCGACAGCATGAACAGGGCGAGCAGCAGTCCCGCGAGGAGCGTGAAAAGTGGTCCGGAACGCTTCATCGAGCCTCCCCCGAGGCGGTGCGCGGACAGCCTCACCATGCAAGCGGACCGCGGCTCCCGCGTCCAGAGGCACAGCGGAGCCACTTGGCGGAGAGGGGGAGCGAGAAGCGAGAAGGGCGGCCGTCTCGGCAGGCGGGCGCCGCGTATCGGGTGACCTGGGGTCTGACTAGTGCCGCGACAGGCAACGTTCGCCCCGTCGCGACGCCCGGCACGCTCCCCCAGCCTCCGGCCGGGGGGACCCCCACTCGCCGCACCGGCCGAAAGCCCGAGTACGTCCAGTACGAGGGCTTGCGGCCGGCACACCGAGAGCACGCACCGGACGCCGCTCCTCAACGGGCAAACGTTGCCTGCCGCGGCACTAGGCTGGACGCACCACAACCGATCCGTACATGAACGAGGAGCATCACCGTGGCGGTACGAGCGGTCCGGGGCGCCGTCCAGCTGGAGCGGGACGAAGCCGGTCACATGGACGAGCAGGTCAGCGAGCTGCTCACCGCCATCCTGGAGCGGAACGGGCTGACCGCCGACGAGCTGATCAGTATCTGGTTCACGGCCACCCCCGACCTGCACAGCGACTTCCCGGCGGCCGCGGCGCGCAAGCTCGGCATCGTCGACGTGCCGCTGATCTGCGCCCAGGAGCTGGACATCGAAGGGGCGATGCCCCGGGTCGTACGGGTCCTCGCGCACATCGAGTCCGACCTGCCGCGGGCCGACATCGCGCATGTCTACCTGGGCTCCGCGGGCGCGCTGCGCAAGGACATCGCCCAGTGAGAACCGCACTCGTCATCGGCACCGGCCTTATCGGGACGTCGGCCGCGCTGGCCCTGACCGGGCGGGGCGTCGTCGTGCACCTCGCCGACCACGACCCGGGGCAGGCCCGTACGGCGGCGGCGCTCGGCGCGGGCACGGACGAGGAGCCCGCGGGCCCCGTCGACCTCGCGATCATCGCGGCGCCGCCCGCGCATGTGGCCTCGGCGCTCGCCGACGCGATGCGGGACGGTGTCGCGCGCGCCTATCTCGACGTGGCCAGTGTCAAGGGCGGCCCGCGCCGCGAGCTGGAGTCGCTGGGCCTCGACCTGTCCGGGTACATCGGTTCGCATCCCATGTCGGGCCGTGAGAAGTCGGGTCCCCTGGCCGCCACGGCCGACCTCTTCGAGGGACGGCCCTGGGTGCTGACGCCGACCCGGGACACCGACACCGAGGTGCTCAACCTCGCGCTGGAGCTCGTCTCGTACTGCCGGGCGGTTCCGGTGGTGATGGACGCCGACGCCCACGACCGGGCGGTCGCGCTCGTCTCGCACATGCCCCACCTGGTGTCCAGCATGGTCGCCGCACGGCTGGAGAACGCCGAGGAGGCCGCCGTACGCCTCTGTGGTCAGGGCATCCGTGACGTGACCCGGATCGCCGCGTCCGACCCGCGGATGTGGATCGACATCCTCTCCGCGAATCCGGGCCCGGTCGCCGACCTCCTCGCGGACGTCTCGGCCGACCTGGACGAGACCGTGCAGGCCCTGCGCGCCCTCCAGTCCTCCGACGAGGCCAAGCGCCGCATCGGCACCGACGGCATCGAGGACGTCCTGCGCCGCGGCAACGCCGGCCAGATCCGCGTCCCCGGCAAGCACGGCACCGCTCCCGCCACGTACGAGAGCGTCGTCGTCCTCATCGACGACCAGCCGGGCCAGCTGGCCCGCATCTTCGCCGACGCGGGCCGCGTGGGCGTCAACATCGAGGATGTCCGCATCGAGCACGCGACCGGTCAGCAGATCGGTCTGATGGAGCTGCTGGTGCAGCCGTCGGCGGCGCCGGTGCTGACGGCTGCACTGCGGGAGCGGGGCTGGGCGATCCGGCAGTAGGGGCGGGCGCCCGGTGTCGGAGGCCGCCGCAGCCGTCCGGAGCCAGGGAGGCGCGCCCGCCCTGGTGCGCGCGGGCCGCGGTCGCGGGGCGCGACGTGTTCAACGACACCCCCCGGCCGCGCCGGGACAGCTGCAGCCGAGTCGGGTGCAGCAGGCGACGCAGCGGATGGAACAGGTCAGGCCGTCGTCCCAGCAGGCGCCGACGTGGCTGCCGGACACCGCACGGCCTCTCGCCGTGGGCTGACGATCCTGGTGATCGTCGTGAACCTGGCGCCGGGGCGTCGCGGGGGCCGTAAGCCGGGGCCCGGGGAGCCAGTAACCTTGTTCGGGGCGCGCTCGTGCCCGAACCAGCCAGTACCCCGTACCAGGAAGGTGTCCGCACCCGTGGAATCCACCGACGCCCGGACCGCCCCGGCCGTGATTGTCGCCATCGACGGTCCCTCCGGCACCGGCAAGTCGAGCACCTCGAAGGCCGTCGCGGCACAGCTCGGCCTGAGCTACCTGGACACGGGCGCCCAGTACCGGGCGATCACCTGGTGGATGGTGAACAACGGCATCGACATCGCCGACCCCTCCTCCATCGCGGACGCGGCGGGCAAGCCCGACATCGTGTCCGGTACGGACCCCGCGGCGCCCGCCATCACGGTCGACGGCACGGATGTCGCGGGCCCCATCCGCACCCAGGAGGTCACCTCGAAGGTCAGCGCGGTCAGCGCCGTCCCCGAGGTCCGCGCCCGGATCACCGAGCTGCAGCGCTCGATCGCCTCGGCGGCCGGGCAGGGCATCGTCGTAGAGGGCCGGGACATCGGTACGACCGTACTGCCCGACGCCGACCTCAAGATCTTCCTCACCGCCTCGCCGGAGGCCCGCGCCGCCCGCCGCAGCGGTGAGCTGAAGGGCGCCGACGTCGCCGCCACCCGCGAGGCGCTCATCAAGCGGGACACCGCCGACTCCACCCGCAAGACCTCTCCACTCGCGAAGGCGGCCGACGCGGTCGAGGTGGACACCTCCGACCTCACGCTCCAGCAGGTCATCGAGTGCGTCGTCACCCTCGTCGAGGAGAAGCGGGCCGCGAAGTGAGCGAAGCCCGGAACGCAGCGAACACAGCCCCGACGGCCCGGCGGGCCGACGTCGGCCGCCGTATCGGCGTCGGCCTGATGTACGGACTGTGGAAGCCGCGCGTCCTGGGAGCCTGGCGGGTCCCGGCGACCGGTCCGGCGATCCTCGCCGTCAACCACTCCCACATGATCGACGGCCCGATGGTCATGGGTGTGGCACCCCGGCCCACGCACTTCCTGATCAAGAAAGAGGCGTTCGTCGGCCCGCTGGACCCCTTCCTGCTCGCCATCGGGCAGGTGAAGGTGGACCGTTCGATCGCCGACCGCACCGCGATCACCCAGGCGCTGGGCGTCCTGGCCGACGGCGGCGTCCTCGGTATCTTCCCCGAGGGCACCCGCGGCGAGGGAGACTTCGCCTCGCTGCGCGCCGGGCTCTCCTACTTCGCGGTCCGCAGCGGGGCCCCGATCGTGCCGGTCGCCGTCCTGGGAAGCACCGAGCGGCGCGGACGCTTGATAAAAGGGCTGCCCCCGTTGCGCAGCCGGGTCGACGTCGTGTTCGGCGACCCCTTCGAGGCGGGCGACGGCAGCGGACGGCGTACGCGCAAGGCGCTCGACGAGGCGACCGTGCGCATCCAGAAGCAGCTCTCCGCGCACCTGGAAAACGCCAGGCGTCTCACGGGACGCTGAGCGACACTTGAGTAGTGGATCTCCCGATACGGGCGGTTCCACCGATCACCACGATGAACGAGGTACGGACTTCATGAACGACCAGATCCAGCCCGACGGCTCGGAGCACGAGCACGGGGCGCTTGGCGAGGTCGAGGCCTCCGAATATGCAGCGTTCATGGAGCTCGCCGCGGAAGAGGGCTTCGAGGCCGAGGACATCGAGGGCGCGCTCGACGAGGCGGGCCACGGCCCGCTTCCGATCCTCGCCGTCGTCGGCCGTCCGAATGTCGGCAAGTCGACCCTGGTGAACCGGATCATCGGCCGCCGCGAGGCCGTAGTGGAGGACAAGCCGGGCGTCACCCGCGACCGCGTCACCTACGACGCGGAGTGGGCCGGCCGCCGCTTCAAGCTCGTCGACACCGGCGGCTGGGAGCAGGACGTCCTCGGCATCGACGCGTCCGTGGCCGCGCAGGCCGAGTTCGCGATCGAGGCGGCCGACGCGGTCGTCTTCGTCGTCGACGCCAAGGTCGGCGCCACCGACACCGACGAGGCGGTCGTCCGGCTGCTGCGCAAGGCCGGCAAGCCCGTCGTCCTGTGCGCCAACAAGGTCGACGGCCTGAGCGGCGAGGCCGACGCCTCGTACCTCTGGTCCCTGGGCCTCGGCGAGCCGCACCCCGTCTCCGCGCTGCACGGCCGCGGCACCGGCGACATGCTGGACGCCGTCCTGGAGGCGCTGCCCGAGGCCCCGGAGCAGACCTTCGGCATCCCGGTCGGCGGCCCCCGACGCATCGCGCTCATCGGCCGCCCGAACGTCGGCAAGTCGTCGCTCCTGAACAAGGTGGCCGGCGAGGACCGCGTGGTCGTCAACGAGGTCGCGGGCACCACCCGCGACCCGGTCGACGAGCTGATCGAGCTGGGCGGTGTCACCTGGAAGTTCATCGACACGGCCGGTATCCGCAAGCGCGTCCACCTTCAGCAGGGCGCCGACTACTACGCCTCGCTGCGCACCGCCGCCGCCGTGGAGAAGGCGGAGGTCGCGGTCATCCTGCTGGACGCCAGCGAGAACATCAGCGTCCAGGACCAGCGCATCGTGACGATGGCCGTGGAGGCGGGCCGCGCGATCGTCCTCGCCTTCAACAAGTGGGACTCCCTCGACGAGGAGCGCCGCTACTACCTGGAGCGGGAGATCGACACCGAGCTCCTCCAGGTGGCGTGGGCGCCGCGGGTCAACGTCTCGGCGCGTACGGGCCGTCACATGGAGAAGCTGGTCCCGGCGATCGAAGCAGCGCTGGCGGGCTGGGAGGCACGCGTCCCGACGGGACGCCTGAACGCCTTCCTGGGCGAGCTGGTCGCCGCGAACCCGCACCCGATCCGGGGCGGCAAGCAGCCGCGCATCCTCTTCGGCACCCAGGCGGGCACCAAGCCCCCGCGCTTCGTGCTCTTCTCCTCGGGCTTCATCGAGCACGGCTACCGCCGTTTCGTGGAGCGCCGGCTGCGCGAGGAGTTCGGCTTCGAGGGCACGCCGATCCACATCTCGGTGCGGGTGCGCGAGAAGCGCGGCAAGAAGAAGTAGCCGCCCGCCGCACGAGCGGTGTGCGGGAACACTTGAGAGGGCCCCCGCGCGTCGTTGCGGGGGCCCTCTCACGTTCCTGTCAGCTCACGTCAGCGTTCGCTGCGCGGGCCGGGCGGCAGGGCCGCCGGCGTCAGGCCTGCGGCGTGCTGCCGTGCCACCGGCTGCCAGACGGAGGTGACCGTCGGGCTCTGGTGCGTGGCCGCGTACCCCGTCTGGTGCTGCCCGGCGACCTGCCGCATGCCGTACACGGCCGGTGTGCCGGAACCCGAGTGGTACGAGCCACTGCTGTACGGACCGACGCTGTGCAGGCCGGCGCTGTGCAGCCCCGACCCGGGCAGTCCCGGTCCGTGCGGGTTGATCCCGAAAGCCGTGAAGCCCAGCTCCTCCTCGCCGATGCGGTCACCCGGCAGGGCCCGGAAGGTCCTGCGGTACTCCGCGTAGAGCGCGTCGTAGATCGGGGTGGCCGAAGAGCTGCCCGTGGCGTCCAGGGTCGGCCGCATGGCCGGGATCGGTGACGAGTAGGGCGGGCGGCGGGGGGTGTCGTAGGTGTACACGTACGTGCCAACGACCCCGCCGCCCTTCGGATGCGGCCGACGGCCCGCTTTCGCAGGTCACAGCGCTGCCGGTCAGAGGTGGTCAGGTGCCGGTCAGGTGCCGGTCAGGTGCCGGCCAGGGGCATCGCGCTCGCCACCAGGCGGCCGCCCACCGCGGCCTTGTCGAGGGCGTCGCGCAGCAGGTCCTCGCGGGGCTGACGGCCGATGGAGCCGACCGGGGCGGCGAACAGCAGCACCTGCTGGTGCTTGTTGGCGGCCGCCCGCCAGCTGTCGGTGACCTGGAGCGGCTGATGGGCCTGCCACCAGGCGACGGGTGAGCCGCCGGTGCTGCTGGGCTGCAGAACCGCGTGCAGCTGGCCCATGGCGAGCAGCACGGACCATCCGTGCAGCACGGGCGGCACCTCGGTGAGCTGACTGACCGGCATGAAGCCCTGCTCGATGAGGAGCGGCAGGAAGTCGTCGCCGCCGCCTCCCGTCGTGCCCGGCCGGGCGATGCGACCGGTCGGTTCGACGACGAGCGCGGGGTGCAGTTCACCGCCGAGCAGGATGAGTCCGCTGGTGACGCCGAGGACGGCCTGCTCGGGCAGGGCCTCGGAGGGGCGCTCGTCCCCGGTGATGGACCGGACGGCGCCCTGCAGCTGCTCCTCGGTCACCTGGACGACCTGCGAGGGCAGGCAGGTGGCGTGGGCGAACGCGAGTACGGCCGTCTCGTCGCCGATGAACAGGACGGTGCTGGTGCGCTCCTGTTCGGAGTCGCCCTGGGTACGGCAGGACGTGCAGTCGTAACTGCCCGGGGCGTTCTCTCCGGCGAGCAGCCGGTCGGCTTCTTCGTCGCCGATCTCGGCGCGTACGTCGTCGCCGACGTCGAGCATGCGCGGCACGGGGGGCTCCTCGGGTGCGGTGCGTGTTGTGGCCGGGGGCTCCCGGTCCGTGAACCGGATGGGTTCCCGGCTCATGAAGAAGACAACGGAGGATCCGTGGCGGGGGTCACGCCCCAGAGCGAAGGGAATCGAACCATCCTGCGCACCGGGTGGGACCGGTGGCGGAATCCGTCACTCCACGCCAACTCCCGTGCGCGGAGGGGTAGTTGGTCCGGTGTTGTGCGTCATGAATCACCGGGGTCGATGGTCGACAAATCAGGAGATCCACGAATGAAGCGGGTGGCTCAAAATCGACGATACCGGTGGTAACGGTACGGGGTGGGGGTCCGGATGTCACTGTCCGGGCCGGCGGGCTGGGCATCTGAGCTGTGGTTCGGCTGCGGCCGGTGGGGGTGGGCCGCGCAGTTCCCCGCGCCCCTCAAGAGCGAGGCCGCGCCCTTGCCTTGCGGGCCCGCGGGGGCGCGGGGAACCGCGCGCTCAGCCCCTACCGGCCCGCAGCCGACACTTCCGCCCGCGAACCTCCGCGCCCCACCCGGTCGGCCGACCGGGTGGGGCCCCTTCCCCCCGCCCGCGCGGCTCGTCCAGGACCGCCGGACCCCCACCTAGCGTGGCCCGATGTCGATCAAGCGCATGCGGTACGCGGCTGTCGTCGTCGCGGTCCTGGCCCTGCCGGCCCCCGCGGAGGCGGCGGCACCACCGACCCCGGCGCCCGGTCCCGCGACGGCGGACCGGGCGCCGTACGCCTGTGCGAAGGACCGCTGGCCGTGGGGGTGCGTCGCGAAGTGCGAGAGCTCCGGCCGCTGGAACGCGAACACCGGGAACGGCTTCTACGGTGGGCTGCAGTTCCGGCAGCCGACCTGGCGGGCGTTCGGCGGCCTCGCCTACGCGCGGCGGGCCGATCTGGCCACGCGCGACGAGCAGATCCGGGTCGCGGAGGAAGTGCTGCGCGTCCAGGGCTGGAAGGCGTGGCCCACCTGCTCCAAGCGGTACGGGCTCACGGGCCGCGCGCATGTGGTGAGGCGGGGGGAGAGCCTTTCGTCGATCGCCCGGTCGTACCGCGTCAAGGGCGGGTGGAAGGCGCTCCACAAGCTCAACCGGCAGCTGGTCGGGGCGCGTCCGGACCGCCTGAACGTGGGCACGATGCTGCGGCTACCGAAGGGGGCGGGCCCGGGACGGCGGCTCACCACGCAGGCCGGAGGAGGGGGTACACCCGCGCCCGCCCCGAGCCGTCCGAGCCGTCCGAGCGGCGCGAACACCCCGACTCCGTCGGCCGTCCCTTCGACCGCACCGGCTCCCTCGTCGCCGCCGGTCCCCTCTCCTCATCCGACCCAGCCGACCCAGCCGACCCAACCGGTACTTTCTGTCCCCTCGGCCGCCCCCTCCGTGCCGGTCACGTCGGCTTCGCCGGTCCTGGTGGCTCCGTCGGCGTCGCCGTCCCTGTCCCCGTCTCTGTTGCCGTGGATGCCGCCCTCTCCGTCGCCTCGCCGCTGAAGACGACCGCGCCGCGCCGGAGTTCGTACACGATCACCGTTCCGGCGCACAGGCCGGGCGGCAGCCGCTGTTCGGCCACGACCACGCAGGCGTCGAGGCCGCGCAGCAGCTCGTACGTGCGGGCCGCGACCTTCGGGGACATGCCCTGCGCGGGCTCGTCGACGAGGACCACGCGCGCGCGTGAGAGCAGGGCGCGGGAGAGGGCGAGCATGCGCTGCTCACCGCCGGAGAGCGTGCCCGCTCTCCGGGGCAGCAGGGTGTCGAGCTGGGGGTAGGCGTCGAGGGCGGGCGAGAGGGGCCGGCCGGAGGCGGCCAGTTCGAGGTTCTCGCGGACCGTGAGCGAGGCGAATACCGCACGGCGGTCCGGGACGAGGCACAGGCCCCGGCGGGCCCGTTCGTACGCGGGCAGGCGCGTGACGTCGGCGCCGTCCCAGAGCACGGTGCCGTGGGACAGGGGCAGGGTGCCGGCCAGGGCGCGGAGCGTGGTCGTACGGCCCGAGCCGTTGCGGCCGAGCAGGACGGTGACGCCGGGGGCGGGCGCGTGGAGGGTGACACCGTGCAGGGCCTCCAGCGGGCCGTAGCGCACGCGCGCGTGGCGCAGCGAGACCCCGGCCGCGCTCATCCGTCCAGCCCGTCCAGCCCGTCGGACCCGGCGTACTCGTCCAGCCCTTCGAGTACGTGGTCGGCGGGGCCGGAGGCGACGACGCGGCCCGCGGTCATGACGTGCACGGTGTCGGCGAGGTCGGCCACCAGGTCGAGATCGTGCTCGACGACGAGCAGGGTCGTTCCGTCGGCGGCGAGCGCGCGCAGCACGCGGGCCAGTGCCGTCACCTCGCCCGTGTCGAGCCCGGCCGCGGGTTCGTCGAGCAACAGGACCCGTGGGCTTCCCGCGAGGGCCCGGGCGAATTCGACCCGCCGCAGGGTCCCGGTGGGCAGGTCCGCGGCCGGCAGGGTCCGTACGGCTCCGTCGAGCCCGAGCAGCCGCAGGGCCCGTTCCGCCGCTCCGGTGTCCACGACGCGCCCCTGCTCGGCGCCCACGCGGACGTTCTCGGCCACGGTCAGGGTCGGGAAGACGGCCGGCTGCTGGAACGTGCGGGCGATGCCGAGCCGGGTCCGTGCGTGGGCGGGCAGCCGGGTGATGTCCCGCTCCCCGAGCGCGACCCTGCCCGACACCGGTCGAACGGTTCCGGCGAGACAGTGGAACAGCGTGCTCTTCCCGGCCCCGTTGGGCCCGACGACCGCGGTGATCCGGCCGGGCGGGAGATCGAGGTCGACCCCGTCCAGAGCGGTGAACCCGTCGTAGGTGACGCGCAGGGCCCGAGCCCGCAGAACGGGGAGACCGGGCGCCACGCGTCCGCCCCGGGGGCGGAGGGGCCCCGCCCCCGGGACACGGCCGCGCCTTCCCGCACCGGTCCCCACGGTGCCACTGGCGACACCCGCGCCCGCCGAGGGCACCGGCGCGGGTGACCCTGATGGCGTGCGCGGGCCAGGAGCGTGGTCGGGGCTGGTCCACTCCGCCGCGCGTGCGTCCCGGGGAGCGGACCCGGGGCGGGATGTCGCCGGGGTGCGTTCGCCCCGGGCCGGGCCGGGCGCCTCGCCGTCGGCGTGCCCGGACTCCCCCTCCCGCCCGTCCGTGCCCGGCACGGGCGGTGCCCCGGAGTGCATGCCCCTGCCGGGCCTGGCCCGTTCCGCCGTGCCGGACGGCCACCGTGCGGCGGATCCGTCGGCGCCGGACCCGACCGGCGGTATCGGCCGCCGTACGAGCGGCTGCCCGGCGGCGCGAAGGCGCAGCGCGTTCGGGGCGGCAGGCGCCCCCACCACGGGCGTCCCCACGACAGGCGTCCCCGCCGTGGGCGCTCCCACCGTGAACGCTCCCGTGACGGGCGCCCCGGCTGAGCGTGTCCCGGTCGCGGCACCCCCCGGCCCCTGAGGCGCGCCCAGGTCCCGTGCCCGTACCGCTCGCCTCGTCACGACCCCCAGCGGGGTCGACGTCACATGCCGGCGCGGGCGCAGGCCCGGCCGCAGACGTTCGGCAGCCGACCGCAGGGCCTCGTACGGGCCGCCGGGGAAGCGGCCCACGAGGACCGCCAGGAGGCCGATCGTCGCAGCCGCCACCCCGCCCCGGGTCCCGGCGTCCAGGCCGACCAGGAGGGCCGCGGCGAGCAGGGCGCCCAGGACGCTGTCGGCACCGAGCACCACGATCG
This sequence comes from Streptomyces sp. NPDC087844, assembly GCF_044742785.1. Taxonomy (NCBI): domain Bacteria; kingdom Bacillati; phylum Actinomycetota; class Actinomycetes; order Kitasatosporales; family Streptomycetaceae; genus Streptomyces; species Streptomyces sp. NPDC087844. The sequence continues at coordinate 462,143 of NZ_JBIUVD010000004.1, read as the reverse complement.
CGGCGAACCACAGCAGCCCGCGGACCGGGTCGTACGCCCCCGGGTCGAAGGCGCGCACGCCCATGCCGAGCATGCCGCCGCCCAGCGCGGCCAGCGCGGCGCCCGCCACGAAGGCCGTCAGTTTGAGGCGCGGGACGCGGACGCCCGCCGCCGACGCACCCGCCTCGTGGTCCCGCATCGCGGCCAGGGCCCGGCCCGTACGGCCCCGGCGCAGCGCGCGGACGGCCGACAACGCGCCCGTGAGGAGGAGGAGTTCCAGCACGTAGTACGCGCGGTCGCCCTCGAAACCCGCCGGGCGGCCCAGGCCCAGGCCCGAGGTCGCGTACGGCTGGGCGAAGACGAAGCGGCTGACGCCGACACCCACCGCGAAGGTCGCCAGGGCGAGGGCCAGACCGTGGCGGCCGATGGCGGGCCAACCGGTCAGCAGGCCCAGGGGCGCCACCAGCAGCACGGCGGCCATGAGCGCGGCGAGTTCCGGGAGTTCGGGCAGACCGGGGAAGCGGCCCGCCGCCAGCAGCGCCGTGAAGAGGGCGCCCAGACCCGCGTACGCGGCCTGGCCGAGGGAGATCTGGCCGCCGCGGCCCGTGACCACGACCAGGGAGAGAAGGATGACGCCCAGCGCCGGTACCTGGACCGCTGTGCGCAGGTCCGAGCCCGCGAAACCCAGGGGGAGGAGGAACAGGACCACCGCGACGATCCACGCGCCCGGCGGGGTCGGTACGCGGGCCGTCGCGGTGCGCGGGAGGGCGTCGCGGGTGCCGACCCCCGGCAGCACCAGGGCGGCGACCAGCAGGGCGACGACGAAGAGGTTCGCACCCACCGCCTGGAGGAGGGGTCCCAGGGGGCCCGTCGGGTGCAGCCGGGTCAGCTGGCTCTGGGCGACGCCGATGCCCAGGGCCACCAGCACGGCCACCGGCAGACTGCGCATGCGGGCGGCCACCGCGACCGCCACCACCTCCATCACCAGCAGGGGCATGCCGTACGGGTCCAGGCGTACGTACGGAGCCAGCAGCACCCCCGTCAGGCCCGCGGTGAACGAGCCGAACGCCCAGCCCGCCGCGGCCACCCGGTCCGCGTCGACGCCGGTCAGCGCGGCGAGCGAGCGGTCGTCGACGACGGCCCGCAGTTCCCGGCCGAAGCGGGTCCAGCGGATCACCGCCCCCACACCCGCGGCCAGCACGAGCGTCACCGCCAACTGCCCCCAGGGTTCCCCGGGCACGAGCGTCGGCGCGTCCGAGCGGGCGCCGGGGCCCCACACGAGCGCCGCCCCGCCGACGAGCAGGACGAACACGCCGATGGACGCGACGAGGGTCTGCGCGGGGTCGCCGCCAAGGACCGCCAGGGGACGGAAGACGAATCGTTCCAGTACCACGCCGATCGCCGGGGCCACCACGAGCAGGGTGAGCGGCGCGGCGAGCGCGAGCGGCCAGTCCCACTCGACGGTGAGCCCGCGCAGCAGACAGGCGCACACCATCGCGATCGCGCCGTGCGCGAAGTTGAGCACGCCGGTCGCCCGGTGGGTGACGACCAGCCCGATCCCGGTGAGCGCGGCGGCGCTGCCCACGGAGAGCCCGGCGAGCGTGAGGTCGTACGTCAGCGACGACATCAGCCGGCCGCCGCCCCGGACGGCGGGTCGTCCGAGGAGGCGTCAGGGAATTCGCCCGGGGATTCGCCCGGGGGGTCGTCCGAGGCCGTGGGTTCGCAGATCGGGCAGGGGGCGAGGTCCCCGCCCGCGAGGACCCGGGAGTCGACCGGCAGTGCCTCGGGCTTCCCGGCGACGAGCGGGCAGTCCGCGCGGTGCCACAACGTGCCGCCCGGCACCATCAGCGGATCCCCGCTGACCGCCACGGGCGCGGCGGCCGGCTGTCCCGCGACGGTCCCGTCGGCATCGGCAGGGTCGGCCGCCACCAGGAGCCCGTACAACTCCTCCACGCGGGTCGCCGCGAGCGCGTTCCCGCCGTGGGTGAGGAGGACCGCCGCGGCGATGATCAGGGCCGCGCCGGGCACCGTGCAGGACGCGAGGTACGGCAACTGCCGTTCCGCGTAACGCTCGCCGGAGATCCCGTACCAGCCGAGGACGCACAGCACCGCGCCCGTGGCGAGCGCGGCCCACCCGGTCCAGAGGACGGGACGCACATTCCGCAGTCGAGCAGTCCGCATGGGGGCTCCACATGATGTGTCCGGCTGTCTTCCAAGTCCGCCGACGGACTTGCACTATGCCTTCTGGAAGCTGTCCCTGAAAGCTCCGGGCGCGCACGGCCCGGACCGACACCCGGTGGTGAGCCAGATGGTTCTCGGGAGTGATCTCAGGCGGAGTACGGGCCGGGGGCTGGTGGTGGCGGTGCTCCTGCTCGCCCCGGCCCTCACGGCGTGCGGCGACGACAGCGGCGGGGACGACACGCAGCCGCCCTCGCCCTCCGCGGAGCGGACCTCGAAGGCCGAGCCGAGTCCGAGCGCGAGCGCGCCGGACGACCCGGCGGCGGCCGAGAAGGAGATCAAGGAGAACTGGAAGAAGTTCTTCGACCCCGCGGTCCCCACGAAGGACAAACAGGCCGTCCTGGAGAACGGCGACGCGATGGGCACGGTCCTGAAGAGCTTCAGCGGTGACGAGCGGGGCGGGCAGGTCGAGGCGACGGTCGGCAAGGTCGCCTTCACCTCACCGGCCGACGCGGACGTCACGTACACGCTCACCCTGAAGGGCGCCACGGTCATGCCGGACGCCGCCGGGACCTCCGTCGAGCAGGACGGCACCTGGAAGGTGTCGGTCAAGACGCTGTGCGGTCTGGTCACTCTGAGCGGCAATGCCTCGCCGGGGCCGGGCTGCTGAACCCGCTGTCGTGGGCCTGTTGTCCCTGCTGCTCCTGGTGGGCACGGCCTGCGGCAGCCGCCTCCCGGAGAGCGACTTCGAACACCGGCCCGGCCGCACACCCGCCCGCGCCACCGCGGAACCGATCCGCGTGGGCATCGTCACGAGCGCCACCAGCCCGGTCGGCGGTGATGCTTTCACGGGTCCGCGCGACGGCGCGAAGGCCTACTTCGACGCCCTGAACGCGCGCGGCGGCATCGCGGGACGCAGGGTCGAGGTGCGTACGTGCGACGACGGCGGCAGCGGCGTCGGCAACAACGAGTGCGTGCACCGGCTCGTCGACGAGGACAAGGTGATGGCCCTCGTCGCCACCACCGCCCTCGACTACGCGGGCGCCTCCCGGGTGTCGCACGCGCGCGTGCCCGACATCGGCGGTCAGCCCGTCGGCGCGGCCTACGACACCTACCCGCACCTCTACGGGATCTACGGCAGCCTCGCGCCGCGGAACGGAAAGCCCGGCTGGGACGGCGAGTTGTACGGCGGCACCGAGATCTACCGCTGGTTCAAGGAGAAGCAGGGCGCGCGTACGGCGGCCGTCGTCTCGTACAACCAGTCCGCGTCGGCGGCGTACGCCCGGCTCGTCACCCGGGGCCTGAAGGCCGAAGGGTACGAGGTCGTCACCGAGCAGGTCGACTTCGCGCTGCCCAACTTCCGTGCCGCCGCGGCCGATCTGCGGGAGCAGGGCGCCGACCTGGTCTTCGACGCCATCGACACCTACGGAAACGCCCGGCTGTGCGAGGCGATGGACGACGTCGGCGTCGAGGTCCTCGCCAAGGTCACCAACGTGCAGAACTGGACGTCCGCCGTCCGCGAGGACTACAAGGACGCCCCGCGCTGCCGCAACACCCTGTGGGCGACGGGCGCGAGCCGCAACTACGAGGACACCGGCCACGAGGCCGTACGGGAGTTCCGGGACGGCACGAAGGCACTGAAGACCCGCTCCCAGTGGCAGGTGGAGGGGTGGGCCGCCGCGATGTGGTTCACGGACGCGGCCCGGTCCTGCGCCAGGACGGGCGTCACGCGCGCGTGCGTCGACCGGTACATGGCCGCGGGGCAGCCCTACACCGCGAAGGGGCTGCTGCTGCCGGTCCGGTTCGAGCACCTGCCCGAACCGCCCAGGACGCGCAGGACCTGCCTGTCGGTGGCCCGCTGGGAGGACGCCCGTGGATGGGTGAGCCAGGGGGACATGGACCGCGAGTGCCACGACGTCCCGCAGCTCTCCTACAAGCCCTGATGCGCGCGAGCCCCAGAAGGTTCCCTCATCTGCTTACCGATGGCGCAACTGTTCGGGAACAGAGTGATAAGGGAGCCCAACCATCACATCCGTACCCGGGTCTAACCCTCTGGTAGCTGGATGAGCCGGAGATACGGGGACGCATGCAGATTTCTTTCCTTATACACAACGCCTACGGAATCGGTGGGACGATCCGGACGACGTACAACCTTGCGAACACCCTTGCCGAGCAGCACGACGTGGAGATCGTCTCCGTCCTCCGCCACCGCGAGGAGCCGGTCTTCACACGGAACCCGCGCGTGCGCCTGCGCCACCTCGTCGACGTACGCAGGGGCAGTCCCGGATACGAGGGCGACGACCCCGAGCATCGGAAACCGGCCCGGGTCTTCCCGAAGGGAGAGATCCGCTACGAGCAGTACAGCGCCCTGACCGACCGCCGTATCGCCGAGCATCTCTCCACGACCGACGCCGATGTCGTGGTCGGCACCCGCCCCGGCCTGAACGTGCATCTGGCCCGCGAAACCAAGCGAGGCCCGGTCCGTGTCGGCCAGGAGCACCTCACCCTCGACAGCCACTCCGTCGGCCTGCGCACCGAACTGCGCGGCGCCTACCCCCGTCTCGACGCGGTCGTCACGACCACGGAGGCGGACGCCGCCGCGTACCGCACCAAGATGCGGCTGCCCGGGGTGCGTGTCGAGGCCGTGCCCAACTCGGTGCCCGCACCCGGCATAGAGCCCGCGGACGGCACCGGCAAATGGGTCGTCGCGGCCGGCCGGCTCGCCCCGGTCAAGCGGTACGACCTGCTGATCAAGGCCTTCGACCTGGTGCGCGCCGAGCGGCCCGACTGGCGCCTGAGGATCTACGGCAGCGGGAAGCAGAAGGACAAACTGCGCCACCTCATCGACGAACTGGGCCTCTACAACCACGTGTTGCTGATGGGAGCGGCCAACCCCATCGAGCCGGAGTGGGCCAAGGGCTCCATCGCCGCCGTCACCTCCAGCCTGGAGTCCTTCGGCATGACCATCGTCGAGGCCATGCGCTGCGGCCTGCCCGTCGTCTCCACCGACTGCCCGCACGGCCCGGGGGAAATCATCGACGACGGTGTCGACGGACGCCTCGTGCAGGTCGGAAACGTCCAGGCCATCGCCGGAGGTCTGCTGGAACTCATCAACGACGACGCGCTGCGCCGCCGGATGGCGGGCGCGGCACTCAAGGACTCCGAGCGCTTCGACCCGTCCCGGATCGCCGAGCGCTACGAGTCGATCTTCAGCGGTCTCGTCTCGCGGGGCGGCATCTCGAAGATCGGCCGGGTGCGCGGCTCGCTGCACCGCACCCGAGGGGCCCTGCTGGGCAGCGCGTATGCCGTTCGGGACGCCGGACTGACCGTATTCGGGAAGGAGCGTTCCGCATGATGACCCTGGCTCCGCAGACCGCGCAGACGCCCACCGACGAGGACGCCGCCATGCTGCCGCGCGCCGACTGCCTCGCCGACTCCGCGGGCGGCCTCACCTTCGACATGGCCGAGACCGGCGAGAGCGGTGACACCCACCTCGTGCTGCTCCACCGCGACGGCCTCCAGGAGGTCCGGCTGCCGCTCGCCCCGACGACCGCCGACGGACGGCTGCGCGCCGCGCTGCCCAGCGGTGTCGAACTGCCCGAGGGCCGCTGGGACGCCTTCGCGCAGACCGGCGACGGCGAGCCGCAGCGCCTGACCCCCGGCCTCAACGACCTGCGCTCACTCGTCGACCGGGTGCCGAGCGGCGCGCGCGGCCATGTCGCCGTCCGCATCCCGTACGCGACCAAGCACGGCAACCTCTCCGTCCGCAGCTGGCTGCGCGCCCCGCACGCGGAGGCCGGCGAACTGCACATAGGAGAGAGCGAGCTGGGCGTCCACGGGCAGGTGTACGGGGTCGCGCTCACCCCCGACGCGTACGCCGAACTGGCCGGCCGCGAGGGGACGGACCCCGCGCCGAGGATCGGCGTCCACCGGGACCGGGCGCTGTTCCGCTTCACCGTGGACTACACGGAACTGCCCGAGGGGGTGTGGGACCTGTGGCTGCGCCCGGCGGGCGAGAGCGGGCCGCGGGTACGGATCGCGCGGCTGCTCGACGACATCGCCGACAAGAAGCCCATCTTCACGTACCCGAAGGTCACGGTGGAGACGGAGTACGGCCCGGTGACCGCCGGGCCGTACTACACGAGCGACAACGACCTCTCGGTGGCCGTCACCGCGGCGGCTCGCTGAGGGCTGTCCCGGGGTTACGGGACAGTCCTTGGGCCGCGGTCGGTGCTCAGTACTCCTCGGGACCGGCGCCCGGACGCTCCTGGCCGAAGCGGATCTGCGGGCTGTCCTCCTGGCCGGAGCGCGTCTGGGGCGGTGTGATCGCCGCGAACCGCGGATGGTGCAGGTCGAACGCCGGCGACTCGGAACGGATCCTGGGCAGCGTGGTGAAGTTGTGCCGCGGCGGCGGGCACGAGGTCGCCCACTCCAGTGAGCGGCCGAAGCCCCAGGGGTCGTCGGCGTCGACCTTCTCGCCGTACCTGGCCGTTCTCCAGACGTTGTAGAGGAACGGCAGCGTCGACATGCCCAGCAGGAACGCGCCGATCGACGAGAGGGTGTTGAGCGCCGTGAACCCGTCGGCCGCCAGATAGTCCGCGTAGCGGCGCGGCATGCCCTCCGCGCCCAGCCAGTGCTGCACCAGGAACGTGGTGTGGAAGCCCACGAAGAGCGTCCAGAAGTGCAGTTTGCCGAGCCGTTCGTCGAGCATCTTCCCGGTGAACTTGGGCCACCAGAAGTAGAAGCCGCCGAAGGTCGCGAAGACGACGGTGCCGAACACCACGTAGTGGAAGTGCGCCACCACGAAGTACGTGTCCGTGACGTGGAAGTCCAGCGGCGGCGAGGCCAGGATCACTCCTGTCAGGCCGCCGAACAGGAACGACACCAGGAAGCCCGTCGCCCAGAGCATGGGCGTCTCGAAGGACAGCGATCCCTTGAGCATGGTGCCGGTCCAGTTGAAGAACTTCACCCCCGTGGGCACCGCGATCAGGAACGACACGAACGAGAAGAACGGCAGCAGCACGGCACCCGTCGCGAACATGTGATGGGCCCACACGACCACGGACAGACCGGTGATGGACATCGTGGCGCCGACCAGCGTCAGATAGCCGAAGATCGGCTTCCTGCTGAAGACCGGGATGATCTCCGTGATGATCCCGAAGAACGGCAGCGCGATGATGTAGACCTCGGGATGCCCGAAGAACCAGAAGAGGTGCTGCCACAGCAGTGCCCCGCCGTTGGCCGAGGCGAAGACCTGCGAGCCGAACCGCCGGTCCGCCTCAAGCACCAGGAGCGCCGCGGCGAGCACCGGGAACGCCAGCAGGATCAGGATCGACGTGAACAGCGTGTTCCACGTGAAGATCGGCATCCGGAACATGGTCATGCCCGGGGCGCGCATCCCGATGATCGTCGTCAGGAAGTTCACCGCGCCGAGGATCGTGCCGAAGCCGGCCAGCGCGAGCCCCATGATCCACATGTCGGCGCCGATACCGGGCGACCGTTCCATGCTGTTCAGCGGCGCGTACGCGAACCAGCCGAAGTTCGCCGGCCCTTCGGGCACCAGCAGGGACCCCAGCACGATCAGCCCGCCGAAGAGGAACAGCCAGTACGACAGCATGTTCAGCCGGGGGAAGGCGACGTCGGGCGCGCCGATCTGCAGCGGCATGATCTCGTTGGCGAAACCGGCGAAGGTCGGCGTAGCGAAGAGCAGCAGCATGATCGTGCCGTGCATCGTGAACATCTGGTTGAACGTGTTGTTGTCGATGATCTGCGTACCGGGCCGCGCCAGCTCGGCCCGCATCAGCAGCGCCATCAGACCGCCGACCAGGAAGAAGGCGAACGAGGTGATGAGATAGAGGTGGCCGATCTTCTTGTGGTCGGTGGTCGTCAGCCAGTCCACGACCAGCCGCCCCGGCCGCCTCACCGGTACGGGCCGTACCGCCGCCTGTGCGGTTTCCGTCCCCATCGCCGCCCCCTCGCTCGTCGCGTCCCGGGCCTCCCGAAGCTGACGCCATGATGCTCGCGGGGCACCGCCCTCCGACAGGGGGCGTACGTGGGCTCTGTGCTTGAACCATGTATTTCCTGTGGCGGGCCAACTTCCTTGCGGCGCTGCGGAATCGGAAACAAAAGACTGGGAAACCGGTCCGGATACCCGCTTTCGGCGGGGTATTCGGGGCCGCTTCGGAGATAGTCGCGAGCGCTGCGGAATTACGTTCGGCGGTGGGCGGAAAGCGTGTGGAACCGCCCGTTCGTGTGACGGCTTGATGCGTGACCGTTGATGTCGGCGCGGCCGGACCGGGTGTCGTTGTCCTGTGACAGAAGCGTGACCGGAGAGGGACCGGTGACTGATGGTGGCGGGTCCGGGGTTCCGCGTCCGGGCGGGGGCGCCTAACGTGGCGGCATGGCACCGATTCCCACTCCGCCCGCGGAGCCCTCCGACACTCCGGACGCGTACGTCGGCCTTGACGCCGGTGGCGCGGAGCGGCAGGCACGTGCGCGCGGCTGGTCGACCGTGCGGTCGTTGCCGCCGGGCGCGATCATCACGATGGAGTACCTGTCGGGACGACTGAACTTCGAGGTCACGAACGGGCGGGTTACGCGCTGCTGGAAGGGGTGACCTGTTCCGGTAGGGGGCGTGTGCGGGCCGGTGGGGGCTGGTCGCGCCGTTCCCCGCGCCCCCAAGCGCCCTTGACGGGGCGGAACCTGGTGCGTTCGTACGGTGCGGGTGCGTGGGGGCTGGTCGCGCCCCCAGGCGCCCCTGGTGGGGCAGAACCGGGTGCGTTCGTAGTGCGGGCGCGTGAGGGCTGGCCGCGCCGTTCCCCGCGCCCCTCGAAAGCGGGGCTGCGCCCCAGATTTTGCCCCGTCAGGGCGCCCCTCGGGGGCGCGGGGAACTGCGCGCTCAGCCCTCACGCACCCGCAGGTTCAAGCGCGCGGGCCAGGGCGCTTTCAGGGGCGCGGGGAACTGCGCGACAAGCCCTCACCGGCCCGCAGACGGAAGTGCGCGGGGGAGTGGTGTGCGTACCGGTCCCGCCGTGCCCCCGCGTTCAGCCCCCCGCGACTGGTCGCGCCGACGCTGTGCCACGTGTCACCCGGTCCGACTGCGGAGGCCGGCGGCTGCCGAGCGGCGTCACCGGTGTGCGCTCCGAGCGGCTCAGGTGCGGCCCCGGGGCCAGATGACCCGGCGGCCGGGGCGGCCGGGACGCGGCCACCGGCTCACGCACCACCGGCTCCTGCTCGCCGCCCGTGCTGCTGCCGACCGGGGTGAGAGCCACCGGAACCTCGGCCGGAGCCGCGCCACGCCGGCGGTCGCGCCAGACGTCACGCAGGTCGAAGATGGCGGACTCGGCACGCGCGATCAGCGGCTCGAACCAGGGCAGCGCCAGCAGGATCAGCAGTCCGGCGACCCAGCCGAGCACCACGTCGCTCAGCCAGTGCGTACCCAGGTACACGGTGGTCAGGCCGACGCCGAGGGAGACCACGGCGGAGAAGGCCGACAGCCAGCGGCGGGCGCCCGGCGTCGAGGCCAGATAGGCGAGGATGCCCCAGGTCACGACGGCGTTGGCGGTATGGCCCGAAGGGAATATGTCGCCGCCCAGCCACATCTCGTTCGAGCCGACACTGGTCGCGTAGTGCGGACCGAGGCGGCCCATGCTGATCTTGGCCGCGCCGACCGTGAGGTTCAGGAGCAGCAGCGAGGCGCCCAGCGTGAGCAGCGGGCGCAGCGTGTGCTGCCGCCAGGAGCGCCAGCCCAGCCAGGCCGCGATCATCACGGCGGTGGGGCCGCGCTGGCCCAGCACCACGTAGTAGTCGAGGAACGCGTGGATCTCCGGCCACTGCTGGTACGGCCGGAAGAACATGACCTGCCAGTCGAGCCGGACCAGCCATGAGGTGATCACGATGGCCCACACGATGGCCGCGTAGAAGGCGAGCGTGGACGCGAAGAGGACCACCCGGTGCCGGCTCATCCTGGGCACGTCGATGTGGGCCGGTCGTTCCGGCTCACGGTCCAGCCGGGCGAAGACCCGGTCCAGACGAGTCAGCTTTCGTTCGGTACGCACTCAATCGACGTTACAGCGAGTGAGCTGTGTTCCAGGGCGAAGCACCGTCTTTGTGATGACGATGTGATGTGGGATTGCTCTCAGGCGGGGGTTTATGGCCGTGGATTATGGAATCCCCCGTCCGCTCTTCCTTCAATTCGATTGATCATTCCGGGGCGGAGTTTTATGGCGCTTTCGAATTCGTTCACCGAATGCTTGCGTGCACTTCTCCGGGCGCTCACCGGCGACCGTGTGTGATCACGGCGGACCGGACCCGTTCAGCCACCAGGCGCCGTACACCGCCGACGCCACCGCCACACCGCCCAGCACCCACGCGGACCTGGACGTTCGCAGTCGCGCGAGGGCCAGGGCGAGGGGCAGCAGCAGGGGGAAGGCGGGCAGCAGAAGGCGTGGTTTCGAGCCGAAATAGCTCGACGCGCACAACGCGAGGGCGCTGACGACCCCCGCGTACACCAGGAGCGGCAACGGCTGCCGCTGCCGTACGCAGATCACGTACAGCCATACGAGCAGGCCGACCCCGGCGGTCAGGCCCAGCCCGGCCAGGGCCGACGGGAACGAGGTGAACTTCTCGGCGACGAACCGGGCGAACGCGTAGCCGCCGTCGAAGCCGTTGCGCCAGCCCGCCTGGACGTCGAGATAGCCCAGTGGGCCGCCGCCCGTGCGACGGCCGACCCACAGGACGTAGCCCGCCGCGCCGAGGGGCGCGATCAGCATCGCCAGGGCGCGCCGCCACCGGGACGCGCCGTCCTCGACCCGCACGCACCGCTCCCGTACGAAAGAGGCAAGAGCCGTCACCCACACGGCCGCAACGACCGCCGCGCCCACCGGGCGGGTCAGACCGGCCAGCGAGGCGAGCAGGCCCGCGGTCAGCCAGCGGCCGGTCAGGACCGCGTACAGCGACCAGGCCGCGAGCGCCGTGAACAGCGACTCGCTGTACGCCATCGACTGCACGACGCCGACCGGCAGGACGGCCCACACCAGCACGGCGCAGACCCCGGCCCGCCGGCCGTACACGTGGTCCGCGACAGCGAAGACGCCCCAGGCCGCCGCGAGCGAGGCGACCCAGCTCACCAGCAGGCCCGCGTCCGCGTGGGAGAGAGGGGACACCGCCGACACGGCCCGCTCCAGCCAGGGCAGCAGCGGGAAGAACGCCAGATTCGAGTGCACGTCGCCGTTCGGCAGGCGCACCTCGTAGCCGTAACCCAGCTCGGCGACCCTGGAGTACCAGAGGGAGTCCCAGCGGGCCGAGAGCAGCCGCAGCGCGCTCTCGTCGCGGGCGGCGCTCCACACCGCGAGCACCGCCAGGCCGAGCGCGCGCACTGCCGCGTACCCGAGGAGTGCGGGCGCGGCGCGGCGCCAGGACGGGCCCGGACGCATCGGCGCGACGGGCGTCGCAAGATCGGTCACGGGCTCGATTATCGAGGGGGCCCGCAACCGCGGACCCCGGCGGGGCCGTGCTCGGACGCGGGGCGGGACGCGGAGCCGGGCACAGGGCGAGCACAGGGGGGACACAGGGCGGGGCGCGGAGGAGCGTGGCGCACGCCACACGTGTCCCAGGAGAACGTGAGAGGTCCGCCACCCGACGCCGGGAGGAACTCGCGTACTCTGACGTCTCACTCGCCTTTGTTGCGTGGGCCGGGACACCGCTCCTCCCGAGCCGCAGCCGCAGGGAGTCCCCACCCAGCGGATCGCCGAACGCGAGGGAACATCTGGGAGGTACGTACATGCTCGGGACGACCACGGCCGCCGCGCGTCGCCGTCGGGAGACCGGGGCCGGTGCAAACCGCTGGGTCGTCCTTGTGGTGCTGTGTGCCAGCCTGCTCCTGGTCGCCGTCGACGCCACCGTGCTCCACGTCGCCGTGCCCGCCGTCACCGAGGACCTCACGCCCGGCGCGATGGAGCTGCTCTGGATCGTCGACGTCTATCCGCTCGTCTGCGCCTCGCTCCTCATCCTCTTCGGCACACTGGGCGACCGAATCGGCCGCAGACGCGTCCTCCTCCTCGGATACGCGCTCTTCGGCGTCGCGTCCGCCGTCGCGGCCCTCGCCGACAGCGCGCAGGTGCTGATCGCGGCCCGTGCCCTGCTCGGCGTCGGCGGCGCGATGATCATGCCCGCGACGCTGTCCATCCTGCGGCAGGTCTTCCCCGCCCGTCGCGAGCGGGCCCTCGCCATCGGCGTCTGGAGCGCCGTCGCCGCGGTGGGCGCGGCCGTCGGACCGCTCCTCGGCGGGTTCCTCCTGGAGCACTTCTGGTGGGGCTCGGTCTTCCTCATCAACATTCCGCTGATGCTCGTCAGCCTGCCCGTCGGCCGGCTGTTGCTGCCCGAGTCGAAGGGCGAGCGGGACGGGCCGTGGGATGTCGTCGGCGCGCTGATGGCCGCGGCCGGCCTCTTCGGCGTGGTCCTCGGCGTGAAGCGGCTCGGCGGCGGCGAGGACCCGCTGAGCGTGTTCACGGCGGTGCCGCTGATGGCGGCTGCCGGCCTGCTCGTCGCCTTCGTACGGCGGCAGCGGCGGCGCCGGCATCCGCTGGTCGACCTGACGATGTTCTCCCGGCCCGCCTTCAGCACCTCCGTCGGCTGCATCGTGCTGGCGATGCTCGCGCTGGTCGGGCTCGAACTGATCGCCGCGCAGTACCTCCAGCTCGTGCTGGGGCTCTCCCCGCTGGAGACCGGGCTGCGGCTGCTGCCGCTCACCGTCGCCGCGATGGCCGCGGGGCTGGCCGGGGCGAAGATGCTGCAGCGCTTCGGGCCGCGGACCATGGTGTGCTCCGGCTTCTGCCTCACCGCCGCCGCGGTCGTGACCCTGACGGGAATGGGCGCCGAGGACAACGCCCCGCTGCTGCTGAGCGGGTTCGTGATGCTCGGCTTCGGCCTGGAGGTCACGCTCTTCGGCGCGTACGAGTCGATGCTGAGCGAGGCTCCGCCGGAACAGGCCGGCGGGGCGGCGGCGATCGGGGAGACGTCGTACCAGCTCGGGGCCGGGATCGGGATCGCGCTCCTCGGGAGTGTGATGAACGCGGCGTACGCGCCCGGGCTCGCGTCCGTTTCGGGGGTGCCCCCGAGGGACGCCGCCGCGGCGGGCCATTCACTGGGGGAGGCGTACGAGGTCGCCGCGCGGCTCGGCGGCGGGTCGGGGGAGGCCCTGCGGGTGGCGGCTCGGCACGCGTTCGTGCACGGGCTGCATGTGACGTTGCTGGTGAGTGCGGGGCTGTTGTTGCTGGGGGCGGTGATGGCGCTGCGGCTGCCTCGGGCGATGGAGTGCGGGGAGCCCTCCAGGGCGGAGGTGCCGGGGCCTCGGGAGGGCTCCGGTGCGCCCGTGCGGGTCGAGTCTGTTCGCTGACCGTGCGTCGTGGCTCGGGCCCGTGCCGTGCCCGCCTACCCGCCGTCGGCGCCTGCGGGACAGTGGCTCACGTGCGGTCCTGGACGTGCGGTGTACCGCGTCGTAACGTCAGGACCCACCCGTAGTTACCACTGCTAGTTTTGCGCGTCGGAGGTCCCCATGTCGAAGTTGCCGCCGTTCGATCCCGCCGATCCGCTCGGGATCGACGATCTGCTGAGCGTGGAGGATCTGGCGGTCAGGGACACCGTGCGGGCCTGGGCCGCGGACCGGGTGCTGCCGTATGTCGCCGAGTGGTACGAGAAGGGGGAGCTGCCCGGCATCCGGGAGCTGGCGCGGGAGTTGGGCGGCCTCGGCGCCCTCGGGATGTCGCTCGACGGATACGGATGCGCCGGGGCCTCCGCCGTGCAGTACGGCCTCGCCTGTCTGGAACTGGAGGCGGCGGACTCCGGAATCCGCTCGCTGGTCTCCGTGCAGGGCTCGCTCGCGATGTACGCGATCCACCGGTTCGGGAGCGAGGAGCAGAAGCAGACCTGGCTGCCGCGGATGGCCGCCGGTGAGCTCATCGGCTGCTTCGGGCTGACCGAGCCCGACCACGGGTCCGACCCCGCGGGCATGCGCACGTACGCCAAGAGGGACGGCGGCGACTGGGTCCTCACCGGACGCAAGATGTGGATCACCAACGGGTCCGTGGCGGGCGTGGCCGTCGTGTGGGCGCGGACCGACGACGGCATCCGCGGGTTCGTCGTGCCGACCGACCGCCCCGGCTTCTCCGCGCCGGAGATCAAGCACAAGTGGTCACTGCGGGCGTCGGTCACCAGCGAGCTGGTCCTCGACGAGGTACGACTGCCCGCCGACGCCGTACTGCCGGAGGTCACCGGGCTCAAGGGGCCGCTCAGCTGTCTGTCCCACGCCCGGTACGGGATCGTCTGGGGGGCGATGGGCGCCGCGCGGGCGAGTTTCGAGACGGCGGTGGAGTACGCCAGGACACGTGAGCAGTTCGGGCGGCCCATCGGCGGATTCCAGCTCACCCAGGCCAAGCTCGCCGACATGGCGGTCGAACTGCACAAGGGGATTCTGCTGGCCCACCACCTGGGTCGGCGGATGGACGCGGGACGGCTCCGTCCCGAACAGGTCAGTTTCGGCAAGCTCAACAACGTACGGGAAGCGATCGACATCTGCCGCACGGCACGGACGATCCTCGGCGCCAACGGGATCTCGCTCGAATACCCCGTGATGCGCCACGCGACGAACCTCGAATCGGTGCTGACCTACGAAGGCACCGTCGAGATGCATCAACTGGTACTGGGCAAGGCGCTCACCGGTCTCGACGCGTTCCGGTAGGACCCCGACACGGACGTTCCACCGCGGCGCCCGGGGGCGGGTCCGGTGAGCGGCCTTGCCTAGCTCTGGTTGAAGAAGCCGTCCACACGACGGGCGGCGGGTTCCCCGCTGACGATCTCGGTGTCGGCGGGGGTCAGCAGGAAAACCCGGTTCGACACGCGCTCGATCGAGCCGCGCAGGCCGAAGATCAGGCCGGCCGCGAAGTCGACGACGCGCTTGGCGTCGGCGGCCTCCATGGCCGTGAGGTTCATGATGACGGGCACGCCGTCGCGGAAGAGCTCACCGATGCCACGGGCGTCCCGGAAGCTGTCCGGGGTGACCGTGCCGATCCGTCGGCCCTTCTCCTCGGCGGCTTCCGATGCCACCTTGACCCGAGGATCCGTGACCCAGACCTCCCGGCTCCCGGTCTCGGATCCCTCGGCGTAGTCGTCGTCGTAGTAACGCTCGTCATCGTTGTCGTCGACGAGGCCAAGCCAGGCACTCGCCTTGCGCACCGATCCCATGGACGCCTCCTCTCACAGCGGTCTTTTCTCTTTCCGCATCCCCATGGTCGTGCATGATGCGGATGTCGCGCCAAGGGGATAGACGCCGCGCTGGGGTTTCGTGACGGTACTGGTGCACAGCGAATCCGTCGAGAGGCCGCGTACCCCAAGGGTCGTGCGGTACACCGCTGCTGACTGTGAGTGAAATATGATTCTTCACGGCGTACGGGTGACGGCTGGGGCGTACGGGTGAACGAGCCGCCGCCACGATGTCGCAGCTCAACGTCGTACACACCACGGGGGATCGTCGTGTTCGGAATCGTCAGGCCCTGCCGTCATAGGCTGGGAGAGAACCTCAAAACCCAATGGATGGCGCATTTGTGCGGGCTTTGCCTCGCACTGCGCGGAGATCACGGGCAGTTCGCGCGGGTCGTCACGAACTACGACGGCTTGCTGATATCGGTTCTGACGGAAGCTCAGGCCGCACCGGGGACGGAGTGGCGGCGTATTGCGGGGCCGTGTCCGCTGCGTGGAATGCGGAGCGCGTCGGTAGCTCAGGGTGAAGGCGCACGGCTCGCCGCCGCCGTTTCGCTGGTGCTCGCCTCGGCGAAGATGTTCGGGGGCGGAGCCCTTGAGTCGGTGACGGAATCGGGGAGGGGCGGCGGGGGCGCTGTGGGTGGTCGCCCAGTTCCCCGCGCCCTAGAAGATTGCGCAGTTCCCCGCGCCCCTGAAAGATTGCGGGTTCGGGGGCGGGGGCCCTGAGGTGGTGACGGTCAGGTCTTGATCTCGGGCGGGGAGATCTGGGACTCGGCGATCGCCGAGCCCGTCGTGCCCCACTTCTTGAGGATCTTCGCGTACGTCCCGTCCGAGATCAGCTCGTTCACGGCGGCCTGAACGGCAGGCGCCAGCTTCGTGCCCTTCTTGAAGGCGAACCCCACGTCCAGCCGGTGGAACTCGTTGAGGAACTTCAGCCCCTCCTGCTGGGAGACGGCATAGCGAAGCCCGTTGATCGTGCTCATCACCACATCGCTGCGCCCCTGCTGGAGCGAGGACCACAGAGCACCCTGCTCGCTGTACGTCTGCACCTTGTACGCCTTCTTGTCCGCGTCGGAGCACACATGCTTCTGCTCCTCCAGCGTGGCCTCGAACGTGGTGCCCGCCCCGGTCGCCACGTTCAGCCCGCACAGCTGGGCGAGGTCGGTGACCTTGCCCAGGTCGCTGTCCTCGCGGGTCGCGAATCCCTGGCCGTCGTTGATGTAGGTGACGAAGTCGATGGTCCTGCGGCGCTCGTCGGTGACACCGAAGTTGCCGACCCCGACGTCGTACTTGCCGCTGTCCAGGGCCGGCAGGATCGCCTCGAAACTCGCGGCCTCGCGCTTCAGCCGCAGGCCGAGTGTCTTCGCGACGGCGTCCGCGAAGTCGACGTCCTGCCCTGCGAGGGTCTTGCCGTCCTCCAGGTAGCTGGTGCCGGGCGGTGAGCCGCCGACGCTGACGGCGAGAGTCAGCGAGTCGGTGCCGGCGGGCAGCAGTTTCGCGGCTGCGGCGTTCTTCGTCACGGCGGAGACGACGTCCGTGGTGGGAATCTCGTCGCTCTTGCCGGCGGCGGCCTGGGCGGTACCGCCCGCCGCGGTGTCGTTCCCGCCCGAGCCGCACGCGGTGAGCAGCAGGGTCGCGGAGGTGATCAGGGCGAACGGCAGCAAGAGCTGGTTGCGGGCACGGTGAGTGCGGGCACGCGTGAACGTACGCATGAAGCGGTCTCCTGGAAGCAGAGCGCGGGACGAAGGAGCGCGCGGTGAGGAAACGCGAAGAGAGGACGCGAAGAGAGGACGCGAAAGAGCACGAAAGGGCAAGAAAGTGCGAAAAGGCACGAAAGGTCGTGAAACGCGGGAGCGCGAGGGGAGGGGTGCGCGTGTGAAGGCCTGGCTACAGCACAGGAAATGAGGAGGGCGCCCGCCCGCGAAGGGCTCGGGCGCGCAGGGGGTCAGCTCAACAGGATGAGGACCACACTCGACCGAAGTCGATGTGGGAGCGCGTGACCAGCCACTGCTGTGAATGCATGCGCACAAGTGGAACAGGCATCCGGATGAACGTCAACCGGCGTGAGATGTACCGCTCACAGTGTGGACAGCCTTGACAGTCCGGGGAAACGCACCCGTACTCTCAACGGACGGCCCTGCTGAGGGGCTTGGCCGTGATCCGTGTGAAGGCACCACCCGTGTTCGACTCGACTCGACGCATCACGGAGCCTTCGCATGTCCTCGCACACCCTCACCAAGGTGGCCGCACCGGAAGACGCGGTGCCTTCGCGCATCGTCCCCCGGCGCCGAACCGGCCAGTGGATTGCAGCGGGCCTCGTCCTGATCCTGCTCGGGCTCGCCGTCAACTCCGTCGCACGCAACGAGGCGTTCCAGTGGGACGTGGTCGGCGACTACTTCACCTCCGCCTCGGTCCTGCGCGGCCTCGGCCTCACCCTGTGGCTGACCGCGCTCGTCATGGCGCTCGGCTTCGCGCTCGGCGCCCTGCTCGCCGCGTGCCGACTCTCCGCCAACCCCGTGCTGCGAGCGGTGAGTTGGGGATACGTCTGGCTCTTCAGGTCGATGCCGATCCTGGTGCAGCTGCTGTTCTGGTTCAACATCGGGGCGCTCTACCCGACGCTCTTCGGCGTCAAGACGGTGAATCTGCTCGGCCCGGTCACGGTCGCCGTCATCGGCCTCACCCTGCACGAGGCCGCGTACGCCGCCGAGGTCGTACGCGGCGGCATCCTCTCCGTCGACCGCGGGCAGATCGAGGCCGCCGAAGCGCTCGGGCTGAGCCGGTGGCGCCGCTGGTGGAAGATCGTGCTGCCGCAGGCCATGCGCTCCATCGTGCCGCCGGCCGGGAACATGCTGATCGGGACGCTGAAGGGCACCTCGATCATCAGCGTCATCGCCGTGCAGGACCTGCTCTACTCCGTGCAGCTCGTCTACCACCGCACCTACCAGGTCATCCCGCTCCTGATGGTGGCCACCCTCTGGTACGTCATCGTCACCTCCGTGCTCAGCGTCGGCCAGTACTACGTCGAGCGGCACTACGGACGCGGTTCGGAGCGCGCGCGATGAGCGGGGCGGGCGGGGTGCGCCCGTCGCTGGTGATCGTGGGCGCGGGCCCGCGAGGGACCGGACTCCTGGAGCGGATAGCCGCCAACGCGCCCGAACTGTACGGCGACGCCGGGCTCGACGTGCATCTCGTCGACCCGTATCCGCCGGGCGGCGGACGCATCTGGCGCGAGGAGCAGCCACCGCTGCTGTGGATGAACTCGCAGGCCCAGGACGTCACCATGTTCACCGACGACACCGTGGACATGGCCGGACCCGTACGGGAGGGCCCCACCCTGCACGAGTGGGCCGAGCTCGACGGACGCCACTTCGCGGACCGGCAGCGGCAGGGCACCTATATGCGCTGGGTGTACGAGCGGACGGTCGCCGCCCTCCCGCCGGGCATCCGGGTCCGTCACCACCCCCGCCGCGCCGTGCGGGTCGGGGGTCCGCGCGAGGGCCGTCAGCAGGTGTGGCTGGAAGGCAGGCCGCGTCCGCTCCTCGCCGACCTCGTCGTCCTGGCGCTCGGCCATCTCGACGCCGAACTCGACGAGGGGCAGCAGGAGTTGGCCGCGTACGCCCGCGCCCACGACCTCGTCCATCTGCCGCCCGACTTCACCGCCGACAGCGACCTGTCCGCCCTCGGCCCCGGCGAACCGGTGCTCGTACGCGGCTTCGGGCTCGCCTTCGTCGACCTGATGGTCCTGCTCACGGAAGGACGCGGGGGCCGCTACGAGACGGACGCGGAAGGGCAGTTGACCTACCGGGCGTCCGGGCGCGAGCCCGTGCTGCACGTCGGGTCACGGCGCGGGGTCCCGTACCACTCGAAGATCGGCTACGACTGGACCGGTGAACGCCCGCCGTTGCCACGGTTCTTCGGACCCGGTGAGGTGGACGAACTGCTGGCGCGCCCCGGTGGCTTCGACTTCCGGCGGGACGTGTGGCCACTGGTCGAGAAGGAGCTGGGCTTCGCCCACTACCACCGGCTGTTCGCGGCCCACCCCGACCGCACGGCCATGACCTGGACGGACTTCGAGGAGGAGTACGAGAGGTGCGCGGCCGTCGACAGCGCGGGCGGAGCGGGCGGAGCGGGCGGAGCGGGTGGAGCGGGCGGCGCCGAGATCCGGGCGCTGGTCGCCGCAGCCGTCCCCGACCCCGCCGACCGGCTGGACCTGTCGGCGCTCGACCACCCCTTGGACGGCGTACGCCATCCCTCGTACGACGCGCTCCAGGAGAGTCTGCGCACCTATGTCGAGGGGGACCTCACCCGGCGGCACGATCCCGCGCACAGCCCTGACCTGGCGGTGTTCCTCGGACTCCTCTCCGTCTACGGGCAGTTGGTGCGGCTCGGCGACATCGGGCCCTGGTGGCACGGTTTCTTCAGCTGCCTCGCGTCGGGGCCGCCGGGACCGCGACTGCGGCAGATGCTCGCCCTGTCACGAGCGGGAGTGCTGAACTTCCTCGGCGCCGGGATGACGGTGACGGCAGTGGACGGAGTCTTCCGGGCCACGAGCACCACCGTGCCCGGCCGGTACGCCGAGGCCCGCGCGCTCGTCGAGGCACGGCTGCCGCACCCCACGGTCGAGCGGACCCGGGACACCCTGCTGCGCGAGCTGTACGCCGGAGGGGCCGCCGCGACGCCCGAGGGTCTGCTCGCCGTGCACCCCGCCGACGGGCGCGTCCTCGACCGGTCCGGCGCCCCGCACCCACGGCGCTTCGCGCTCGGGCCGCACACCGACGCCCGGGGTTCCGGCGCGTTCACCCGGCCGCGTACCGGAGGACCCGCCTTCCGGCAGAACGACGCCACCGCGCGTGCCGCGCTGGCGTTTCTGCGCGACCTCTCCTGTCGCGCCACCGCCGCGTAACCACCGCCGTGTACCACCGCCGCGTCACCGCGGGCGCGTCACCGCACCCGCGCTCCTCGCGCACCCCGCGCCCGCACCGCGCACCCCGTCCCTCCTTCTGCCCCGAGGACCCCATGTCGCTGACCAGTGATCAACCCGTCGTCAAGGCGCCGGCCGAGCCCGAGGACTACGGCGCGCTCAAGGTCGTGCCCGTCCGGCACCCCTGGCGCTGGGCCGCCGTGATCGTCACCGCCGTGCTGCTCGCTCAGTTCGCCCACGGGCTCGCCACCAACCCCGGCTGGGAGTGGGAGGTGTTCGCCGAGTTCTTCACCGCCGAGGTGATCCTCAAGGCGGTCTGGGTCACCCTTCAACTTACCTTCTACGGGACGGCGTTGGGTTTCGCGCTCGGAATCGTCCTCGCCTTCATGCGGCTGTCCGACAGCCCGTTCCTGAGGGCGGTCTCCTTCGCGTACATCTGGGCGTTCCGGTCCATCCCGCTGATCGTGCAGCTGCTCTTCTGGTTCAACCTCGCTTACCTCTACAAGGAGTTGAAGTTCGGCATCCCCTTCGGGCCCGGCTTCTTCACCTTCGACACGATGGGTCTGGTCGGCGCGATGAGCGCGGCCGTCCTCGGGCTCGCCCTGCACCAGGCCGCGTACGCCGCCGAGATCGTGCGCGGCGGTGTACTGGCCGTCGACAGCGGCCAGTTGGAGGCTGCCGCGGCCCTCGGCATCCCGCGGCTGCGGCAGATCCGCCGGATCGTGCTGCCGCAGGCGATGCGCTCCATCCTGCCGAACGCCGCCAACGAGGTGATCTCCCTCTTCAAGGGCACCTCGATCGTCTCCGTCATGGCGATCGGCGAACTGTTCTACCAGGTCCAGGTCATCTACGGACGCAACGGCCGGGTCGTACCGCTGCTCATGGTCGCCACGGCCTGGTACATCCTCCTGACCACCGCGCTCTCCGTCCTCCAGCACTACGTGGAACGACACTTCGCGAAGGGAAGCACCCGATGAGCGCGCCCATGGTCGACGTCAGGGCAGTCCACAAGAGTTTCGGTTCGCTGGAGGTGCTCAAGGGTGTCGACCTTCAGGTGCGCGCCGGCGAGGTCACCGTCATCCTCGGCCCCTCCGGCTCCGGCAAGTCCACCCTGCTGCGCACCATCAACCATCTGGAGAAGGTCGACCAGGGCTGGATCAGTGTGGACGGCTCCCTGGTCGGCTACCGGCGTTCCGGTGACAAGCTCCACGAACTGCGCGAGCGCGAGATCCTCAAGCAGCGGACCCGGATCGGGTTCGTCTTCCAGAACTTCAACCTCTTTCCGCACCTCACGGTCCTGGACAACATCGTCGAGGCCCCGGTCTCCGCGCTGAAGCGGTCCCGCAAGGACGTCACCGAGGCGGCGCGCAGACTGCTCGACCGGGTCGGGCTCGCCGACAAGGCCGACGCCTACCCGAAGCAGTTGTCCGGCGGGCAGCAGCAGCGCGTGGCCATCGCCCGCGCGCTCGCCCTGGAACCGAGGCTGCTCCTCTTCGACGAGCCGACGTCCGCGCTCGACCCCGAGCTGGTCGGCGAAGTCCTCGACGTCATCAAGGACCTGGCCCACCAGGGCACCACGATGATCGTCGTCACGCACGAGATCGGCTTCGCCCGCGAGGTCGCGGACACCGTCGTCTTCATGGACGACGGCCGCATCGTCGAACAGGGCGCCCCCGGCGACGTACTCGACGCGCCGAAGCACGAGCGCACCCGGGCCTTTCTCTCCAAGGTCCTCTGAGGCCCCCGACCGATCCCCGACCGGCTCTCGACCGACCCCCGACCGGCCCCCGTCCGGCCTTCGGACCGGCTTTTCGGCCGAGGCCGCTGCCGTCCACCATCCGTTCCCAGCCCAGGAGTTCACCGTGATATCCCGACGCACCCTCGCCGCCTCCGTCGCAGCCCTCGTCGTCGCCCCGCTGCTCAGCGCCTGCGGCGGTGACAGCGACGCGGCGACCGGGACCGGCTCGTCCGGCACCAAGAAGGTCGGCGACGTCAACATCGGCCCCGACCAGAACCGGATCCGTGGCAAGAAGGTCGACGAGATCGCCGCGCTCGTCCCGGCGGCGATCCGCGAGCGCGGCACGCTGAAGCTCGGCCAGAGCGCCGACGCCTCACCGCCACTCGGCTTCTACGCGACCGACGACAAGACGAGAATCGGCTCCGAGATCGACCTCGCGACCCTCGTCGCCGACACCCTCGGCCTGAAGCTCGACAACGACGAGGTCTCCTGGGAGAACCTCTTCGTCGGCCTGGACAGCGGCAAGTTCGACGCCGTCTTCTCGAACGTCACCGTGACCGAGGAGCGCAAGGAGAAGTACGACTTCGCCACCTACCGTCTCGACAACATCGCGTTCGAGGCGAAGAAGGGCAGCGGCTGGAAGGTCGACGGGCCCGAGGACGTGGCGGGCAAGACGATCGCCGTCTCCTCCGGCACCAACCAGGAGAAGATCCTCGTCGACTGGAACAAGCAGAACGAGAAGGCGGGCCGCGAGGCCGTCACCATCAAGTACTTCCAGAAGGACACGGACTACTACCTGGCTCTCCAGTCGGGCCGTATCGACGCCTATCTCGGCCCGAGCCCGTCCGCCGCGTATCACGTGTCCAGCGCCGGGCAGTCGGAGATCGTCGGCACGCTCTCGGGCGCCGGTGACGACCTCCAGGGCAAGATCGCCGCGACCACGAAGAAGGGCAGCGGGCTCGTCGACGCGTACGCGACCGCCGTCAACCACGTGATCAAGGATGGCAGTTACGCGAAGGTGCTCAAGCGTTGGGGCCTGTCGGGCGAGGCCGTCCCGAAGTCGGAGATCAACCCGCCGGGCCTGCCGAAGATCTGACTCCTGGGACTCCGGCGCCCGGGACTCTGACGCTCGGGATTCCGGCGCTCGGGATTCTGACGGCCGGGATTCCGACGGCCGGGACTCTGACGCTCGGGATTCCGGCGCTCGGGATTCTGACGGCCGGGATTCCGGTGCCCGGGAGTCGGTGCCGGGCGACCGGTGTCCGACACCGGTTCCATCCCACTGATGCCCCGTACCGCCGCCGCGGTGCCGCTCGTCGCGGCGGCGGTACGGGAGCCTCCCAGAAAGGTTCTCCTTCCCATGACGCCATCGAACGGCCGAGGGCTTCTGCACCTGGCCGCAGCCGTCGACCAGGCGGCGGCCCACGACGACGTCTCGGTCCACGTCGAGCTGACGCGGCTCGCGGAGAGCGGCGGGTTCGACTTCGTGACCCTGGGCGACAGCTTCGCGCGCCCCGGCTTCGACGCGCTCGCCGTGCTGGCGCGGGTCGCGCCCGCCACGGCCCGCATCGGTCTGGTGCCGACCGTCACCACCACACACACCGAGCCGTTCCAGGTCCAGGCCGCCGTGGCGACCCTCGACCGGGTGAGCCGCGGCCGGGCGGGCTGGTGTATCGACGTGTCGACCTCCGAGGGCGAGGCCCGCCTCTTCGGTCGTCGGCACGCGGCGCCCGTCGACGCGCTGTGGCACGAGGCGGGACAGGTCGCCGACGTGGCCGCCCTGCTGTGGGACAGCGCCGACCGTGCGAGTTCACACCCCGGCCACTACCCGGTACGGGTCGTCGACGCCACGGACCGGTACGCCCGTGCGACCGCCGCCCGGTACGCGGACGTGGCACTGGTCCAGGGCGTCAGCCCGACCCAAGTGGGGGCGATACGCGCCGAGTTGCAGGCTTCCGCGCTCGCCCACGGCCGGGACCCGGACGAGCTGCGGGTCCTCGCCGCCCTCACCGTCGACCTCGGTGACGGCGAACGCGCGGCCGAGCCGGGCCACGGCGGGGGAGGCCCCCGGCAGACCGCGCGGGGCCCGCTGTACCGCGGCGGGCCCGTCGACCTCGCCGAGCTGATCGCCGCCTGGCACGAGACCGGTGCCGCCGACGGCTTCCACCTCACCCCTGCCGAGCCCCGCCGGGACCTGGAACGCCTGGTCAACGGCACGGCAGCGCTGCTTCAGCATCGCGGGCTGCTGCGCACCTTCTACCCGGGCAGCACGCTCCGCGAGCACCTGGGGCTCGGCCGGCCCGCCCACCGGTACGCCGTGACAGGGGGAACGTCATGACCGTACGGACGCAGGTGCACCTCGCCGCCTACTGCCCCGGAGGTGGCGACACCGCCTCCGGGGCCGATTTCGCATCCTTCGAGCGTCTCGCGCGCACCGCCGAGCGCGGTCTGTTCGACTTCCTCCTCCTCGCCGAGCAGTCGCGGCCGGCCGAGCACAGGGGACGTATCCCCGACCTGGACACGGACCTGGACACGGACCTGGACACGGACGTGCACGCGGACCTGGGCCTTGACGCGGTCGGACAGCCCGAGCCGGTCACGGTGCTGAACGCGCTCGTCGCCGTCACCGAGCGGATCGGGCTCGCCGCCACGGTCGATACGGCCTTCAACGAGCCGTACGAACTCGCCCGCAGACTGGCCACGTCGGACCACCTCAGCGCGGGGCGTGCCGCCTGGAACGTGGCGGCATCCGCCGACCCACTCGCCCGCGTCGCCGAATTCCTCGACGTGTCACGGGAGTTGTGGGACTCGTGGACGCCGGACGGCATCGTGCGCCCCTTCGCGCACCGCGGCCGGCACTTCGACATCGCGGGCGAGTTCACCGTGCCGCGCTCCCCGCAGGGCCACCCCGTCGTCATCCGTCCCTTCGACGGCTCGCCGGAGGGACGCGAGTTCGCCGCGGCCACCGCCGATGTGATCCTCACGCGGTACGGGACCCCGGAGGCGGGCCGTGCGCTCTACGCCGATGTGAAAAGCCGCCTCGCCAAGTACGGCCGTGACCACACGGACCTGAAGATCATGGCCGAGGTCACCTTCGTCGGCACGCCGGAGTCGGTCGCCGCCGAGATCGACGACTCCGTACGGACCGGCGCTGCCGACGGCTTCGTCCTCGTACCGCATCCGATGCCGGGGGGCCTGGATGCATTCGTGGACCGGGTCGTGCCGCTGCTCCAGGAGCGTGGCGCGTTCCGTGCGGAGTACGGCGGTACGACGCTGCGCTCACACCTCGGGTTGCGGGCTCCCGTGCGGAAGGGTTGATCACACGACGACGGACGCGGCCGAGGACTGGAAGCACTGGCACGAGCAGCGCACGGGGTCGGTGTCCGCGCCCCACGGCCCCCTCGCGCTCCATGGGACGCATGGGTTGAAGATCATCCAGAGGGGCGAATTCCGGACATGCCCGGCCGGTGGGCCGTCGACGGGGGCGCGGTGCTGGCGGCGGCCGGGGAATCCGACGGCATCCAGGTGCACGGGCGGCCCCTGAACGGCGAGATCAGGCTGGTGGCCGACCTCGGTCCGGGGGTGTACGCGACGTCGACCCGGCGTACCCGCGCGGCGGGCGTTCCGCGGCATCGAGGTCACCTCGTACGACCCGCGCCGGTCGGTACCGCGGCGTTTCACGCCGTACGGGAGAGGCGGACCGTACGCGTGGGGAACGCCGACGGGCGTGAGCGGGGCCTCGGGCTCGGCGGTGAAC
Source organism: Streptomyces sp. NPDC087844 (assembly GCF_044742785.1). NCBI lineage: Bacteria > Bacillati > Actinomycetota > Actinomycetes > Kitasatosporales > Streptomycetaceae > Streptomyces > Streptomyces sp. NPDC087844. The sequence goes on along the minus strand of NZ_JBIUVD010000004.1, from coordinate 436,316 downwards.
CTCAACCGGGCCCTGCTCCCGCCGTGCGTATGCGCGGACCACTTCATCTGCCCATTCCCGCCGCCGGGGAATTCCCTGGGCGCGGAGATTGCGGCTGGAGGGCGCCATCCGCACGCAGCTCGCACGCAGCCCGCATGCAGCTCGGATACCGGCGCCGAAGAGGTCAACTTCCGTGGAGCATAAGTAAGTTGAACGCCGTGCGGCCGAAAGGCGCCCTTGCGTCGTTCGGGTGCGCGGCCAAATACTCCCCCCAGCGCCTTGTCAGGGGCACGGCGTATCCGGAATCCGGACACTCTGCCTCTGGCGTGCGCCTCACGGGCCCCGACCCCACGCGGGCCCCCGACTTCCCTTTGGAGGGAACGAACAGTGAGGACCCAGCGCACCACCCCCCGTAGCGGCATAGCGAGACGGACCCGGCTGATCGCCGTATCCACCGGACTCGTGGCCGCGGCCGCGTTCACCGTCCCCGCGGCCAACGCGAGCGACGCTTCGACGTTCGGCACCACCCAGCTGAAGAGCGCCAACTCCGCGGTACTCGCGGCCGATGTGCCCGGTACCGCCTGGGCGACCGACGCGAAGACCGGCAAGGTCGTCGTCACGGTCGACAGCACTGTCTCCAAGGCGGAGATCGCGAAGATCAAGCAGGCCGCGGGCGCCAACGCCGGTGCCCTGCAGATCAAGAGCACCCCGGGCAAGATCAACAAGCTGATCAAGGGTGGCGACGCCATCTACGCGACCAGCTGGCGTTGTTCTCTCGGCTTCAACGTCCGCAGTGGCAGCACGAACTACTTCGTGACCGCCGGCCACTGCACCGACGGTGCGGGTACCTGGTACTCCAACTCCGGTCGTACCACCGTCCTCGGGCCGACGGCCGGGTCCAGCTTCCCGACCAACGACTACGGGCTGGTGCGCTACTCGAACACCACGATCGCCAAGGAAGGCACCGCAGGCAGCACGGACATCACCAGCGCTGCCACCCCGAGCGTGGGCACCAACGTCATCCGCACCGGTTCCACCACCGGTACGCGTACCGGGCGGGTCACCGCTCTCAACGCGACCGTCAACTACGGTGGCGGCGACGTCGTCTACGGCATGATCCAGACCACGGTCTGCGCCGAGCCCGGCGACTCCGGCGGTCCGCTCTACGGCAGCAACGGTGTCGCCTACGGTCTGACCTCCGGCGGCAGCGGCAACTGCACCTCCGGCGGCACCACGTTCTTCCAGCCGGTCACCGAGGCCCTGAGCGCCTACGGCGTCAGCGTCTTCTGATCGGTACGCCCCGAAGAAAGACGCACAAGGCCTGACCTGCAGCCAGCAGCAGACGAGCCCCCGCACACCGTTCGCGGTGCGGGGGCTCGTCCTTCGGCCGTCGCCCTCGCCGCGGTGCTCGCACGCGCGCAGTACGCCCGCACGGTACGGCCCGCACTGGGCTGGAGGGCCTCCTGGGCAACGGGCTCCCTGGCCCCGGGCGAACCCGCCTGGGACGTGGGCATCCTCGACGCCGGTACGCAGCACGCGGTCGTCGAGCGGGTGGAGTACCAACTCGTGCCGCGCGGCAGGGCTCCCAGGCCGTGGACCGAGCGCGCGGGACTGCCGGCGGACCTCGCGGGGAGGAGGATCGCGCACGGCACCCACTACCGGCAGACGCTCCTCGGCACCGGCACCGGCTCCCCGCTCGCGGGCGCCGCCGGGCACGACACCGTCCCCGAGGGCATGTACACCCAGCGGTTCGTGGACGAGATCGACGAGCTGCGGACGCGGCTGCGCGTGACGGACGCCGTGGGGGGACAGCCACGAGCGGGTGACGGACCTGCTGCGAGGCGCCCGGCTGGAGCGGCCGGGCGCGGGCGGTGGCCTCGTCGTGGGGCCGCCCGGGAGATGAGCGGACTCGTCCTACGCACCCCGTGTCGGCTCAGTCGTCGCTCCTCGGTGTGGCGCACAGCCAGTCCAGTACGTCGGGAAGGGCCTCCAGCGCTGAGAAGTGGCCCCCCTTCGGGTCCAGGACGGGGCGGGCGCGGGGGATGTTCCGGGCCAGCCACTCGAAATGGCCCACCGGGGAGAAGGTGTCCTCGGCGCCGTGCCACAGCAGCACGGGCCGGGTGATACGCGCCGGGTCGAAGCCCCAGTGGCTCAGCAGCGCGAGATTGTCGTCGAGCCAGCCGTACGCCGAAGTGCGCAGCGCCTCACGGTAGTTGCGCAACAGCATGTCGCTCACGGCCGGAGTGGAGACGATCCGCCGGTCGGAATCGGTGAGGCCGTCCCGGACCGACGCGAGGAGCTGGGCCGGGTCCGTCCGGATCTCGGCGGCCCGCGAGGCGAGCCGCTCCGCGAAGTCCACGGGGTCGGTCAGCGCGAGGGTGAACTCCTCGACGTTGGACTCCGCCATCCCCTCGAACCAGTTCAGCCCCTCGCTGGAGGGCGGCGCGAGGCTCGCCAGCGCGGCGGCCCGTCGTACCCGGGTCGGCAGCAGCGCCGCACAGGCCAGCGCGTGCGGGGCACCGCCCGACCGGCCCAGCACCGCGAAGCTGCCCAGTTCCAGCGCGTCGGCCAGCGCGGCCACGTCCCGCGCCGCCTGCGCCACCCGGCGTCCCGGGCCGCGGTCGGAATCCCCGTACCCGGGGCGGTCGTACGCGATGAACCGTGCCTCGGGGCGCGCCTCGATCAGGTCCTGCGGCACCACCCCGGTCCGGCAGCCCGGTGTGCCGTGCAGCAGCACCACCGGCGTGCCCTCCGGGTCGCCCCATTCCTCGAACGCCAGCCGCCGTCCGTCCCGCATCCGTATCCCGCTCGGCACCTCTGCCCTCCATCTCCCCTTCGCGCCCGCGCCGGAGTTACCGTCGAAGTACACACCTTTTGCGCCCGTTACGGACCCTGGGGGTCGTCATGGTCGAGGAGCTGGTGACGGCGGGAGTGGCACTCGCGTCCGTCGGAGCGGTGTACGGGATGGCCGCGGCCCGAGTCGTCAAACAATACGAGCGCGGAGTGGTGCTCCGGCTCGGAAAACTGCGATCCGGGGTGCGTGGCCCGGGATTCACCATGATCGTGCCCTTCGTGGACCGGCTCCAGAAGGTCAACATGCAGATCGTTACGATGCCGGTGCCCGGGCAGGACGGCATCACCCGGGACAACGTCACGGTGCGGGTCGACGCCGTCATCTACTTCAAGGTGGTGTCCGCCGCCGACGCGGTCATCAAGGTCGAGGACTACCGGTTCGCGGTCTCGCAGATGGCGCAGACCTCCCTGCGTTCGATCATCGGCAAGAGCGAGCTGGACGATCTGCTCTCCAACCGCGAGAAGCTGAACCAGGGGCTGGAGCTGATGATCGACAGCCCTGCCGTGGAGTGGGGCGTCTCCATCGACCGGGTCGAGATCAAGGACGTGTCGCTGCCGGAGACGATGAAGCGGTCCATGGCACGTCAGGCGGAGGCCGACCGTGAGCGGCGGGCCCGGGTCATCAACGCGGACGCCGAACTGCAGGCCTCCAAGAAGCTGGCGGAGGCCGCCGGAGTGATGTCGGAGCAGCCCGCCGCGCTCCAGTTGAGGCTGCTGCAGACCGTGGTGGCGGTAGCGGCGGAGAAGAATTCCACACTCGTGCTGCCCTTCCCGGTCGAGCTGCTGCGGTTCCTTGAGCGGGCCCAGCCGGGGCACGGCCCGCAACCGGCGCAGCCTGGGACGGCTCCCGTGCAGTCGCAGCAGCCTCCACAGCCACCGCGGGAGCTGTCCGAATCGTGGCAGGCCCTGGACGGGGCTCCGGACCAGACCTCGGGGCGGACGTCGGGCCGGTCCCAGGAGCTGGCGGCGCAGGCGCAATTGCTGTTGACCCAGTGGCAGCAATCGATGCAGGAGCAACTCCCGCCCGTCGAGACACCACTGGATCCGGACTTCAGAGGGTCGAATTCCGGACAGGACTAGACCTCACGGAGGGGCGTTAGTTACTCGCTCGTAGTATTTGCGATGGGGATCGACGTGGTGTGACGGCGTTCTTGTCAACGCGCGTCAACCGTGCGGGGGCGCACGTCGTTTGTGGTGTGCGCGTCCTGAAGTCGACCTTGTGTGCCCCGGTGCGGCCTCGGAATAGTGGGTGGTGTCCGTTGGCATGGACGCGGCTTTTTTTATGAGTCGTCACCCTTGCCACACTCTTTTCGGTCGCGATGGTCCCCACTACCGCCGCGTCCGACCCCCCACAGGAGGACACAAGTTGAAGCACCGACGCATATCCAGGCGGCGGGCCGTCGCGGCCGGCGCGGGCATCGCCGCACTCGTCGCGGGTGGAGTCACCTTGCAGAGTGCGAACGCGAGTGAGAACACGCCCGCTCCCGAGCTGAGGGTTCTCTCGGTCACGGCGGCCGGAAAGCTCGCCTCGACGCTCGGCAAGGACCTCGGCGGCGACGCGGCGGGAACGTATTACGACGCGAAGGCCAAGAGCCTCGTCGTGAACGTGCTCGACGAGGCCGCGGCCGAGACCGTCGAGTCGGCGGGCGCGAAGGCGAGAGTCGTCGAGAACTCTCTCGCCGACCTGAAGAGCGCCCGTACGACGCTGAAGCAGGACGCGACCATCCCCGGCACCTCGTGGGCGCTCGACCCCGCGACCAACAAGGTCGTCGTCACCGCGGACCGTACGGTCACCGGTGCCGAGCTGGCCGAGCTGACGAAGGTCGTCGACGGGCTCGGCGGTACGACCGAACTCAAGCGGACGAAGGGGGCGTTCAGGACCTTCGTGGCCGGCGGTGACGCCATCACCGGCAATGGCGGCCGCTGCTCGCTCGGTTTCAACGTGGTCAAGGGCGGCGAGCCGTTCTTCCTCACCGCCGGGCACTGCACCGAGGGGATCACCGTCTGGTCGGACTCCTCCGGCACGGAGATCGGCGAGAACGCGGACTCCAGCTTCCCCGGCAACGACTACGGCCTGGTGAAGTACACCGCGGACGTGGAGCACCCGAGTGAGGTGAACCTGTACAACGGCTCCGCGCAGCAGATATCGGGGGCGGCGGAGGCGGTCGTCGGGATGGAGGTCACCCGGAGCGGGTCCACGACCCAGGTGCACGACGGGTCGGTGACCGGTCTGGACGCGACCGTGAACTACGGCAACGGCGACATCGTCACCGGGCTCATCCAGACCGATGTCTGCGCCGAGCCGGGGGACAGCGGTGGGTCGCTGTTCTCGGGGAGCAGTGCGATCGGGCTCACGTCCGGTGGCAGTGGTGACTGCACCTCCGGTGGGGAGACGTTCTTCCAGCCGGTTCCTGAGGCGTTGTCCGCGACGGGGACGGAGATCGGCTGACGATCGGCTCCGCCGCGGTGTGGAAGCCCCGTTCCCGCTCGCGCGGGGGCGGGGCTTTTCGCGTCGCGTCGCGTCGCGTCGGGTCGCGCTGCGTTGTGGAGTGGAGTGGGTGCGGGTCGGTGGGTGCGCGCCCAAAAGATTGCGCAGTTCCCCGCGCCCCTAAAAGCCGCGGGGTTGCGCCTGTCTGTTGCGTGAGCCCGCCCCGCGCTCCTAAAAGCCGCGGGGTTGCGCCTGTCTGTTGCGTGAGCCCGCTGTCAGGGTGATCGCGGTTCCCAGGGCCGCCCAGGCCGCCAGGACCAGCATGGAGGTGGTGATGTCGTTGCTCTTGAAATAGGCGATCGAGCGGGCCGCCCAGGTGCCGGCGCCCGGGGGCAGGGTGGGGCCGATCGCCTTCCAGAACGGGGGGAGCATCGGTGGGGGGAGGGCGCCGCCCGCGCTCGGGTTGCCCAGGATCACCACCAGCAGGACGGCCACTCCGATGCCGACGATCCCGAAGACGCACTGGAGCGCGAGTGTGGCGGCCCCCACCGCGAAGGTGATGAGCGCGCCGAGTCCCCAGAGGGCGGCCACGCTTCCCGGCAGGGCACCCAGGACCGGTCCGACGATGACCGCTCCGCCGAGTCCGCCGACGATCGCGACCAGGGCCATCGCGGCGAGCCGGATCACCGCGCGCCGGAGATTGGCCGGCCGCGCCCCCGCACTGATCGCCAGCGCCGACGCGCACAGATAGCCGCCCACGCACCAGCCGACCACCAGGTAGAACGGGGTGAGCCCGTTGGCGTCCTGGGCGTCGGCCGGGGCCACGTCGACGGTCCGTACCGTGCGCCCCTGGTCCTTCTCCAGCTCGGTGGTGAGGGAGATCAGGGCGTTCGACAGGGTCTTGCCGCCGCCGGAGGCGACCAACAGGGTGTCGGTGGTGCCGCCCGGGTCGACCAGCAGGGCGCCGTCGATGTCGCGGTTCGCGATCCGCTCGCGTGCCGTCGCCTCGTCGGCGAGCGTCCGGGGGTCCAGGGGATCGCCGGGCAGTTTTTCGAGCCGGGCCACTGTCTGCCCCGCGGCGGCGCCCGGCGCGACCACCCCGAACGCCACGTCCTTCGGCTTGGGATGGTGCAGCGCCCCCACGTAGGAGGCGATGAAGAGCAGTTGCAGGGCGACCACGCCGATGACGAGCAGTGTGGCCCGCGGGGTGACCGCGTCCTTGACCTCGTCGAGGAAGGACTTGGGCGGGGCCTCTGCTGTCCGTGCCATGTCCTCACCGTCCGGGTGCCGCGGTGTTTGCGCAGGTGGGACGGGGCCGAACGGATGTCGTACAGGTGTTCGAGACATGGTCTGCGCATGGTCTATGGTGGAGGTGAGGAATTTGGGAACTGATGTTCGAGGGCTGGATGAAAGCCCCTGGTGGTGGAGGTGCGCGTGTCCGGCTTCACGCATCTGCACACCGCTTCCGGGTACTCCCTGCGGTACGGGGCCTCCCACCCGGAGCGCCTCGCCGAGCGCGCCTCCGAGCGGGGCATGGACGCGCTGGCGCTCACCGACCGGGACACCGTCGCGGGCGCGGTCCGCTTCGCGAAGGCCTGCGCCGCGCAGGGCGCGGGTGTGCGCCCGCTGTTCGGGGTCGACCTCGCGGTCGAGGAGCCCGCCGGCGGGCCCGGGCAAGGGTCCGGCGCCCGGTCCGTACGGGGTGAGCGGCGCCGGGCTCCCGTGCGGGGTGGTGCCTTCATCGATGAGTCGCCACCTCGCGTGACCTTCCTCGCCCGGGACGGCGGGAAGGGCTGGGCCGATCTCTGCAGAATCGTTACTGCGGCGCACGCGGCGGGAGAAGGGAAGCCGCTGCTGCCCCGGGCGGAGAACCATGCCGAGGGGCTGACCGTGCTGCTCGGCCCGGCCTCCGACGTCGGCCGCGCGCTCACCGCCGGACGGCCCGACCGGGCCGCGAGACTGCTCGCGCCCTGGCGGGAGGTGTACGGCGACGCCCTGCGCCTGGAAGCGGTCTGGCACGGCCGTGAGGGCACCGGCCCCGGTTCCCTGCGGCTGGCCGCCCGTACCGTCGGCTTCGCCGCCGAGCAGCGGGTGCGCCCGGTGCTCACCAACGCCGTCCGGTACGCCGACCCCGGCATGGGCCCGGTCGCCGACGTGCTGGACGCCGCCCGCCTACTGGTCCCCGTCGACCCCCGCAAGGAGCTGGACAGCGGCGAGGCCTGGCTCAAGGACGAGGGGGCCATGCTCGCCGCCGCCGAACGGGTCGTCGAGGCCGCGGGCTACCGCCGTGACACCGCCCACCGGCTGCTCGAACAGACCCGGGCCGCCGCCGACGAGTGCCGGGTCGACCCGGAGGACGACCTCGGGATCGGCGCCGTGCACTTCCCGGAGGCGCACCTCGTCGGCGCCGGGCGCCGCACCGCGCAGCGCGTACTGGCCTCACGGGCGGCGGCGGGGATGACGAGGCTCGGACACGACCGCTCCTCCCGGGCGCGTGAGTACTGGGAGCGGATGCACCGCGAGCTGGACATCATTGCCCACCACCACTTCGCCTCCTACTTCCTGACGGTCTCTCAGGTCGTGGACGACGTGAAGGGGATGGGTATCCGGGTCGCCGCGCGCGGCTCCGGGGCGGGCTCGCTCGTCAACCACCTCATCGGCATCGCGCACGCCGACCCCGTCGAACACGGACTCCTGATGGAACGCTTCCTGTCCAAGCGCCGCGCGGTCCTGCCCGACATCGACATCGACGTGGAGTCCGCACGCCGCATCGAGGTCTACCGCGCGATCATCGGCCGCTTCGGCACCGAGCGGGTCGCGACGGTGGCGATGCCGGAGACGTACCGGGTGCGGCACGCGGTACGGGACGTCGGCGCGGCCCTCTCCATGGATCCGGCCGACATCGACCGCATCGCCAAGTCCTTCCCGCACATCCGCGCCCGCGACGCCCGCGCCGCGCTGGCGGAGCTGCCCGAACTCCGTTCCCTGGCGGAGGAGTTCGCGCGGAAAGGAGCGAAGTACGGGCGGTTGTGGGAACTGGTGGAGTCACTGGACGCCCTGCCGCGCGGAGTCGCCATGCACCCGTGCGGGGTCCTCCTCTCCGACGCCTCGCTCCTCGCCCGTACGCCGGTCGTGCCGACCAGTGGCGAAGGGCTCCCCATGTCGCAGTTCGACAAGGAGGACGTCGAGGACCTCGGGCTGCTCAAGCTCGACGTGCTGGGTGTGCGGATGCAGTCCGCGATGGCGCACGCGGTGGCCGAGGTGAAGCGGGCGACAGGCAGCCAGGTCGACCTGGACGCCGTCGCCGTGGAGGAGGGCGACCCGGAGACGTACCGGCTCATCCGGTCCACGGAGACGCTGGGCTGCTTCCAGATCGAGTCGCCGGGGCAGCGGGACCTGGTCGGCAGGCTCCAGCCCACGACCTTCCACGACCTCGTCGTCGACATCTCCCTCTTCCGCCCGGGACCGGTCGCGGCCGACATGGTGCGGCCTTTCATCGAGGCGCGGCACGGCCGGGCGCCGGTCCGCTACCCGCACCCGGATCTGGAGAAGCCACTGAAGAGCACGTACGGGGTCGTGGTCTTCCACGAGCAGGTCATCGACATCGTCGACATCATGACCGGCTGCGGACGGGGCGAGGCGGACCGGGTACGGCGCGGGCTGTCCGACCCCGAGTCGCAGGGGCGCATCCGCTTCTGGTTCGCGCAGCACGCGGCGTCGCGGGGGTACGACGCGCAGACGATCGCCCGTACCTGGGAGATCGTCGAGGCCTTCGGGGCGTACGGCTTCTGCAAGGCGCACGCGGTCGCCTTCGCCGTGCCGACCTATCAGTCGGCGTGGCTGAAGGCGCACCACCCGGCCGCCTTCTACGCGGGGCTGCTCACGCACGATCCCGGGATGTACCCGAAGCGGCTGCTGCTCGCGGACGCGCGACGGCGGGGGGTGCCGATCCTGCCGTTGGACGTGAACCGGTCGGCGGTCGCACACAGTATCGAACTGGTGTCTGAATCTGGCCGATCTGGCCGATCTGGCCGATCTGGCCGATCTGGCCGATCTGGCGGATCCGACGGGACGGAAGCGGCCAAGGGGACCTGGGGTGTCCGGCTCGCGCTCTCCGATGTGCACGGGATCAGCGAGGCCGAGGCGGCCCGGATCGAGCAGGGGCAGCCGTACGCCTCGCTGCTCGACTTCTGGGAACGGGCCCGGCCGAGCCGTCCGCTGGCCGGACGGCTCGCGCAGGTGGGCGCGTTGGACACCTTCGGCGCCAACCGCCGTGATCTGCAACTGCACCTGACCGAACTGCACCGGGGCGCACGCGGCGCCGGCGGCTCCCAACTCCCTTTGACCGGAGGGCAGGAGACCGCTTCGGCCGGGCTGCCCGACCTCTCCTCGGCGGAGCGGCTCAGTGCCGAACTGGGCGTGCTCTCCATGGATGCCTCACGCAATCTGATGGACGATCACCGAAAGTTCCTGGACGAACTGGGCGTCGTCACGGCACGCCGGCTGCGGTCGGCCGAGCACGGCGAGACGGTACTGGTCGCGGGGTCCAAGGCGGCCACCCAGACACCGCCGATCCGCTCCGGCAAGCGGGTCATCTTCACCACCCTGGACGACGGTACGGGCCTGCTCGACCTCGCCTTCTTCGACGACTCCCACGACACGTGCGCGCACACCGTCTTCCACTCCTGGCTCCTGCTCGTGCGCGGCGTGGTGCAGCGGCGCGGCCCGCGCAGCTTCAGCGTGGTCGGGGCCGCCGCCTGGAACCTCGCCGACCTGGCGGAACTGCGGCGCGAGGAAGGACTGGACGGAGTGGCGATGAGACTGGCCGCACCACAGGGAGAGCCCGGGGCCGGTCCCCGGGGCGCGGGAGATCCGGCGGGCGCCCGTCGCATCCGGATGCCCACGGGATACGAAATGCATCCGTGGGCGGATCTGCGCCCGGCGGGCGAGGGGTCCGCGAGCGGAAAGAAACTGTGGCACCAGAGCCCGGGGAGTGCGGGATGACCATCCTCTGCGTACGTTTCCAGCTGCCGCCGATGTACGAGGCCGCCCTGCCCGGGCTCCTCGGCACGTTGGAGGAGTTCACCCCCGTCGTCGAGGCGCTGCCGCCCGACGGGGCGCTGGCCGATCTGCGGGGCGCCGAGCGGTACTTCCGGCGGGACGTCGTGGAACTGGCCTCGCTGATCCGGGTACGGGCGCTCGCCTGGCACGGCGTCGACTGCGCGATCGGGGCAGGGCCCGGCCCGATGTTCGCGCGGATGGCCCTGCGGGAGGCCGCCCCCGGGGAGATCCGGGTGGTCCCCGAGGGCCTCCGCGCCCGCACGGAGTTCCTGGTGGAACGGTCCGTGCGGGCGTTGCCCGGAGTCGGCACGGCCACCGCCCGCACGCTGTGCGAGTACGGCCTGGACAGCATCGGCAAGGTGGCCGCCGCGCCGCTGTCCACGCTGCAACGGCTCACCAGTGCCCGTACCGGCCGCGAACTGCACGAGATGGCGCGGGGCATCGACCGCGGCCGGGTCGTACCGAACGCCGTCTCCCGGTCACTCGTCGCCGAACGGCCTTTCCCGAGCGACGAGTTGGATTCCGATCAGCATCGGCGCGCGCTGCTCTCCGCCGCCGGGGAACTGGGCTCGCGGCTGCGCGCCCTGGAGAAGGTGTGCCGCACACTCACCCTCACCGTCCGCTACGCCGGCCTCCCCCACTCTCGAACAGGCTCAAGCGGGGGGACCCCCGCGACGACCCGCAGCCGGACGCTCCCCGAGCCGACCGCCCACTCCGTGGCGCTGACCGATGCCGCGTACCGCATGTACGAGGCGCTCGGTCTGCAGCGGGCCCGGGTGCGGGGGGTGGCTCTGCGGGCCGAGGGGCTCGACCCCGCCGAACAGGCCTCCCACCAGCTCACGTTCGATCCTGTGGACGAGAAGGTGCGGCGTCTTGAGGAGGTGGCGGACCGGGTGCGGGAGAAGTTCGGGGCGGGGGCGGTGGTTCCGGGCGCGTTGGCTGCGTAGCCGCGTTGTGCCCCGCGGGGGGTGTCGGGTGCGGGTGCGTTGTGGCCGGCCGCGCGGTTCCCCGCGCCCCTTGGCGGGGTGCCCTTCGGGCGGCCCCCGATCAGTTGGCCCAGGGCGGGGTGAGGGTCGTGCCGTCCGCCAGCTCCGCCTGGAGGCCGATGGAGGTGGTGACCCACGCCCATCTGGGCGTGACCAAGCAGGCCGCGAGTCAGCTCGTCGACGAGATCGTCCGCAAGGGGTATGCGGAGCGGCGACCGCATCCCGACGACGCGCGCGCCCGGCTGGTCGTGCTGACCGGGCGGGGCCGGGAGTGCACCCGGGCGGCGGAGGAGTCGGCCGCGGAGGCCGTTCGGTCGTGGGTCGAACTCATCGGTGAGGGTGAAGTCCGGGCGTTGCGCGACCACGTGCTGCGCATTGCCCCCTACGGTCCCATCAGGCCCGCCTGGTGACGGTTCAACGGCACGTGTCGGTGCTCCCGGTTACCACTGGAAGCTTCTACTGACGCCCGACTTCACACTCTTACTACTCGCTCGTAACTTGAAGCAAGAACAGCATCCTCATGATCCGGATCACAGGGCGTATGGCCTCGTCACTCCCTTGAGCCGCAAGGAGATCACTCGATGCTGCCCTGGAAGCACCTGCTCAGACCCCTGTCGGCGCTGCTGCTGGCCGCGGTGGTCGCGCTCGTCCCCGCCACCGCGGCCACCGCCGCCACAGACCGGGCCGCAACCGCGACCAGCAGGGGCTGGAACGACTACTCCTGCAAACCGTCCGCCGCCCACCCGCGCCCCGTCGTCCTCGTCCACGGCACCTTCGCCAACTCCGTCGACAACTGGCTGGGCCTCGCGCCCTATCTGGTCCACCGCGACTACTGCGTCTACGCCCTCGACTACGGGCAGCTCCCCGGCGTACCGCTCGTCCACGGGCTCGGTCCCATCGACAAGTCGGCGGAGCAGCTGAAGACCTTCGTCGACAAGGTGCTCGCCGCGACGGGGGCGGCGAAGGCGGACCTCGTCGGGCACTCGCAGGGCGGGCTGATGCCACGCCACTACCTGAAGTTCCTCGGCGGCGCCGCCAAGGTGAACGCCCTCGTCGGTATCGCTCCCGGCAACCACGGCACCACCCTGAACGGACTGGCCAAGCTGGTCACGCACTTCCCCGGCGCGAGCGAAGTGCTCTCATCGGCCACCCCCGCACTCGCCGACCAGGTGGCCGGCTCCGCCTTCCTCACGCGGCTCAACGCGGGCGGCGACACCGTTCCGGGCGTCCGGTACACGGTCATCGCCACCCGGTACGACGGGGCCGTCACGCCGTACCGCTCGCAGTTCCTCGACGGTCCGAACGTACGCAACATCCTGATCCAGGACCTGTGCGCGCTCGACCTCTCCGAGCACGCGGCGATCGGAACAATCGACCGCATCGCCTTCCACGAGGTGGCGAACGCCCTGGACCCGTCCCGAGCCACCCCTACGACCTGCCTGTCGGCGATCGGCTGATCTCCGCACGGGGCGCCGCCCCTTCGAGGGGTGCGGGGAACCGCGCGACCAGCCACGACCGGGCCCGCGGTTCCCGTACGACCGAACCCCCTACGGGTCCCTGCCTACCGGCGGACGCCCGTCCGTCGGCGAACGGACGCGAACATCGCCGCCGCCCCGACCGCCAGCGCCGCCGCCCCACCCACCGCGATGTACGAGGTCGCGTCGGACCCCCCGGTCTCGGCGAGGTTCGCCGACGCACCGGCGGGTTCGGCACCGCTCCCGGACCCGTCCGCGGTCTCGGCGGCTCCGGCCGTCTCCTCGGCCTCGGTCCCGGAGCCCGTCCCGGAGTCGGTTCCGGAGTCCGAGTCCGACTTCGTGCCCGCGGCGGCCGTGACCGAGGCCTGGGTCTTCGGGTCGTCGTCGCCGTGCCCCCCGTGCTCCACGGACGACTCGTCCGCACCGTCCGCGATCTCCTCGTCGGACGGCGCCGACGCGGCCGGAGCCGCGGAGGCCTCCGCACCCGCGCCGCCCTCGCCGAAGACCACGTCCGAGCAGGTGTAGAACGCCTCGGGGGAATCCGAGCGCTGCCAGATCGAGTAGATGAGGTGGCGGCCCGACTTGACCGGGACGACCCCGCTGAAGACGTAGTCGCCGTTCTCCAGCTTCGGGTCGGTGACCTTGAGGAACGGCTTCGACTCCAGGTCCGCCCACTTCAGCGGCTTCGTCGGGTCGTACCCGTCCTTGGTGACGTACAGCTCGAACGAACCCTTGTGCGGGGCGGTCCCCTTGTAGCGGAAGGTGCGGTTGCCCGAGGTCAGTCGCGTGGCAGGCCAGTCGGCGCGGGCCAGGTCGAGGCCCTTGAACTTGTCGTTGGCGGCACTGCACAGCTTCCCGTCGGGGATGATCTCCTTCGACTTCCCGGCGGCGTTGGCGATGTTGACGCCGTTCCAGTCGTAGAGGGCCTGCGTGCCGCCGGCCGCGACCGCCGCCTTGCAGGCGGCCGAATCCGGGTTCTCCGGACCCTCCGCGAAGCAGGCCGCGACCCGGCTCACCGGGTCCGTCATCGAGCCGTGTGCGACGGCGGGAGCGGCGGCGAGCGCGGTCAGGGCGAGCGGGGCGACGCCGACCGCGACGACGGTGGCGATACGGGTGGCGGCCTGGTGGCGAGCGGGCATGGGGGTACTCCTCGAAACGGATCTGGGGGTGCCTGTGATGCCTGGGGGCGATCAGAAAGCTAGCCCCTCGAAACCGCGGAATCGCCTGCTGGGAGTGGGTGGAGACGATCCTTATGGTGCCGTTAAGGGAGTGCTGAGACTGGGCTCAGGTAGGTACCGTTCCGGTCATGACAGACAACTCGCCGGAACCGGGGATCCGGCCGGCCGTCGTCGCCGACGTGCCCGCCGTGCGGGCCGTGACCGATGCGGCCTACCACCCCTACGTCGAGCGCATCGGGGCCGTGCCGCAGCCCATGCGGGCGGACCACGCGGCCGGGGTCGCCGCGGGACGGGTGTTCGTCATGGGGGAGCCGGTGGTCGGGCTCGTCGTGATCGAGGCGCACGAGGACCATCTGTTCCTCGACAGCGTCGCCGTCCGCCCGGACGCCCACGGGCAGGGCGTGGGACGGCGGCTGCTCGCCTTCGTGGACGCGCACGCGCGGGCGCTGGGACTGCCCGAGGTCAGGCTGTACACGAACGCGATGATGTGGGAGAACCAGCGGCTCTATCCGCGGTACGGGTACGAACTCGTGGAGCGCCGCGTGGACGGCCCCTACGACCGGCTCCACTACCGCAAGTGGCTCGCGCCCTGACCGCCCCGACCGCCCCGTGTCCCGGGGGCACTCACCCGTCCGGCCACCAGGTGCGACGGATGTCCTTCCGGACTTCCGGACGCTCGGCCGGACGCTGGTCGGCCTCTTCCCGTACCCGACGGGAGTCCGACTTCTTGAGGGACTTCTGCATGGTCGTACGGCGCACAGGGGCCTCCCTTGCGGCTGGTCCGCCGAGTACCGCGTTCTCACGGTGACAGACCATTTCCGGGAGGGTGACTCATCGGTCGCCGCTTGTCAGTGGCGGCTGTCACGTTTCATCAATGAGTCCACATGTCGGACATCTTGTCGGTTTGTACTAAAGGATGGCGCCGGGTGGGGCCCGGACCCGGGTGCCGGTCCGTTGTCAGTGGCGGGTGCCACTCTGGGTGCATGACGAGTAACAGCACTGGTGGGAAGCGGTCCGGCGTCGACTGGGACGTGCAGGCCGACACCTTCGACGACGAGCCGGATCACGGACTGCGGGATCCCGCCGTGCGCGAGGCATGGGCGGCCAGACTGCGTGGCTGGCTGCCCCGCGGCCCCTCCGACGTGCTCGATCTGGGCTGCGGCACGGGCAGCCTGTCGCTCCTCGCGTCCGAGGCGCGGCACCGGGTCACCGGCGTCGACCTCTCGGCCCGCATGGTCGGGCTGGCCCGCGCCAAACTGGCCGGCCGCGACGCCGCGTTCCTGGTCGGTGACGCGGCGGCCCCGCCCGTCGGGGAGCAGCGGTTCGACGTCGTCCTCGTCCGCCATGTGCTGTGGACGCTGCCCGAGCCCGGCCGCGTCCTGCGGCACTGGCGCGGGCTGCTGCGCCCCGGTGGACGGCTCGTCCTCATCGAGGGCTTCTGGGGGGCGGTGAGCCCGGTCGGCATACCCGCCGACCGGCTGAAGGCTCTGCTCGCGCCCCTCGCAAAGGACGTGCGCCTGGAGCGGTTGTCGGACGACTCCCAGTTGTGGGGCCGGGAGGTGGGGGACGAGCGGTACGCGGTGATCGCTGTGCCGTGAGGTGATCGCTGTGCGGTGAGGGGGCGCTGTGCGGTGAGGGGAACGGGGTGGCAGTGGCTAGGTCAGCAGTGCTTCGAAGCCGCCTTCGCGGGCGCGGAGTTCGAGTTCGTCCAGGGCGGCCCGCGCGGCGGACGCGGCCCGTGGATCGGAGGTCTCCAGTCCGCTCGCCGCGAACTCGTCCTCGTCCAGCCGCAGTACGGTCCCGCCGTCGGCGGAGCGCCACAGGTCCAGGTCGAGATCCTCGCAGACCACCTCGCCCGGGGTGACGCCGGCCGGGCGCGCGATGTCGCAGTACCAGCCCTTGAGCGCGCCCTCGGCGTTCCGGACCTCCTTCACCGCGTACCAGCGGTCGCGCCAGTAGTGCTCCGTGAAGACGTCGCCCGGCTCGAAGCGCACGAAGCCGAAGTCGCGGACGCCGGCCCCCGCCCAGGCGGCGCGGACGACGACGTGCGTCCCGTCGTCGTGGAGCAGGTCGGCCGGATACCGGATCTTCGTACGGCCCGCCTTGACCAGGACGATGTCCACGGTGTCCGGGGCGACTGGGGTGGCGTCCACCGTCTCCGGCGCGGCGGACCGGGGGGAGGGATCAGCCGGGTTCGCGGACATGCTGTACCTCCGTGGCGCAGATCTCGTAACCGAACCACTTGTTGATCGCGAGCATCGGGGCGTTGCCCGAGTCGTTGCCCGTGAACGCCGAGGTATAGCCGGCGGCGCGGGCGCGGTGCAGGGAGTCGGCCTTGGCGAGCTTGGCGAGGCCGCGTCCGCGGTGGGCGCGGGCCGTGCCGGTCATCACCGTGCCGTAGCGGGTGCCGCCGTCGGTGCGGGCGGCGCTGAACGCGGCGGGCCGGCCGTCGACGACCGCTACGGAGGTCAGCTCGTGGCTGAGGAGCGGGTGGTGCCAGGTCTCCCTCAGCCACGCCTCGTAGTCGGTGAACTCGTGGGCGATGTCGCTCGGTTCGTCCGCGAGCGTCTCCGCGTCCAGGCCGAAGAGGGGGCGCGGGTCGTCGGCGAAGTCCGCCGCCGTGCGCAGCTCCACACCCACGGGCGGCTGACGGCGCGGCGGCAGAGGGCTGTTCGCCAGGTCGAGACGGAGGAAGTGCGCGGAGCGGCTCGCGCGATAGCCGCGCCGCTCGGCGAAGGACCGGTTCGCCGGCTCGTCGAGGACCCAGGCGAAGAGCTTCTTCGCGGACACCTGCGCGAGATGTTCCTCGGCGGTCCGTACGAGCAGCGAGCCGGCGCCGCGGCCCCGGCGCTCCGGGTGCACGTACACGTTCAGATAACCCTGGCCCGGTTGCGGGCTGTCGTACACGACGCCCGTGTTGGCCGTGCCGATGAGTTCGCCGTCCTCCTCGGCGACCAACGGCCGGAAACGCGCGTCGGGGTGGGCGTGTGTGACGTCGTGGAGGACGGACTCCGGGGTGGAGAGCATGTAGGGGAGTGCCAGACGCCGGATGTGCGAGAAGCCTTCGGCGTCCTCGGCATCCTCGGTGCGGAGGTCGCGGACGATCACAGTCATGGAATCGCACGCTACGCGCGGGGTGCGGCAGGCCGCCTCTCATTTTCCGGCCGGTGCGGGACAATCAACGGGTGACGTTGAAGATCGACATCGATGACGGTACGGGGATTGCGCCCTACGAGCAGGTGCGCGCCCAGATCTCCGAGCAGGCGCGGGCCGGGGCGCTGCCGGTGGGGTACCGGCTGCCGACCGTACGGGGGTTGGCCGAGGAGCTCGGTCTCGCCGCCAACACGGTCGCCAAGGCCTACCGGGCGCTTGAGTCGGACGGGGTCATCGAGACGCGGGGGCGCAACGGCACGGTTGTCGCCGCCGCGGGCTCGGCGGCCGACCGGGAAGCCGCGTCGGCCGCACAGGCCTACGCCGAGCGCGTACGGCGGCTCGGGCTGTCCGAGGCCGCCGCCCTCGACGCGGCACGGGATGCGCTGCGCGCGGCTTACGGAGGATCCGGCTGACGGTGGGGCGCGGCGGCGTCGGCCCCCGTGCCCGCCCTTCGTGCCCGCCCTTCGTGCCCGACTCTCGCGCCCGGCCGCCGGGGGCGGGGGCGGGGCGGTGGCCGGGGGTTCGCACAGTTCGGGCGGGGGCGGATAGGGGACCGCCGGGGTGCGCCGCGGTGGTTGCTCGCCGTCGCGGCGGGGAGTTGGGCCGCGCCCGTACAGGTGGTCGGGGGTTACAGGTACAAGCCCGCCTCCGTGTCGCCTCGTTGGCCGGGGACCGAGGTGGGAGTGGTACCCCGGCGCAGGGCGTACAGCTCGGCCAGGGTCGCGCCGTCGCGGCCCAGGCCCTCCTCCGTGCCGAGCCATGCCGTGGACTCCCGGCGGGTCAGCGGGCCGATCTCGATGCGCGCGAGGCAACGGCCGGGGCGGACCACCGCGGGGTGCAGGCGCTCCAGGTCCTCGTTGGTCGTGACACCCACGAGGACGTTGCGGCCCTGGCCCAGCAGTCCGTCCGTGAGGTTCAGCAGCCGCGAGAGCGCCTGACCCGCCGTGTGCTTGGCCTCGCCGCGGATCAGTTCGTCGCAGTCCTCAAGGAGGAGCAGCCGCCAGCGCCCCTTCCCCGAGCCGTCCTCCTCGCCGATGGCGATGTCCATCAGATAACCGACGTCGGAGAACAGCCGTTCCGGGTCCAGGACGCAGTCCACCTGGCACCAGTCCCGCCACGAGCGCGCCAGCGTACGCAGCGCCGAGGTCTTGCCCGTGCCCGGCGGACCGTGCAGCAACAGCAGCCGGCCCGCGATGTCCTCGGGGGTGGTCTTCATCAGGCCGTCCATGGCGTCCGCCACCGGCGCCGTGTAGTTGCCGCGCACCTCTTCCCACGTACCCGCCGAGATCTGCCGGGTCGTGCGGTGCGGGCCGCGCCGCGGTGACACGTACCAGAACCCCATGGTCACGTTCTCCGGCTGCGGTTCGGGCTCGTCGGCCGCGCCGTCCGTGGCCTGGCCGAGGACCTTCTCGGCGAGCTCCTCGCTGGTCGCGGTGACCGTCACGTCGGCACCGCGGTTCCAGCGCGACACGAGCAGCGTCCAGCCGTCGCCCTCCGCGAGCGTCGCGCTGCGGTCGTCGTCGCGGGCGGAACGCAACACCCGGGCGCCGGGCGGCACGAGGGTGACCCCGGACCGTACGCGGTCGATGTTCGCCGAGTGGGAGTGCGGCTGCTCGCCCGTCGCGAAGCGGCCGAGGAACAGCGCGTCGACGACGTCCGACGGTGAGTCGCTGTCGTCGACGTTGAGCCGGATCGGCAGAGCGTCGTGCGGGTTGGCAGACATGCCGACATGATCCGTCACACGGACGCCCCGTGCATCCGGTTTCCGCGTTGCGTCCGCCGGCGTCCACGGGTGTCCACGGGTGTCCACGAGCGGATGGTCCGGAAGCTGTTCCGCCGTCGACGCGCGCGGTCAAGTCCTGTGGCGGCTGCGGGCCGGCGGGGGTGGCCGCGCCGTTGCCCGCGCCGCTGAAGACAAAGACTGCGCCGTTCCCCGCGCCCCTGAAGACAAAGACTGCGCCGTTCCCCGCGCCCCTGAAGACAAAGACAAAAGACTGCGCAGCTCCCCGCCCCCCCCGGGATGGGGGACAGGGAGCTGCCTGTGGTGGGAGGGGTTACGGGACTATCTTCAGGAGGCGGTTGGGGGAACCCGTGCCGGGGGACGTGACCTTGCCGGTGGTCGCGCCGTTCACCAGGGCCGTCGAGACCTGGGCAGGGGTGGCCGAGGTGTGCCCGGCCAGATACACCGCCGCCGCGCCCGCGACATGCGGCGTGGCCATCGACGTACCGGAGATCGTGCTCGTCGCGGTGTCACTGGTGTTCCAGCCCGCAGTGATCGACGAGCCGGGAGCGAAGATGTCCAGCACCGAGCCGTAGTTGGAGTAGCTGGCCTTCGCGTCCGTGCTGGTCGTGGCGCCGACCGTGATCGCCGCGGCCACCCGCGCCGGCGAGTACGAGGAGGCGTTGGCACTGCTGTTGCCCGCCGCGACCGCGTAGGTCACCCCGCTCGCGATGGAGTTGGACACCGCGGTGTCCAGCGTGGAGGACGCGCCGCCGCCGAGCGACAGGTTGGCCACCGAGGGACCGCTGTGGTTCGCGGTCACCCAGTTGATGCCGGCGATGACGCCCGCCGTGGTGCCGGAACCGGCGTTGTCGAGCACGCGGACCGCCACGATCTTCGCCTTCTTGGCGATGCCGTAGGTCGAGCCCGCGATGGTCGTGGCGACGTGCGTGCCGTGACCGTTGCCGTCCGAGGCGACGGTGTCGCCGTCCACGGCGTCGTACCCGTAGGCGGCCCGCCCGCTGATCTGGGAGTGCGTGATGCGCACGCCGGTGTCGATGACGTACGCCGTCACGCCGGTGCCCGCCGAGTCCGGGTAGGTGTACGTGCCGGAGAGCGGCAGCGACGCCTGGTCGGAGCGGTCCAGGCCCCAGGGGGCGTTGGACTGGGTGGTGTCGCTCGCACGCACGGTCTGGTTCTGCTCGACCGCGGCCACCGACGGGTCGGTGGCGAGTCTGCGGGCCTCAGCCGCGGAGAGGTTCGCCGAGTAGCCGTTCAGCGCGGCGCCGAACGTCTTCGCGACGGTGCCGCCGTACTCCTTGATGAGGCTCTTGCCCTGGGCCGACGAGGCCTTGAAGCCGGCGCCCTTCTTGAGCGTGACGATGTAGCTGTCCTTGACGGCGGTGGGGGAGTCCGCCGCCAGGACCCGGCCCTCGGCCGGCGCGGCCTGGGCGGGGAGCGCGGTGACGGCGCCCAGCAGGGCGGCGGTCACGACGGAGGTCGCCGCGGCGATCCGGATCTTCTTGCTACGCAGTTGTGCCATTACGAGGGTTCCTCCTCATAGGCGGCGCGCGCCTGGGATGGGGCGCGCGTCTGTGGGGGGTGCGCACGTGATTGCGCGCACAGCCAGGAGCGTCGCGTTCCGCTACCGGTTGAGACATCAGCGTGATCGATCTACGGGCGTAGCTCAAGGGAGTTGGGGGTATGTCACATGTCTGTCATGAGCGCGCAATCGAACGTGCGGTGAACGCCAGGAAGAACTACCTGCCTGTCCAGGAAAGTCTTGGCATGAGCACTTCCTGCCGCCACGCGTGGCTGGTACCAAAGTCACGGCAGAGAACCTGCTATAGGGAGGTTCCATGAGACGTTTCCGACTTACGGCATACGTGACTTCACTTCTCCTCGCCGCCGCCTTCGCCCTCACCGGGGCAGCGACGGCCCAGGCGTCCCAACAAGCCGCCGCCACGGGCTATGTGGCCCTCGGCGACTCCTACTCCTCCGGCGTCGGCGCGGGCGGCTACATCAGCTCCAGCGGCGACTGCAAGCGCAGCACGAAGGCCTACCCCTACCTCTGGGCGGCCGCGCACTCACCCTCGTCCTTCGACTTCACGGCTTGCTCGGGCGCTCGTACGGGTGATGTTCTGGCGAACCAGCTGAGCCCGCTCAACTCCGGCACCGGCCTCGTCTCGATCTCCGTCGGCGGCAACGACGCCGGTTTCTCCGACGTCATGACGACCTGCGTCCTGCAGTCCGACAGTGCCTGCGTCGCCCGCGTCAACACGGCGAAGGCGTACGTCGACTCGACACTCCCCGGCAAGCTCGACTCGGTCTACTCGGCGATCAGCGCCAAGGCTCCGGCGGCCCAGGTGGTCGTCCTGGGCTACCCCCGCTTCTACAAGCTGAGCGGCAGCTGCCTGGCCGGTCTCTCCGAGACGGAACGGGCCGCCATCAACGGCGCCGCCGACTACCTGGACAGCGCCATCGCCAAGCGCGCCGCCGACCACGGCTTCACGTTCGGCGACGTACGCCCCACCTTCACCAACCACGAGATCTGCTCCGGCAGCGCCTGGCTGCACAGCGTCAACTGGTTGAACATCGGCGAGTCCTACCACCCGACCGCCCCCGGCCAGTCGGGCGGCTACCTGCCCGTCTTCACCGCCGCGGCCTGACCGACGCCGCACCCTGACCAACGTCGCAGCAGCCTGATCACCACCGCGGCCTGATCAACCCCGCGCCCTGAGCGCCCCGTTCGGGGCCAGTGCCTGGGGAGAACCGGAGTCGGAGGTCCCGCCCGTCGGGGCCTCCGTCTCGCAGGTGACCGAGAAGGGCACCTGGTTCGACTTCGTCTGCCGCGGGCTGCGGACCTCCACACCGATCTTGTTCGTGAGCGTCCCGGACGTGTCGTACGTCGTCAGGACGACCGTGTTCTGCTTGGTCTTCCCGCCGCCCTGCGGGAACGAGAGGGTCTTCCAGCCCGGGTCGGACACCTCGCCGGTCTCCGTCACCCAGCGGTACTGCACATCGACCGGTACGACGCCCACGGTGAACGTCGCCGTGAAGGTCGGAGCCCCCGCCTCGGGCGGCGGGCAGGCGCCGGTGTAGTCGGTGTGCGAGCCCGAGACCGTCACCTTCACGGACTGGGTGGGCGCGGGCGTCGTACCCCCGCCGCCCGTGGTCGAGCCGTCGTTCGACCCGCTCGTACCGGAGTTCTCCGTCGTCGAGCCGCCGTCGGTGCCGCTCCCGTCGGTCCCGCCGCTGTCGTCCCCGCCCGTCGAACCGCCGCTGGTGGTCCCGCCGTTCGAGCCGTTGGCTCCGTTCCCCCCGTCGCCTCCGTCGTCGCGGTTGATCAGCGCGTAGCTCAGGCCCGCGATGGCCAGGGCGAGAGCGGCCAGGCCCGCGATCATCACGATCATGGCGCGCCGCGGGCGAGCGGGCCGCGAGGTCGTCGTCGTGGCGGTCGGAGTCCGCCGCGAGTCGGGGGAGGCGGGCGAGTACGCCGGGACCGGGGCCGGCCCGGTCGCGTCCCGCTGGTCCGGCTGGGGGAACGCCGCCACCGTCGGCGAGTAGGGGACGGTGCCCGTACGCGGTGTGCCGCCGGCCGAGACGAGCCGGAGATCCCGCTCGGCGTCCTCGGCCGACACCCGCTCAGCCGGGTCCTTGCGCAGCAGCCCCTCGATGACCGGAGCGAGCGGACCCGCCCGGAGCGGTGGCGGCAACTCCTCGTCGACGACCGCGCGCAGAGTGCTGAGCGGGGTGTTCTGACGGAACGGCGAGTTGCCCTCGACTGCCGCGTACAGAAGCACACCGAGCGACCACAGGTCGGACTCGGGTCCCGGCGTACGCCCGAGCGCCCTTTCCGGGGCGAGGAACTCGGGCGAGCCGATCACCTCGCCGGTCATCGTGAGCGCCGAACTGCCCTCGACCGTGGCGATGCCGAAGTCGGTGAGCACGACACGGCCGTCGTTCGACAGCAGCACGTTGCCGGGCTTCACGTCGCGGTGCAGGACCCCCGCCCCGTGCGCGGCCCGCAGCGCGGCGAGCACCTCCGCGCCGATGTGGGCGGCGCGCTGCGGGGACATCGGGCCCTCGGCGTCCAGCGCGTCGGACAGCGCGATCCCGCGGATCAGCTCCATCACGATCCACGGGCGGCCGTCCTCCGTCGCCACGTCGTAGACCGTCACCACGTTGCGGTTCGAGATCCGGGCCGCGGCCCACGCCTCACGCTCCAGACGCGCGTACATCCGCTCGGCGTCGGGGCCCGGCAGCCCGCCCGGGGCCCGTACCTCCTTGACGGCGACCTCGCGGTGCAGCACCTCGTCGCGGGCCCGCCACACCGTCCCCATCCCGCCCTCGCCCAGCGGCGAGAGAAGACGGTAGCGGCCCGCGATCACGCGTTCACTGCTTGGCTCTTCGGACACGGTCGTCCCCCATTCGCATCCGCACGATTCTGAACAAAGTAGCTCAACCGAGTGCGGTTGCAGCCCCCTTGAACACCAAACCGGCCCCAAGGGCCACCACGACGAACGCGGATCCGAGAGGTGTGGCCCGCCGGACCAGCGCCGCGGTCTTCCCGCCCGACCAGCGGGCACCGTTCTCGATGGCCTTCGCGACCCTGCTGCCGACCTTCACCACGGCGAACCCGGCCGCCGTGAGGGTGAGCGCGAGCCCGACTCCGTACGCCAGGACGAGCAGCAGCCCGAACCAGGCCTTGCCGAGCGCCGCCGCGCCGACGAGCACGACGACGGCGGAGGGGCTGGGGACGAGACCTCCCGCGAAGCCGAGAAGAAGCGTGTCCTTGACCTTGAGAGCAGGGGCGTGCGAGTGAGTGTGCGGGTGGGGGTGCGCATGCCCGTGCTCATGCCCGTGTGCATGCCCGTGCCCGTGTGCGTGCTCGTCCCCGTGGCTGTGCGCAGGACCGGGGCCGTGGCTGTGCGAGTGGGAGTGGCCGTGCCCGTGTCCGCGCTGCTGCCAGGCCCGTCGTACGAGGGTCGCGCCGGCCACCGTGACGATGACGCCGCTCGTCACGCCCAGCCAGGCGATCACCGAGGGCGTCGCCGCCGAACCGGCGGTGACCAGGACGCCCAGGGCGACCACGCCGAGTGTGTGGGTGACGGTCACGGAGGCGGCGAGCGGCAGCACGTCACGCATCGTGGCGTTGCCGCGGGCGGCGGCCGTGGCGGCCATGATGGTCTTGCCGTGTCCCGGAGCCAGCGCGTGCAGCGCGCCGAGCAGCACGGCGATGCCCAGGGCGAGCGCGGCGAAGCCCGCGGTCAGGTCGTGGCGGGAGACCAGGTCGTCCAGCGCGCGGGTGAAGCGGTCGGCGCCGCGCGGCAGCACGGAGGAGGCGGGCGCGTCGGCGTTCTCCTCGACGAGCGCGGGACCCCCGGGGCGCACCCGCAGCGAGGCGGACGCCGTGTCAGCCGGGGACGACAGCAACTTCGCGGGATACTCGCTCAGTTCACCCGATACGGACTTCTCGGGTACGTCGGAGGAGGTGAGCGTCGTCCGGTCGCCGCGTGCCGTGACCTCGCGCCAGCCCGGCCCGTCGTCCACGGAGGCGCGGAAGCGCAGCGCCAGGTTCCCGTCGGGCAGCGGAGCCGTCCAACGGCACTCCACCCGGAGTGTCTTGAGGCCGGCCTGTCCGGGCCGTACCCGGGCACGGCTCTCGCCGGCGGTCAGCGCGACGGGCTGCCCGCCCACGGTCACCCGGCTCTTCCCGGCCGCCGTCTCGCACCGCTCCCGCGCCCAACTCCCCTTACCCGCCTTGTCGATGGCGGGCTGTGCCTGCGTCGCAGGGATCTCCGCCAGGTCCTCCACGTGCAGGACCCGCAGCTTTCCGGGCGCGACGACGAGACCGTCGTACCGGTTGACGGTGAAGTTTCCCAGCGGGTGCGCCGAGGCCGTCCCGGAGGGGATCAGCACGAGCGCGCAGGCGGCCATGAGCACGGCCACGCAGGACCCGTACGCGCGGCGGCGCACGGACGTCCGCCGGTTCTGGGCGAGGCGGGAGCGGAGTCCGCGCAGGGTGAAGGTGCTCACCGCGCACCGCCCAGGGCGGTCAGCGCCTTCTTGGCCTGCTTCGCGCCCACCGGCGAGAAGCCCGGGTTGAGTGCGAGGGCCGACGACAGGCCGGCACGGGCCTCCTTCTCATGGCCCGTGGCGCGTTCGATCATGCCGCGGTGGTAGAGGAACGTGGCGTCGCGGTAGCCGGTCGCCGTGGCGCGCCGGGCGTAGGACAGGGCCTCGTCGTCACGGCCGTTGACGTGCAGGGCCCAGGCGAGCGCGTCCGCGGTGTGCACGGTGTGCCGGCGCTCCCACTCGGCACGGGCGGCGCGCAGGGCGGCCTTGGGGTCGCCGTGGTCCGCCGCCGCGAGGGCGGTGTCCAGATCGGCGTTGACGCCGTGGGCGCGGGCCAGCGAGGTCCAGGCGTCGACCAGCGCGTACTGGTCGCGGGCCTTCGCAGGGTCCTGTTCGCCGTCGCGTGCCTCGTACAGCTCGCCGAGCACGACCAGGGGTCCTGGCAGCGGGAAGCGCGCCACGACCTCCTCCATCCCGCGGATGGCGGCTGCCCGGTCACCGTTCGCGGCCTGCGCGCGGGCCCGTCCTTCCAGCGCCGGCAGATAGGTCCCGTCGGCCCGCAGAGCCCGCTCGTAGTACTTCAGCGCCGCCGCGTACTCGCCCTCGCGCCAGGAGAGCTGGCCCAGCGAACCCGCCACGTACGCGATGTCCCCGGGCGCGGTGGCACCGGACAGCGCCTGCTTCAGGACGCGGCGTGCCGTCGCGATGTCGCCGCGCAGCTCACGCACATAGGCGTACCGGGTGAAGACCGGAACGCCCGGGCGGCGGGAGTCGGCCTCGTCGGCGGCCTTCGCCGCCTCCTTGTAGCGGCCCAGTTCGACCAGGGCGTCGATGCGCACCGACAACGCGCGCTCGTTGAAGGCGTTCTCGTCCAGTGCCTTCTCCGCGTAGGCCAGCGCCTCGGGGAACTCGTGCCGGGCCGCGGCCAGCGCCGCCCGGCCCGCCAGCGCCGGATCGTTGTCGGGGGTCAGCTTCAGCGACCGCTCCAGCGCGCGCTGCGCCTGCGGATAGCGGGACGGGTCGCCGTTGGTACGGGCCTGCTCGACATAGGCCATGCCCAGCGTGGCCCACCCGCCGGAGTCCTTGGGCTGCGCCTTGAGATGGGACTGCAGTGCGGAGATGCCCGAAGCCAGGCTGCCGCCCGCCAGCAGTTCGGGGTCGAGGCCGGGCGCGGACGACACCGTGCCCGTGTCGTCGCCGGCCCTGTCGCCCAGCACCACGGCCCCCGCGGTCATCGCGACGGCGAGAGCGACGGCGCAGGCCGCGAGCCGCGGCACCCGGGACCGCGCGGATCCCCGGCGCTCCCCGGGCACGGGCAGATCGGTCCCGGCTGTCCCTGCCGTCCCAACGGTCCCTGCCGTCTCGGCCGCCCCTGCCGTCTCGGCCGCCCCTGCCGTCTCGGCCGCCCCTGCCGCTTCGGCCGGCGTGGCCGTCTCGGCCGGGGCGGCAGCCTCGTCGACGAGGTTCCTCTCCTGCGCGTCGTCGTTGCTCCGCGGGGACATTGCGCTCTCCTCAATCGCCATGCGGGAAAAGTGGTTCTCGTACTGAATGAATGCGGTGGATGCGGTGGATGCGGTGGGTGGCGCGGCCCGCGCGCCGTGGGGGACGGTTACGCACGGACCGCGCCGGCCAGGGGTGTGGATCAGCTGCCGGTCAGGCGCGGATCAGTAGGCCCGACGGCGGCCGCGCCACCAGAGCAGACCCGTGCCGACGAGCAGGAAGCCGGCCGCGCCCGAGGCCGCCGAGACGGTGATCAGCGTGGTGTCGTCCATACCGCCCGTGCCGGTCGTGCCGGCGGGCTGCAGCGCGTCACCGAGCTGGTTGCGCACGTCGTTGGTGCCGGTCGTGCCCTTGGCCAGCGGTCCGCGCGAACCCGAGGTCGGCTGACCGACGTACGGGAACGCCTTCTCGAACTTCACGTCGTTCTTGTCGACCGCGTCGCCCAGGTCGTTCTTGGCGCCGACCAGTTCGCCCTCGACGACCTGCAGCGCGATGTCCAGCACGTCGTCGCCGAGGCGGCGGCCGTTCGGGAAGCCCGCGTTGTCGCCGTCCAGGACACCGAGACGCTTCTCCTCGGCGGCCGGCTCGGTGGAGGTGTTGAGACGCAGCATCTCCGAAGGGCGTACGTTCGGCGGCTGGTTGAGGCCCTCGACGCCCTTCAGGAACACGTCGACCAGGTCGTTGCGGGGCTCGTCGGGCGCCTCGATCTTGTAGATCGCCTCGATGAGCTTCGGCAGCTCGGGCTCGGTGACGTTCTTCAGGAAGTCACCGTCGTTCCAGGGCGCGGACGCGTTGAACTTGTCCTTGTCCTTGATCGGGTTGACGACCTCGTTCACCAGCGGCATGCCGAGACGCGAGACCTGCCGGTAGTGACCGCTCGCGTTCTTGCGCTGCGTCGTCGACCAGATGCCCACGATCGGCTGTTCGGCCGACTCCTGGATCACGTCGTTCGGGAGCTGGAGGGCGACGGAGTTGACGTTGTAACCCTTGAGGGTGTCGTTGCCGACCTCGGACAGGTTCCCGCCGTACAGCAGGTCGAAGACCCGCAGATCGAGGAAGAACGGGTCGTCCGCCTGGCCGGCGAACGTGGTCGCCCCGCCCGGCAGTTCGTGCACGGCCTGGGAACGGAGCTTGGCGTAGTCCGGCATGGACGCCTTGCCGACGTTCGACGGCGCGACATCCACGTCGTCCGCGTACTTCGTCTTCTTGACCAGGTGCTGGTCCTTGAGCTGCAGCAGGTCTATGTCGTACGTCTGCGTGATGTTGAGGTCCGGGTCGTCGAGGCTCTCGACCGGGCCGGTGTTGTACAGGAAGGTCTTGTCGTTCTTGACGTGCGTCTCGAACGTGTAGCGGAAGACCAGTTCGCCCTGCGCGTCACCGTTGTTGTCGATGTGCAGGTCGTACTGCGCGTCCTCCGCGAACGGGAAGAAGTTCGGTCCGCCGGCCGGCTCCTCGAACGGGATCCAGTTGGCGATGATGGTCGTCGTATCCGGTTTGTCGGGGCTCGCGAACGCGTACACGTCCGTGTTGTCGTACTGCGGCTGCCCCGAGATGAGCGGAGCCTCCCGGTGACTTGAGGCGCTCGCCGCCCCCGGTTCGAGCGCGGTCACGCCGACGGCCGCGAGCCCGCCGGTGGCCAGCGCACCGCAGACAAGGGTCGCGAGGCTCCTGCGTCCCACGAACCCGCTGGTGAAAGGTGTCATGCCGTCCGTCCTCTGTCCCAAAGCTGTGTTCCGGCGGTGATGTGGCGGGAGCGACCTGTCGACCGGTCCGCTCCCACGCTCGTACCGCGTCGGTGGGTGATGCCTGATGCACGCCATTCGGAGCCGGGGGGAAGAAGGATTGGTTCGGGATCCACCCGCGTTTTCGAGCGGTTGATCCGTAACCCCATCCGACGGCGTTCCTGCGCCGAATACGTGAGGACGGGACGAGCCGTTCAGACCGGCGAAGGGGGAAACGGGTGGAGGCGGACGAACTTCTGGTGCTCGTGGCCGGAGGCGACCAGAAGGCCTTCGAGGATCTGTACGCCCTGGTGTCCGGGCCGGTCTTCGGGCTGGTGCGCCGCGTGGTGCGGGATCCGGCCCAGTCCGAGGAGGTGGCGCAGGAGGTGCTTCTCGAACTCTGGCGGTCCGCCGCGCGCTACGACCCCGGCCGCGGCACCGCGCTCGCCTGGGTCCTCACCCTCGCGCACCGCAGGGCGGTCGACCGGGTCCGCAGCGCCCGCTCCGCCACGGAACGCGAACTGCGCATGGCCCGGCGGGCGAACGGCCCCGCCTTCGACCATGTCGCCGAGGAGGTCGAGGCCGGCCTCGAACGGGAATGGGTACGCCGCTGCCTGGACCGGCTCACCGCCCTGCAACGGCAGTCCGTCACCCTCGCCTACTACGACGGGTACACCTACCGTGAAGTGGCCGAACGGCTCTCCCTGCCGCTCGGCACGGTCAAGACCCGCATGCGCGACGGGCTCACGCGGCTGCGCGACTGCCTCGGAGGTGTCGCATGAGCAGCGTCTTCCGCCGAGGCGAACTGCACTCGCTGGCCGCCCCGTACGCCCTCGACGCCCTGGAACCCCATGAGCACAAGCGATTCGAGAAGCACCTGAGGCGCTGCGACAGCTGCGCCGCCGAAGTGCGCGCCCTGCGCGAGGACGCGGTCCGTCTCGCCTGGTCCACCGCCGCCCCGGCCCCCGCCGCGATGCGCGACCGGGTCCTGACGGCCATCCGCACGACCCCTCAGGAGCCGGCGCCCGCGGAAACCCCGGCACGCGCGCGCGTGGAACGGCCGCCCTCCCGCGCCCGCCGCTCACCCTTCTCGGCCTTCCTCATCCCGCTGGCCTCCACCACGGCCGCCGCCGCTCTCGTCGTCGCCGCGCTCTTCGGCATGCAGGCGTCCCGAACACAGGACCAACTCGCCGAACAGAAGGCGCAGGCACGTGAGATCGCCCACGTTCTCGCGGCGCCGGACGCGCGGTCGGGCACCGGCCGGGACGCGAACGGTCAGGGCATCGGAGTCGTCGCGTCCGCCTCGCAGCACACCGCCGTCGTCACCTCGGCCGGCCTCGGGACACCCACGAACAAGAGAGTCCACCAGTTGTGGCTCATGCGACCGGAGGGGAAACCGCGCTCTCTGGGGCTCCTCGACGGCGACACGCCCTTGATCGCCACCGGACTGGACACGGACGCGACCTCACTCGCTGTCACCGTCGAGCCGTCCGGGGGCTCCCGGCAGCCCACCACCGCACCGGTTGTCCAACTCGCCCTGGAATCGCTCGGATTCGGAGAGTAATCGTCAACCCCCTTACCGGGTAGGTGAATCCCGTGCCCGGGATACACGAGTGTGATGAGGGAGCGATAGGGTTAACCTGCCCGGGCCGGGTGCCCTCGTATGGGTGGGGAGTGACATGGAACAGATAACAGTGCGTGGCAGGGCGCGAGTCCCTGCGATCACGTGTGGGAGCAGCGCGACCAGTTCGCGCCTCGACCGCCATCTTTCGGTGATGGGTGGCCCTGCCATCCCTCAGCGCGAGGCGGCCGAGGCGACGTCCCTGATGCGTGAACTGACCGCACGTGACACCGCGCACGACCGCACCGGCAGGAGTGCGCGAGTGAGGCGGGTCTCGCTCTTCGCACCGCTGCGCCGGCTGCGCCGTTCCCTGTTCGGCGGTCGCTGACAGGCGACCCCGGTCGCTGAGAGGCGGCCGAAACCGAGCAGGACCAGCGGAACCAGAATCAGTAGGAACAGCGGAATCAGCAGGACCAGCAGGACCAGCAGAACCCCGACCCGCGCTCAGGCGGACACACCGTCCCGGCGCAGTGCTGCGATCTCATCGTCCGTCATCCCCACGGCACGCAGCACCGCCTCGGTGTGTTCCCCGAGTGCGGGTACGGGCCCCATCCTCGCCGTGACCCCGCCCGGCAGCGTGATCGGCGGCAGAAGAGCTCGCAGCGGCCCGACCGGCGACTGAACATCCCGCCACCGGTCCCTGGCCGCCAGCTGCGGATGCTCCGCCACTTCCGACACGTCCCTCAGCAGCGCGCAGGCGATCCCGGCCGCCTCAAGACGCGCCACCGCCTCCTCCGCGGTGAGCGCCGCCAGCGCCGTGGCGACCAGCTCGTCGGTGCGGTCCCGGTTCTCGACCCGGGCCGCGTTCGTCGCGTACGCCGGATCGTGGGCCAGCTCCGGACGCTCCAGCACCTGTTCGGCGAGGCGGCGCCACTCCCGGTCGTTCTGCACCGACAACAGCACCCTCCCGCGATCACCCGTCGGATAGCCGTCGTACGGGGCGATGACGGCGTGCGCGAGTCCGGTGCGCGCCGGGGGAGTGCCTCCGTGCATCGCATGGTGCAGGGGATGCCCCATCCACTCGGCCAGCGCGTCCAGCATCGCCACCTCCACCGGCCCGCCGCGCCCGGTCGTCCCGCGCCGCACCAGTGCCGCGAGCACCCCCGAGAACGCGTACATCGCCGCCGCGATGTCGGCCGCCGGAATGCCCGCCTTGACCGGCTGCCCGGCCGTCCCGGTCACGGACACAAGACCCGCCTCGCACTGCACGAGCATGTCGTACGCGCGTTTGCCGGCGTAGGGCCCCGAGGGCCCGTAGCCCGAGATGTCCACGGCGATCAGCCGCGGGTGCGCGGCGCACAGGGTGGCCGCGTCGAGGCCGAGCCGTGCGGCGGCGCCCTGCGCGAGGTTCTGCACGAAGACGTCGGCGCCGGCCACCAGACGGCGCACCACGTCGAGGCCGCGCGGGTCCTTCAGGTCGAGGGCGACGGACTCCTTGCCGCGGTTGCACCACACGAAGTGCGAGGCGAGCCCGGCGGCCGCGGTGTCGTAGCCGCGTGCGAAGTCGCCGCCGTCGAGGCGCTCGACCTTGATCACCCGCGCCCCCAGATCGGCGAGCTGCCGGGTGGCGAAGGGCGCGGCGACGGCCTGCTCGACGGCGACGACGGTGATGCCCTCCAGGGGCAGGGGCAGAGGCAGAGGCTGGGGCTGGGGCAGGGGCAGGGGCGGAGGCTGGGGTTGGGGTTGGGGCAGGGGTTGCGGCTCCATGCGGGGGATCATGACCCGCGGGCGGCGGCTTTGTCATGCGTGGGCTGAGGGGCGGGGTGAACGGTCAGCGTCCGCCGTTCGCGTACTGGCGGACGGCGAGCGGCATGAACACCGCGATGAGGACGGCGCACCAGGCCGGCGAGCCCGCGACGGGGTGCGTCACCGGCCAGGCGCCGTCGGTCGGCACGGGCGCGTTGCCGAACAGGTCCCGCGGGGCCGTGGTGACCGCTGAAAGACTGCGCCGTTCCCAGCGCCCCTATAGAGATCGCGCCGTTGCCCGCGTCCCCGGACGGCGGAAGGCTGCGCCGTTCTTCGTGCCCCCCGGGGGGGGAGGTGGGTGGTCAGAGTAGGGTGCGTTGGCCCTCTGGGCCCTCCTCCTGGTGGGTCAGGACCGAGGCTGGGGTGCGGGTGGTGGGGGGTGGGGGGAGTATGCCTGCCTTGTGTAGGTCTGTTGCGGTGATGGGTGTTGTCCGTAGTGGCAACTCCGCTCGCTTTGCGCGCAGTTCGGCGAGCAGGGTCAGGATCGTCACCAGTTCCAGGAGGTCGGAGGTCCAGGTCTGGGGCCAGGTCGTGG
Source organism: Streptomyces sp. NPDC087844 (assembly GCF_044742785.1). Classification (NCBI taxonomy): domain Bacteria; kingdom Bacillati; phylum Actinomycetota; class Actinomycetes; order Kitasatosporales; family Streptomycetaceae; genus Streptomyces; species Streptomyces sp. NPDC087844. Next base: position 404,282 of record NZ_JBIUVD010000004.1, on the reverse strand, counting down.
GGCGGACGGCCTCCAGCGTGCCGGGCCCGGGGCGGGTGATCCGGCTGCCGAACCACTGGTCCAGGACGCGGACGCCGCCGACCTCGAAGTCCCAGGCCGTGGGCGGGACGGGGGAGATGCGGCCCTCGTCGAGGTGGAGGGTCTCCTCCTCGCGTTCGTAGCGCGGTTCGACCGGGAAGGGCGGGAGCGGGGCCCGTACGTACGGGCGGCGTCCGCCGGGGAGCTTGGGGCGCTCGCCGTCGCGGCGCATCAGCCACAGCATGCGGTGGCCCAACTCAGTACCTCGCGCCCACAGTTCGGGATCGGCGGTGAGGGGGACGGCCACCCCGCCCGGTCCCCGGCCGGCGACCGCGACCGCCCAGGCGAGGACGTCGAGCGGGGCGGGGGGATGGCCGAGCCGCTCGGCCAGGAGGTCCAGCAGGCCCGGTGCCAGGTTCGGTTCGAGGCCACCGGGGCGTCGGTACAGGGGGTGAACGAGGCCGGGGCGGGCGACTGGGGCCGCCCTCGCCCCGGGGGTCCTCGGCTGCGGCGGGACCATCGGCAGCACCGACGCGACGAGGAGCGCCGGTCCGTCGGGCGAGGGCGGCTGCTCGACCGCGAACACCTGGTGCTCGTCGGCCACCCGCCACAGCTCAGGACGCGCCGCGTCGATCAGCCGGTGGTCCGGGATCAGCCACTGCTCGTCGAACGGGCCGGTCTGGACCCGGACCGGTTCCGCGCAGGGGCCCGAGGCGCGCACCAGCCGGCCCGTACCGGAGGACTGGCCGGGCAGTTGCCCCACGGCCGAGTGCAGGGTCCGCGAGCGGGTGGCGCCGAACAACGCCTCGCGGTCGGGCCCCTCGGCCTTCACCAGGGCGTCCCACCGTGCCCTCAGGGACGCCGCGTCGGGCGCCGCCGGCCACGCCCGGCCCAGCCGGGGAGGTGCGACGGACCACGGCATGAGGTCCGCGAGCAGCGGAGCGTCGTCGTGGGTCACGTTCGGAATCGTACGACGTGGCCCGTGGCGGGCGATTGGGTCCCGCACGGTCAGTGGGCGTCGAGGGTGACCGTGAACGAGAAACGGTCGCCCCGGTAGTGGATGCGGACCACGTCCAGCGCCCGGCCGTCCGCGCCGTGCACGACGCCCGTGTAGTGCAGGATCGGGCTCAGCAGCGGGACCTGGAGCAGCCGGGCGGTCTCCGGGTCGGCGAGCCGCGCCTCGACGGTGTCGGTGATCTGGCCGATCCGCGCCCCCGCGACATCCCGCAGGACCTTCGTCATGGGCCAGCGGACCAGATCCTCCGGGTCGAACAGGGCCGCCAGTTCCGGCCGGACGTAGTTGCGTGCGTGGTTGGTCGGCTCACCGGTCTTCTCGTCGCTGCGCAGCCGGTGGTACGTGGCCACCTCCGCCAGATCCGGGAAGTACGCGGAGAGTTCACCGGACACGGGCTCGCTGCCGTGGTCGAGGAGCTCCGTCGTCATGCCCGACTGCTGGGCCACGATGGCGTCCACCGAGCCGAGGAGGCGGACCGGCGCGCCCCGCAGGGCGCTCGGCTCGATGAATGTGCCGCGTCTGCGGTGCCGCGTGATGAGCCCCTCGTCCTCCAGCTCCTTGAGCGCCTGCCGCATGGTCAGCACGCTCACCCCGTAGTGCTCCGCCAACTGTTCCTCGGTGGGCAGGCGCAGCGGATCCTGCGTGGACCGCCCGAGTATCGAGGCGCGCAGGGACTGCGACACCTGATACCAGAGCGGCAGCTTGCGGTTCAGGACGATCGAGTCCGGCGCGAAGGAGGTCACGAGGGTATCCGTACCGGTCGCGGGCGTTCGGTGCAACGGGTGGCCGCGGAGGGGCCCGGGGCCCCCAGCACTCTCACGGCCGGTCGCCCGGCCGGAAGTGCCGCTGAAACCCGCGCCACACGTCGTCGTACGCCGTCTGCAGATGCCCGGCGCGAGCGGCCTGCGCGGTGGCGGTGATCGGCCAGCGGGTCTCGAACATGAAGGCCAGACCGTCGTCGACCTTCTGCGGTCGCAGCTCGGCGGCGCTGGCCCGCTCGAAGGTCTCCCGGTCGGGGCCGTGCGCGGACATCATGTTGTGCAGCGAACCGCCGCCCGGCACGAAACCCTCCGCCTTCGCGTCGTACGCGCCTTCGATGAGCCCCATGTACTCGCTCATCACGTTCCGGTGGAAGTAGGGCGGCCGGAAGGTGTCCTCACCCACGAGCCAGCGCGGCGCGAAGACCACGAAGTCGACCCCGGCGAGGCCCGGAGTGTCGGACGGCGACGTCAGCACGGTGAAGATCGAAGGGTCGGGATGGTCGTAGCTGATGGTGCCGATCACATTGAAAAGGCGCAGATCGTAGGTGTACGGCACATGGTTGCCGTGCCAGGCGACGACATCGAGCGGCGAGTGGTCGTATGTCGCCGTCCAGAGGTTGCCGCAGAACTTGTTGACCACTTCCACGGGTCCCGCCACGGGCCCCGCCACGTGCCCTCCGCGCCCGGCATCCCCTTCGCCCCCTTCGCCCCCTTCGTCCTCGTACGCGGCGACCGGTGCGCGGAAGTCCCGCGGGTTGGCGAGACCGTTGGCGCCGATCGGGCCGAGGTCGGGGAGCTGGAAGGGCGCCCCGTAGTTCTCGCACACGTACCCCCGGGCGGTCGGGCCGGCCGCAGGGTCCGGCCCGTCGTCGGACACGTCGCCCAGCAGCTCCACACGGAAGCGCACCCCACGGGGAATCAGCGCCACATGTCCCGGCTCCACATGCAGCAGCCCGAACTCGGTGCGCAGCAGCAGCCCGCCGTGCTCGGGCACGATCAGCAGCTCGCCGTCGGCGTCGCTGAACACCCGCCGCATCGAGGAGTTGGCGTGATACAGGTGCACGGCCATGCCGGTGCGCCGCGTGACGTCGCCGTTGCCGCCGAGGGTCCACAGGCCCGCCAGGAAGTCGGTGCCCGGCGCCGGCTCCGGCAGGGGGTTCCAGCGCAGCCGGTTCGGGTCCGGCACCGACTCGGTGAAGGGGGCCGAGCGCAGGGTGCCGTTGTCGGTGCGGGTGAACGCGGGGTGCGCGGCCGACGGGCGGATCCGGTAGAGCCACGAGCGGCGGTTGTGCGCCCGCGGCTCGGTGAACGCCGACCCGCTCAGCTGTTCCGCGTACAGCCCGAGCGGGACCCGCTGCGGTGAGTTGCGGCCGTGCGGGAGTGCGCCCGGGACCGCCTCCGAACTGTGTTCGTTGCCGAACCCGGAGAGATACGTCAGCGCCTCGGCGGTCTTCCGCAGTGCCGATGCGCCGTTGCGCGCGTCCCCGCTCATGTGGTCTCGCTCCCTCGTTCTGATTCCTATGCATCACCGTAGGATTCGGTGAATCGGTGCGCAAGGGGGAGGGGGCCGGGGTCGGCGGGAGGAGGCGTTATCGCGCCAGTGCCGCCGAGGTGGCCAAGAGTGGTGCCCAAGGGCCCGGCTCGGCCCAAGGACCCGGCTCAGCCCAAGGACCCGACTTAACCCAAGGACCCGGCTTAACCCAAGGACCCGGCTTAACCCAAGAACCCGACTCAAGGGGGATCCGGCTGTCGGAGCGGTGCTCTAATCTCCCGGCATGTCGTGGACGCGCGCATTCCTCACCGCGCTCGCGGTCTGTGCCCTGTTCGGTGCTCTGCTCGTCGGAGCGACGGGTTGCGGGTCCGACGGCGCGCGCGAGGGCGACGAAGCCAGACCGTCACCGGTGGGCAAGGTGCTGAAGGACACGGACGAGGAGGGGCGGCACTACCGTGAGATCGACAAGAAGAGCGCACCCGAGGTCGAGATCGAGATACAGCCCGCCGTGGACGGGGACGCCGACGACGCCGACAGTGCCGACGACGGCTGGGACGTCCGGCTGACCGTCCGCGACTTCCGCTTCTCGCCGGCCGGCACGGAGAAGAAGGCCGAACCGGGCCGCGGTTACGCGCTGCTCCGGCTGGACGACCGTCCCCTGTCCCTGCTCCGGGGCCCGGACCACCACCTCGCGGGCGACGTCGTCCCGCGCGGCACCCATCGGGTGACGGTGCGCCTGCACGCCGACGACGACACGGTGTGGGCCGTCGACGGAAAGCCCGTCGCCGGCACGGCCGACATCACGGTGTCCGACCCGGGGCCCACACCGGACACCCGGCCGACGACGGGCGGGCCACCGTCCGCGACCACGACGACCAACGGTTCGGCACCATCGATGGCCTCGGCACCATCGGCACCATCGGCACCATCGACGGCCTCGACGGGTGGCTGGGCTACAAAGGGCGGGGGCGCGTTGTCGATAGCGTTCCCGGTGGGTGAGGCGGCCCTGGCTGTCCCGGCGGGTGACGCACATCCCCCGGCCCCGCCGCCAGGCGCCGCACTGTCCGTGGCGCCTTCTGTCGAGGGTCCGCTGCCGGGGCCCCGGCGGGCGGTCCGATACTCCTGACCGCGCGGGCAACAGGCTCGTCGCTGTCGGCAGTCTCGCCAAGTGTCCCGGCGCTGCTGTCCGCCCCGGCCGATGGTCCGCCGCTCTTTCCGCTCCGGCAGTCCTGGCCGGCGACCCCGGGCCTTCTGCTTCCGCCCGCAGGCGGTGCCTGACCTGCACCGTCTGCGGGCGGTGGGGGCACGACGTGCGGTACTCGCGTTGCGGCTGGGCGCGCCCCGGAGGTCACCGTGAGTGGTGGCGGACAGCTTGCGGCCTTCGCGGGCGGCAACGCGGCCCGCGGCCTCTGCCGCCCCGGCGTCGGCGCACCGCCTGCGACTTCACCGGGCGACGCGGCTTGCGGTCTCCGTGGACGGCGGCGCACGGCCCAGGGGCCCGCGATCAGCGCCACACGCCTCATGCGGGGCAGGACCGGCGCCTCCACCGGGCGGTGGGGGACAACCTGTGGCTGATGTGGGTGCTGGCGTGTGGCTTGCGGCCTCCGCGACCGGCGGCGCACGCCCCGCGACCAGCGCCGTACGCCGCGCCGCCCCAGCCCAGCGTGCCCGTGGCAAGCCGCACGCGTCGTTGGATGAGTGGTACGGGCACCGACTTCGTACCCAAGGGCACGGTTCACCGGACCCCGGCGGAAAGGCATCATGAAGCCCGTGCCCCATGCGACCTCGCTGCGCCGCGCGCCCGTCCAGCGCCGTAGCGCCGAACGACTCACCCGTATTCTCGACGCCTGCGCCGACCTCCTGGACGAGGTCGGCTACGACGCCCTGAGCACCCGCGCGGTCGCCCTGCGCGCCGGAGTGCCCATAGGGTCCGTCTACCGGTTCTTCGGCAACAAGCGGGCCATGGTCGACGCGCTCGCCCAGCGCAACCTGGACATCTATACCGACCGTGTCACCCACCGACTCCAGGGAACCGGCCGCGGAGCGGGCTGGCGGGTGGCCATGGACGCGGTTCTCGACGAGTACCTCGCGATGAAGCGCACCGCACCCGGCTTCTCCCTCGTCGACTTCGGCAACCAGATACCCGTCGGCACCCGCGACGCCGAGCCCAACACCCGCGTCGCCGACCGGCTGACCGACATGCTCTCCGTGTATCTCGACCGCGCCCCCGACGAGGACCTCCGGCGTACCTTCCTCATCGCCGTCGAGGCCGCCGACACCCTCGTTCAGCTGGCCTTCCGCCTCGACCCGGCGGGCGACGAGCGGGTCATAGACGAGACACGAGAGCTGCTCCGGGCGTATCTCTCGCGCTCGCTCGACTGATCCGCTGTGCGGCGGGGCCGGGATGAGCTGTGCTGCGCTGCTGTACTGCCGATCCGCGCATCCGCGCATCCGCGCATCCACCGATCGGTACGACGCGCGCTCCTCCCGCCAACCCGCCCCCCCGACTCCGGGATACGCGAACATCCGCAGCCCGCAGCCCGCAGCCCGCAGCCCGCAGCCCGCAGCCCGCAGCCCGCAGCCCGCAGCCCGCAGCCCGCAGCCCGCAGCCCGCAGCCGAACTCCGGACCCCGGACCTGAACTCCGGACCCCGGCCCAGGGACCTGAACTCCGGACCCCGGACCTCGGACCCCGGACCCCGGACCCGGACCCCGGACCCCGGACCCCGGACCCCGGACCCTGGACCCGGACCCGGACCCGGACCCTGGACCCGGACCCGGACCCCGGACCCCGAACCCGGGCCGAGCCCGCCCCACTCACCCGCTCGCGGATTTACGACCCGACCCCCGCACCCCCTCCCCACCGTCCATACCGGTCGGTATGCTCGGCCCGGTCAGAGCGCCACCGTTGTCGCCATTTCCTTCGGGAGGACCCGTGTCCACCACCGCCGACTCCCGCACAGCCCTGCGCATCTGCCCGCTCTGCGAGGCCACCTGCGGGCTGACGCTCACCATCGAGGGGACCCGGGTGACGAGCGCGCGCGGGGACCGTGACGATGTGTTCAGCCAGGGGTTCATCTGTCCGAAGGGGGCGTCGTTCGGGGCCGCCGACGGTGACCCGGACCGCCTGCGCACCCCACTCGTGCGCAAGGACGGCGAGCTGCGCGAAGCCACCTGGCAGGAGGCCTTCGACGCCGTCGCCGCCGGACTGCGACCGGTCGTCGAGCGGTACGGGCCGCACTCCGTCGGAGTCGTCCTCGGCAACCCGAACGTGCACACCATGGCAGGCGCCCTCTACCCGGCCGCCCTGCTCTCAGGGCTCGGCACGCGCAGCGTCTTCACCGCGTCCACCGTCGACCAGATGCCCAAGCACGTCTCCAGCGGTCTCCTCTACGGCGACGCCAACGCGATCCCCGTACCCGATCTCGACCACACCGACCACCTGCTGCTGATCGGCGCCAACCCCCTGGAGTCCAACGGGAGTCTGTGCACCGCACCCGACTTCCCCGGCAAACTCAAGGCCCTCAAGGCGCGCGGCGGCACCCTCACGGTCATCGACCCCCGCCGCACCCGCACCGCCAAGCTCGCCGACCGGCACGTCGCCGTCCGCCCCGGCACCGACGCCCTGCTCCTCGCGGCCATGGCGTACGTCCTCTTCGACGAGCAGCTCACCGACCTCGGTGAGCTGACCGAGCTGGTCCAGGGGCTCGACGGACTCCGCGACGCCGTACGCGACTTCACCCCCGAGGCCGCCGCCGAGGCATGCGACGTCGACGCCGATACGATCCGGGCGCTCGCCCGTGAACTCGCCGCCGCGCCCACCGCCGCCGTATACGGCCGCATCGGCAGCTGCACCGTCCCGCACGGCACCCTCGCCAGCTGGCTGGTCGACGTCCTCAACATCCTCACCGGCAACCTCGACCGGCCCGGCGGCGCCCTCTTCCCGCAAGCAGCCACCGACCGCACGCCCCGCCCCGCGGGACCCGGCCGCGGCTTCGCACTCGGCCGCTGGCACAGCCGCGTCAGCCGCCACCCGGAAGCCAAGGGCGAACTGCCGCTCGCCGCGCTCGCCGAGGAGATCGACACCGCGACCGATACCGCGGCCGATACCGAGGCCGATACCGCGGCCGATACCGCGACCGTCACCGCGACCGTCACCGCGGCCGATACCGCGGCCAACCGCGTGACCGCCGAGGGCGAACCGATCCGCGCCCTCGTCGTCATCGCCGCCAACCCCGTCCTCTCCGCCCCCGACGGCGACCGCCTCGACAAGGCCCTCGACTCGCTCGACTTCATGGTCAGCGTCGACCCGTACCTGAACGAGACCTCGCGCCACGCCCACGTCGTGCTGCCACCGCCCCCGCCCTCGCAGAGCCCGCACCACGACTTCGCCTTCAACACCCTCGCCGTACGCAATCAGGTCCGTTACACCAGGGCCGCCGTTCCGCTGGAACCCGGCAGGATGGCCGAGACGGAGATCCTCGCCCGGCTCGTCCTCGCCGCGACCGGCATGCACGGCGCCGACCCTTCCGCCGTGGACACCCTGGTCATCGACCAGACCCTCGGCAAGGCCGTCAAGGAACCGCACTCCCCGGTGCACGGCCGCGACCCCCTCGAACTCGCCGCCGCCCTCACCGGTGACACCGGCCCCGAGCGCCGCCTCGACATGATGCTGCGCCTGGGCCCGTACGGCGACGGATTCGGCGCCCGCCCCGACGGCCTGAACCTGGAGACGTTGCTGGCCGCGCCCCACGGCATCGACCTCGGGCCGCTCCGGTCCCGCCTGCCGGGCCCCCTCAAGACCCGCAGCGGCCTCGTCGAACTGCTTCCCCAGCCGCTCGCCGACGACCTCCCGCGGCTCAGGGACGCCCTCCGGCAGCGTCCCGACGGCCTCGTCCTGGTCGGCCGCCGCCATCTACGGTCCAACAACAGCTGGATGCACAACATCCCCGCCCTCACCGGCGGCACCAACCGCTGCACCCTGCACATCCACCCCGACGACGCCGAACGCCTCGGCGTCGGCGACGGGGCACCCGTACGCGTGAAGGGCGCCGGGGGAGAGGTCGTCGCCCCCGCCGAGGTCACCGACTCCGTGCGACGCGGCGTCGTGAGCCTGCCGCACGGCTGGGGACACGACCGGCCCGGCACCCGGCTGCACCACGCCACCGCGGACCCCGGCGTCAACGTCAACCAGCTCCTGGACGGCAGCCTGCTCGACCCGCTGTCGGGCACCGCGGTCCTCAACGGCGTACCCATCGATGTCGCGCCGGCAGGCACAATGCCGTGAACGACTGCGAACGACTGCGAACGGCTGTGACCAGGAGTTTTGCGCTTATTGCTCTCGTGTCAACATCTTGTTAAGACTTGTCGGCCCGACCTAACGTCACTCGAACCGCCGTCCCTGGTGGGAGTTCAAGGGCGAACGTTAGGTATCCACTCATGCTGACCATCCTCGGCTTCACCATGATCGCGACCTTCCTGGTCCTGATCATGATGAAGAAGATGTCGCCGATCGCGGCGCTGGTGCTGATCCCGGCACTCTTCTGTGTGTTCGTCGGAAAAGGCGCCCACCTCGGCGACTACGTCATCGAAGGGGTGGGCACCCTCGCGCCCACCGCCGCGATGCTGATGTTCGCCATCGTGTACTTCGGCGTCATGATCGACGTCGGCCTCTTCGATCCGGTCGTCCGGGGCATCCTCAAGTTCTGCAAGGCCGACCCGATGCGCATCGTCGTCGGTACGGCCCTGCTCGCCGCGATCGTCTCGCTGGACGGCGACGGCTCGACCACCTTCATGATCACGGTCTCGGCGATGTATCCGCTGTACAAGCGCCTCAAGATGAGCCTCGTGGTGATGACCGGTGTCGCCGCCACCGCCAACGGCGTGATGAACACCCTGCCCTGGGGCGGTCCGACGGCCCGCGCCGCCACCGCGCTCAAGCTCGACGCCGGCGACATCTTCGTCCCGATGATCCCGGCGCTCGCCGTCGGCCTGGTCGCCGTCATCGCCCTCTCGTACGTCCTCGGCCTGCGCGAGCGCAAGCGCCTCGGCGTGCTGAGCCTGGCCGACGTTCTGGAGACGGAGACGGAGACGGAGACGAGGACGGAGACGAGGACGGAGACGGAGACGGAGAAGGAGCAGCAAGGAGCCGGGACCGAGACGGTGCTGGTCGGTGCCGGAGCCGGTGCCGGTACAGCCGGCGGCTCGGGTGACGGCAAGGTGCGTTTCGCCAAGACCACGGGCGGCTCAGGCACCGGCACCGGCACCAACGCCCCGGCCGAGTCCGGCGGTGAACCCGACGTGGACGGCGTGGATGACGTGGACGGCGTGGACGACGTGGACGACGTACGCCTCCAGGGTCTGGACCCGAACCGCGCGACCCTGCGCCCCAAGCTGTACTGGTTCAACGCGCTGCTCACGGCGGTCCTGCTCACCGCCATGATCATGGAGCTGCTGCCGATCCCGGTCCTGTTCCTGCTCGCCGCGGCGCTCGCCCTGACGGTCAACTTCCCGAACATCCCGGACCAGCGTGAGCGTCTCGCCGCGCACGCCGACAACGTCCTCAACGTCTCGGGCATGGTCTTCGCCGCCGCCGTCTTCACCGGCGTCCTCCAGGGCACAGGCATGGTCGACTCCATGGCGAAGTGGCTCGTCGACGGCATCCCCGACGGCATGGGCCCGCACATGGCCATCGTCACCGGCGCCCTGAGCCTGCCGCTCACCTACTTCATGTCCAACGACGGCTTCTACTTCGGTGTCCTGCCGGTCCTCGCCGAGGCCGGTGCCGCGCACGGCGTCTCGCCGCTGGAGATCGCCCGCGCCTCCCTCGTGGGCCAGCCGCTGCACATGTCGAGCCCGCTGGTCCCGGCCGTGTACGTGCTGGTCGGTATGGCCAGGGTCGACTTCGGCGACCACACCAAGTTCGTGGTCAAGTGGGCCGCCCTCACCTCACTCGTGGTGCTCGGATCCGGAATCCTGTTCGGCATCATCTGAGCCGGTCCCGATCCCGGTCCCGATCCCGGTCCCGGTCCCGGTCCGGCCCCGGCCCCGGTCCCGGTCCCGGTCCCGGTCCGGCCCCGTACCCGACGCCCGGCCGGGAGGCCGATTCCAACCGATGGAGAACGACACCGTGAGGCCCGGTAGGAACCGCGGCTGGCTGCTCCGCCTGGTCATCGCCTTCAGCTTCGCGCAGGGGGCGGTGTCCATGGCACGGCCCGCCGTCTCCTACCGGGCCCTCGCGCTGGGCGCCGACGAGCGGGCGATCGGTGTGATCGCCGGGGTGTACGCGCTGCTGCCGCTCTTCGCCGCCGTACCGCTCGGCCGCAGGACCGACCACGGCCGGTGCGCCCCGCTGCTGCCGGTGGGCGTCGTCCTGATCGCCGGCGGCTGCGCCCTCAGCGGCACGGCCGACTCCCTCGCCGCGATGGCGGCCTGGAGCGGTGTGATGGGCCTCGGACACCTCTCCTTCGTGATCGGCGCCCAGTCGCTCGTGGCCCGCCAGTCCGCGCCGCACGACCAGGACCGCAACTTCGGCCACTTCACCATCGGTGCCTCGCTCGGCCAGCTCGTCGGACCGATCGCCGCGGGCGCCCTGATCGGCGGCCCCGACATGGCGGGCACCAGCGCCCTCGCCCTGCTGGTCGCGGGCGGCGTCGCGGCGTTCTCGTTCGTCTCCCTGTGGCGCATCGAGCACCGTACGCCGTCCATGTCCCGTACGGGACCGGGTGCACGCGTGCCCGTACACCGCATCCTGCGGACCCGGGGCGTACCCGCGGGCATCTTCATCAGCCTCGCCGTGCTCTCCGCGACGGACATCCTCACCGCGTACCTGCCGGTGGTCGGCGAACACCGGGGCATCGCGCCCTCCGTGATCGGCCTGCTGCTCAGCCTGCGCGCGGCGGCGACCATCGCCTGCCGCCTGGTGATGACGCCGATGCTGCGGCTGCTGGGCCGGGCCGCGCTGCTCACCACGACCTGTCTGCTGGCGGCCCTGCTGTGCGCCGCGATCGCGCTGCCCGTGCCGGTCTGGGCGCTCGCCGTGATCCTCGCCGCGCTCGGGTTCTGCCTGGGCGTCGGGCAACCCCTGTCGATGACCACGGTCGTCCAGGCCGCCCCGGACGGCTCCCGCTCCACCGCGCTCGCCCTGCGGCTGACCGGCAACCGGCTCGGCCAGGTCGCCGCGCCCGCCACCGCGGGCCTGATCGCCGGAGTCGCGGGTGTGGCCGCGCCGTTCGTGATGCTCGGGGCGCTGCTGCTCATCGCCTCGGGGCTGGGGTTGCGACAGGGCCGCCCGGCTGCCGGGCCCGCCGGGCCCCCTGAACCCGAAACGGTGACGGGCCGGGACGCGACCCCGCCCTCGCCTGAACTGGAGAAACGCCGAACGGGTCGCGGCGGCGCCTGAGTTGCGGCGATTCGAGGTGTTCAAAGGGTTCCCCGGGGCATGCGCGGTCCGTTAGCTTCCGTGACTCATAGGTCTCGTACGCATCCGGCGCATCCGGCACATCCGCGGCGTCCGCCATATCAGCCGTATCCGCCGTATCCGAACGAGCCCGTCCGACCGCGGAGCATCAGCGCCCCGTGAGCCCCGGGGGTCACGACTCATGCCACGTGCCGTCTCTCTTCACCAGGTGAGCAAGTCCTACACGCAAGGCGTCCGCGTGGTGCAGCGGCTGTCGCTCGACATCGAGCCCGGCGAGTTCCTGGTGCTCCTCGGCCCCTCGGGCTGCGGCAAGTCGACCGTGCTGAGGATGATCGCCGGACTTGAGGAGCCCACCGAGGGAGAGGTGCGGCTCGACGGGGAGTACGCGAACCATCTCGCGCCCGCCGAGCGGGACATGGCGATGGTCTTCCAGAACTACGCGCTCTACCCGACCATGAACAGCCGCGCGAACATCGGTTTCCCCCTGCGGATCGAGGATCCCGGCCGGGACCCGCGCCCGCGGGTGGAGGCCACGGCCCGGATGCTCGGCATCGAGGACCTCCTGGACCGTTTCCCCCACCAGCTCTCCGGCGGGGAGCGCCAGCGCGTGGCGATGGGCCGGGCGATCGCCCGGCACCCCTCCGCCTTCCTGATGGACGAACCACTGGCCAACCTGGACGCCAAGCTCCGCAGTCATCTGCGGGCCGAGATAGCCCGGCTCACCCGGGACCTGGACGTCACGACGCTGTACGTCACGCACGACCAGGCGGAGGCGATGTCGCTCGGTGACCGGGTCGCCGTCCTGCGCGGCGGTGTCCTGCAGCAGCTCGGTACCCCGCGTACGGTCTACGCGCTGCCGGAGAACGTCTTCGTCGCCGCGTTCATCGGCACCCCGAGGATCAATCTCCTGCGCGGTGTCGTCCTCGCCCCGCTCGACGGGGCCATGTCGATCGGCCTCGGCCGCCAGGCCCTCGTCCTGCCCGAACCGCTGACCCCGGACCACAGCCTGCTCCGGGTGCAGCAGGGCCGCGAGGTCATCGTCGGGCTGCGCTCCGAGGCCGTACGCCTCGCCCGGCCCACGCGGGCCCGGCCCGGGGAGGTGGCGATCAGCGGGCTCGTCGAGCATGTGGAGTTCCAGGGGCACGAGGTCCTGGTCCACCTCGACACCGGTTCACAGCCCGCGCTGGTACCGGATCTGGAGGCGCCGCGTCCGGTGGTGCGGCCGGGTGGGCGGCGCCGCCGGGAGGGCGGGGTGTTCGACCGGCTGCGGGGGCGGGCGGCCGGTGCGCTGCGGGCCGGGCCCGTCGTGGTGCTGGAGCACCCCGCTGACGCCTCCGCCGACGCCGGCGCGGAGCCGGACCGGCGCGAACCGGCGTCGGCGGAGGCGCGGTTGCCGGGGGACCTCATCGTCCGTACGACACCGGATCACACGCTTCGCCCTGGTATGCAGGTGCCGCTCCTCGTGGACCTCGCGCACCTGTTCGTCTTCGACCACGACGGCGTACGCATCTCGCCGACCCCGGCCAGACTCCCGAACCTGGAGAACTGAGCCCCACGACCGCTGCGGCCCCACAGCGCCCGATCACGCAGTTCCCCGCGCCCCCAAAAGACAACCCGTAAGGGGCGCGGGGAACGGCGCGAGCAACCACGACGCACGGGCACCAAGCAACACACCCCGACCCCCACCCCCTAAGGGGCGCGGGGAACGGCGCGGGCAACCACGATGGACCCGCACGTAGCAATGCACGCCCACCCCCTAAGGGGCGCGGGGAACTGCGCGACCAGCCGCGACCGGCCCGCACTGGGCAAACCCCGCTCGACCAGCCCCCGGGGGCGCCCGTACCCCTGGCGGTCAAAAACTAACACCGCTAGTTTGTAGCGCGACCGACAGCTAGGTTGGGCGGCGGACGACGACACCCCCACCCGCGGGAGGAACCCATGAAGGCACACGACGGCATGTACATCGACGGCGAATGGCGCCCCGCAGCAGGGACGGACACGATCGCCGTCGTGAACCCGGCCGACGAGCGGATCATCGCCCACGTCCCGGCCGGCACGATCGAGGACGTGGACGCCGCCGTACGCGCCGCCCGCACCGCCTTCCCGGCCTGGGCCACCACCCCCCAGGCCGAGCGAGCCGCACGGATCGGCGCCCTCCGGGACGTCCTCGTCGCCCGCAAGGACGAGATCGCCGAGACGGTCACCGCCGAACTCGGCTCACCGCTGAAGTTCTCCCAGGCCGTGCACGTCGGCGCCCCCATCGCGGTCGCCGGTTCGTACGCCGACCTCGCCGCCTCGTACGCCTTCGAGGAGAAGGTCGGCAACTCGACCGTCTACCTCGAACCCGTCGGCGTGGTCGGCGCCATCACGCCCTGGAACTACCCGCTGCACCAGATCGTCGCCAAGGTCGCCCCCGCCCTCGCGGCCGGCTGCACCGTCGTACTAAAGCCCGCCGAGGACACCCCGCTGACCGCCCAGCTCTTCGCGGAGGCGGTCCACGAGGCGGGCGTACCGGCCGGTGTCTTCAACCTCGTCACCGGCCTCGGCCCGGTCGCCGGCCAGGCGCTCGCCGAGCACGAGGGCGTCGACCTGGTCTCCTTCACGGGCTCCACGGCCGTCGGCCGGCAGATCGGCGCGACGGCGGGCGCGGCCGTCAAGCGCGTCGCCCTCGAACTGGGCGGCAAGTCCGCCAACGTCATCCTGCCGAGCGCGGACCTCGCCAAGGCCGTCAACGTCGGCGTCGCCAACGTGATGTCCAACTCCGGCCAGACGTGCAGCGCCTGGACCCGCATGCTGGTGCACGACTCCCAGTACGACGAGGCCGTCACCCTGGCCGCCGACGCCGCCGCGAAGTACGGCGAGCGCATCGGCCCGGTCGTCAACGCCAAGCAGCGGGACCGCGTGGTGGGGTACATCGAGAAGGGCGTCAGCGACGGCGCGCGACTGGTCGCGGGCGGCCCCGAACCCCGTCAGGAACAGGGCTACTTCGTCAGCCCGACCGTCTTCGCGGACGTCACCCCCGAGATGGCGATCGCCCAGGAGGAGATCTTCGGCCCGGTCCTGTCGATCATCCGGTACCAGGACGAGGCGGACGCGCTCCGGATCGCCAACGGCACGGTGTACGGGCTCGCGGGCGCCGTCTGGGCCGCGGAGGAGTCGGAAGCCGTGGCCTTCGCGCGACGCCTGGACACCGGGCAGGTCGACATCAACGGCGGACGCTTCAACCCCCGTGCCCCCTTCGGCGGTTACAAGCAGTCGGGCGTCGGCCGCGAGCTGGGCTCGCACGGACTGTCCGAGTACCTCCAGACCAAGTCCCTCCAGTTCTGAAGCCTCGATTCGAAGCCCCAGTTCTGCAGCCCCAGTTCTGAAGTCCCAGTTCCGCAGTTCCAGTTCTGATGTTCCAGAGTCCTAGGAGCGTTGTACGTCATGACCCGCGCCGCTGTGCTGCCCGCCGTCGGGGCTCCCCTGGAGATCACCGAGATCGACCTGCCCGAGCCCGGCCCCGGGCAGGTACGGATCCGCCTCGCCGCCGCCGGGGTCTGCCACTCCGACCTCTCACTGACCAACGGCACCATGAGACTGCCGGTACCCGCCGTGCTCGGCCACGAGGGAGCGGGGACCGTCGTCTCCGTCGGCCCCGGGGTCGAGCATGTCGCACCCGGCGACGAGGTGGTGCTCAACTGGGCTCCCTCCTGCGGGAGTTGCCACGCCTGCTCGCTGGGCGAGGTGTGGCTGTGCGCCGACGCGCTGGCGGGGGCCGCGAACGTCTACGCCCACCGCTCCTCCGACGGGACGGACCTCCACCCCGGCCTGAACGTCGCCGCGTTCGCCGAGGAGACGGTGGTGGCCGCCAACTGCGTACTGCCCGCGCCGGCCGGGATCCCGCTGGCGGACGCGGCCCTGCTCGGCTGCGCCGTACTCACCGGCTACGGGGCCGTGCACTACTCGGCCAAGGTCCGGCCCGGCGAGACCGTGGCCGTCTTCGGGGCCGGCGGGGTGGGACTCGCGGCGCTCCAGGCCGCGCGCATCGCCGGTGCCTCCACCATCGTGGCGGTGGACGTGTCGTCGGAGAAGGAGTCCCTGGCCCGCGCGGCCGGAGCCACCGAGTACGTGATCGCCTCGGACAACACGGCCCGCGAGATCCGGGGGCTCACCGGCAAGCACGGTGTGGACGTGGCCGTGGAGTGCGCGGGCCGCGCCGTCACGATCCGTACCGCGTGGGAGTCCACCCGCCGCGGCGGCCGTACGACGGTCGTCGGCATCGGCGGCAAGGACCAGCAGGTCACCTTCAACGCCCTGGAGATCTTCCACTGGGGCCGCACCCTCGCCGGCTGCGTGTACGGGAACTCCGACCCCGTCCGCGACCTGCCCGTCCTCGCCGAGCACGTCCGGGCGGGACGGCTGGACCTGAGCGCCCTCGTCACGGAACGGATCGCCCTGGACGGCATCCCGTCGGCGTTCGAGAACATGCTGGCGGGCAAGGGCGGGCGCGCACTGGTGATGTTCCAGGAGCCGGGGGACCGGCCCCTCGGCTGAACTACGGCTGAACTACGGCTGAACTACGGCTGGGCCACGGCTAGGCCCTGTCGGACTGCGGCTCGGGGCGGGTCTTCGGAGCCGCGCCGACCGCCGTGGCAGGAGGCGCGGCCGTGGCCGTCGCGGGCCGGGGTCCGGACCGCGACACCGCCACCCCCGCCAGACACACGAGTCCACCGACGAGCGTGATCCAGCCCGGCACCTCGTCGAGCGCCACCCACGACATCAGCACCACCAGCGCGGGCACCGCGTACGTCGTGGCTCCCATTCGCCCGGCCGTCGTACGCGCCAGTGCGAACGCCCACGTGGTGAAGGCGAGCGCGGTCGGGAAGACGCCCAGATACAGCATGTTGAGGGTCGCGGACAGCGGGGCGTCCCGGGCGTCGGAGACCAGCTGCCCGGCGAACGGCAGACAGGCCACCGCGCCGATCACACACCCGTACGTCGTCACCTGGAGCGCGGAGCCGTGCCGCAGGGCCGGTTTCTGGGCGACCACTCCGCCCGCGTACGCGACCGCGGCGAGCAGGCAGAGCAGCACGCCGAACACGGAGGCGCTGCCCTCGCCCGACATGGACAGGCCGACGACCGCCGCGCCGACGAAGGAGACGGCCATCCCGGCGAGCAGCCGCGACGGCAGGCCCTCCTTGAGCAGCCATCCGGCGAGCAGGGCCATGATCAGCGGCCCGATGTTCACCACGAGTGCGGCGGTGCCCGCGTCGACCTTCTGCTCGCCCCAGTTGAGGACCACCATGTACAGGCCGAACCAGAGCAGCCCGGACACCACGATTCCCGGCCAGGCCGCCCGCGCGGGGAGCCCTTCCCGGCGTATCAGGCAGATCACCCCGAGGACCAGCGCTCCGGCGAGAAGCCGGCCCAGCGCCAGCGCGCCGGGGGAGTAGGCCTCGCCGGCGCTGCGGATGGACACGAAGGCGGAGGCCCACAAGAGCACGGTTACGCCTGCCGCTGCGGCTGCGCGTGGGTCGGTCCGGCGGGGGGTCGGGCGAGGCTTCATCACGTTCCAGAGGCTAGGTGGGATGGCGGCGAAGGGCTCGCGGTTTTCGGACCGGGTGCCCTTGGCGGAGTGGCGGAGTGGCGGAGTGGCGGAGTGGCGGGGCGGCGGGGCGGGGTGGTGTTGTGTCCGCGGGCCCGGTGAGGGCTGGGCGCGCAGTTCCCCGCGCCCCTGAGAACGGGGCTGTGCCCCGGTCTTGCATGCACTCAGCGCAGGGTCTCCGCCTGGATTCCCAGTAGTTGTGAGAGCACCTGTTCGCCGGTGTCCGTCACCTTGACGGCTCGCTGCGAGCCGATGCGTACGCACCAGTTGGCGGCCAGGGCGTGTTGGCAGAACGCGGCGCCCGCGATTCCCGCCAGGTGGGGACGTCTTTCCGTCCAGTCCAGGCAGGCGCGGGCGAGCGGGCGCCGACCGGTGCGTACGAGAGGGATGCCGACACCCTCGAACCAGCCCACGCCCTCGTCGGTGAGCGCGAACCCGGTGTCCTGGCGGAGCAGTCCGAGGCCGGTCAGCGCGTCGGTGACCGCGATGCCGAGGCGGCCGGCCAGATGGTCGTAGCAGGTGCGGCCGCGGGCCATCGCGCTGCCGGCACCGGCCTCGCGCAGCGTGCGCGGCTGAGCGGCCGCCGTCGGTGGGACCTGGGCGGCGAGATCCTCGACGAGCTGGGCGACCCGGGCGTCGGCCAGCCGTACGTACCGGTGCCGCCCCTGCCGCTCCTCGGTGAGCAGCCCGCCCGCGACCAGCTTGCCCAGGTGCTCGCTGGCCGTCGACGCGGCGACCCCGGCGTGCCGTGCCAGTTCCCCGGCGGTCCAGGCCCGCCCGTCGAGCAACGCCAGCAGAAACCCGGCCCGCGTCTCATCGGCGGCAAGCGAGGCGAGGGCGGCGAGCCCGGCGGCCCCGGCCCCCGCACGAGAGAAGGTCATGCCCCCATCATGAGCGCCCCACACTTCGGCCACCGCCGAAGAATGTGGCGGCGCCTCCAGGGCGCGAGGGCCTTCAAGGGGCGCGGGGAACAGCCCAGTCTTGCGCCTTGGCCCTTGAGGGGCGCGGGGAACGGCGCGCTCGCCCCCACCGGCCCGCACCGTGCATCGGCCTACTCACGCAACCCCGCGTACTGCGACGCCAACCCGTCCAGCAACGCGGTGAGCCCCGTCTCGAAGGCCCGCTCGTCGATCTTCTCCTGCTGCTCGGCCAGAAGATGCGCCTGCCCGAGATGCGGATAGTCCGCCGGATCGTACGCCGTCTCGTCGTCCACGAACCCCCCGGCGAACGACGACAACGCGGACCCCATCACGAAGTACCGCATCACCGCCCCGATGGACGTCGCCTGCGCCGCGGGCCACCCCGCGGCGACCATCCCCCCGAACACCGCGTCCGCGAGCCGCAGCCCGGCCGGCCGCCGCCCCGGCCCCCGCGCCAGCACGGGAACGATGTTGGGGTGGTCGCGCAGAGCGGCCCGGTAGGACACGGCCCAGTCGTGCAGCGCGGTCCGCCAGTCCCGCCCGTCCTCGAACATCGACAGGTCGACCTGCGCGCTCACGGAGTCCGCGACGGCCTCCAGGATCTGGTCCTTCGTACGGAAGTGGTTGTAGAGGGACGGGCCGCTCACCCCGAGCTCAGCCGCCAGCCGCCGCGTGGAGACCGCGGCGAGCCCCTCCGCGTCCACCAGTGTCCGTGCCGCCGCGACGATGCGGTCGGTGCTGAGGAGGGGCTTGCGCGGTCGGGCCATGGCCCACATAGTAGGGCTGCGCATCACAAACTAGCAGTGCTAATTAAAAGCAGGGGTTGATCACAGTGAACCTGGAACTCAGCGCGGAGCAGACCGCCGTCCGACGGCTGGCCAGGGACTTCGTCGCGCGCGAGATCACCCCGAACGTGATCGCCTGGGACCGCGCGGAGGACGTCGACCGCTCGATCGTCAAGAAGCTCGGCGAGGTCGGCTTCCTCGGCCTCACCGTCGACGAGGAGTACGGCGGCTCCGGCGGCGACCACCTCGCGTACTGCCTGGTGACGGAGGAACTGGGCCGCGGCGACTCCTCGGTCCGGGGCATCGTCTCGGTCTCGCTCGGTCTCGTCGCCAAGACCATCGCGTCCTGGGGGACCGAGGAGCAGAAGCGCCAGTGGCTGCCGGGCCTCACCTCCGGCGGGTACGTGGGCTGCTTCGGCCTCACCGAACCGGGCACCGGCTCCGACGCGGGCAACCTCTCGGCGAAGGCGGTGCGGGACGGCGACGAGTACGTCGTCAGCGGCAGCAAGACGTTCATCACCAACGGCACCTGGGCGGACGTCGTCCTGCTCTTCGCCCGCTCGACCGACGCCCCCGGCCACAAGGGTGTCTCGGCCTTCCTCGTGCCCACGGACAGCCCCGGTCTGACCCGCCGCGCCATCCACGGCAAGCTCGGACTGCGCGGCCAGGCCACCGCCGAGCTGACCCTGGAGGGCGTCCGTGTACCTGCCTCGGCGATGCTCGGCCCCGAGGGCAAGGGCTTCGCCGTCGCCATGTCCGCGCTGGCCAAGGGCCGGATGTCGGTGGCGGCGGGCTGCGTGGGCATCGCCCAGGCCGCACTGGACGCCGCCGTGACGTACGCGACCGAGCGCGAGCAGTTCGGCAAGGTCATCGCCCGCCACCAGCTCGTACAGGAACTGCTCAGCGACATCGCCGTGGACGTGGACGCGGCACGGCTGCTCACCTGGCGCGTCGCGGATCTCGTCGACCGCGGGGAGCCGTTCGCCACCGAGTCCTCGAAGGCCAAGCTCTTCGCCTCGGAGGCCGCGGTGCGCGCCGCGAACAACGCCCTGCAGGTCTTCGGCGGCTACGGCTACATCGACGAGTACCCGGTCGGGAAGCTGCTGCGGGACGCCCGGGTCATGACGCTCTACGAGGGCACCAGCCAGATACAGAAGCTGGTCATCGGCCGCGCGCTGACCGGCGTTTCGGCCTTCTGAGTACGCAACCTGAGAGCGCAACCTGAGTACGCAACCTGAGTACGCGACTTGAGTAGCTGAGCGGATGTGGTTCCGGCCACCTGCGCCGACTCTGGTCGCATGAGTGAGACACAGGTCAAGCAGCAGTCCACCGCCGCCTTCTACGGCCAGGCGGTCCTTTCGTTCGCCGTCGCCATCGTCGCCACCGCCATCGGCATCTTCAAACTGGAGGCCGACACCTGGGTGCGCGCCTTCCTGGGGATCGCCGTGCTGTACCTCGTGACCTCGGCGTTCACCCTCGCCAAGGTGATCCGGGACCGGCAGGAGGCCGGGCAGATCGTCAGCCGAGTCGACCAGGCCCGCCTGGAGAAGCTCCTCGCGGAACACGACCCCTTCGACAAGCTGTGAGTCCGGCGGGAGCCGAGTTGGATGCCGACAGCTCTGAGCGGGCACTCTAAGCGCTCGCTCAGTATCGGAGGTATGGTGTTCGTTCTGTCACTGGAAGGGGCGAACGGGCGATGAGTACGGCGGAGGAGACGGCCGGCGGCGAGCTGCAGCCGTGGGCCGAGGTCACCCCTGACGCGGCCCGGCGGCTGCTCGTCGCCGCGGTGGAGGCCTTCGCCGAGCGCGGGTACCACGCGACGACGACCCGTGACATCGCGGGCCGGGCGGGGATGAGTCCGGCCGCGCTCTACATCCACTACAAGACCAAGGAAGAGCTGCTCCACCGGATCAGCAGGATCGGCCACGAGAAGGCCCTCGGCATCCTGCGGACCGCGGGCGCCCGCGAGGGCAGTCCGGCCGAGCGGCTCGCCGACGCCGTGAGCTCCTTCGTCCGCTGGCACGCCGGCGGACGCACCACCGCACGGGTCGTGCAGTACGAACTGGACTCGCTCGGCGCCGATGCCCGCGCGGAGATCATCGCCCTGCGCCGCCAGGTCGACGCCGAGGTGCGCGCGATCATCGAGGACGGCGTGGCCGCGGGTGACTTCGACGTCCCCGACATGCCGGGCACCACGCTCGCGGTGCTCTCCCTGTGCATCGACGTGGCCCGCTGGTTCAACGTGAACGGCCCCCGCACCCCGGAGATGGTCGGCGACCTGTACGCGGACCTGGTCCTGAGGATGGTCGGCGCCCGCTCGCACGCTTAGCGGCACGGGGCTGCCGCGGGCCGGGGGATCTCTGCGGGCCCGGTGGGGGCTGGTCGCGCAGTTCCCCGCGCCCCTCAAGGCGGGCTGTCGCCCTGCCCGAGGGGTGTCTGCGGTTCCGTTGTGGCTGGGCCGGGCCGCAGCCCCCAGGGGCGCGGGGAACTGCGCGGTCAGCCTTCGCCGGCCCCGCGGACACTCTCGGACCGCCGATAGCTTGCCTGCCTTTCAGGGGCGCGGGGAACTGCGCGCTCAGCCCTCACAGGGCCCGCAGGCAACCCCGGCCGCCGGTAGCCTGCCTGCCTTTCGGGGGCGCGGGGAACTGCGCGCTCAGCCCTCACAGGGCCCGCGGGCAACCTCCGACCGCCGGTAGCCTGCCTGCCTTTCAGGGGCGCGGGGAACTGCGCGCTCAGCCCTCACAGGGCCCGCAGGCAAACCCGACCGCCGGCAGCCTGCCTGCCTTTCGGGGGCGCGGGGAACTGCGCGGTCAGCCCCCACCGGCCCCGCAGGTACCCCTCCCGGGGCCCGTCCGGTCAGAAGTAGTAGCGAGACACCGACTCAGCCACACAGACCGGCTTCTCCCCACCCTCCCGCTCCACGGCGAAGCCGACAGCCACCTGCACGCCCCCCGTCACCTCGTCCACCGCGGTGATCTTCGCCGTGGCGCGCAACCGCGACCCCACCGGCACCGGAGCCGGGAAACGGACCTTGTTCGTCCCGTAGTTGACGCCCATCTTCACGCCCTCGACCGCGATGAGCTGAGGTCCGAACAGCGGCAGCAGCGACAACGTCAGATACCCATGGGCAATGGTCGTCTTGAAGGGACCGTTCGCGGCCTTCTCCGGGTCCACATGGATCCACTGGTGGTCGCCCGTGGCCTCGGCGAACAGATCGATCCGCTTCTGGTCGACCTCCACCCAGTCGCTGTACCCCAACTGCTCGCCCACCGCCGCCTTCAGTTCGTCGGCGGACGTGAAGATCCTCGGCTCTGCCATGTCCCTGGCCTCTCGCGTCGCTGCGTCTGTGTCTCTGTGTCTCTGCGCACTATCCCTAAGCAACTGCTTAGCATGGTCGCAGCGGGGTTCCCTGTCAACGGACCGTAAGGGTGGCGGGCTGGGTAGGGTTCGAGGGGTGCCCCAGATTCCCGAGAAGATCCATGAACTCACGGTCGGCCAGTTGTCGGCCCGCAGTGGAGCCGCCGTCTCGGCCCTGCACTTCTACGAGTCCAAGGGCCTGATCAGCAGCCGTCGCACCGCGGGCAACCAGCGCCGCTACCACCGTGACGCCCTGCGCCGGGTCGCCTTCGTACGGGCCGCGCAGCGCGTCGGCATCCCGCTGGCCACGATCCGTGACGCCCTCGCCGAACTCCCCGAGGAACGCACACCCACCCGGGAGGACTGGGCCCGGCTCTCGGCGGCCTGGCGTTCGGAACTCGACGAGCGCATCACGCAGTTGGGCCGCCTGCGGGACCACCTCACGGACTGCATCGGCTGCGGCTGCCTCTCCCTGGAGAACTGCGTCCTGTCCAACCCCGACGACGTCTTCGGTGAACGCCGGAGCGGCTCCCGCCTCATGGCCGAACACGCCGGACAACGCGCACGCCGGACCCCGGACCAGCAGCCCGAAGGGAACCCGGAGCCCGGAGAGTCCCGCTGAGACAGTTCCCGGACCCCGGGCTCCCTGGAACGCGACAGACCCCCTGGACGCGACAGACGCCCCGGACGCGACAGAGGCCCCGGGCGCCCCGTCACTCGTACTCCGTGCCGCCCTTGCGCGTCAGATACGCCGGGCTGACCGCCTTCGCGACGGCCCGGCCGCCCGTCACCGGGCTGTAGCGCTCGGTGGCGGGCCGGATGACGACCCCCTCGCGCAGATGGATCCCCTGCCCCGAGACGGTCTCGCGGCCGGAGGCGAACTCCAGTACCCGTCCGATGTCGTACGGACCCGTGTACAGGCTTGGTACGAGAGGCAGTTCACCGGTGAGCAGCTCCTTCGCGTCCAGCCAGCGGACCTCGCCGTCGATGTCCGCGGACACGTCGAACACCGCGTAGCCGAGGGTCTCGCGGCGGCCGTCGGCGCCGTACGTCAGGTCCTGGACGCCCGCCCCGTACACCTCGCCGAAGACGCCGACGCGGCGGGCCCCGAGCCGCTCGGCCAGCCGGGCCGCGACCGCCGCGACCCCGTGGCCGTGGACCGCACGCCAGTACAGGTTGCGCGAATCCTCCCGCAGGGCCAGGCCTTTGGCGCCGAAGCCCTTCGAGGAGACCTGGACGCGGCCGTCCTCGGCGAAGTACGTGAGCAGGCAGGCCGTGCCGTGCAGCTTCTCGGTCAGGACCACTTCCTCGCCCGGGGTGAAGATGCCGGGATACCGCTGGATGTTCTCGATGTCGACCCAGGGCAGCAGGTCGGGGGCCGCCTCGATCTCGCCGTCCATGGTGGGAGGGACGGGTGGTACCCACTTGGTGACGCCCAGCCGTTCCGCGAAGTCCGTGCCGTCGGCGGCGGCCCGCGCCAGGTCCACGTCGGCCAGCGCGCTCGGCCGGCAGACGATCCCCTGCGACAGCTCGCCGCGCAGCCGGACCGCCTTCACCCGGTCCGAGCCGCTGCCCGCGAGGCGCCCGGTGAGCCCCAGCTCCGCTATCAGCTCCTGTGGCAGCACGGACTGTTCCGGGATGTAGACGGCGCTCTCGCCGGTGCGGTACGCACCCTTGGCGACCACGGCCCGGTACAGGCCCACCTGGGCCAGTTCGAGCGCGTCGGCGTTCGGATGCTCGTGGACGGTCAGCAGTTCGGCGGTGACGCGCAGCGTCGACATGGTGGGGCTCCTCTGGGTTGCACACGGCCTCAGCCGGGTCTCGTCGCCTCCCACTGTGCGGACGGGAAAGGGGTGGAGCGACGGCTTTTGGGGCTGCTATGACCGCCGGCTCCACCGACGCCGGGCAGATGCCACGGTCGCCGGGCGGATCCCACGGCCGTCGACGTCATGGCCGCCGGCCGGACGGCCCCGCCCCCGACCCGTACCTGACCAGTGCCTCCGTCACCAATTCGGCGTTGGACGTGGCCCGTCGGCCGTCGGGGAGCGTCAGCGTGTCCTCCATGCCGATGCGGGTCGCCAGGCCGAGGCGCCCGGCGAGGGCCAGCACGGGCCAGGTGCCGCCCTCCTCGCCGTGCAGCAGGACGGGGCGGCCGTGCGCGGTGCCGATCGCGGTCAGCAGCCCGTGGGCCGTGTCTTCGGCCGTATCCGGATCCGGGTCCGTCACCTCCGCCAGGACGCGCAGCACCCGCGGTCCCAGCGGTGACGCCGCGAACCGCGCGGCCCCGTCCGTGCCGGACCAGATGCCCGCCTCGACGCCCACGCCCCGCTGCAGGAGGGCCGCGGCGACCTCCTCGGCGCCCGGCTCGTGCCAGTTGACCGATGCGTGGTCGGGCAGGACGCTCCACTCACGGACGCGCGCGACACGGGCCGCGGGGTCGGGTTCGGCCCAGGCGCCGGTGGTCACTCCGACGGGAACGTCCACCTGTGACCGGATTTCGTCCAGTGTCGCCGCAACCGCCTTCGCCGACAGCGTGTCCTCTCCACAAGGGGATTTGGGATGCACATGGATGTCCGACGCCCCGGCCGCGACGGCTTCCGCCGCGGAGCCGGCCATCGCTTTCGGCGACAACGGCACGAGCGCGCCGTCGCCGGACCCGCGCCCCCCGTTCACACAGACCTGGACCATGCCCCCGATGGTGCCAGGCGGCACCGACAACCGGAGATCGAAAGGGGATCAGGCAATGAGTCTGGCCATCTGCTCGCTCAAATGGGAAGCCGCGCACACGGGGGCCCAGCGGATCACGTACGACAGCGACGGGTACCACCTGGTGCGCTTCCCGTACGTGACGGGCGAGGAACAGTACGACCGCTGGAGCATGCACGACCCGGGGCAGGGCGGCGGTGCGTCGACGTTCCCCGACGTCCGCTCGGGTCTGATCTGGCCGAGCCACGACGGCTGGGGAGTCCTGTCGGCGCTGGTCTTCTGGGAGGCGGACGCCGACGGCCTTGAGTACCGGGCGCGTTTCGTGCGCGACCCGCTGAACCTCACCGCGGCGGGTTACAACTCGACGGCCACCACCGACTGCTCGCCCACCCGGGGCGGCCAGTACCGGTCCTACATGTGGCAGATGTTCGTCCACCCGGGCACGCCGGTCGGCCTGAAGGTGTCCGTGCGCGGCGCGGGGGACAGGAAGGTCTCCACACCGCTGATGTGCGCCGAGTTCAAGCTCGCCATCCACACCGACGTCAAGGTTCCGTAAGCCTGTACCCGGGGGTGCGGCTTCCTCCGGCGCACCCCCGGCGTGCGCTACCCCGCGACCGCCATGAGGAGGCGTCCCCGGCGGCATTCCGCCAGCGCCTCGGAGGTGAGGACCGGTCGGGGGACCACGATTCCGCAGGCCGTGCAGACCGGGCCTGAGGACGGTTCGTGGGCCAGGTCGTACTTCCAGACGAGGCGCTCGCCCGAGCAGACCGGGCAGACGGCGCCGGGCTCCCGCTCCAGGGCGGCGATCAGCCGGCGCAGCACCTCGGCGAGCGGCTCATGGGG
Source organism: Streptomyces sp. NPDC087844 (assembly GCF_044742785.1). NCBI lineage: Bacteria > Bacillati > Actinomycetota > Actinomycetes > Kitasatosporales > Streptomycetaceae > Streptomyces > Streptomyces sp. NPDC087844. The sequence goes on along the minus strand of NZ_JBIUVD010000004.1, from coordinate 378,380 downwards.
GTGGACGCCGGGGTCGTCGCACCAGGCGACCCCGAAGCCGCCCCAGGTGAGCCGGTGCCAGTCGTCCACGCTGCCGGGGCTGCGCAGACCGTCGTGCTTCTCCTTCTTGCGGCGCTGGGCGAACCCGGCCTCGTAGGTGAGCCAGACGGAGCGGGCCGCCTCCAGTTCGTCCAGCGCGGCCACGAGCCGCACCGGATCGGGGGAGCGGTCCTCGGGGTCGAACCCGGCCCGGGAGCAGAGATGGTCCCAGGTCGCCCGGTGACCGTAAGGAGCGAACCTCTCAAGGCACTTGCGCAGTGAATAGCGCCGCAGTGCCAGATCGCTCCTCGGGTCGCGCACCTGTCTCGCCAGACTGCGGAATCCCGCCATCGCCCTGCACCTCCGTCACACCTGCACCTGTACTTCGGTCACTTCGGCGTCGTCGTCGTAAGGACGTCGCCGAATAGACGTATCGACACGCGATTCGGCTCCATCTGTTTTTCGGCGACCGCCACAAAACCGCCAATCATCCGGTTATCGGCCATCCGCAAGACGGTTGTCGGCCGTCTCCCGGCTCGTTCCCGGCCGTCGTCGGTGGCGGTCGGCGGCTCCGGCGGGGCTCCGTCGGCCCCTTCGGCGCCGAAAGTGACGCATGTTCATCTTCTAACCCGGGGATACCGGCAGTAACATCCCGCCCACCCCCGTCGTGAGGAGTCAGCCATGCCCCGGCGTATCCCACGCACCATCCTCGACAGACTGAGAACTCCCCGCAGATTCCCCAAGTTCCTCATGGGCGCTTCGGTATGCGTTCTCATTGCCGGTCTTTTGTCACCGCTTTCCCAGGCGGTCGCCGCCGACACCCCTGTCGTGGCGGCGAACGACTACTGCGGCAGCCAGTGCTCGGACATTCTTCCCGCAGGTCAGAACGGCAACGCGACCCTCGCCGAGATCCTTCTCAACCAGGCTTTCGGCACCCAGCCCGCCCACGCGGACGATCAACTGGCGCCCTACGCCGATCTGGCGTCCGGCTATTCCGCGCTCACCGACGCCAAAATTAACGATTTCTTCAGGGACGCCTCGTTCGGGGTCCCCGCCGACCAGGTCGAGTCCACCCTGAAGCCCGCGGGACGCACCGACGTGACGATCGTCCGCGACAAGAAGACCGGCGTGCCGCACATCACAGGCACCACCCGCTACGGAACCGAGTTCGGCGCCGGTTACGCCGCCGCCCAGGACCGGCTGTGGCTGATGGACGTCTTCCGGCACGTCGGGCGAGGCGAACTGACCCCCTTCGCGGGCGGCGCTCCCTCCAACCAGGGCCTGGAACAGGAGTTCTGGCGCCACGCCCCGTACACCGAGGCGGATCTGCAGGGGCAGATCGACAGCGCCGTAGCCGACAACGGCGCCCGGGGCCGGCAGGCGCTCGCCGACGTCAGGGCCTACCTCGCCGGCATCAACTCCTACATAGACGCCTCGGACAGTGGACGCTACTTCCCCGGCGAGTACGTCCTGACCGGCCACAAGGACTCGGTCACCAACGCGGGCACCATCGAACACTTCAAGGAGACCGACCTGGTCGCCCTGGCCTCCGTCATCGGCGCGCTCTTCGGCTCCGGGGGCGGCGGCGAGGTCAACAACGCCATCTCGCTGCTCGCCGCCCAGTCCAAGTACGGCGTGGAGGAGGGCACCAAGGTCTGGGAGTCCTTCCGCGAGCGCAACGACCCCGAGGCCGTACTCACCCTCCACAACGGCGAGAGCTTCCCGTACGCCACCAGACCGGCCACCCCGCAGGGCGCCGCGCTGCCCACGGCGGGCACGGTGACCGAGGAACCCCTGGTCCACGACCGCACCGGCAGCGCGGCCACTTCCACGGCCACCGGGACGTCCGCCTCGGCGACGGCGAGCGCCCTCAGCTCCGCCAAGCGCGGTATGTCCAACGCCCTCGTGGTGAGCGGCAGATCCACCGCTAGCGGCCACCCGATCGCCGTCTTCGGACCGCAGACCGGCTACTTCGCGCCACAGCTGCTCATGCTCCAGGAGATCCAGGGTCCAGGGCTCAGCGCCCGCGGCGCCTCCTTCGCCGGCCTGAGCATGTACGTCGAACTCGGCCGCGGCCAGGACTACGCGTGGAGCGCCACGACCTCCGGCCAGGACATCATCGACACCTACGCGGTCGAGCTGTGCCAGGACGACACCCACTACCTGTACCGCGGCACCTGCACGGCCATGGAGAAGATCGAGCAGACCAACGCCTGGAAGCCCACCACCGCCGACAGCACCCCCGCGGGCTCCTACCGGATGCAGGTGTGGCGCACCAAGTACGGCCCGGTCACCCACCGGGCCACGGTCGACGGCAAGAAGGTCGCGTACACCACGCTGCGCTCCTCCTTCCTGCACGAGGCCGACTCGATCATCGGCTTCCAGATGCTCAACGACCCGGACTACGTGAAGAGCCCACAGACCTTCCAGGCGGCGGTGCAGCACATCAACTACACCTTCAACTGGTTCTACGCCGACTCGGAGCACACCGCCTACTACAACAGCGGCGACAATCCCGTACGCGCCGACGGCGTCGACGCCGAGTTCCCGGTCTGGGCGCAGGCGCCGTACGAGTGGAGGAACTGGACGCCGGCGACGAACACCGCCGACTACACCCCGGCGTCCGCCCACCCCAACTCGATCGACCAGGACTACTACATCTCCTGGAACAACAAGCAGGCCAAGGACTACACCGCGGCTCCCTGGGGCAACGGCTCCGTCCACCGCGGCAACCTCCTGGAGGACCGGGTGCGGAAGCTGGTGACCGCGGGGGGAGTGACCAGGGCGTCGCTCACCAAGGCGATGGCCGACGCGGCGCTGGCCGACCTGCGCGCCGAGGACGTACTGCCGAAGCTGCTCCAGGTCGTCAAGAGCTCGCCGGTCACCGACACGACGGCCGCGGCTGCCGTGACGAAGCTGTCCGACTGGGTGACGGCGGGCGCGAGGCGCAAGGAGACCTCGGCCGGTTCGAAGGCCTACGCGAACGCCGACGCGATCCGCCTCCTCGACGCCTGGTGGCCCCTGCTGGTGAAGGCCGAGTTCGAACCCGGCCTCGGCAGCGATCTCTACACCGCGATGACCGCCAACCTCCCGGTGGACGAGGCCCCCTCGGCGGGGCACGGGCCCACGGGGTCGCACGCCGGCAGCTCCTTCCAGTACGGCTGGTGGAGTTACGTCCACAAGGACCTCCGCGCGGTGCTCGGCGAGTCGGTCCAGGGCGGCCTCACCGAGCCGTACTGCGGCGGCGGCAGCCTCAGCGCCTGCCGGGACATCCTGATCAGCACGCTCAAGACGGCGGCCGGCCGGACCGCCGCCCAGGTCTACCCCGGCGACGACCTCTGCTCGGCGGGCGACCAGTGGTGCGCCGACTCGGTCAACCAGCGGACGCTGGGCGGCATCAAGCACGGGAAGATCAGCTGGCAGAACCGGCCGACCTACCAGCAGGTCGTGGAGTTCACCTCGCACCGGTGACGCACACGCCGGCGACGTGAGTACGGGTGTCCTGGCGGCGGGTCAGCGGATGCGGCCCGCCGCCAGGACCACCTGGGCCAGTTCCCGGTGGCAGATGTCGCTGTGGGCGCCCGCCGGGGCGCCGCCCCGCCGCACCACCGCGGACACGTCGATGTTCACGCATCCCGAAGCGGGCAGTCCCGCCCGCAGCGCGTCGGCGAGCGTGAACGCCTTCGTGCCGGACACCGACTGCACCCCGTCGTGGCCCAACGCCCCCCACCTGGAGCCGAGAAGACGGGGAAGGGCGAGGTCGGCGGCCGTCCGGTCGTCGCCCGCCGTCCGCGAGGCCAGCGGATAGACCGTGCCGAGCGCCGAGTCGAAGCGGGAGAAGCAGCAGACCAACGGCCCGTCGACACGGTCCTGTTGACCGCGCAGCACACCGCCGTCCCGTACGTCGTGCGGGAGCCGCTCCGAGAACGCGTAGTGCGAGAAGGCCGCCTGGAGCAGCGTCACGGACTTCACGGTCCGCACCCCCTTGGGCAGGCCGCGCAGCGCGAACGACACCAGGCGCCCGCCGAAGCTGTGCCCCACGAGATGCACCCGCACCCCGGGCGCCGTCCGTGCGAGCCGCCCGACCAGCCGCCCGAGCCCGCGCTCGCCGACCGTGCCCGCACGGCGTTTCATCGCGAAGTACGCGGCCTGCCGCAGCAGTTCGTGTGCCCCGTCCCAGGCGCGCGCGAGGCGGGGCACTGCCTGCGCCCCCTCTCCCGCGGCTTCGGCGCCGGCGTCCTCGGCCAGTGCCCGCGCGAACTCCCGGCAGGTCCGCGCGGTGTCCCCGAGGAACATCCGCGGATCGTTCGGAGCCCCGTTCGCCGCCCTGTCCGGAGCCCCGGGCGGGGGCCCGGAATCCGCCAGGGTGTCCGCGGCGAACGCGGCACCCGGCGCCTCCGGCCGCAACTCGACGAGCAGCCGCACCAGCCGCCCGTACTCCTCCAGAGCGGCGTCGCCCTCGGGCTGTTGATCCAGCATCCGGGCGATCTGGTCGACCAGTGTGGCCCGGCCCGGAAAGACCGTCAGCAGGGCACCGCGCGTGCCCTTGTCCAGCGCCGGGCCCACGGACACCGCGGCGACGCTCCGCCCGAAGTCGGGGATCGGCTCGTCGGTGAACCGCATCGACGGCCACAGCACGCCCACGTATCCGAGGCGGGCGTTCGGCGCGAGGGCGGGGACGGGTTCGAAGAAGCGGCTGTAGAGCCCGGTCGCCGTCGAGCGGTCGTTGTTCCAGCCGTGCGCGAACACGATCAGGTCCTTGACGCCCCGGTCCACCGCTTCCCGGAGCAGCCGGTCGCGCTGCCGCGCGTCCACGTCGCCGTCCGCGTCGAACGTCAGCTCCCAGTAGGGCGTCACGCCCACTTCGAGATCCGCCATGACAAGCCCCCTTCGGCCTCCGCGACCCGTGCGACGTGCACGTAATCGTCCCGCCGACCGGGGGAGTCGGCCAGGGGCCACGTCCAGTCCGACCGGCCAGAACCCATGTTTCGGCGGATGATCCAGAACGGGTGGTCCAGGATAGGGGATCCGATGCGGGTGGGATGCCGCGGCCGATCGGGAGCGGCCGTCTCAGCGGTACAGGAGGTACTCCTTGCGTACGCGTCGGAAGGCGGCCAGTTCGCCCTGCCAGGCCGCCACGACCTCGTCGGCCGTCGCACCCGCGTCGATCATCGTGCGCACCGGCGTGGAGCCCGTCAGCTTGTCGATCCAGTTGTCCGGACGCCAGGCGAAGCCGCTCCAGACCCGCTTGGCGGTCACCAGCAGCGCGATCCCGGTGCGTACGGGGTCGTACGCGGCGCGGTCGTGGACATGGATCTGCACACCGCCGACCGTCCTGCCCTGGAACTTCGAGAACGTGGGCGCGAAGTACGCCTCCCTGAAGTGCACGCCCGGCAGCCCGAGTTGCTCCGCCTCGGCGGCCCACCGCCGGTCGATTCCCTCAGCGCCGAGCAGCTCGAACGGGCGGGTCGTGCCGCGCCCCTCCGACAGGTTCGTCCCCTCGAAGAGGCAGGTGCCCGAGTACACGAGAGCGGTGTCGGGTGTGGGCATGTTCGGGCTCGGCGGCACCCAGGGCAGCCCCGACGCGTCGTAGAAGTCCGACCGCCGCCAGCCGGACATCAGTACGGTCTCCAGGGGCACCGGCTCCGCGAGGAACTCCCCGTTGAACAGCCGGGCCAGCTCCGCGACGGTCATCCCGTGCGCCTGCGAGATCGGCTCCCGGCCGACGAACGTGGCGAACTCCTTGTGCAGTACGGGGCCGTACGCGCCGCGGCCCGTCACCGGGTTCGGCCGGTCCAGCACCACGAAACGCTTGCCCGCGATCCTGGCCGCGTCCATGCAGTCGTACAGCGTCCAGATGTACGTGTAGAAGCGGGCGCCCGCGTCCTGGATGTCGAAGACGACCGTGTCCACGCCGGAGGCGGTGAAGATGTCGGCCAGTGGCTGCCCGCTCTTGAGGTAGGTGTCGTAGACCGGGAGGCCGGTCGCCGGGTCGTCGTAGCGGCCCTCGGAGCCGCCGGCCTGCGCGGTGCCGCGGAAGCCGTGCTCCGGGCCGAAGACGGCGACGAGGTTCACACGGTCGTCGGCGTGCGTCACGTCCACGAGGTGGCGGGCGTCCCGGGTGATGCCTGTCGGGTTGGTGACGATCCCGACGCGGTCGCCTTCCAGGAGGGAGTAGCCGTCCGCCGCGAGGCGTTCGAAGCCGGTCCGCAGGCGGCGGGTCGCCGCGTCCGGGGCGGCGGATGCGGTCGCGGCTGTGGCGGGCGTGCCCGTCGAGACCGCCGCCGCGGTCGTGGTGGCGGCCAGGAGGCTTCGTCTGGACAGGCGGCGCATGTGACCTCCGTGATGTCGGAAGGCTGGCACTGGCATGTGCACGTTATGGCTTCCGCCGGTTGTTCGTAAGCCGCGGCGCCGCTGTGGCCGGCCGCGCAGCTCGCCCCCGCCCCTTACGGGCCGCGGGTCGCGCCCACGTGGCGGAGCCGCACATCGACGCGGCCCTGTGCCCCGTACGGGGCCCCCGCAGGCCCCTTCCGGACGGCATACCGACTGGTTAGTCTGGTGGTGAGCGGAGCAGAGCAGAGATGTCGTGTCGAAGGAGACCGATGGTGGAAGCCTTGCAGGATGCCGGAGTGGTCGTCACCGGGGCGGGTGGGGGGATCGGGGCCGCGCTGGCCCGGCGGTTCGCCGCCGCCGGGGCCCGCGTCGTGGTCAACGACCTGGACGCGGTGAAGGCCGCGGCCGTCGCCGAGGAGATCGGCGGGACCGCGGTCCCCGGTGACGCCTCCACCATCGTGGCCGAGGCCCGGGACGCCCTCGGCGGCACCGTCGACGTCTACTGCGCCAACGCCGGGCTGCCCTCCGGCGGCTCCGAGGCGGCCCCCGCGCGGGTCTGGGAGCTCGCCTGGGACGTGAACGTGATGGCGCACGTCCGTGCGGCCGAGGAGCTGCTCCCGGCCTGGCTGGAGCGCGGCAGCGGCCGTTTCGTCTCCACCGTCTCGGCGGCCGGACTGCTCACCATGATCGGAGCGGCCCCGTACAGCGTCACCAAGCACGGCGCGTACGCCTTCGCCGAGTGGCTCTCGCTCACGTACCGCCACCGCGGTGTGAAGGTCCACGCGATCTGTCCGCAGGGGGTCCGCACCGACATGCTCGCCGGCACCGGCAGTGCCGGGGACCTCGTCCTGCTGCCCACCGCCATCGAGCCCGAGGCCGTCGCGGACGCCCTCTTCGCGGGGATCGAGGAGGACCGCTTCCTGATCCTTCCGCACCCCGAGGTCGCCGAGTACTACCGGGCGCGCGCCGGCGATCCGGAGCGCTGGCTGAAGAACATGAACCACATCCAGCAGAAGTGGGAGGCCGACGGCCGATGACCACCGCCTCCCTGTACGCGGCCCAGCCCTGGCTCGCCCTCCTGAACGAGGCCCAGCGCGGGCCCGTCAGCCCCGACGACTCGCCCGTGCACACCCTGCGCAGGGTCGTCGCCGAGACGCCCGACCGCACCTTCCTCGCCTACTTCGACGGACGGCTCAGCTTCCGCGAGGTCGACGAGCTGAGCGACTCGGTCGCCGGTCACCTGGCCGGACGCGGTCTGGAACGCGGCGACCGGGTCGCCGTCCTGCTGCAGAACAGCCCGCTCTTCGTGCTCGCCGTCCTCGGCGCCTGGAAGGCCGGCGCGACCGTCCTGCCCGTCAACCCCATGTACAAGTCCGGCGAGGTGACCCACGTCCTGCGCGACGGCGAGGTCGCGGCGCTGATCTGCGCCGACCGGGCCTGGGAGTCGTATCTGCGCGACACGGCCGCCGACTCTCCCGTACGCATCGTGCTGACCGGCTGCGAACTGGACTTCCAGACGCGGGGCGACGCGCGCGTGCTGACCTTCGAGCGGCTGCCGCAGGCGCCGGACGCCGACGACCTGACGACCGTCGCGAAGGCCGGCCTCAAGGCCCCGGCCGACCGCGACCCGGAGCCTGCGGACATCGCGCTGATCAGCTACACCTCGGGGACGAGCGGCGCTCCCAAAGGAGCCACCAACACGCACGGCAACGTCATGTACAACGCCGAGCGCCAGCGCACGGGCCTGGCACTGCCCGAGGCGCCCGTGTACTTCGCGATGGCTCCGCTGTTCCACATCACCGGGATGGTCTGCCAGTTCCTCGCCTGCCTCGACAGCGGGGGCACGCTCGTCCTCGCGTACCGCTTCGAGTCGGGAGTCGTCCTCGACGCGTTCGCCGAGCACCGGCCGCACTACACGGTCGGCCCGTCCACGGCCTTCATGGCGCTGGCCGCGCATCCGTCCGTGGCGCCGGACCACTTCTCCTCCTTCGTGAACATCTCGTCAGGCGGCGCGCCGCTGCCGCCCGCGCTCGTCGAGAAGTTCCGGGCGGGCTTCGGGCCGTACATCCGCAACGGCTACGGACTCACCGAGTGCACCGCGCCCTGCGCCTCGGTGCCGCCCCATCTGGAGGCGCCGGTCGACCCCGTCTCCGGGACGCTCGCCGTGGGCCTGCCAGGACCGGACACGGTCGTACGCATCGTCGACGACCACGGCCAGGAGGTGCCGTTCGGGGAACAGGGCGAGATCCTCGTACGGGGCCCGCAGGTCGTGCCCGGCTACTGGCGGCGCCCCGAGGCCACCGCGGAGACCTTCCCGGACGGGGAGCTGCGCACCGGTGACATAGGTTTCATGGACACCGACGGCTGGCTCTATGTCGTCGACCGCAAGAAGGACATGATCAACGCGTCCGGCTTCAAGGTGTGGCCGCGCGAGGTCGAGGACGTGCTCTACACCCACCCGGCCGTGCGTGAGGCGGCTGTCGTCGGGGTGCCCGACGGGTATCGCGGCGAGACCGTCAAGGCGTACATCAGCCTGCGGCCCGGCGCGGCGGAGGACCCGGCCGCACTCGCCGCGTACTGCAAGGAGAGACTGGCCGCCTACAAGTACCCGCGGCAGGTGGAGATCCTGCCCGACCTGCCGAAGACGGCCAGTGGGAAGATCCTCCGGAGGGAACTGCGCTCCCGTCCGCACGACGGTCCGTAGACAACGCCATAGACAACGTCATCCACAGCGCGGACAAACAAGGCGGCGCGCAACCGGAACGCCCTGAACGGCCTCTACAACGTGAACAACATGAAGAACACTGGAAGGCAGGTGGCGGCAGTGCCCAGGACGACGGACGGGGACGGCACGCCCGTTCCGAGGCGACTGCTGGCCGCCGCCACCCGGCTCTTCGCCGAGCGCGGCTACGACCGCACCTCGGTCCAGGAGATCGTCGAGGCGGCCGGTGTCACCAAAGGCGCGCTGTACCACTACTTCGGCTCCAAGGACGATCTGCTCCACGAGGTGTACGCGCGGGTGCTGCGGGTGCAGCAGGAGCGGCTCGACTCCTTCGCGGACGCCGACGCGCCGGTGGAGGAGCGGCTGCGGGGCGCCGCCGCCGATGTCGTCGTGACCACGATCGACAACCTCGACGACGCGTCGATCTTCTTCCGCTCGATGCACCATCTGAGCCCGGAGAAGAACAAGCAGGTGCGGGCCGAGCGGCGGCGGTACCACGAGCGGTTCCGCGCGCTGATCGAGGAGGGCCAGGAGGCGGGGGTCTTCTCGAAGAAGACCCCGGCGGACCTCGTCGTCGACTATCACTTCGGGTCCGTGCACCACCTGTCCACGTGGTACCGGCCCGACGGCCCGCTCACCCAGCAGGAGGTCGCCGACCACCTCGCCGACCTGCTGCTGCGGGCGCTTCGGCCATAGGTACCTGGGGGCGCGGGGAACTGCGCAAAGGGGGGCGAGGGGGCGGAGCCCCCATGCGGTGACGGGACGGGTAGGGGCGGCGGGGGCGAAAACCCTGCCCCAGCCGCCCCTACCGGTGGATCAGACGTACCGGTGGATCAGACGTACCGGTGGATCAGACGTACTTCTTCAGCTCGTGCCGCGCCAGCGACCGCTGATGCACCTCGTCCGGCCCGTCGGCCAGCTTCAGCGTGCGAGCGCCCGCCCACAGCTCGGCCAGCGGGAAGTCCTGACTCACACCCCCCGCGCCGTGCAACTGGATCGCCTTGTCGATGATGTCGACGACCGTACGAGGCGTGGCGATCTTGATCGCCTGGATCTCCGTGTGCGCGCCCTTGTTGCCCACGGTGTCCATCATCCAGGCGGTCTTCAGGACAAGCAGCCGAAGCTGCTCGACGGCGACCCGCGCGTCCGCGATCCAGTTGTGGACGACCCCCTGCTGGGCCAGCGACTTGCCGAACGCCTCACGGGAGACCGCCCGCCGGCACATCAGCTCGATCGCCCGCTCGGCCATGCCGATCAGCCGCATGCAGTGGTGGATACGGCCGGGCCCGAGCCGCGCCTGCGCGATGGCGAAGCCGCCGCCCTCCTCGCCGACGAGGTTCGCGACCGGCACCCGCGCCCCGTGGAAGACGACCTCCGCGTGGCCCCCGTGGGAGTGGTCCTCGTAGCCGTACACCTGCATCGCGCGCTTCACCTCGACGCCCGGGGTGTCGCGCGGCACCAGGATCATCGACTGCTGACGCCGGATGTCGGAGCCCTCGGGGTCCGTCTTGCCCATCACGATGAAGATCTTGCAGTCGGGGTTCATGGCCCCGGAGATGTACCACTTGCGGCCGGTGACGACGTACTCGTCGGTGCCGGACGCGGTATCGGTGGCCCGCTCGATCAGCGTGGTGATGTTGGTGGCGTCCGAGGAGGCCACCTCCGGCTCGGTCATCGCGAACGCCGACCGGATCTCCCCGGCGAGCAGCGGCTCCAGCCACTGCTTGCGCTGCCGCTCGTCGCCGAACTGGCTGAGCACCTCCATGTTGCCGGTGTCCGGCGCCGCGCAGTTCAGCGCGGTGGGCGCCAACTGCGGGGAGCGGCCGGTGATCTCGGCGAGCGGCGCGTACCGGAGGTTCGTCAGCCCGGCCCCGTACTCGGAGTCCGGCAGGAAGAGGTTCCACAGCCCCTGACGGCGGGCCTCGGCCTTCAACTCCTCGACCACGGCCGGGGTGTCCCACGGCGAGTCCAGCCGCTCGCGCTGCTCGTGGGCGACGGCCTCCGCCGGATAGACGTACTCGTCCATGAAGGCGAGCAGCTTGGCGCGCAGTCTCTCGGTGCGTGCGTCGAATGCGAAGTCCATGATGCGGTCAGCCTTCCTGAAGGGTGGTCAGGCCGTGCTCGATGAACACGGGCACCAGGTCGCCGATCTGGTCGAAGCCCGCGCCGACGGTCTGGCCGAGCGTGTAGCGGTAGTGGATGCCCTCCAGGATCACGGCGAGCTTGAACCACGCGAACGCCGTGTACCAGGCGACGGCGGACACGTCGCGCCCCGAGCGCGCGGCGTACCGCTCGATCAGCTCGGCCGGCGACGGGTGCCCGGCGGCCGTCGCGGTCGTGGAGACGGGGGAGTCGGTCAGCCCCAGCGGCATGCTGTACATGACCAGCAGGCCCAGGTCGGTGAGCGGGTCGCCCAGCGTGGACATCTCCCAGTCGAGGACCGCCCTGATCCGGTCGTCCTCGCCGATCAGTACGTTGTCGAGGCGGTAGTCGCCATGTACGACCGTGGCCGTGGGGGAGTGCGGCAGCTCGCGCCCGAGGGCGGCGTGCAGCTCGTCGATCCCGGCCAGCTCGCGGTTGCGGGAGGCGTCCAACTGCTTTCCCCAGCGCCGCAGTTGCCGGTCGAGGAAGCCCTCGGGCCGGCCGAAGTCGGCGAGGCCCACCTCGGCGGGGTCCACGGCGTGCAGCTCGACCAGGGTGTCGACGAGGCCGAGGACCGCACTCCGTGTGCGCTCCGGGCCGAGCGGAGCGAGCTGCTCGGCGGTCCGGTAGGGCGTGCCCTCGACGAAGTCCATGACGTAGAACGGCGCGCCCAGCACCTCCACGTCCTCGCACAGCAGCAGGGTGCGCGGCACGGGTACGGCGGTCGGGTGCAGCGCGCTGATCACCCGGTGCTCGCGCTTCATGTCGTGCGCGGTGGCCAGTACGTGCCCGAGCGGCGGCCGGCGCACGACCCACTTGGAGGTGCCGTCCGTCACCGCGTACGTGAGGTTCGACCGTCCGCCCTCGATCAGCCGGCCGGTCAGCGGGCCGTCGACCAGTCCGGGCCGCTCGCTGTCGAGCAGGCCGCGCAGCCGGTCGAGATCGAGACCTGGCGGGTGGTCTGGACTCATCGTGTTTCCTCCGTAGGCGGGAATCAGGACTCCCCACATGATGCCGACCGGTCGGTATGCCGTCCAGTGGGCAAACGAAACGTGATGGGCGTCTCGGCCGCGAAAGGTCATGGGAAACCCCGGGCCGCCACTCGCGGCTCGGGGTTTCCGGGACTCCTCCGTGGGGGCTGTCGGGCCCCGTGTCGTTCAGTGGTCGTCCCAGTGCCCTTCGTGGCGGGCGTGGCGGTGACCGTCATGAACGTAGTCGACGTGGTCGCCGTGCGTCACGGCCGGGTGCCCGCAGCCGTCGCCGTGCTCATGGCCGTGCCCCGCGTGGGAGACGTGTCCGGCCGGCTCGCACTCGTCCCAGTGCTCCGAGTGCCTGCGATGCAGATGCCCGTCGTGCGCGTAGTCGACGTGGTCGCCGTGCGGCACCTCGGCGTGCCCGCAGTCCGGACCGTGGACGTGCTGGTGGGAGGGGTGTTCGTGGTGAAGGGTGGTGGTCATGGTGCTCGCTCGCCTTCGATGTGCGGAGTGTGACATGGGCCGGGTCGGCCACATGAACCACGATATATCCGTCCAAAACGCCACGTGATGAACGTGATGAACGTGATGGACGTGACGATTGCCGGAACCTCAGAAGACCAGCGCCGCCGCGCAGACGGCCAACGCGATCGTGCACAGGGCGGCCGTGCTCGCGTGCCTGTGGGTGAACGCCTCCGGAGGCACGCTCCCGGACAGGGCGCGGATCCGTCGGTGTGCCACGGCGAGGAACCCCAGCCACAGCCCGCAGCACAGCGCGCACACCACCAGGGCGGTCACACCCGGTCCTTCGCTCAGCGCCGACTTTCCCGCGAGCACGGCGGCCACGGTTGCCGCCAGGGTCGTCCGCCGCCAGGCCAGCCGGGTGCGCTCCGGCTGCAGTCCCGGGTCCCGGCCTCCGGGTCCGCCGGCGCCCGCCGTCACTCCCAGCCCGCCAGCACGACCACCACCATCGCGATGGCCACCAGGGCCACACCGACGCTCAGCAGCGCCGGAAAGCGGGACACCGGCAGGTCCTCGCCCCTGCGCATCGCGCGCTCGCAGCGGACCCAGTGGTTCACCGACCGCAGCGCGGACAGCGCTCCTGCGGCCAGCAGTCCGAGCGCCAGCCCGGCCCGCCACTCCCACCGCAGATCCGGCAGGAACTGGTCCACGGCGAAACCGCCGCCGATCAGGGCGAGCGAGGTCCGCAGCCATGCCAGGAACGTCCGCTCGTTCGCCAACGAGAACCGGTAGTCAGGGGTGACCCCTTCCTCCTCGATCCGCGCGGGCGCGAACCACAACCGGACGTTCCGCACAAATTCGATCACACCAACGACCCTACCGGCACCCTGACAAGGGCCCCGCAGACCCACTACGGGGCGTGGGGAACGGCGCGGTCCTGCCGCGTTTCGCCTTTCGGGGGCGCGGGGAACGGCGCAGTCTTGTCGCGTTTCGCCCCTCAGGGGCGCGGGGAACGGCGCAGTCCTGTCGCTTTACGCATTTCAGGGGCGCGGGGAACGGCGCGACAAGCCCCACCGGCCCGCACAGGTGAACGAACCTGAACAAACCTCAACCCGTCCCCGCCCCACCCGCACGAAACGCCCGCAGCCGCGCATACGCAGCCACTCCGTCCGGCACGAACTCCCACTCCCCCAGCCGCTCCTCCACCTCGCCCTCGGGCAGGAACGCATGCCAGGCGACCTCCTCCACCTGAGGCCGCACAGCCACCTCGCACCGCACCTCGTACACGGCCGACCACCAGCTCTTCCCGGCCCCGTCGTCGTACAGGAACTTGAACAGGAAGGACGGCCGGGCCAGCCCGGACACCCCCAGCTCCTCCTCGGCCTCCCGCAGCGCCGCCTCGTCGTAGCTCTCGCCCGCGCCCACCACCCCGCCGACGAACATGTCGTACAGGGAGGGGAACACCAGCTTGGTCGACGTGCGCCGGTGCACGAACAAGCGCCCCTGTGCGTCCCTGACCTGGATGAACGCGCACCGATGCCGCATCCCGCGCGCGTACACGTCCCCGCGCCGGGCCCGGCCCACCACCTCGTCGTGCTCGTCGACGACGTCGAGAATCTCGTCAGCGGAACTCATCCGACCATCAAAGCAGCCCGCCGCCGGCCCGCCCCGGTCGATCGGGAGGCCGGGAGGCAGGGAGGCAGGGAGGCAGGGAGGTCAGCGGGGCTGCAGATCCCGCAGCCGCTCCTTCAGCGCCACCCCGTTCGGCATCGCGGGATGCAGTCCCAGCAGGACGACCCCCACCACGATCCCGGCGAGTCCGGCGGCCTCCCAGGCCAGCGCCCCGGTGTCGGCCCGCAACCGGTCTCCGAGAAAACCCACCCCGCACGCGATCCCGGCAAGCGGCTGCGCGGCCGTGAGCGCGGGCAGCGACATCCGCAGCGGCGCGGTCTCGAAGGCACTCTGCATGAGTACGAGCCCGGTGATCCCGAGGGCGATGACCGCGTACAGCTGCCAGCCGGTGGTGAGCGCGACCCAGCCGCCGTCGGAGAAGCGCTGTCCGCTGACCCGGGTGAGCGCGTCCTGGACCCCGTACAGCAGGCCCGCCGCCACTCCGAGTGTCGGTCCCGAGCTGAGCCGGGACCGCTTGGCGTACGCGGTGAGCAGCAGCGCGAGGCCCACCATGACCCCGATGATCAGCCAGTGCCGTACCGGGTCGGAGATCGCGTCGCCGCCGCGCGGCTGCCCGGCCACGATGAAGGCCGTCACCCCGCCGGCCAGCAGCAGAAGCCCGCCCCAGCCCTGCCGGCCGAGCGGTCGGCGGGTCTGGCGCCGGGAGAGTACGAGTGCGAAGAGCAGATTCGTGGCGAGGAGCGGCTCGACGAGGGACACCTCACCGTGCGCCAGCGCGATCGCGCCGAGCACCATGCCCACCACCATGAACGCGATGCCGCCCAGCCAGCGCGGCACCTTCACGAGGTCCAGGAGCAGCCGGGGGGAGAGGAAGTCGCCCAGGGGAGCGTGCGCCGCCGCGTTCTGCTGGAGGACGAAACCGACGCCCAGACAACAGGCCGCGCCGACGGCGAGGACGAGAACCAGAACCGACACGCTGCGTACCTCAAGACTTCGGACGGTGACGGGCGGGGGTGTGGTCGCGATCGACTGTAGCCCGAGTACCCGCGACCGGGCAGTTGACTGGGTCACTCCGTTGCCCAAGGATCTGACCGGTCGGTAACAAGCGATCGGTAACAAACGATCAATGACAAGTGATCAGTGACCGCCGGTCAGTGACAAGCCCCAGGAGGACCCGCTCATGGCGTACGACGCAGATGTGATCGTGATCGGAGCGGGGCTCGCCGGGCTCGCGGCGACCGCGGAACTCGTCGACGCGGGGCGCAAGGTGATCCTCCTCGACCAGGAGCCGGAGCAGTCGATCGGCGGCCAGGCGCACTGGTCGTTCGGCGGCCTGTTCTTCGTGGACTCGCCCGAGCAGCGCCGGATGCGTATCAAGGACAACCGCGCGCTGGCCCTCCAGGACTGGATGGGCACCGCGGCCTTCGACCGTCCTGAGGACCACTGGCCCCGCAAATGGGCCGAGGCGTACGTCGACTTCGCGGCCGGCGAGAAGCGGAGCTGGCTGCACAAGCAGGGCGTGCGCTGGTTCCCGGTGGTCAGCTGGGCCGAGCGCGGCGGCTACGACGCGAACGGCCACGGCAACTCCGTGCCGCGTTTCCACATCACCTGGGGTACGGGCCCCGGCATCGTCGCCCCCTTCGAGCGGCGGGTCCGCGAGGGCGTGGCGCGAGGCCTCGTACAGCTGAGGTTCCGCCACCGCGTGACGGGTCTGTCGCGCAGCGCGGGCGCGGTCGACACGGTGAGCGGCGAGGTCCTGGAGCCGTCGGGCGTCGAGCGCGGCCGGGCCAGCGGCCGCACGGTCAGCGGCGCCTTCGAGCTGCGGGCCCAGGCGGTGATCGTCACCTCGGGCGGCATCGGGGGCAACCACGAACTCGTGCGGGCCAACTGGCCCGAGCGCCTCGGCGCCCCGCCCGAGCGGATGATCTCCGGTGTGCCCGCGCACGTGGACGGCCGGATGCTCGGTGTCGCGGAGGACGCGGGCGCGCACTTCATCAACCGCGACCGCATGTGGCACTACACCGAGGGCATCCAGAACTGGAACCCCGTCTGGGACAAGCACGGCATCCGTATCCTCCCCGGCCCGTCCTCGCTCTGGCTGGACGCCCGCGGCAACCGGCTGCCCGTACCGCTGTTCCCGGGCTTCGACACGCTCGGCACGCTGGAGCACATCATGGGCACGGGGTACGACTACACGTGGTTCGTGCTCAACCAGAAGATCATCGGCAAGGAGTTCGCGCTCTCCGGCTCCGAGCAGAACCCCGACTTCACCGGCAAGTCCGTCAAGGGCGTCTTCCAGCGGGCACGGGCCGACGTGCCGGGGCCGGTGCAGGCGTTCATGGACAAGGGCGCCGACTTCGTCGTCGAGAAGGACCTCGGCGCACTCGTCCGCGGCATGAACGCGCTCACCAAGGAGCCGCTCATCGACGAGGCGGAACTGCGCCGCGTGATCACCGCGCGCGACCGCGAGATCGCCAACCCCTTCACCAAGGACCTCCAGGTGATGGCCGTCCGCGGCTCCCGCGCCTACCTCGGCGACCGGCTGACCCGCACGGCGACCCCGCACCGCATCCTCGACCCGAAGGCCGGTCCCCTCGTCGCCGTCCGCCTCAACATCCTCACCCGCAAGACGCTCGGCGGCCTGGAGACCGACCTCTCGTCGCGGGTGTTGACCGAGGGCGGCGACCCGCTGTCCGGGGTGTACGCGGCAGGGGAGGCAGCCGGTTTCGGGGGCGGCGGAGTGCATGGGTACCGGGCCCTCGAAGGGACGTTCCTGGGCGGCTGCCTGTTCTCCGGGCGCACGGCGGGGCGGGCGGCGGCGAAGGCCGTGGACTGACGGTGAGGCTCAACTCACCCCGCCCGGCGCCGTGTTGAAGCGTGTCAGTCATCATGGGGCCTTGACGTGAACCCGTGACGGGGGGTTGGCTGTCCGTGACCGGGAGCTGACAGAACCAGTCGACGGTGAATGTCAACCGGTCGCACAGAACAGACACTGAACATCCGCGTCGTGCGAGGGAGTTCCGCGGTGTCCCCACCTCCGCCGCCCCTCGGCCGCGCCCGCAAGCGCGCGGTCCAGCCCTTCGACGCCGCGCTCGACGACACCGAACTCGTCGCCGCCCGAGCCGCGTTGGCCCAGGGACGGTGGACCGCCGTACGCGCCCTGCTGGCCGCGACCGGTGACGACTGGGACCGCCGGGGCCACCGCGTCACGACCCTCGCCCAGGAGAGCGGCACGCTCGCCTGGGCGCGCGACTGGCAGCTCGCCGAACCCGAGTCGCCGGACGCCGCCGTGCTGCTCGCCGTCGCCACCGTCCAACGCGCTCTGCACGGCAGGGAGAAGCCGGCCAGGGCGCGTGAGGCGTGCCGTACCGCGGCCGAGGCACTGCCCGCCGACCCCACGCCCTGGCTCGGACTGCTGATGCTGGAGCGCGTCCTGGGCGCCGACCAGGACGTGGTGCGGCTCTTCGACGAGGTCCGCCACCGCTACCCCGACCATCACCACGCCCACCATCTGATGGTCGCCCGGCTCGCCGAGCGGCGCCCCGAGTCGGGGCAGGACCCGCTGCACGAGGTCTACGACTTCGCGACCTGGTCCGCCGAACAGGCGCCCGCCGACTCTCCGCTGGCGATCCTGCCCGTCGTCGCGCACGCCGAGCGCTATCGCGCCCTGGCCGCCGCCGGCAGCGAACCGCCCGACCCGGTGGCCTCCGGGCACTGGGTCGGGCGCCGGGCACGCCAGGTGATGAAGTCGGCCTTCGACTGGTGGCTGGAGTGGGAGCGCGACGACCATCCGCGCAGCCGGCTCGACCTCAACTTCCTCGTCCACGCCAAGTTCTGCGAGGGCCGGGGCGCCGAGGCCGCCGCCCTGTTCCACCGCATCGGACCGCACGCGACCGCGGTGCCGTGGTCGTACCCCGACCGGGACCCGCACAAGGCATTCCGTGCCGCACGCGACAGCGTGCTCGGCACGGTCTGAACGACCCCCCAGCCCTCCAGCCCTCCAGCCAGCCAGTCAGCCCGCCGGCCGAACGCCGTCGGCCTGCCAGCCGAAAGGACAACCCCGCCATGACGACGGGCAGTTCGCACACCACGAGTGCGTCGAGCGCGAGCACGGGCACGAGTACTGGTACGGGCACGAGTACTGGTAAGGGCACGGGCGGTCCGGCCGCCGACGGCGGCGGCATCAGCACCTTCAAGGGCCAGGACCGGGCTCTGCGTTCCGACCGGCTCGGTACGGGGGGCCTGCTGCTCTCCGTCCTCGCGGCGACCGCCCCCCTCATGGTGGTCGCAGGTGTCATGCCCACGACATTCGCGGTGATGGGTATCGTCGGGCAGCCCCTGCTCTTCGTCCTGCTCGGCATCGTGCTCGTCCTCTTCAGCGTCGGATACGCCGAGATGAGCCGCCACGTCCACAACGCCGGCGCCTTCTACGCGTACATCTCCCGAGGACTCGGCGGCCTGGCCGGCTCGGGTGCCGCGGCGGTCGCCCTCGTCGCCTACAACGCCCTCCAGGTCGGCATCTACGGCATCTTCGGCTTCGAGGTGTCCGGCCTGTTCGCCACCTACCTCGACATCGAACTCGCCTGGTGGATACCGGCGTTGCTGGCCGCCGTCCTCGTCGGAGCCCTCGGCTGGCTGAAGATCGACGTGAACGCGCGCGTGCTCGGGGTGCTGCTGCTCATCGAGGTCGCCCTCGTCGTGATCTTCGACATCGCGGCCGTCGCCGACCCCGCCAGGGAAGGCCTGTCGCTGCACGCCTTCAACCCGGACACCCTCACCGGAGCGGGCCTCGGCACCGCCCTGTGCTTCTGCGTCGCCGCGTTCCTCGGCTTCGAGCAGGCCCCCGTGTACGCGGAGGAGACCAGCCGTCCGCACATCCTGGTCCCGCGCGTGATGTTTCTCGCGATCGGGTTCGTCGCCGTGTTCTTCGCGCTCAGCTCCTGGGCGCTGACCGTCGCCGCGGGCCCCTCCGGGATCGTGGGCGCCTCCCAGAAGCAGAGCGCGGGACTGCTGTTCTTCCTCACCGAGTCACGGCTCGGCGCCACGTTCACCGACGTGCTCCATGTGCTGTTCGTGACCGGCATGTTCGCCGCGATGCTCAGCTTCCACAACGTCGTCGCCCGGTACGCCTTCGCCATGGGCCGCGAAGGACTGCTGCCCGCCGCCTTCGGCCGGACCACGGGCGCGAGCGGCGCGCCCGGCACGGGCTCACTTCTCCAGTCGGCCGTCGCCGTGGTGGCCGTCGTGGCGTTCGCCGTCGCCGACGACAAGCCGGTCGGCGACCCGACCGCGCCCGTACTGCACCTCTTCACCTGGATGGGCAACGTCGGCGCGCTCGGCGTCATCGTGCTGATGGCCACGGCCTCGCTCTCCGTCGTCGTCTTCTTCGTCCGCCGGGGCGCCGGGCGCCCCCAGGCCTGGCGCCTGGCCTGCTCGGCGATCGCGGGACTCGCGCTCCTCGTCATCGCCGTCTACACGATCAAGGACTTCGACGTCCTGGTGGGCGCGGGACCCGGCTCCTCGCTGAGCCGGCTGCTGCCCGGCATCATCGTGCTGGCCGCCGCCGCGGGCGTCGTCCAGGGCCTGTTCCTGCGCGCCCGCAAGCCCGAGACCTACGCCGGCATCGGCATGGGCAACGAGGCGTTCCAACTGGACAAGGCGGCGGGGTCCGACTCCTGAGAAATACGTAAGAAGTCATTACGGAACGCTGACGAGCACCCTTGGGCCCTGGCTTCGGGGGCCCCGGGGTGCTCGAATCAGTATGTGAACCCGGAACTTTCGTCAGCGGCCGCGGGAGGTCCCGAAGAGGGTGGCGCCCCGGTGGGGCGCCGGCTCATGCTCGGGATGCTCGGACTCGGCGCCCTCGGTGTGGTCACCGCGCCCACCCTCCAGCGCGGCCTGGAATCCTTCCTCGGCGGCGCCGCCGACAAGGACCCGACCGGTCTGACCGGCCTGCTCCCCAACGGCGGCGGCTTCCGCTACTACTCGGTCACCTCCTCCGTCCCGCACAAGGACGAGGACTCCTACCGCCTGAAGATCGACGGCCTGGTCGACCACCCCGGTACGTACACCCTGTCCGACCTGCGCGCCCTGCCGCAGACGCGGATGGTCCGGGACGTCCAGTGCGTCACCGGCTGGCGGGTGCCCGACACCCCCTTCGAAGGGGTACGCCTCTCCCGGCTGCTGGACGCGGCGGGGGTGCGCCCTTCGGCCGGGGCAGTGCGCTTCACCTGTTTCGACGGGGCGTACTCGGAGAGCCTGACGCTGGACCAGGCCCGCCGTGCCGACGTCGTCGTCGCCCTGCGCATGCAGGACAAGGACATCAACCACGCCCACGGCGGCCCCGTGCGCCTCTACGTGGCCCCCATGTACTTCTACAAGTCGGCGAAGTGGCTCTCCGGCATCACCGTCACCGAGGACGTCCGCCCCGGCTACTGGGAAGAGCGGGGTTACGACGTGGACGCCTGGGTCGGCCGTTCGAACGGGCGTGACGATGAGACCACCTGAGACACCACCTGAGACACCGCCCGAGACACCGCCTGAGGCCGACGTCTCCGGGGCACCGCCC
The DNA here is from genome assembly GCF_044742785.1 of Streptomyces sp. NPDC087844. Lineage (NCBI taxonomy): Bacteria > Bacillati > Actinomycetota > Actinomycetes > Kitasatosporales > Streptomycetaceae > Streptomyces > Streptomyces sp. NPDC087844. Next base: position 357,529 of record NZ_JBIUVD010000004.1, on the reverse strand, counting down.
GCCGGCGAGCGCCTCGCGGGTGCGCTGCGGGTCCGCCGCTTCACGCCCGCCGAACGCTGGGTCCACCGGACCACGGCCCTTCTGATGGGGCTGTGCGTGCTGACCGCGGGCTGCCTCTACCTGCCCCAGCTCGCCGAACTCGTCGGCCGCCGCGAGCTCGTCGTGCGGGTGCACGAGTGGTCCGGGCTGCTGCTTCCGGTGCCCGTTCTCGCCGGGCTCGCCTCGCGCGCCTTCCGGGCGGACCTGCGGCTCCTCAACCGCTTCGGACCGCACGACCGGGTCTGGCTGCGTTCCGCGCTGCGCCGGGACGCCCGGCCCGCATCCCGGCCGGCCGGTAAGTTCAACGCCGGACAGAAGACGTACGCGGCCTGGATCGCCGGGGCCGTCCTGGTCATGGTGGGCACGGGGCTGCTGATGTGGTTCACGCACCTCGCCCCGCTGGTCTGGCGCACGAGCGCGACCTTCGTCCACGACTGGCTCGCGCTGACCATCGGACTCGTCCTCGCGGGTCACATCGGGATGGCCCTCGCCCGCCCGGAGTCCCGGCGGGGACTGCGAACGGGCTCGGTCAGCCGGGAGTGGGCCGAGCGGGAGCACCCGCTCTGGCGGCCGTGACCGACCGGACGGGCTACCGGGCGAGCGTCGCCGCCAGGAGTTCGGCGGCCCCGGCGACGAGTGCCTCGTCCATCGGGGCGGACTGGTCGGACTTGGTGGACAGGACCGACAGCACGACAGGTGCCCCGCCCGGCGTCCAGGCGATGCCCACGTCATTGGTCGTGCCGTACTTGCCCGTGCCCGTCTTGTCGCCGAGCGCCCAGTCCGCGGGCAGGCCCGCGCGGAAACGATTCGTGCTGGTGGTGTTGGCCAGCAGCCACTCGGTCAGCTGCCGCCTGTCCCGGGGCACGAGCGCGTCACCGAGGGCGAGCTTCGCGTACGTCCGCCCGGCGGCGGCGGGGCTGGTGATGTCCGTCGTACGCCATGGCTCGGCCGAGTTCAGCTCGGGCTCCCACCGGTCGAGGCGGGTCGTGGTGTCCCCGATCGAGCGGCAGAAGCGGGTGATCGCGGTCGGGCCGCCCAGTTCGCGCAGCAGCAGGTTCGCCGCGGCGTTGTCGCTGTGCGCCATGGCCGCGTGGCACAGGGCGGCGACGGTCATGCCGTTGGCGAGGTTCTCCGCACGGCCCGTCAAGGGGGAGCCCCCCGCGTCCTCCAGATCCTGTGCGGTGTACCGGATCAGCAGGTCCAGGTACTCGCCGTGCCGGTCGAGGTCGCGCAGGACGGCCGCGGCGGCGAGGGTCTTGAAGACCGAACACATCGGGAAGGTCTCGTCCGCGCGGTACCGCACGGTTCTGCCTGTGGCGGTGTTGCGGGCGTAGACGCCCAGGCGGGCGTCGTGCGTCCGCTCCAGCTCGGCGAGGGCCTTGACGATGTCGGGCGTGGTCGCTCCGGACGCCGCCTGGGCCGCGTGGGCCGCGGGCGCGGCGGTCGCGAGGGCGGCTCCGGCGCCCAGGGCGAGTGCGGTTCGGCGGCCGGGGTGGGGGATTGAGCTTTTCAAGGTGACTCTCTCTTCCGCTGCGAGCGTGATCACTTGCATGGAGGAAGACTTCTGAGGGGGCCCGGTGGTTCCTGGGGCGTGAAGTGGCCGGTCGTGGGGGCTGGTCGCGCCGTTCTCCGCGCCCCTGAAAGCCGAAAGGCAAAAGATTGCGCCGTTCCCCACGCCCCTGGAGAGCCCTCCCGGGCCCCCCGGAGGTATCCCCCGGCCGACCACCAGGTTGCCGGGGAAGGAGCCCCGCCGCGCCCTACGAGGACGGCTCGTCCGCGCGTACGGCGGAGTCGGCGCCCGCGGCCACCGCGTACTCCAGTGCCCGCGGCAGCAGGTAGGTCGCCGTCACGTGCGCGGCCCCGCCGCCTTCGCCACCGCGACGACCAGGCAGCCGACGGGGCCGCACCGGTCACCGGGACGTGCTTCCCGCGCACGTCGCCGCCCGGCGCAGCGCGTGCAGGGCGACCGAAAGCGGCTCGGCCGGTGCGGCCCGCCGCAGCGGGAGCTTCGCCGACAGTGACCTCGACCGGCCCGACGGCACCACGACCTGCGCCGAGAACCCGCCCTGCACAAATGAGGAGCACCTGACCTGAGGAGCGCCTGAGGAGCGCCTGAGGAGCGCCTGAGGAGTACCTGCGGAGCGGGAGTGCTAGATCACAAGCGACAGCAGCAGCACCAGGCCTCCGGCGACCACCGAGATGATGGTCTCCATGACCGACCACGTCTTGATGGTCTGGCCGACGCTCAGGCCGAAGTACTCCTTGACCAGCCAGAACCCGGCGTCGTTCACATGGCTGAAGAACAGCGAACCGGCGCCGATCGCCAGGACGAGCAGCGCCGTGTGCGTGGTCGACATGTCGGCCGCCAGCGGGGCCACCAGACCGGCCGCCGAGATGGTGGCGACGGTCGCGGAACCTGTCGCGAGCCGGATCGCCACCGCGATCAGCCAGGCGAGCAGCAGCGCGGGGATCGACCAGTCCTTGGAGATGTCCAGGATCATCTGGCCCACCCCGCAGTCGATCAGCGTCTGCTTGAAGCCGCCGCCCGCGCCGACGATCAGCAGGATGCCCGCGATGGGGGCGAGCGACTTCTCGACGGTCGTCGAGAGCCGGCCCTTGGTGAACCCGGCAGCGCGGCCGAGCGTGAACATGGCGACGATCACGGCCGCGAGCAGCGCGATCAGCGGGGAGCCGATCACGTCGAAGACGCGCTGCACCAGGTGGGTCGGGTCGTCGACGACGATGTCCACCAGCGCCTTGGCCAGCATCAGCACGACCGGCAGCAGCACGGTGGCGATGGTGACGCCGAAGCCGGGGCGCTTCTCCAGGTCCTCGGAGGCGCGCTGGGGGATCATTTTCTCCGGCGCCGGGACGTCCACCCAGCGGGCCGCGTACTTGGAGAAGACCGGCCCCGCGATGATCACGGTCGGGATGGCGACGAGGATACCGAGGGCGAGGGTGACACCGAGGTTCGCCCCGACCGCGTCGATCGCGACCAGCGGGCCGGGGTGCGGTGGGATCAGCCCGTGCATCACCGACAGGCCCGCGAGCGCCGGGACGCCGATGCGCATCAGCGAGTAGTTGCCGCGCTTGGCCACCATCAGGACGACGGGGATGAGCAGGACGATGCCGACCTCGAAGAAGAGCGGCAGCCCGATCACCGAGGCGATCAGCACCATCGCCCAGGGCATCGAGCGGCCGCCCGCCCTGGCGAGGATCGTGTCGACGATCTGGTCGGCGCCGCCGGAGTCCGCGAGCAGCTTGCCGAGGATCGCGCCGAGCGCGATCAGGACGCCCACGCCGGCGACGGTCGAACCGAGACCGGCCGAGAAACTGGTGATCGCCTTGTCGAGCGGTGCACCGGCGAAGGCGCCGAGCGCCAGCGACCCGATGGTCAGCGCGAGGAAGGCGTGGAGCTTGAATTTGGTGATGAGCAGGACGATGACGGCGATGCCCGCCAGTACGGCGATGCCCAGCTGAGCATGGCCCGCCGAGGTGATCGGCTCGACGGGATCCGCTGCCAGCAGCTCGACGCTGAGTCTGGTCACGGTGCGTTTCCTTGTATGGGAGGGAAGAGGGGAGGGGCGCCCTGCGGGAGGCGGGGCTTTCAGTGGGCGAGGCCGTCCAGCGCCGTCACGGCTCGTTCGGTGATCTCGTCGGGGGTGCCGATGACGTCCACGGCGACACCCGTCTCGTCCGCCTGCAGCGGCTGGAGGGTGGCGAACTGGGAGTCGAGGAGCGCCGTGGGCATGAAGTGGCCCTGGCGGTGTGCCATCCGGTCCTCGATGAGCTCGCGGTCACCGGTGAGGTGCAGGAGGACGACGTCGGGAGCGGCCGCCCTGAGCCGGTCCCGGTAGTCACGCTTCAGCGCGGAGCAGCTGACGACGCCGCCGAGTCCGGCCCGCCCGTGGGCCCAGGCGCCGATGGCGTCCAGCCAGGGTCGGCGGTCCTCGTCGGTGAGCGGAGTACCGGCCGACATCTTGGCGATGTTGGCCTCGGGGTGGAAGTCGTCGGCCTCGGCGTAGGGAACGCCGAGCCGGTCCGCAAGCAGGGGCCCGATGGTGGTCTTGCCCGTGCCTGCCACGCCCATCACCACAACGACGTGGGGGGTGGTCATAGCTGCCTCGCTGTCTTCTTCGACATCGGATTCGGATGAATGTCAGGTGCCGCATCCGTCACGACACTGAAACCCATAGGTCAGACGAATTCAAGAGTCTGTGACGTATAAGTCTGACTTTTTGTTCGGGCTCTCTCCCTCGTACCCTGAACCCATGAGCACACCCGGCCGGGGGCTGCACGGCCATGTACTGGAAAGCCTCGGGCCATCGATCACCGCGGGCGAGTACCCCCCGGGCAGCGTTCTGCGCACGGACGAACTGGCGCAGCGTTTCGAGGTGTCACGCTCGGTGATGCGTGAGGCGGTCCGGGTCCTGGAGTCGATGTACCTCGTCGAGTCCCGCCGCCGGGTCGGCGTGACCGTCCGTCCCGCGAACGAGTGGAATGTCTACGACCCGCAGGTCATCCGGTGGCGTCTGGCGGGTGCCGACCGGCCGCGCCAGCTGCGCTCGCTGACCGTGCTGCGGTGTGCCGTGGAGCCCGTCGCGGCGGGGTTGGCCGCGAAGCATGCCACGGCCGAGCAGTGTGCGGAACTGACCGAGTGCGCGCTCGGCATGGTGGCGCACTCACGCGGCCACAAGCTGGAGGGGTATCTCGTCCATGACATCGCCTTCCACCGGATCGTGCTGAACGCCTCCGGCAACGAGATGTTCGCGCGGCTCGGGGATGTGGTGGCCGAGGTGCTGGCCGGGCGTACGCATCATCAGGTGATGTTCGAGGATCCCGACCCCGCGGCGGTGACGCTGCATGTGCGGGTCGCTGAGGCGGTGCGGGCCGGTGACGCCGTGCGGGCGGAGGCGTTGACGCGGGAGGTCGTGCTCGGTGCGCTTCAGGAGTTGGACATTCTCAGCCCGGAGGGCTGACACGTCCCGACTTGCTGCCGGCTGCGGGTACGTCGTGGCTGGTCGCGCCGTTCCCCGCGCCCCCTGGGAGCTGCGCCCCCTGAAAGGCAAAAGCCGAAAGACCGCGCCGTTCCCCGCGCCCCTAGGACACGTCTCCGTCCACATACACCCAGGCGCCGTCCGCCCGTTCGAAGCGGCTGTGTTCGTGGAGTGAGCCGCCCGCGTAGGTCGCGCGGAATGTCACCGTGCCCGTGGTGTGGAAGGGCGTGCCCTCCGTCGTGGCCAGGATCACCAGGCCCGTCCAGCGTGTCGCCGGGTCCAGGTCCAGGTGGGTCGGTCTGGTGCGGGGATGCCAGGTGCGCAACAGGTATGCCTCGTCGCGCTTGACGAACGCGCAGTAGCGCGAGCGCATCAGTGCCTCGGCGGTCGGCGCCGCACCCTCACCCCGGTGAAACCGGCCACAGCACTCCTCGTACGTCTCCGCAAGACCGCAAGGGCATGAGGGGTTGTGCGCGGGAGCGGAACGGCGCTGGTTGCGAGAGTGCGGGGTGCGTCGGGACATGCGCTCCATTCTGCTGCACCACGGCCTGTGGCGGATCGGTGAATCAGGCGCTCCGACACGAGTACATCGTGTGCGAGCTGTGTGCACTGCCCTCCACCGAATCTCCGCAAGGGGTGGCGTGAACACGCCTTGCATACGCAACTGCTCAGGCAGCACGGTGGATCGAGCACTTGAGCATCAGGAGTCACAAGCGTGCTGCTTGACCCCGGACGGCCGTCCGGCCGGGGCACTGACGGGGGAAACTGATGCGGTGCCGTGGACCGGTTGTGCTCTCGTGCGCCCGGTGGAGCTCCGCGTGCGCCGGACAAAAAAGCCCCCTCTGTCGCCTCTTGGTGCATATGATCCGATGCCCGAGCATGGATTTGGAGGGGGAACGCCGATGACCTCGGTGAACGCTGCCAGGCCGACTTATCCCGGCGTCTACGTCGAAGAACTTCCCAGCAGCACACGGACCATCTCGACCGTCACCACTTCGGTGACCGCCTTCGTGGGGCACACCCGGCGCGGCCCGCTGAACGAGCCGGTGCGCGTCACAAGCTTCACCGAGTTCGAGCGCCGTTTCGGGGGCCTGAGCTCGCGGAGCGCCGTCGGCTACGCGGTGCACCAGTTCTTCGGCAACGGCGGCACGGTCGCCGTGATCGTCCGCGTCGCCAAGGCGAACAGCGGCAAGGCCGCCCGCGTCACCCTGCAGTCCACCGAGGGCCACAGCGCAAGCGCGGTCCTCGAAGTGCACGCCAAGGAGTCCGGCGGGTGGGGCAACGGCCTGCGCGTCGCCGTCGACTACGACACACCCTGCCCGGACGAGACCTTCAACCTGAGGGTGTACGACGCCAAGGGCCGGGCCCGGGAGAGCTTCACCGGGCTGTCCATGGACACCTCGCACGGCCGGTACGCGCCGACGGTGGTCAACGCCGGGTCGCGGCTCGTCCGCGTCGAGGCCGTGGGCGAGGGCCGGCCCGACCCGTCCGGCACCGTTTCCAAGCCGTTCGGCCACGAACTGCCCAATCTCGCCGTCGACCTGACGGTCAAGATCGGTGACGTCGAGCGCGAGTTCACGCTGTTCGACCCCGACTGCGACGGCGAATCCCCGTCCACCGTGGCCGAGTTGGCCCTGCTGCTCGAACGCAAGCTGCGGGCGCTGCCCGACGCGCCGGGGCGACACGCCTTCGCGGGCGTCGAGGTCACCGCCTTCGGCAGGCGCCTACAGGTCGTCGCGGGCTCCACCGACCCCGACGACGTCGTCCGGTTCGTCGGCGAGTGCGCCAACGACCTGGGCCTTGAGGCCTCCGTCAACCCGCCCGTCTTCCCGCTGGAGGACGGCGAGGACGGCGAGGCCCCCGGCCCGCGCGACCTCATCGGCAGCGAGGCAGGCAAGACCGGCCTCCAGGCGCTGCGCGGGGTCGCGGACGTCAACCTGCTCGTCCTGCCGGAACTCGCGGCGTACGAGTCGGCCGACGACGCGATCACGGTCGTCTCCGCGGCCCAGCGGCTCTGCGAGGAGCGGCGGATCTTCCTGCTCGTCGACGCGCCCGGCACCTGGGTCAGCGTGGACACCGCCCGCGCCGGACTCGCCGCCTTCGACGCCGTCCGCGGCAACCACGCCGGCCTGTACTTCCCGCACCTGCGGCTCACCGACCCGCTCACCGGCCGGCTGCGTTCCTTCCCGCCGTCGGGCGCGGTCGCGGGTGTCATCGCGCGCACGGATGCCGAGCGCGGCGTGTGGAAGGCGCCGGCCGGCACCGAGGCACGGCTCGCGGGCGTCCACTCGCTCACCGTCGACCTCACCGACCGCGAGAGCGGACTGCTCAACCCGCTCGGTGTCAACTGCCTGCGCACCCTGCCGATGGTGGGCCCGCTCGTATGGGGGGCGCGCACCCTGGAGGGCTCCGACGCGCTCGACAGCGAGTGGAAGTACGTGTCCGTGCGACGGCTCGCCCTGCATGTCGAGGAGAGCCTGCAACGCGGCCTGCATTGGGTCGTGTTCGAGCCCAACGACGAGAACCTGTGGCAGCAGATCCGCCTCGGCGCCTCCTCGTATCTGCACACGCTCTTCCGGCAGGGCGCCTTCAAGGGCGGCACACCGCGCGAGGCGTACTTCGTCAAGTGCGACCGCGACACCACGACGGACGAGGACATCGCGAACGGTGTCGTCAACGTACTGGTCGGCATCGCACCGGTCAGGCCGGCCGAGTTCGTGGTCGTCAGAATCCAGCAGACGTCCGGGCAGTTCGAGCTCTAGAACCGACAAGCCGGCGAGGGAGAACGTGAAGGAAACCGATGGCTGAGTTCACTGTCAACGCCCAGCGTTTCGACCCCTACAAGAACTTCAAGTTCCTCGTGCTGTGGGACGGTCGCACGGTCGCGGGCATCAGCAAGATCAGTCCACTGAAGCGGACCACCGAGGTCGTCAAGCACCGGCACGGCGGCGACCCCAGCTCGCCGCGCAAGTCGCCGGGGCGCTCCGAGTTCGAGGGCATCACGCTGGAGCGCGGGGTCACGCACGACGCCGAGTTCGACCGCTGGGCCAACAAGGTCTGGCAGGTCGGCGCGGGCCTCGGCTCCGAGGTGTCCCTCGCCGACTTCCGCAAGGACATCGTGATCCAGGTCCTCAACGAGGCCGGGCAGGTGGCCGTCTCGCACAAGCTCTACCGCACCTGGCCCAGCGAGTACCAGGTGCTCGGCGAGCTGGACGCCAACGCCAACGCGGTGGCCATCCAGTCGCTGAAGCTCGAATGCGAGGGCTGGGAGCGGGACTACGAGGTGCCCGAGCCGGAGGAGCCCTCGTTCCTGAACCCCGCCTGACCGGCGGGGGGTTGCGCGACAGCCAGGACAGCCAGACGGCTGGACGGGGCTGAACGGCTAGGACAGCAAGGGCTGCGGGGGCTGCGGGGGCAGCGGGGAGCCAGAACGGCCAGAACGGCTAGAACGGCTAGTACGGCCAGTAGCTCTAGTAGGGCCAGTAGGGAACGGGGGCGGGCATGACGATCACTCGGGCGGCCGAACTACTCACCACCTGGGAGACCGGGCTTGCCCAGGTTCCGTCCGGACGCGCCCTGCTGCTGCACCGCGCGGCCCGCCCGGACGCCGGGGGCGAGACGCTGTCCGCGCTGCCGGTGGGCGAGCGCGAGGCGGACCTCTTCGCACTGCGCCGGACTCTGTTCGGCGAACGGATGCAGGTCCGCCTCGGCTGTTCCGCCTGCGCCGAGGACATGGAATTCGACCTCGAAGCGGCGGAGTTGGCCCGGTCGACAGGCAGTCCCGCCCCGTCCTCGGTGCGGGTCGCGCAGGACGGCTGGGAGGTCGAACTCCGGGTGCCGAGTGCCGCCGACCTGACGGCGGCGGCCCGGCACCCGGAACCCCGCCGGGCCCTGCTGGAACGGTGCGTCGTCTCGGCCGTACGCCACGGAGCCGACGTCCCCGCCGACGCGCTGCCCGAGGAGGTGCAGCGCCGGCTGGCAGAGGCCGCCCAGGAGGCCGACCCGGGCGCCGATCTCACGCTCAACGTCAACTGCCCCGAGTGCGGAGCGGCCACCCGCGCCGAACTCGACATCGCCTCCTATCTGTGGACCGAACTGGACGCATGGGCGCGCGACGTGCTCCTCGACGTCCATCTGCTCGCCACCGCCTACGGCTGGAGCGAGCCGGAGATCCTGGCGCTGAGCCCGCTGCGGCGCCGCTACTACCTGGAGCTGTGTGCCGATGTCTGACCCCCTGGGCGGACGCCCCGAGCAGGAGCGGGCGTCAAGGTCGCCCGACTTCTTCGACCGGCTGCTCGCCCGGCACACCCCGGCCGCCGTGCCGCCCGCGGACGTGGTGCGGCTGCGACCGCGACTGGCCGGCCCCTTCGAACGGGCCGAGGCGGTACGGGCCACCGCGCCCGAGCCGGACACGGCGGGAGCACTGTGGCCGACCGCACCCCAACAGAGCCCGTGGGGCCCGGACTTGGTGAGCCCGACCGTGCGCGAGGTCCAGCTCCGTACAGAGCGCGAGCGGACCGTCGTACAGGCCGGGCGGCCGGTGTCCGAGGAGCCGACGCCCCGGCCCAAGCCGCGGGGACTGCCCGAGGCGCCGTTGCTGAGGCCCGCCGCCGAGGTCGTACGGGCATTGCGGCCGGCGCCCGACGTCGTGCGGCGTCCCGCCGGACGGGGCGAGCCGGAGCGGGCTTCCACCCCGAGCGCGGTGTCCGTGCCCCTCCCCTCGGGCACGGCCGTCGCTCACCCCGCTGCCGGGTCCACCGCGCCGCGACCCAGCGCCGCGGACACGGCGGCGGCCCGCGACGCCGTACGGCAGGCCACGGGCCGACGGTCCGGGCGTGGCGGCGAACAGGTGGTTCAGGTGCAGATCGGGCGCCTCGAAGTGACGGCGGCGGGTGCGGCCCCGGCCGGCGGCAGCCGTCGGTCCGCCGCTCCCGGGCGACCGGCGGCGACCGTGAGTCTGGCGGACTACTTGGCGAGGGGGCGCGAGTGAAGCACGCGGGGACACGCGGAACGGGCGACCGATCCGCGGACCGGACGACAGACGGACCGACTGGTCGAGGGACAAGCCGACCGGCGGAGCGGCGGACCAGTGGGGCTAAGGAACCGCGGACCAGTGGGACTGAGGAACTGACGTCATGAGCAACGCACTCGCCATCGCCCACGTCACCCAGGCCCTCGCCCTGCTGATCGAGGCCAACCTGCAGCCCGGGATCGACATGGCCGTCAAGGTCGAGCCGCGCAAGCCGTCGGCCGACCCGCCCGCCGATCCCACGATCACCGTCTTCCTCTACCAGGTCACCCCCAACACCTCGCAGCGCGGCACCGACCTGCCGACGCGCGCTTCCGACGGCACGCTGCTGAAGCGGGCCGCGACGGCGCTTGACCTGCACTTCCTCATCAGCGCGTACGGCGACGAGACGGAACTGGTGGGCCATCGGCTGATCGGCTCCGTCGTGCGCACGCTGCACGAGATCCCCGTCCTGCCGCTGGACATCATCGAACTGGCGGGGGAGAAGCCGTACTTGGCGGACAGTGACCTCGCCGACGCTGCGCAGCGGGTGCGGTTCACGCCCACGGTGATGGACATCGACGAGACCTCGAAGCTCTGGGGGATGCTCCACCAGACCCCGTACACCCTCTCGGTGGTCTACCAGGCGGCGCTCGTCCTGATCGAGGGCCGCGAGATACCGGTGGTGGCGAAGCCGGTGGAGCGGTCGACGGTACGGGTACTGCCGTTCGGCGCGCCGGGAGCGCCGGGTGCGCCCGGGGGGCCCGATGGGCCGGTTTCACCCGGGGCAGGTGACGCGTCCGGCGCACCCGGCGCCCCGGACGGCGGCGCACCCGTCAAAACCACCGCCGCGAAGGAACCGGCCGGGACGTCGGCCGGGACGTCGGCCGAGACCGCGACCGCGACTGGGACTGGGACCTCGATCGGGACTGTGACTGGGACAGCGACCGGAACGACCTCCGGGAAGGCGCCGGTGAAGGCTGCGGCCAAGGCGGCGGCCCGTACCCGCAAGGGGGCGCAGCCCAGCAAGGCAACCCAGGCAACTCAGGCGACCCAGGCGACCCAGGCAGGCAGGTCCGCGCGCCGCGCGGCCAAGGGCGCGACGCCCGCGACCCCGACGTCCATGCCCCCGACGGACTCCATGACAGCCGACGGCGGTCCCGACCGCACGGAACGGTGAGGCGGGATGCGGACGACGGGGGCAGGTGAGGGCATGGGCGGAGACGGGCCGGGCGAGGAGAACACAGGGGCCGGCAGCCCGACGCTGACCTCGGAGATCCGGCGCGTCCTCGCCCGCGTCGACGCGCACGCGGCCCGTGGGTCCCGTGGGTCCCACGGGTCCCGTGTGAACGAGTCGGCGGGCACCTCTGCGGGCACCTCCACAGACCCGGACTCCGGCCCGGATTCAGGCCCGGGCGGTTCTGCGGGTTCTGCGGGTGCGGCGGGTCCGGGGGCGGGCCCCCTCGACGCGCTGGTCGGCTGCTTCGGGCTGACCCCGTTCGAGCGGGACCTCGTACTCCTCACCGCCGCCTGCGAGTTGGACACCACGACCGCCGCCCGCTGTGCCGCGGCGAGCGGAGACCCGGAGCGCGCGTACCCCACGTTCTCGCTTGCCCTTGCCGCACTCGCCGATCCGCACTGGAGCGCGCTGACCCCGGTCGCGCCCCTGCGCCGCTGGCGGATCGTAGAGCCGGCCGACGAATCACGGCAGTCCCTGACCCTGTCCCGGCTGCGGCTCGACGAACGTGTCCTGCACTTCCTTCTCGGCTCGCCCTATCTGGACGCGCGCCTGCACGGCCAGTTGCGCCGCACGCCGGTCCCCGAGGAGCTTCCGCCGTCGTACGAGCTGGCCGCGAGCCGGGTCGCCGCGGGCTGGACGACGGGCGCGCGGCCCGACGCACCGCTGCTCGTCGAGGTGGTCGGCGGCGACCTGCGCAGCCGGGCCGACATCGCCGCCGCCGCGGCCGGCCGCTCCGGGCTCGCCCTGTACGCGATGAACGCCGAGGACATCCCGACCGCCCCCGGCGACCGCGACCTGCTGGCCCGGCTGTGGCAGCGCGAGGCGATCCTGCTGCCCGCCGCCCTGCTCGTGGAGGCGGGCGAACTCGACCGCGACCAGCGCGCGGCGACCGATGCGTTCCTCGCCGGGGTCGCCGTACCCGTCGTCGTGTCGAGTCACGATCCGCGGCGGACGGACCGGCCGCACGGCGAGCGGGTAACCGTGCCGCATCTGGACGACGAGGAGCAACTCGGCGTGTGGGTAGACGCGTTCGAGGGCGTCGCCGACATAGGTGAGAGCGAACTGCGGTCGCTGGTGGCGCAGTTCCAGCTGCCGCCCCATGTCGTACGAGCCGCTGCCGCCGCCGTACGCCGTGATCGCCCCGTCGCGGACGAACAGGACGCCGGCCGACTCGCATGGCGTGCAGGGATGAACGAGGCCAGGGTCGGCATGGACGAACTGGGCCGCCGTATCGAGCCGGACGCGGGCTGGGGCGACCTGGTGCTGCACGAGCGGCAGACGAGCGTACTGCGGGAGATCGTCGCGCACGTACGGCAGCGGGCAACGGTCCACCAGGAGTGGGGCTTCGCCGCGACCCTGCGCCGGGGCCTCGGAGTCACCGCGCTCTTCGCGGGCGGCTCGGGCACGGGCAAGACGCTCGCCGCCGAGGTCATGGCCAAGGAACTCGGCCTCGACCTCTTCGTCGTCGACCTGTCCCAGGTGGTCAGCAAGTACATCGGCGAGACCGAGAAGAACCTGCGCAAGGTATTCGACGCCGCCGAAGCCGGAGGCGCACTCCTCCTCTTCGACGAGGCCGACGCCCTCTTCGGCAAGCGCAGCGAGGTCAAGGACAGCCACGACCGGTACGCCAACCTCGAAGTCAGCTACCTGCTCATGCGCATGGAGGCGTACCGGGGCCTCGCGATCCTCACCACCAACATGAAGAAGGCCCTGGACACGGCGTTCCTGCGACGGATCCGCTTCGTCGTCGACTTCCCGTTCCCGGCGGAGCACGAGCGTGCCGAGATCTGGCGCCGAGTGCTGCCGCCGCAGACCCCGGTGAAGGGCATCGAACCGGAGCTGCTGGCCCGACTGACCGTCGCGGGAGGCTCGATCCGCAACATCGCCCTCTCCGGCGCCTTCCTGGCCGCCGAGGAGGGCGACCGCCTGCAGATGCGGCACATGCTGGCGGCGGCCCGCACCGAGTACCTGAAACTGGAGCGATCCCTGACGCCGGGGGAGGTCCGGGGATGGGTGTGAACAGGCCGCCTCGGGAGAGTGCGGCCGGTCGTCCCGAGCCGCGCGAGATTCACGTCGACATCGGCGAGCTGGTCCTGGACGGCTTCGGCTCGTCCGTGGACCCGTCGCGCGTATCGGCGTCGTTCGAGCGGGAGTTGACCCGTCTCGTACGAGAACACGGGGTGCCGCTGGCCGCGGACGGCGCCGTGTCGGTGGACGGGGTGTCTGGACTGCCCCCGATGCCCGCCGGGTTGTCCGCGCGCCGCCTCGGCCAGGAGCTGGCCCGCGCGGTGCACGCGGGGCTCTCGGGCCGTGGAGAGGTGACGCGATGACGACCTCCGCCACTCAGGACTCCCAAGCGGCCGAGCAGGCCGCCGCCGAGCGCCGCCGCAAACGCAAGGAGCGCGCGGCGAAGAACCGTGCGCCCGAGCCGAAGGACATGGTCAGCGGGGCCGGGCAGCCGCTGGACGCCGGTGTGCGCCGGGAGCTGGAGGAGCAGCTCGGCCACGACCTGGGCTCCGTACGCCTGCACACCGACCGCGACGCGGGTGCCCTTACCGGCATGCTTGGTGCGGACGCGGTGGCGGTGGGCCAGGACATCTTTTTCGGCGAGGGCCGGTTCCAGCCGGGCACGGAGCAGGGCCGCGCCCTGCTCGCGCATGAGCTGCTGCATACGATCCAACACCCCTTTGCCAGCGGCACGTTGATGGCCGGCCGCGACCTGGGCCAGGTCAGCGCGCCGCACGAGCCGGCCGAGCGTGCCGCCGAGGAGACCGCCCAGGCCGTGGCGCGCGGCGAGCAGGCACCCGAGGTCGCCCCGGAGGCCAACACCCCGGCGTGGATGCGCTACACCACCGTCGACGCAGACCGCAATCGGCTGGAGCACCTCGACCCCGCCACGCTGGTCGACCGCCTCGTCAACACGGTCGTCCGGTCGCTCCGTGCCGACCCGACGGACAGCGCGCAGCGCGTCCGCGCCTCCCTGGCCCAGCTCTCGGAGGAGCTTCAGGAGCGCGTACTGGACCGACTGGAGCACCGGCTGCTCACCTCCGAGCACGACTTCGTGGTGGACCTGGCCACGGAGATGGACGAGGACGGCCGGGCGGAGAGCGAGGCCACCGCCCGGCAGCGTGGCCTCCTCGCTCCGGAGGTCGAGGAGGACGCGGCCGACGACGTACGGGCGGAGCGGGAGAAGGAGCAGCAGGCCGCTCAGGAGGAGCGGCTGCGCACCGAGCGGACGGGGCCCGCTCCCGGCCCGGAGAAACAGGCCGCGGAAGGGGACACCGCTTCCGCCGCGGGCAGTACGCCGGAGAACGCGGGCGGCACGATCCCGCAGGGCGGTACTCCGGGCACGTACGCCGGGAAGGCCGAGGGCGAATACGGGCCCGCCGCGTGGACGGGCGGGGACGCGTCCAGCCCCAAGGGGGACGGCGAGCAGCCCACCCCCACCTCACCCGCCGCGCAGTCGGGGCAGCAGCCGGCGCGGCAGGAGGCCTCGGCGGGCGGGAAGGCCGGGGCGCAGGCCGGGGTTCAGGCGGCCGGGAAGCAGGGCGGGAAGTCCGGCGCGGAGAAGAACGGACCGCAGGCACAGCAGGCACAGCAGGGGCGACAGGGGCAGCAGGACAAGGGGAAGCAGGACGGCGACCGGGCCGAGGCGAAGCAGGCCGAGGAGAAGGCCAAGAAGGAAGCCGGCCAGGAGGAGGCCCAGGGCCCGCGCGGCGAGGCCGAGGACCAGGCCGCCGCCGAGGCCCGCGAGAGCGCCGCAGCGGCCGAGGCGGCCAGGCAGGACGAGCCGGGCCGCGACGAGGGCATCCCCGGGGACGCGGGCAGAGCGGCGGAGTTCCCCGGCCGGACCAGCACCTTGGACGGAGCCCGCGCCCAGGACCAGGAGGACGAGGAGGAGCGGGAGGAGTCCGCAGGGCAGGGCGGTGACTCCGAGGTGGAGGTCGGCGGCGGGGAGGAGAGTGCCTGGGACATCAAGCTCAGGCCGGAGGACTTCCTGCCGGAGCAGGACCTCGACGTGTCGAACGTACCGACCTCCGACCAGATCAATCAGTCCGCCGCGAACTCCACCCCGCCCACTACCATCCCCTCTTTCCCTGCCCCGCCACCCACCAAGGCCGACAAGGTCCATGCGGAACGTGAGCAGGAGGACCAGGAGGACGCCGAGCGCGAGGCGGCGGCGGAGAAGGACGACCCGGGCACCGAGGACTCCCCGCCCGTACCGGGCGCAGAGGAGGAGGCGGCGGCGCAGGGCCGCCGTACGGAGAGCGAACTCGACCCCGAGGAGAGGTCCGAGCCGAAACCCGCGCCGGGCGTCGCCTCCAAGGACCCCAAGCAGGGCGACGACCCCAAGGCCGGTCCGGTCGCCGCCGAGGCGACCACGCAGGAGGCCAAGGACCGTTCGAAGGAGACCGGCGGCAACACGGCCGAGCAGGCCGCCAAGGAGGAGAAGGGCACGCCGACCGCGGGCGGTCCGGGCGACAAGGCGTCGGGCGGCGCCAAGGACTCCGCGCAGGCCCGCTCCGACACCTCGGCCACCGGGTCTCCGGCGGACTCGGCCAAGAACGGTGCCGAAGGTGCCGTGGGAGCGGCGAAGGCCGAGGAGTCCCCTGGCCCGCAGGAGTCGAAGGGGCCCAAGGACCAGGGTGGAAGCGGCACTTCGGACGGTTCCGCGTCGGGCGGCGGGACGACCGACGCCGACAGCTCGGCCGATACCGATGCGGCACCGTCGTCGGGCTCGACGGCCGGCCGGCCTTCCTCGGACGGCGGTGACTCTGCTTCATCCGGCGGAGGTTCAGGCTCACGTACGGAGTCCCGTTCTCCCTCGCGTACGCAGGAGCCGAAGGAACAGGCCCCGCAGCAGGAGAGCAGGGCGGACAGCACGGCCGAATCCGGGGGCGGGGACGACTCCGGCTCCCGGTCCGCTCCCGCGGCCGCGCGCGGTGGCGGCGGTGGTGGCCGTGGCGGTGGCGGATCGAAGGGTGGAGGCAAGGGGAGCGCACCCAAGGGGAAGAAGGCGTCCAAGGCGACGCCGAACCTCTCCGGTGTCTCCCCCGAGGAGGGCCTCTCCGCCGCGTCGAACCTCAAACCGCACCAGGCCGTCGAGGCGATGGACAGCGTCGGCGGAGCCGTGGACAAGGACGTCGGCAAGGAGCACAGGCAACTGGCGTCCAGGCCGCCCGCCATGGACCGCCCGTCCGGTGCCCCGAGGACCCTGCACGGCGCGCCCGACTCCGAGGAAGCGGCGCAGTACAACGAGGACAAGGCCAGTCGCGCCGATGACGCGAAGGACGAGAAGGCCGAGGTCAAGGGCGAGAAGAAGCCCGAAGGCAAGATCGACGCCGAGGAGATGGAGGAGCCGGACTTCTTCGACCAGGTCGGGATGATGGCCGGTTATGTCATCGGCGGCATCGGCGACTGGCTCGGCTTCGATGTGACGGCGGAGGACCTGGCCGCGCAGTTCGCCGGGATGCCCACCAAGGACGAGGCCATGAAGGAGGCGCAGAACGGCGCCGCCCCGGGCGTCGACATGAAGGGCCAGGCCGAGGACAAGACCGACGAACAGGGCGGCAACACCGACGACAAGAGCCAGGAGGCCGCCGAGACCGGCGCCGACGACGCCGGTCGCAAGATGGGCGAGGACCAGATCTACCCGGACGCGCCGAAGGAACGGCTCGAAGGGAAGGTGCCGACCCAGCAGGGCGGCAAGTCCCAGGTCGGCGGCGGTGGTGCGAGCACCGGTGCGGTGCCTCCCGAGGCGGCCTCGGAAGTGGCCGAGCACGAGCGGAAGCCACAGTTCAAGCAGGCCCTGAGCGACGGCCGCCAGGACATGGGCAGGAGCCGGGAGAAGAAGACCCAGGACACCCGCACGTCCCAGGACAAGCACAAACGGCAGGTCGACAAGGAAGTCCTGGCCAACACCAAGGAGCAGACGGGCAGACGCGAGGGCGTCCTGACGGACGTGGACAAGCAGCGCGCCGACTGGACCAGGGACCAGGACGAAGAGCTGAAGAAGCTCGGCACGAAGAAGTCCGACCGCGAGACGAAGATCCGCGACGACGTCAAGAAGGAGGAGGAGGACACCGACAAGGACGTCGGCAAGGAGAAGGAGACCAGCGACAAGGACATCAAGGACAAGGGGAACAAGGCCGAGGAGGAGGCAGGGAAGAAGAAGGACGAGAAGGTCGACGACTCCAAGGGCTGGCTCTCCAAGACGCTCGACTGGATCAAAGAGAAGTTCATCGAGCTGCGGGACAAGGTCGTCCAGATCATCAAGGACGCCCGTGAGGCGATCGTCGAGGCGCTGAAGAGCTTCAAGGAGACGGTCGAGGGCTGGATCAACGCGGCCCGCAAGGGCATCGTCGAGCTGATCAAGAAGTTCATCGAGGACCTGATCGAGTTCGTCACGGCCTTGGTGGAAGCGGTCATCGAGATCGCCCGCCGCATACGCAAGTTCGTCGCGGACCTCATCAAGGCGGCGATCGCGCTCGTCAACACGCTCGCCACGCGGCTGAGGCAGATCATGAACGATCTGCTGGAGTCCATCGCGAAGCTTCTCAGCGACATTCTGAACGTCCTGAAGAAGATGCTCCTGGACGTCCTGAAGGCGTGCAAGGAAGCCCTCAAGGCGGTCCTCGACTTCGCGACGAAGTTCATCGCCGCCTTCGGCGAGTTCATGATGATCCTGGTCGACATCCTCTCGGACCCGGGCGGCTGGCTGAGCGGCGCGAAGAACTCCGCGTACGACGGAGCGAAGAACCACCTCTTCAACGAGGTGAAGAGCGCGGTCAAGCAGTGGTTCAACGACAAGGTCAAGGAGATCACCGGCCTGACCGAGGCCGTCTGGAACAAGCTCATGAAGGGCGGCTGGACCCTCGACAAGGTCGCCAAGGAGGTGTGGGACGCGATCGTCCCCCAACTCCCTTTCATTATCGGCGAGATCGTCATCACGAAGGTCCTCGCGAAGCTGATCCCGGGGGCCGGCTGGGGCGCGGCCATCCTGGAGGCCATCCAGGCCGCGATCGGCTCGCTCGGCGAGATCCTCAAGGCCATCGGTGCGGTCATCACCTGGCTGAAGTCCGTACGCCAGGGCGGCGCGGGCGTCCTCTTCGCCAAGGCGATAGCGGCGGGCATCGTCGTCCTGCTGGAAATGGCCTACGAACTGATCCTCAGCGGCATCGGCAAGTACGTGTCGAAGGTGGGCAAGCGGCTCAAGGGCGTCGCCGCCAACATGGGCAAGGACAAGGGCGGCGGAACGGACAAGGGCAAGGACGGGCAGGGCGGCGGGGACGACAAGGGGTCCAACAAGGACGGGGACAAGGGTGCGCCCTCGTCGACACCCCCCAAGACGCAGACGGCCACGACGCCACCCGGGAAGAAGTCCGAGGACACGCCGGGCAAGCCAAAGGACCTTGCCGGTCCTGGGAAGCCGAAGGACCAGGCCCCTCCCGTCAGGCCCAAAGACAAGGACGGCCCGACCAAGCCGAAGGACCAGGACGCGCCGGCCAAGCCCAAGGACACTCAGTTTCCGTCCCCCAAGCCCAAGGGCCCCACGAACAAGAACGACAAGACCGAGGGCAAGAACAACACCCCGAGCAACGAGTCGACCAAGCCGACGCCTCCCACGTCCAAGGACAAGAACGGCCAGCCGAAGGACAAGGACCAGCAGTCCGACAAGGACAAGCAGGACACGAAGCCGACTCCGTCGCCGAAGCCGAAGCCGGACCCGAGCAAGAAGGACGGGCCGGAGGGCACGAGGAAGGACGAGACCAAGGGGAACGAGGGCAAGGGAGCGGACCCCAACAACAAGCGTCACGAACCTGATTCCAAGAAGGACAGTCCGGGCAAGAAGAACGACCCGGACGGCGGCAAGAAGGACAACGCCGGAGACGGCAAGGGACGCAAGGACCCCGACAAGGACGGCAAGGACAAGGACGAGCCCGGGCGGCCGAAGAGCAAGGCCGCAAAGGAAAAGATCAGGAAAGAAGAGGACAAGGGGTCTCAGCCGGCGCCGCCGCTACCGCGGGTGCGCTTCCGGACGGAGAGCGGAGAGCTCCACACGCTGTTCTTCAACGGACGTACGAAGAGCGCCGATCTCGGCGTGCACAGTGACACGCAGTCGATGACCAAGTACTTCAACGACTGGCAGACGGAGATCCGGGACCTTACCTCACCCGAGAAGGAGCATCAGGAGGAAGCCCTCCAGGTTGCCTTGGACCTCCACGACGAGGTGGAAACCACGCAGAACGCCCTGTCACCTCGTAAATCCACCGTGGAATCGGGTGAGAGGAGGATCGGAACCACAGCCACAGGCCACCAGTACAAGAAACTCCGGGACCGGATGGTGATTCTGGCTCAGCGCATGGCCCAACGCACCGGCGGGGATGAAACCGAACTGCCTCCGACGATTTACCCGCCATTTATCGATGGAGTTCGGGCACTCGACGCGAAGGTGCACTATCTCCAGAAGACCTCTCCCCGGGGAGAGGAGTCCGATAGCCACAAGAAGGGCGATCCACTCGGCTACAGCGCTGGTCTGTACCGGGCACCGGACTGGACTCTGCGTATGCACCTGATACCCGCTCCCGTTGGCGGACTGGCATCCGGATCCAACTTGGTCCCGGCCCCGTTGCGCGTGAACAACGAGTTCAAGACCAACATCGAGCACCCGGCCGACTCGGCCAGGAAGCCGGACGGCAAGATGATCTGGTACGAAACACAGGTCAGGTTCCACCCGAGCCCCAACGAATATTTCCCGACCTCCATTTCGGCCCGATATGGCACGTACCAGAAGACCGGCAGCGGGTGGAAGGAAAGGGGCGCCATCAAGTCACTGAAGGAAAGTAATATTCCGCTGCCGCGCGGCATGAATTGGCAGTTGCGCATCAATGACCCCAAGGAATCGGCGAAGCTGTACAAGGAGCAGACGGGAGCGACCGACAACCTCATCAAGGCTGTCAAGGACCTTGCCAGGGACAGGCATTTTAACTCGGTGACTGAAGTTCAGCAGCGCCTGGATCATCGCGAGGGGAAGGGAGAGGATGACCGCGGAAATGCTCCTGTAGTGAAGCGCGGGAGGCCGCTGGCGGATTACACCGACTTCATACAGGCGCTCAGAAGGCTGGAAGCAGAGAACCCTTCCCGCCTCACCTTCAAGTAGAGGTACAGGAAGCAGCAGTCGCGCGCGAAAGAGGCAGCATGCGTCATCTCACACCGTACGAACGTCGACTCACGCAAATGCAGGAGGAGATCGGCGAAAATGAACGTCTCTCCATCTTGGAGGAGGTGGACGAGGGGATCGCAGGCCTCGACGAGGACCCCGGGGCAACATTTCGGGTGATCGCCGAGCAGTACGGGATGGAGCTGGCCCCCTACTTCCACCGGAGCTACGTGCGGTTCAACTGTCTCTGGACCTGCTGGCGCCTCGAAGAGGATCACGCAGAACTCACCGGGGAGTTCCGCATCACCAACCTTCCGGACGCACTCGCCGCGACTCCACCCCCGTTCTCCGTGAGCAGCTCCTCCCATGCCGAGCGCCAACTCCACTCAGAGCTTCGCGTGATCGACGACAAGCCGGAAAGCGGAACGGGCCACCAGGCAGCCATCAGGCTGCTGCCTGACACCTCGGACCCGGAGTTGTGGTATTTCCACCTGGGCCTTGGCACCCACCGTATGGATATCAACTACCAGGAGTACCTGGACACCCTCATTCTCACCAAGGGAACTTCTGGATGGCAGTTCCTCTTCTGCGACATCACGAAGGAATTGAAGGAGACGTACGACTTCGAAACTGCTTCCCGTCGCATGAGGACCATGCTCGACGTGTTCCCCGAGCTGTTCCCAGGGCATGACTACGCACCCTTGCAGGCTCGCCTGGAGGCCCGCACATGACCCGCTACGCCGACATCCCCAAACCCATCCGTTCAGGAATCGTCGTCATCGACCCCGACCGCGGCACCCCCCAGCGCGTCATCGTGCTCCAGTTCAACCCCGACACCCTGGAACGCTCCCTCTCGCCCCAGTCCGCCGGCGGCAGCGGCGACTCCGGCGGCGGGGGAAGCGGGTCCGGGGACCGTAATGAGGCCCTGCGGCTGAAGGGTCCCGCCCAGGAGACCTGGAAGTTCACCGCCGAGATCGACGCCACCGACCAGTTCGAGGTCGCCGCACCCGACGGCATCCACCCCCAGCTCGCCACCCTCGAAATGCTGGTGCAGCCCACGACCCAGCAGCTGCGTGACGCCACCAAGCTCTCCCAGAAGGGGGCCATCGAGATCAGCCCGATCGAGATGCCGCTGACGCTGTTCACCTGGGGGAGTAAGCGCGTCATGCCCGTCCGGCTGACCGAGCTGTCCATCAACGAGTCCGCCTTCGACGTGAACCTCAATCCGATCCGGGCCTCCCTCTCCATCGGGCTGAAGGTCCTCACCGTCAGCGACCTGCCCGCCGGGCACCTGGGCGCCGACTTCTACATGGCCCACCTCGCCCAGAAAGAACGCCTCGCGGCAGCCGCCCGCCGCGGCAGCCTCGGCGGACTCGGCCTCACGGGCTTCGGCACGGGCGCCGGCACGGGCGTCACCCTGAGCGGAAGGGGCTGAGGCAGCGGCCATGGCAGACATCGAGCCCTACGAGAACGCCCTGGACGCCATCCCGGGCGCCCACCCCTACCCCCGCTCCAGCCGCTACCACGACGCCGAGATCGGCATCCACCGCAGGCCCGACGGCACCGAAGTCCGCTACACCAAGCGCCGGTTGCTGCCCCCGCTCGACCAGCCCGACCAGCCCGATCAGCCCGGCGACGAGGGCCAGGACCACACCGTCAGCACCGGCGACCGCCCCGACCTCCTCGGCCGGCGCTACTTCGGCGACCCGGCCCAGTGGTGGCAGATCGCCGACGCCAACCCCGTACTCGACCCGCGGGAGCTGACCGACGAGGCCGGCGAGGTCATCGAGGTTCCGCTTCCCGGCGGTAGGGGAGAGCGGCGTGTTTGACGTCCCCGTGGGCCAGGGCCCCGTACACATCACCCTCCGCATGGGACCGAAACTCACCCGCCCCGTCCCCGCCGAGGTCACCCAAGCCCTGCTCTCCGCCCAGATCACCGCGACGGCAGGCGAACGCAGCGGGTTCCAGCTCGCCTTCGACCTCACCAAGAACGGGCTCATCAACCGCACCCTGCTCCCGGAGGGCTTCTTCGACCCGAAGACCCGCGTCATCGTCTCGGTGAGCGTCAAGGGCACGGCGGACGTGCTCCTCGACGGCCTCATCGTGCGGCAGGAGGTCGGCGCCAGCAATCAGCCAGGGCACTCCACCCTCACCGTCACCGGCGAGGACCTCTCCCTGCTCATGGACCTGGAGGAGCGCACCGACCGCTACCCCAACCTCCCGCCCTCCGACCGGGTCCTGGCCATCCTGCGCCGCTACTCCGACTACGGCATCCGGCCCGATGTCTACAAGGAGAAGGTGAGCCAGCCCCCGCACCAGGACCTCCGTGTCCACTACCAGACGGGCACCGACCTCCAGTACGTGACCGAGCTGGCCCGCGCCAACGGCTACACCTTCTATCTGGAGCCCGGCCCCACCCCGGGCCAGTCGTCCGCCCGCTGGGGACCCGAGATCCGCCTCGGCATCCGCCAGCACGCCCTCAACGTCAACATGGACAACAACTCCACCGTCGACCAACTGACGTTCTCGTACGACGGGACGGCGCGGGAAGAGCCGCAGGCCCGCTGGCAGGACCCGGGGACCCGCCAGTCCACGCTCCTGCCGCAGCCGCCGATCAGCCCCCTGCGCCCGCCGCTCGGCAAACGCCCCACACCCGCCCTCAAACGCAGAACGCTCCCCGGCACCGCCAAGCAGCAGCGCGAACAGGCCGAGGCCGAACTGCTCGCTCGTGCCGCCGTGTCCGCCGACGTCATCTCGGGCTCCGGCTCGCTCGACGTCAACCGGCACGGCTACATCCTCCAGCCCCGCCAGCTGGTCGGCGTCCGCGGCGCGGGACGGGCGTACGACGGCGACTACTACGTCAAGTCCGTCACGCACAACCTGCGCCCGGGCTCGTACCAGCAGAACTTCACCGTCTCGCGAGAGGGGCTTGAGGCGCGCAGCGCCTACGTCAGGCCCTGACGCGCGGTGACGCGACCGGCAACACCCGACAGAGCAGGAGCAGTTCAGCATGGCGGCAACCGGTAATCGCTACCTCGGCAAGTTCCGCGGCCGGGTGGTGGACAACGACGATCCGTTGCGGATCGGGCGCGTCAGGGCCGAGGTCCCTGACGTCCTGGGCGACGAGCCGTCGACCTGGGCGCTGCCCTGCCTGCCCTTCACCGGCCCCGAGTCGGGGCAGTTCGTGGTGCCGGCGCCCGGCGCGGGCGTCTGGGTGGAGTTCGAGCAGGGGGATCCCAGCTTCCCCATCTGGACGGGGTGCTGGTACGGAGCCGCCGAGGAGCTGCCGCCCGACGCGCGCCGCGAGCTGGCGGCGTCCTCGCCGAACAAGCCGGTCGTCGTGCAGACGCCGCTGGCGCACAAGCTCGTGATGAGCGACACCACCGGCGCCGAGCAGGGGATTCTGCTACAGGCCCAGGGCGGCGCGTACATCCGTATCACCCAGGACGCCGTGGTCATCGCGACCGGCGCGGGCGCCGAGGTCGTACTGCGCGGCAAGGAAGTGACCATCAACGAGGGCCAGTTGACCGTGCTCTCGAAGCGATAGCGATAGCGACAGCGACAGCCACGGCCACAGTTCCGGCGACAGCGACAGCGGTGGGGAAACGACAGTGAA
This sequence comes from Streptomyces sp. NPDC087844, assembly GCF_044742785.1. Taxonomy (NCBI): domain Bacteria; kingdom Bacillati; phylum Actinomycetota; class Actinomycetes; order Kitasatosporales; family Streptomycetaceae; genus Streptomyces; species Streptomyces sp. NPDC087844. The sequence goes on along the minus strand of NZ_JBIUVD010000004.1, from coordinate 333,469 downwards.
CGGAAGACGGGGGAACCATCAAGTGTCCAGAGCGACAGGGGCGGCCGGGAGCCTGCTCGGCGCAGGCGCCGTGATCAGCTGCCCACACGGCGGGCGCGCCACCACCGCCACCACATCCGACTCCACCGTGCTGATGGACGGGCATCCCGTCGCCACGGCCGCGCACGCGTACGTCGTCACCGGCTGCCCGCACACCGTCGACGGAGTGCCCGAGCCGTGTGTCTCCGTCCGTTGGACGGCCGGGAGCACCGGAGTGACGGCCGGCGGCTCGCCCGTCCTGCTCGACATCTCCGCGGCCGAGTGCTTCACGGCCGCGTTCGTGCCGCAGGGGCCGCCCGTCGTCCAGGCCGACCGGCGAAAGGTGACCGTCCGATGAGCCCACGCACCCGCCCCCGTACCGACATCGCGTTCCCCTTCAGGGCCGACCGCCGGGGCCGCACCGCGCACGCCCGCCACGACGAGCACGTGCGCGACCTGATCGAACAGGTGCTGTTCACCAGCCCAGGCGAACGGGTGATGCGCCCCGACTTCGGCTGCGGACTGCTCGACCTGGTGTTCGCGCCGCACAGCCCCGAACTCACCAGCACCCTCGAACTGTCCGTGCAGGCCTCCCTGCAGCGCTGGCTCGGCGACCTCGTCGAGATCGAGGCCCTGGACGTGGTGGGCGAGGACGACACGATCCGGGTCCACCTCTCCTACGCCGTGCGCTCCACCGGGACGCGCCGCGACGACGTCTTCGAAGGGAGGGCCGCGGCATGACGGCCCCGACCTCAAACACGACCCCGCCCCCGACCCCTCCCCCGACCGCCTCCCGGCGGGCGAAGGCGAGAGCCGCCCAGCTCAACGGAGTCGACGCGGTGGAGGTCAGCGACGACGGGCTCACCCTCACCGTCACCTTCCTCGGCAAGGCCCCGCACGGCCTGTGCGCCGAGAACGTACGCATCGACGGCGGCCGCCGTATCACTGGCATCGAGGCCGTCGACATCAGCGTCGAGCGCGAGGAGGACCCCGAGCTCGACGACCGGCTGTACGTCACCCTTGACCAGGCGGGCGACACGTCCCGCTACCGGCTCTCCCTGGTGGAGACCGACCCGTACGGGCGTCCCGGGACCGAGCCGTACCGCGGCTTCGACCAGCGCTATCACAGCGCCTCCTTCGCCTTCCGGCCCGACCGCCCGACCCCCTTCGACTGCGCGGACGAGCACGGCGCGGATTCGCCCCACGGGACGCGGGACTTCCCCGAGGCGCCCGTCGTCGACTACACCGCCCGCGACTACGACACCATCCGCAAACTGCTCCTCGACCGGCTCGCCCTCACCACTCCCGACTGGATCGAGCGCAACCCCGCCGACCTGGGCACGACGCTCGTCGAGATGCTCGCGTACACCGGCGACCAGATCAGCTATCAGCAGGATGCCGTCGCCACGGAGGCGTACCTCGACACCGCGCGCCGCCGGGTCTCGGTCCGCCGGCACGTCCGGCTCATCGACTACGCGATGCACGACGGCTGCAACGCCCGTACCTACGTCACCGTGGAGACCGCCGGCGAGCACACGCTGCTCCCGGGCACATACCGCTTCGCCTCCGTCGACGTCCGCTCACTCGACCCGCACGACCGTCCGGCGCCCGGCACGGTCATCGGTGACGGAGACCTCACCGACCTCGACGAGCGCGGTTCCGTGGAGGTCTTCGAACCGGTCGTGGCCACCGACCCGTTGGAGCTGCGGTCCGCCCACAACGCGATCCGGTTGTGGACCTGGGGCGGCGAGGTGCGCTCCCTGCCCAGGGGCGCGACGGCCGCGACCCTGCGCGACGAGTGGCGCGACACGGAGACCCGGGAGGAACGCCGACTCGCGCTGCGGGCAGGTGACCTGCTGGTCGTGGAGGAGGTGAAGGGGCCGCGCTCGGGCACCCCCGGCGACGCCGACCCCGCCCACCGGCAGGTGGTCCGGCTGACCTCCGTCACCCCCGCCGTCGACCGGATCGAGGACCAGCCCGTCCTGGAGGTCACCTGGGCCGCCCAGGACGCGCTGCGCTTCCCCCTCTGCCTCACCACCCGCGGCGGACGCGGCTGCGAGCCCGTCGAGGACGTGACGGTCGCCCGCGGCAACGTCGTCCTCGTCGACCACGGCCGCTCACTGAACCCGCGCGGCGAAGGCATCCCGGAGACGGCGACGGAGACGGTGACGGAGACGGAGACGGTGACCGTACCGCCCGGTCCCGCCGTCGTCGGCTCCTGCGGCGCCCCGGCGTTCGGTTGCGCCGACCCCGACGAGGGCAACGCGCCCGCCCGGCTCATCAACTCCCTCACGGACAAGGGGGAGCGCGGCGAACCGCTGACCCCCGGCGACATCCGCGAGCTGTTCGACGTCGTCGGCGAGGACGCGACCGTGCGCGCCGGACTCGGCCTGGAACTCACCGGACGGCGCCCCGGCCGCAAGGGGAAGCAGAGCGAGGGGCGGGTCGTGCCCGGCACGGCGTACGCCCAGGCCGCGGCCCTCAGAACCCTGCTCGCCCAGTCCGTGTACCCGGGCATCGCACCCCGCTTCCGGCCCGTGCTCGGCCACTCACCCGTGACACAGGCCGTGCCGTTCCCGGACCCCCGGGCCGTCGCCACCGGCCAGGCCGAGCGGATCGCCGCCATCCCGGGGCGGATCGAGCAGCGGCTCACCGAACTGTGGCGCAGCGCCCGCGACCGCGACGGGCTCGGCGAACAGGAGATCGCCGAACTCACCGTGCTCTACGGCCTGAAGGTCCTGGAGCGGCTCGAACTGCGCCGCCACCCGGTCCGAGCCCTGCGCGAACTGCTCTTCCGCAGCGACCGGTTGCTCCACGCCAAGCTCCAGCGCGTCGAGGTGCTCACGGCACGGGCCCGCGCGGGCACGGTCCTCGACGGACACATCGCCTGGGAGATCGCGCACAGTTGGGGGCCCGCGTACGCGGACGGACTGCACCCGGGTGAACAGGTCCTGCGGGGCCCCGCCTCGGCGGCCCTGCGGCCCGACCCACGACAGGCCCTGCCCGCCGTCCGGCTGCACGAGCTGCACCAAGGCCACGACGGCCACCAGAGCCACCGGGACCACCAGGGCCATGACGGCCATGACGGCCATGACGGCCACGAGGGTCATGACGGCCACGGCGGCCACAACAGCCGTCGCGGCGGCACGACCTGGGAGCCACGCCGCGACCTCCTCGACAGCACCCCCCGCGACCGCCACTTCGTCGGTGAACTGCGGGACGACGGACGCCTCGCCCTGCGTTTCGGCGACGGCCGGCACGCCGCCAGGCCGACCCCCGGAACCCGGCTCGAACTCCGCTACCGGCTCGGCGGCGGCACCGCGGGCAACGTGGGCGCGGAGGCCGTCAACCACCTCTTGCTCACCGCCGACTGCGAGCACCCGCCCGTGGCAGGCGTACGCAACCCGCTGCCCGCCACCGGCGGTACGGAACCCGAACCGGTCGAGCAGGTACGCCAGTCGGCCCCGCTCGACCTGCGCCGCACCAGGCTGCGCGCCGTCACCGCGGACGACTACGCGGCCCTCGCCGCCGCCCTGCCCGGCGTCCAGCGGGCCGCCGCCACGCTCCGCTGGACCGGCAGCGGCCAGGAGGCCCACATCGCCGTGGACGCGTACGGCACCGGGGAACCCTCCGCGGGCCTGCTCGCCGAGGTGACCTGGGCGCTGGAGGCGTACCGCCGTATCGGCCACGACCTCGTCGTCGGCGCCGCCCGGCCGGTGCCGCTCGACATCGCGCTGCGGGTCTGCGCGGTCCCGGGCCACCAGCACGGGCAGATCCTGGCCGAGCTGTACCGCGTACTCGGCCGGGGCCGCCTCCCCGGCGGACGGCTCGGCTTCTTCCACCCGGACGCGCTCACCTTCGGCGAACCGGTCCGGCTCAGCCGCCTGGTCGCCGTCGCGGCCGCGGTGCCGGGCGTGCGGAGCGTCCACGTCACCCGGCTGCGAAGGCAGTTCCACGAGGACCGAGGAGAGAGGGGGGACGGCGTGCTGCGGCTCGGCCCGCTGGAGATCGCCACCTGCGACAACGACCCCGACCGGCCGGAGAACGGCCGGCTGACGATTTCCCTCGGAGGTGCCCGATGAGCGACGACTGCACCTGCGGCGGAGCGTGCGGCGACGGATACGGGCCCGATGGCGGCACCGGTCGCGGTGGTGGCGCGTGCGGCGGTGGCGCGTGCGGCGGTCACGACGAGCGCCTCGCCCCCGCCCCGCTCCACAATCCCCCCGGCCGCACCGCCCTCGACTACCGCGTCGGCGACCACGGCTCCTTCCTGGCCGCCCTGCTCGACCGGCTCGCCTCACCCGCGTACCCGGCGCTGCGCGGGCTGACGGTCCGCACCCCGGACGACCCGGCGATCGGCCTGCTCGACGCCACCGCCGTCCTGGGCGACCTGCTCACCTTCCACTCCGAGCGGATCGCCGACGAGGCCTACCTGCGCACGGCGGACGAACACCGCTCCCTGGTGCTGCTGGGCCGGCTGGTAGGCCACCGGCCGCGTCCGGGCGTCGCCGCCGCCACCCATCTGGCGTACAGCCTCGAACGGGACCCGCGCGCCGAGAGCCTGCCCGTGGTCATCCCGCGGGGCGCGCGCAGCCACAGCGTGCCCGCGTCCGCCGACGAGGAGTCGCAGACCTTCGAGACGAGCCGTGACCTGACGGCCCGCTGGGACTGGAACGAGCTGAAGGTCCGGCGCCGCCGCCCCTCCCTCGTCACCCCCGAGGATCTGGAGCGCCGGTCCGCGCTGTTCGTCGCCGGCACAGCCAACTCCCTGGCCGTGGGCGACCAGCTGCTCTTCGTCTTCGGCGAACAGGCGGGTGCCCGGCGGCTGCTGCTGCCCGTGGCGAGCGTCCGTGTCGACCGGGACGACGAGATCACCGCCATCGGGCTGCCCCGGTCGGCCCCGCCCACCTTGCGGGAACTCGTCGACGAGGTACGGCGCTGGACCACCGAGCCCGCGGCCCCCGGCGAGCCCGGCGACGAACCGCCCACACCACAGGTGCCCAACCCGCGCCCGGTCAGCCGCCTGATCGACGACCTCGACGACCAGGTCCTCGCCCCGCTGCGCGCGGACCTGGACGGCATCGGCACACCGGAGAGCCTCGCGGCCCGCCTCGCCGAGCCCGGCGCACGCCTCGGCGAGGCCCAGGTCCTCGCGACACCGTACGAGGACGTGGCGGCCTGGTTCGAGCAGCTGGCAGCCGTACTGGCCGAACTGGGCGAGCGCGCACTGGAGTTGGCGCCCGCCCAGCCGGTCCCGCCAGAGGAGGGGGAGGGCCCGCCGGCGGCAGTGGCCCGGAGCGCGCCCGCGTCGGCGACCGGCCGCCACGAGGCCGCCTTCCAGGCCCTCGGCTCCGTCCTGCCCGCCCTCCGCGGCAGGGCACCGTCACCGTCCTCCACCGCCGGGCGCAGGTCCCGCCGCCCCGGCGCGGACACGGCCCGACTGCTCTCGGTCCTCGACCCCGGCCTGAGCGGCCTCTACCCGGCCTGGCGCACGGCCGCCGCCCCCGGCACCCCACAGCTCCTGCGCGAGCTGCTCGCCCTGCGCGTGACCACCGCCCCCTTCGGCGCGATGGCCCCGCTCAAACCCGTCCAGGACGACCGGGGCCGGGTCATCCGCACCGCGGACTGGCCCCTCACCGGCGCCTCCCTCGTCAGCATGCGTGTCGTGTTCGACACGGCGGGCAAGGCCCCGGTGCGGGCGGAGTTCCAGTACGTCGAGGGCAGCAGCTCCGACCAGCGCGCGGAGAACCTCCCCCTCGCCGTACCGGTCACCTTCCGGCTCGGCACGGGCGAGGTGGACCTGAACACCCACGCGGTCCAGGACAGCGAACAGAGCCGGCCCGACGAGCGGCCCGCCGCCGCCCAGGAGCCCGGCGTCACCGCGGTCCTGCGGGCGGGCCTGCCCGAGCGCACCCTCTTCGTGTCCCGCCCCGACGAGGACGGCCTGGTCCACGTGGGCGTCCACAACGGCACCAGCGAACAGGTCACCCTCCGGCCCGGCGTCCCCGAGCAGTTCACGCACGGCGAGTACGAGGTCGGCCTCACCTACACCGTGGGCAGCGCCGCCCCGAACGTCGAGGTGGTCATCGCCTCGAAACCCGCGCCCGCCAACCGTCGCCTGCTCCAGCTGGACTCGGTGCGCGACGGCATCACGGTAGGCAGCTGGGTGGCGATCCAGCGCCCCACGAAGGGGGCCGAGGGCGGCATCCCGGGCGATCCCGCCCTCGCGTACGTCACCACGAAGGTCGTGTCGGCGCGGACGGCCGCGTACACCAACTACGGCATCACCGGCCGGGGCACCGAACTCGTCCTGGCCGACCCCTGGCTGGACGAGTTCGACGTCCTGCTCTCGCACATCCGCGACACCACCGTGCACGCGGCGGGCGAACCGCTGCGCCTCGCCGACGAACCGCTCGGCGAGGACGTGCACGGCAACGACATCGAACTCGCCGAGCTGTACGACGGGTTGCGGCCCGGCCGCACCCTGATCGTCGACGGGGAGCGCAGCGACCTGCCCGGCGCCACCGCCGTACGGGCCACCGAGGTCGTCACCGTCGCCGCCGCCCAACCGGCGCTCGACCCGCGCCTGCCAGGCGACCACGTGCACACCGAGCTGACGCTCACCACGGACCTCGCGTACCGCTACCGCCGCGACAGCGTGCGGATCCTCGGCAACGTGGTCGAGGCGACGCACGGCGAGTCCCGCGACGAGGCGATCGGCGGCGGCGACCCGGAGCGGGCCAACCAGACGTTCGCGCTCTGGCAGTCGCCCCTCACCTGGCTCGCCGACGACAACCCGCTCGGGGCCGCCCCCGTCCTGGAGGTCAGGGCCGACGGCGTGCTCTGGCACGAGGTCGACAGCCTCGCCGGACGCGGCCCGCGCGAGCAGGTCTACATCACCGGCAGCACCGCCGACGGCCGCACCACCGTGACCTTCGGCGACGGCGTCCACGGCGCCCGGCTGCCCGGCGGCCACGAGAACATCCACGCCCGCTACCGCTTCGGCACGGGCCGGGCCGCCAACGTCCCCGCGGGCCGCGTCACCCAGGCCCTCACCCGGCCCCTGGGCGTCTCCGCGGTCACCAACCCGCGCCCGGCCACCGGCGGAGCGGACGCCGACGGACCCGCCCTGACGCGCCGCACGATCCCGCTCGCCGTCTCGGCGCTCGACCGCCTGGTGTCGGAGGCCGACTACGAGGACTTCGCCCGCTCCCGGGCCGGCGTCGGCCGGGCCGCCGCGCGGGAACTCTTCGACGGCCGGCGGCGTGTGCTGCACGTGACCGTCGCCGGCACGGACGACGTGCCGATCGGGGGAGCCGGAGTCGGGACGGGAGCCGGCGACGGCGGCGACTCGCCCCTCCTGCGGTCCCTGCGCGCCGCGCTCACCGAGTACGGCGACCCGAACCTCCCGGTCCGCGTGGACGCCCGCGAACTCGTCGCACTCCTCGTGTCCGCGAAGGTGAAGGTGGCGCCCGACCACTCCTGGCAGCTCGTCGAAGCACGCCTGCGCCAGGCACTCCTGCGCGAACTGGGCTTCCAAGGACGTGAGTTGGGGCAGACCGCCCGCCTCTCCGACATCCTGGCCACGGCCCACCGGGTGCCCGGTGTCGACTACGTGGACGTCGACGTCTTCACCGGCGTACCCGCCTCCACCACCGCGGGGGAGCTGACAGAGCTGCTCGCGAACCCCGGCCTGCCGAAGGCCTCGGTCCCGGCGCGCGGAGCGACGTACGACGAGAGGACCCACACCGTCCGCAGGAAGGACGGCGAGACGCTGTCGGGGATCTGCGCCCGCTACGGCGTCCCGCTCACCGAACTCCTGCGCCTCAACCCCGACATCACCGACACCCGCCGCCTGGCGAAGGGCCGCTCGGTGTACGTCTTCCGCGGCATCCGCCCCGCCCAGCTCGCCCTGCTGTCGCCGAGGGCCGCGGACACCCTGATTCTGACGGAGGTCAACTGATGTCCAGGGAACCGGACGGACTCGCCGAGCTGCTTCCCCAGTGGCACCGGCTGCGCGACGCCCAGGAGGGCGAACCCCTGCGCGCCCTGCTCGCCGTCATGGCCGAACAGCTCGACCTCGTACGCGAAGGGGTCGAGCAGGGCTACGAGGACCTGTTCGTCGAGACGGCGGCCCCCTGGGTGCTGCCGTACCTCGGCGACCTGGTCGGCTACCGCACCCTGCCGGGGTACGAACGTGTGCTCACGCCTGGTCTGCGCGGCGGGAGTCCGGCCGCGCTCACCGAGGCCGTCGCACCCCGCGCCGACGTCGCCGCCACGGTCGCGAACCGCCGCCGCAAGGGCACCCTCCACCTCCTCGAAGAGCTCTCCGAGAACGTGGCCGGCTGGCCCGCACGCGCCGTCGAACTCTCCCGCCACCTCTCCCACCAGCAGCCCGTAAAGCTGTACGAGGCCGGAACCGATGCGGCGGGGCGCGGCACCCGCGGGCGGCTGGCCGACCTCAGGGACGGCTCCGCGCTCGACCTGGCGGGCGGCCCCTTCGGTGAGGTGGCCCGCTCGGCCGACGTACGAAGGGCCGACTCCCGCCGCCGGCAGGGGGGTTGGACCCCGGCGGGCGTCGGACTGTTCGTCTGGCGGCTGAAGGCGCACTCGCTGACGTCGTCACCCGCGTACTGCGTCGACCGGGCCCGCAACCTCTACACCTTCTCCATCCTCGGCAACGACACCCCGCTCGTCACCAAACCGGTCCCCGAGCCCTCGCCCCACCACATCGCGGAGATCGACAACGTCCCGGCGTTCATCCGGCGCCGTCGCCTCCACGACCGCCTCGCCGACCACTACGGCCCCGGCAAGAGCTTCGTCATCCGGCGCGACGGCGAGGACCGGCCCGTACCGCCCTCCGACCTCGTGGTCGCCGACCTGTCGGACTGGCGCTACCGCCCCAAGCGCGGCCAGGTCGCGGTCGACCCCGAACTCGGCCGCATCGCCTTCGGCGCGAGGACCGCGCCCCGCAAAGGCGTCTGGGTCGACTACCACTACGCGTCCGGCGCCGACCTGGGCGGCGGAGAGTACGTACGGGACCGCGAGCCCCGTCCGGACGCCACCGTGTTCCGGGTCGGCCCCGGTCAGACCCACCGGCAGATCATGGACGCCTACCGGGCCTGGCAGCACGACCGCCGGGCGGGCCGCTGCGGACCCGAGGGCATCATCGAGATCACCCACAGCGGTGCCTACCAGGAGCAGCTGGACTTCGACCTCGACCCGGGCGACCGGCTGGAACTGCGCGCCGCCGAGGGCACGCGCCCGGTGATCCGGCTGCTCGACTGGTACAGCAACCGCCCCGACGCCCTCAACATCCGTGCCGTCTCCGACGACTGCGCGCCCGGCGAGCGGCCCCGGATCGTGCTCGACGGGCTGCTCGTCACCGGCCGCGGCATCAACGTCACCGGCCCGATGTGCGCCGTCGTCGTACGCCACTGCACACTCGTGCCCGGCTGGTCCCTGGAGCCGGAGTGCGACCCGCACTCCCCGGAGGAACCGAGCATCGTCCTGGAACGCACCACCGCGTGCCTCCAGATCGAGCACAGCGTCCTCGGCACCATCGAGGTCATCGGTGACGAGGTCTCCGAGGAGCCCCTCGACATCCACCTGCGCGACAGCATCCTGGACGCCACCGCCGACGACCGCGAGGCACTCTCCGCCCCCGACTGCCGGCACGCCCACGCCGTCCTGCACCTGCACCGCACGACGGTGATCGGCGAGATCCACACCCACGCGGTCCGCATCGCGGAGAACTCGCTCTTCACCGGCCGCCTCCACGTGGCCCGCCGAGGCATCGGCTGCCTGCGTTTCTCGTACGTCCCCACCGGCTCCCGTACGCCCCGCAGGTACCGCTGCCAGCCGGACCTGGCGGGCCCCGGCCGGGCCTTGCGGGTACGCCCGCGGTTCACGTCCACGCGCTACGGGACGCCCTGGTACGGGCTGCCGGCCGACCGGGTCGCGGAGGAGATCCGGCGCGGCGCCGAGGACGGGGCCGAACTCGGCGCCTTCCACGACCTGTACCGGCCCCAGCGCGAGGACAACCTGCGGGCGCGGCTCGCGGAGTACACGCCGGCGGGAACGGACGCCGGAATCTTCTTCGTGACGTAGACCCGACCGACCCGACCGACCCGACCGACCCGACAGGCCCGACCGAGGCGCCCCGCCCGCCTTCTCCGCCCCACGACTTCGACGACAGCGGTTGGCAGTTGTGAACCGCGCTTTCCAAACCAGGGGGACACCCTTCATGCACGCAGACCTTTCCCGCTCCACCTTCCGCCCGGAGCGGCACTACTCGGCGGTCCTGGTCCAGCAGGGCCGCGTCCAGCTCGACGCGGACGCCAACGAACAGACCGCGATCCAGCTCCATCAGGCCCGCGCGCTCACAGCCGACCTGATCGGCCCGCACGGCGGACCGCGCGACGCGGCCGGCTTCCGGATCGAGTACGTCGGCGGCAAGCACGACATCGACACCCTCCACATCCACGGCGGCCGCTACTACGTGGACGGCATCCTGTGCGACGCGGACCGCCCGGCCGCCGGGGTCCCGGTACCGCACGAGGACGCGGAGGACAGCGCGGACAGCGCGGACAGCGACGGGCAGGACACCGCGCGGCCGGCGCCGCACTGGACCTACTGGGACCAGCCGGACGGCTTCCGCGACCCGGAGAAGCCCGGCGACCGGCTGCCCTCGCCCGCCCGGGCGCCCTTCGTCGCCTACCTCCAGGTCTGGGAGCGCGCGGTCACCGCGGCCGAGGACCCGACGCTGCGGGAGGTCGCGCTCGGCGCGGCGATGCCGGACACCGCCGCCCGCGCCAAGGTCGTCTGGCAGGTCCTGCCCCTGGCGCTCGGCGACCTGCAGATCGAGGAACCCGAACCCTCGAAGGACACGGTCCGCGAGGCCTTCACCCGCTGGGCGGCCAGGCAGACCATCTCCACGGCCCGCCTGGCCGCCCGCGCCGAACGCCCCGGACACGCCGACGAGGACCCCTGCCTGGTCAAGCCGGACGCGCGCTACCGGGGCCCGGAGAACCAGCTGTACCGAGTCGAGATCCACGCGGGCGGCGAGGCGAAGGACGCCTCGTTCAAGTGGTCGCGCGAGAACGGTTCCGTGGTCTTCCCGGTGCACGAACTGGACGGCATGTGGGTGGAGTTGGCGTCCCTCGGCCACGACGACAAACTGGACCTGGACGTGGGCGACCGCGTCGAGTTCACGGACAGCGCGTACGCCTCCCGCCTCGAACCCCTGCCCCTGCTGAGGGTCGAGGAGCTGGACCTTCCCGGCCGCCGCGTACGTCTGTCGGCGGAGCCGGAACCGGGCGTCGGCAGGCTGCCGCACCTGAACCCGTTCCTGCGCCGCTGGGACCACCACGAGGGACCACGGCGCAAGGGCCGCACGACAACCCCGCGGGGCGGCGCGGTTCCTGTCACGGAGGGGGAGTGGCTGCCCTTGGAGGACGGTGTCGAGGTGTACTTCGCCAAGGGCGGCGCCTACCGCACCGGCGACCACTGGACCGTGCCCGCCCGCACCGCGACCGGCGGCGTCGAATGGCCGGCCGACCGGTCCCGCAGGCCCCTGCTCCAGCCCCCGGCCGGCATCACCCGCCACTTCGCGCCGCTGGCCCTGGTCAAGGGCGAGGCGGGCGCCGTGGACCTCCGCCTCGCCTTCGCACCTCTCGCCACCGACATCCCGGCGGCGGACGAGGCGACGCTCGCGGCGGAGGCCAGGGCCCGCGAGGAGGAACAGCGGGCAGAGGCAGCCGACCCGTCAGGCGGCAGGTCGCAGACCACCGCGGAGGCGGAGAACGCCGCAGACGCAGACGCAGACGCACAAGGAGAGAAGTAACCCATGGCCACGCCACTGACCGCGTCCAAGTTGCTGGAGATCCTGCGTGCGGAGGGCCTGACGGTCCACGAGGTCCGCAACTGGCGCAGTCACAACCGCAACAGCAAAGGCGCCTGGGGCCCCATGAACGGCGTGATGATCCACCACACCGTCACCTCGGGCACCGCCGCCTCCGTCGACATCTGCTACGACGGCTACTCGGGCCTGCCCGGCCCCCTGTGTCACGGAGTCATTGACAAGAAGGGCGAGGTCCACCTGGTCGGCAACGGCCGCGCCAACCACGCGGGCCTGGGTGACGGAGACGTCCTGAGAGCCGTCGTCAACGAGACGAAGCTCCCGGCCGACAACGAGGCGGACACCGACGGCAACCGTCACTTCTACGGCTTCGAGTGCATCAACCTCGGCAACGGCAAGGACCCGTGGCCCGAGGTCCAGAAGGAGGCCATCGAGAAGGTCTCGGCCGCGATCTGCCGCGCCCACGGCTGGAGCGAGCGGTCCGTGATCGGCCACAAGGAGTGGCAGCCCGGCAAGATCGACCCGCGCGGCTTCACGATGGACAGCATGCGCACCCGCATAGCGAACCGACTGAAAGGCAAACCCACCACTCCCAAGCCCCCCACGACGCCCCCCAAACCGTCGTACGTCCCGTTCCCCGGCAGCGCCTTCTTCCACATAGGCCAGAAGTCCGCCGTCATCACAGCGATGGGCCGCCGCCTGGTGGCGGAAGGCTGCGGCCGCTACGAATCGGGCCCAGGCCCGGACTGGACGGAAGCAGACAGGAAGTCCTACGCGGCCTGGCAACAGAAACAGGGCTACAAAGGCAAGGACGCGGACGGCATCCCAGGCAAGAAAACATGGGACGCCCTGAAGGTCCCCAAGCCCAACTAGTACTCCAGCCGTAGTCAGTGATCTTCATTCCTGTGCGGGTGTGCGGCTGTGCGGCTTGTCGTCGGTAGTGGCCGGCCTGGGACCGGGCTTGGTAACGGCGTCGCCAGTCAAACCAGCCAGCCGAGCCGGTGGGCAGTGTCGTGGACGGGGCGGCGGATCAGCAGCCGGCGGCTGCCGGAGGGCGGGGTCCGCCAGGTCGACGGCGGCCCCATGTTCCCGGTCCACTGCCGCGTGCCCGCTCCGGCCGGCATAGACCGATCAGACGGCGACCTGGGCATTTTCGATCCTGCCGGCGGTGCCGGTGTACTGGCGCTGGACGCCGACTGCACCGATGCCCTTCTTCACGTCCCCGGGCTCGTCGAGCACCGGCACCGCCTGGTCGTCGTGCAGGTGCTCCACCACGTACTCGCGCAGGTCGTCGCGTACCTGGTCGGCGTCCTTCTCGGCCTGGCCGAGCGGATGCTGCATGCCGTCCGGGGTCCTGTCCCCAGCCCACTCGGTGATGGTCCAGCAGTTCTCGCGCATCAGGCGCTCGAACGCCTCCTGCCGGCGCGCAGGGTCTACGCTGTGACCTGCGGCCACCGCATGATCCTCAGTCTTCACACACCGACGATCAACGGGGGACGCACCCGTCTCCCCAACACGTCAGGGCCGCGCAGCGTCCGCCTGCCGTCCTGTGCCAGGAGGACATGTGCCAGGAGAACGAGTGCCAGGAGGACAGGTGCAACGTGGCGAAGTCTGGTGGGTCGCGTTCGACGAGCGGCGGCCGGTCGTGCTGTTGTCGGAGGACGACGCGTCCGGGATCCAGGTGATGCAGATTGTCGCTCCGGCGGGCGTCGACCTCAGCGGTCTGGGCGTTGAAGTGGTAGTAGGAGCCGTGGAAGGACTGCCCTTTGAAGGCGTGCTGCGGATCGCGCTCCCTCGTCCAGGCTTCACCCCTTGCACGTGGCTGACCACAGTGGCCCGGGACGACCTGATCGAGCGAGCGGGCGTCCTGGGCTCCGCGAAGCTCAGCGAGATCAGGGACGCCCTCCGTCTCGGTGGACTCGGGTAGGCGAACTCGGGTAGGCGAAGCGGCTCGGTGGGTAGCCCCGGCCTTTACGCCGCCGTGGTGTCCGAGGGCGCCGGGCGGGCCGGCGAGCGGGTGTGCGAGGGCTGTGGTGAACAATTGAGGGCCGCAGCTCGGCCACGATCTCGGCGTAACGGGACGCGCTGACACTGCCGACCCTCTCGCCGGTGTCAGCGCTCTTCTCGATCCCCTCGGACACGGACTTCGCACCATCAGCAGTAGACGGCGTTCGCCCGCCGGTCCGCCCCCGCCACACAACGTGCCCCGCAGACCAGGCACCTGGCCAAATCCTCGCCGTCCAGCTCCGCCGCCGCCCGCGTCCGCAGCCGTCGAACCCGACGCCACTGAGCTGGTGGAGACGGCCGGCCGCATCCGGTTCGCGATCGCTGACTGCGCGCTGGAGGCCGCCACTACCCCCCGCTGGGCGGATAAGAAGGCCGCTCAGGAATAGCCACCCCCGCAGAAGGCAACACCGGCAACGCCCCTTCATAGACCCACGCGGCAAACAGCTCATCCAACGGCTCAGCCGAATACCGAGCCACATGCGCAACAAACGCAGCAGTGGTAACAGCCCCACCCCGATGCACGGAAACCCACCCCCGCAACATCCGGAAGAACACCTCATCCCCCAACGCACACCGCACGGCGTGCAACACGAGCCCGCCCCGCTCATACAGCCGATCGTCGAACATCAGCTTCCGCCCGGGATCGGCCAGCCGAAGATCCTGCGGCTTCCCGGCCAGCCCTCGGTGCGCGATCCCGGCCAAGGCCTGCGCGCTACGCCCACCCGACCGCTCGGACCACAACCACTCCGCGTACTTCGCGAACCCCTCGTTCAGCCAGATGTGCCGCCAGTCGGCGATGCTCACACTGTTCCCGAACCACTGGTGCGCCAACTCGTGCGCGACCAGCCGCTCGGACCCCCGCCCCCCGTCCACATGGTTCGCACCGAACAGTGAGAGCCCCTGCGCCTCCACGGGCACGTCGAGCTCCTCCTCGGTGACCACGACCGCGTACTCACCGAACGGATAAGGCCCGAACAGCTCCTCGAAGAGCGTCATCATCGCGGGCTGCCGCGCGAAGTCCCGCGAGAACTCGGTGAGCAGCCGGGCCGGAATGTGCCCCGACTGCGGAACCCCGCCAAGACCCGGATCGCCGAGCAGCACGGTCTGGTACTTGCCGATGGAGAGCCCGACCAGATAACTGGACGTCGGCGCCGCCTGCTCGTACACCCAGGTGGTCGTGGACGCCTTGGGCGTACGCGTCAGCAGCCGCCCGCCCGCCACCACCGAGTACGCCGACGGCGTGGTCACGGCGATCTGGTACGAGGCCTTGTCGGCGGGCCGGTCGTTGCACGGGTACCAGGACGGCGCCCCCACCGGCTGGCTCGCCACCAGCGCCCCGTCCTCCAGCTCCTCCCAGCCGATCCCACCCCACGGACTGCGGACCGGCTTGGGATTGCCCGACCAGTGGATCTCCACGGTGAACGCGGCCCCGGCGCGGATCGCCTTCCCCGGGCGGATCCGCAGCCGGCCGCCCCGGTGGGTGTAGTGCTGGGCCCGCCCGTCGACCCTGACCCGTCCGATCCGGAAGTCGGCGAGGTTCAGCTGGAACTCGGCGAGCGGCGAGCGGCCCGCTATGGCGTTCAGGCGCGCGGTGCCGGACAGCCGGTTGGGTCCCGGACGGTAGTCCAGGGCGAGTTCGTACCGGTGCACCCGGTAGCGGGGATCACCGTTGGCCGGGAAGTACGGATCCGCTCCCGTTGTCTGCTGAACCACTGAAGTGTCTGCTCCCTGCGCTGTGCTCGTACGGCGTGCCGGCATCGCCTCCCGGGCGCCGTACGAGTCGCGCCTAGGAACGCCACGCCTCGATCGGGTTGCCCAGCCAACGGGTGTCGTCGGGAACGGACTCCGCCGCCATGACGAGGGACGCGGGTCCCAGTGTGCTGCGCGCCCCGACGGTGCTGCCGGGCAGAACGATTCCGCCCGGGCCCAGGGTGGCGCCCTCACGGAGGACCACAGTATCCGTCCTCAAGATCCGGTCGTGGAAGAGGTGGGTCTGCAGCACACAGCCACGGTTGACCGTCGCCGCGTCCTCCAGTGTCACCAGATCCGTCTCGGGCAGCCAGTAGCTCTCCACCCAGACACCCCTGCCGATGTGGGCGCCGAGGCCGCGGAGCCACAGGTTCATGACGGGGGTACCCGGCACGGACCCGGCCAACCACGGCACGGCGACGACCTCGACGAAGGTGTCGGCCAGCTCGTTTCGCCACACGAAACCGCTCCACAGCGGGTGCTCACCGGCGCGGTGACGCCCCACGAGCAGCCACTTCGCGACCACGGACAGCAGCCCCGCCGCGGCCCCGGCAGCCGGCAGCACCAACCCGGCAAGGGCCCAGGCCCACGCCCCCAGCGCGCTCAGCGCGGCCACCGTCAGTACGGCGAGCGCCGCCGAGCAGAAGACGGGCACGATCCGGCACAGCTCGACGAGCCCGCGCGCCCACAGCAGCCGCACGGGCGGGTCGTACGTCAGACTCTGGTCGCCGCCCTGCGTGGAGCGGGGCAGCCTGACCGGCGGCAGCCCCAGATAGGAACTGCCCTTCTTGGCCTTCTTCGGCGTCGCGGACAGCACCCCGACCAGGCCGCCGTCCGGCACCGAGCGGCCAGGTCCGGTCATCCCGGAGTTCCCGAGGAAGGCCCGGCGTCCGATCTCGGCCCGCCCGATACGCATCCAGCCGCCGCCGAGTTCGTACGGCGCGGTCAGCGTGTCGTCGGCCAGGAACGCGCCCTCGCCGACCGTCGTCAGGCTCGGCAGCGCGAGGACGGTCGACACCTCGGCGCCCCGCCCGATCCGCATCCCCAGCAGCCGGAGCCACACCGGCGTGACGAGTCCCGCGTACAGCGGGAACAGCGTCTCCCGGGAGCGGTCCATCAGCTGGGTGACCGTCCAGGCCTGCCAGCCGATCCTGCTGTGCGTCGGATGCGTACCGGGCCGCAGCCCGAGGCTGAGCACCCGCACGGCGACCAGCAGGAGCAGGGCGAACGCGAGACCGAAGGCGAGCGTCGCCGGCACCAGCGCCACGGCGGCACCACGCAGGGCGTCGACGAGCCCGGCGTCCGGCGCGACGAAGGCGCCCACCACGAGCAGCGCGGCAAGTCCGGAGACCACCGGCAGCATCGTCAGCGCGAACCCGGCCGCCCCGTACATCACACGCCAGTACATACCCTTCTGGGGGCGCTCCTTGGGCCAGTCGCGCTTGGCCTTGCCGAGCTTGGCCGCGGGCGCGCCGGCCCACCGCTGACCGGTCGGGACGTGCCCGACCACGGCGGAACCGGGAGCCACCTCGGCCCGCTTGCCGACGCGGGCGCCGGGGAAGAGGATGCTCCGGGTGCCGACCACGGCGTGCGCGCCGACCTTGACCGCGCCGATCTCCAGCCGGTCGCCGTCCAGCCAGTGCCCCGACAGATCCACCTCGGACTCCACGGCGGCACCGCGGCCCAGCTTGAGCAGGCCGGTCACGGGCGGCAGCGAGTGCAGATCGACGTCGGGCCCGATCTTGGCGCCGAGCGCACGCGCGTACCGCTCCAGCCAGGACCCGGTCAGCGAGGTCGCTCCGCTGAACTCGGCGAGCCGCTCGGCCGTCCACAGCCGCAGATGCACACTCCCGCCGCGCGGATACCGCCCCGGCGTCACGTTCCGCAGCAGCAGCCGCGCCCCGCCGGCCCCGATCGCGAGCCGTCCGGGCGGGCTGAAGAGCAGGGCGGCCAGCGGGGCGACCAGCCACCAGGAGGCGGTCGGCGCCCACGGGTACGCCCCGAACCAGTGCAGCGCGTTGCCGAGCGCGGCCAGCGCCACCGTCCAGCGCAGCCCGAGCAGCGCGAACAGGGGGAGGAGCACCAGCAGCTGCACGACCTTGGCCCTTGGCGGCACCGGCGCGATCAACCGCTCGGCACCGTCACCCTGCGCGGACTTCTCCAGATGCCGGGCCAGCTTCCGCAGCACCGGCTGCTGGTAGATGTCGAGCACGGCGGCGCTCGGGTAGCGGGTACGCAGCCGCGTGGTGAGCAGGGCGGCGGCGAGACTCCCGCCGCCGATCGCGAAGAAGTCGTCCCGGGCGGAACCCACCGGGATGCCCAGCACCTCACTCCACTGCTCGGCGAGCCACGCCTCGGTCCCGTAGAGCTGCTCGGTGGGTCCGCCGGTCTCCAGGTTCTCCAGCGGCCAGGGCAGCGCGTCGCGGTCGACCTTGCCGGACGTACGGGTCGGCAGCTCGGGCACGAGCGCGATCAGCGGGACGAGGGCGGCGGGCAGCTCGGCCCGCAGCCGCTTGACAGCCGCCGCGTGATCCCAGCCGCCGTCCTGGGGCCCTTCTTTCCGGAGGCTGTCCTGCACCTCGTCCTGGAGGACGACATAGCCGACGAGCAGCTGGTTCCCGCCGCGCGCGGTCCGTACGGCGGCAGCGGCGCCCGCGACGCCGGGCAGCCCCTGGAGAGCGGTGTCCACTTCCCCCAGCTCGATCCGGCGCCCGCCGAGCTTGATCTGCTCGTCGGCCCGCCCGAGGAAGATCAGCCCCTCCGGCTCCGCCCTGACCAGGTCACCGCTTCGGTACGCGCGCTCCCACCCGAGCGACGTCAGCGGGGCGTACTTCTCGGCGTCCTTCTCCGCATCGAGATAGCGGGCGAGCCCCACCCCGCCGATGACGAGCTGCCCACTGCCGCCCATCGGCACGGGTTCCCCGGCCTCGTCGACGACGGCCAGCTCCCACCCGTCGAGCGGCAGCCCGATCCTGATCGGCTCCTCGCCGGTCATGAGCGAGGCACAGGCGACGACGGTGGCCTCGGTGGGTCCGTAGGTGTTCCACACCTCGCGCCCCTCGGTGACCAGGCGCTGCACCAGTTCGGGCGGGCAGGCCTCACCGCCGAAGATCAGCAGCCGTACCTCGTTGAGCGCCTCCGGCTCCCACAGGGCGGCCAGCGTCGGCACGGTGGAGACGACGGTGATCTCCTGCTCGATCAGCCAGGACCCCAGGTCGGCGCCGCTGCGCACCTGCGAGCGCGGTACGGGCACCAGGCAGGCCCCGTAACGCCAGGCCAGCCACATCTCCTCGCAGGAGGCGTCGAAGGCCACGGAGAGCCCTGCCATGACCCGGTCACCGGGCCCGACGGGGTCCTCGGTGAGGAAGAGACCGGCCTCGGCGTCCACGAAGGCGGCGGCACTGCGGTGTGTGACGGCCACACCCTTGGGCTTGCCGGTCGAACCGGAGGTGAAGATGATCCACGCGTCGTGCCCGACGCCCGGCCGCGAGGCGGGCACCTCGCTCCGCCCCTCGACGGTCAGCTCGTGCCCGGCCCCGACGACAGCGCGTACGTCCGCCTCCCCGAAGACCAGCTCGGCCCGCTCGTCCGGGTCCTCGGCGTCCACCGGCACGTAGGCGGCCCCGGCGGCCAGCACGGCCAGAACGGCCACGTACAGCTCATTGGTGCCGGACGGCACGCGTACGCCGACGCGGTCCCCGAGGCCGACGCCCGCGTCACCCAACCGCCGCCGCAACGCCTCGACCTCTGTGGCCAGGGCACGGTAGGTGAGGGAGTGACGGCCGTCGTCGAGGGCGGGCTCGTCGGGATACGTGCGAACGGAGGCGTCGAGGATGTCGACGAGCGTGCGCGCAGAAGGTGCGGAGGCTGCGGAGAATCGTGCCCGGTCACCGAACTCGGCCCGTACTTCGTCGTCGGACAACTGGAACGCGGGGCCATGCTGGAGGGCTGCCATCGGGTCCTCACATGTCGTTCCCGGAACTCCCGGGGGAGCCGACGGACCCCAGGTATGCCTGGGGGTATTCCGGTCAGTTCCGAACAAGCGTGGAATTTTAGTACGACGCTAGCCCCGACCTCGCGCGTCAGCGACGCGAACGGGTCTGTGCGGGGCCCTGGGACCGGCCGTCGCACCCCTCTGACGTGGAGTTATGTCACCTTGACGAGATCTGCCCCACACATGACGGAAACGCGGCGACGAACGCCGTCCAGGTGTCCGGCGAGACGGCCAGCGACTGCTTCCGAATGTCCTTGGAATCCCGCACGTGGACGGTGGCGGTGTGCACCGCGACCTCGACGCAGTTGTCGCCACCGCCACCGCTGTAGCTGCTCTTGAACCAGGTCGTTTCACTGGTAGTCATAGCGCTCCTCGCATCTGTTCCAGCAAGCTGGTTGTGGCCTGATGGCTCAGGGCCTGCGAGCGAATTTTGCCATAGCGCTGAAGCATGTGACTTGCGGCTTTCGGATCGGTGATCAGCAGGCTGCTGCCGTGCCCCTCGACATAGCCGACCCATCGGTGATCGGGCGTCTCGGCGAGATACATGTCGCCCTCGGCGCCCGCGTGTTCCTCCTGCAACGATGGCATGACCTGCAGTTCCACGTTGCGGTAGCGGCCAACCGTGAGGAGGTGCTCCACGAGGGTTCTTGTCACCGCGACTCCGCCCATCCGGCGCTCCAGAATCGCCTGCTCGACAACGAAGCTGAACGACGTGTTCGGGCGCTCGACGAGGAGTTGCTGCCTGGCCAGCCGAGCCGCCACCTGGAGTTCGGACTGTTCATCCGTGAGCGGAGGGAGATAGCGCTCGAAGAGGGCCCGGATGTACGACTCGGGCTGCAACAGGCCCGGAACCACCCGGCACTCGTACGCGTACAAGGAGATGGCCTCTTCCTCGATGCCCGCCCACTGGCGGAACCAGGACGCCAGGCCCGCCTTACGGGTAAGGCTGCGCGCCGCCGCTGCCAACACCCGTGCCGCAACGGCACCCAACACCTCCTCCGAGCGATCCAGCAACTCCCGGGGAGGGAACCGCCTCCCCTGCTCGATCTTGGCGACGTACGCGGTCGAGTAACGCACGAGAGGCGCGAACTGCTCCTGCGTGAGCCGGGCTTCCTCCCTCAGGACCTTGAGTACCGCGCCGAAGGTCTTGAGGCTGTCGGACAGTTCCGGTTCACAACCCCCGCCCACCCCGCCGCCGTTGTCAGCCGTCGCCATTGAAGCCGCCTTCCCCAGTGCTGCTGTGCTGTCGAGCGGATCAATGGTTACGTAAAGCGACCATCCCAGTCCAGAGAGTGAACCCGTACAACGCGATCTGTATCGGCGCCGACCCTGCTGTCACTGGTGCCGCTCCCCGCAGGCTGAGGCGCATGCAAGCCCCTCACATCCCCGCCCCCGCGCAGCCGACCCGCACGTTCGCGCAGCGCTTCTCCGCGACCAGACGCGGCGCCCGCCTGGCCCGGCTGCTGGCCGCACACCAACTCACCGAGTGGGGCCACCCCTACGGCACGGAGGTGCACGACACGGTGGTCCTGGTCGTCGCCGAACTGGCCGCGAACGCGGTCCTGCACGGCCGGGTACCGGGAAGGGACTTCGCCCTGGACCTGGCCGGTGACGAGGCGCGAGGCGTCATCCGCATCGAGGTGACGGACACGCACCCCGCCCTGCCGACCCGCAGAACCCCGCCCCCGGACGAGGACCAGGGCCGAGGCCTGCTCCTGGTCGACGCACTGGCCACCCGCTGGGGCGTACGAGACCGGGTCGGCCCGGGCAAGACCGTGTGGGTCGAGTGCTCGGCTGTCTCTTCAACCTGAAGTTCGTGGTGTCGGGCTTGCTGGACCGTCGGTGGGCGAGGCCGCTGACCGGAGCGGAGACTGGGCGCTCGGGACCACGGTGGCTCCTCAGGGAGTGCTCCTGTGACCGTACCCTCCCGCGACCGTGTCGCTGAGGCGGCGGAGTCTTCTCAGCGCCTCCCGCCACCCAGCCGAATATCCTGGTTCCAGGCGTTGCTCCGGCCGTTCGCCCCCGTCTTGCACACCGTGTCGTAGCAGCGCCAGAACCAGGTGCTGTTCTTGCGGCGGCGCAGTTCGATGCTCGTGCCGCCGCAGCGGGCGCACTTGGGTGGGCGGGTGAACAGCTCGGCGTGCTGGATCTCCAGCAGCTTGCGGGCGAAGTAGCCGCCGCGCATCGTCAGCATCACCTCACGGGTCCAGGACTGGGACAGCGTGTTGAGGCTGCCGATCATCACTGTCCGCTCGTCGACCACCACGATCTTCTGGTGCATGAAGTTGACCGGGATGACGGTGGGGACGACGGCCCGGAGGTCCGCGATGAGGTCCTGGTTGGCCGGGCGGCCCTGGAGCTGGTCCGTGTCGTCGCGGAGGAACACGGTGACGCGTACACCGCGTCGGACCGCGTCGCGCAGCAGGGGCAGGATGCCGCGTACGCGCTTCGCCACCCAGGGCGCCCACAGCCACAGCGAGGTCTCCGCCTTGCGGATCTCGTCCTCGAACGTGCTGTAGAAGGTCAACTCGTCGTCGATACCGGTTACTTCGACATGCCTCGCCAGGATGTCGGCGAGTTCCGTGCCGAATCCGCCCAGGTCCCGTCCGTTCTCCTGCGGCGGGGTGATCAGGTGGCTGGCCCGCAGCCGCCGTACCCCGGGGGTGTTGACCAGTGCGGCCAGGTGCGCGAAGACCCTGCCGTCCTTCGCGGCCTCGATGCGCTCCCAGCTGCCGATGACGTAGAGGCGGCTCTGGGCACGGGTGGCCGCCACGTTGAAGAGGCGCACACCGTCCCGTAGCCAGTCGGAGGCGTCCGTCCCCCGGTGTGCCATCGACATCCACAGGTCCCTGCCCTCGGCGCCCTCGACCGTGTCGAAGACGACGACGGGGAACTCCCGCCCCTGGAAACGGTGTGCCGTACCCACCTCCGCCAGCGGGCCGCCGCCGCTCTCCACGTCCCGCAGGGCCTCCAGGGTCGCGTCCGACTGGACGCCGTACGGCGTGACGACGCCCGTCTCCTCGCCTCGCGCGCGGTGGTACTCCACCAGCGCCCTGGCGATCAGGGACCCGGCCGGCCACCAGCCGCTGCGACTGCCCGTCAGGTGGGGCCTGGCCAGTTCGTGCAGCCCGTCGGTGTCGACGATGACGATCTCGGGGTCGTCCTCGGGCCTCGGTGCCGCGATCTGCCGGCCGCCCTCCAGCATCCCCCCGTACGCGAGCGAGTTGGCCAGCCCCATCACCGCCGGACCGAAGCGGTGTTGCTGGACGAGGGCGACGCAGGCCGGATGACGTTGCGCGTCCTGCGGGTCCCGTACTCCGCAGTGCTGGAAGACGTCCGGGAGCAGCCAGCGCTTGACGTCCGGGCGGCCGAGATCCTTGAGCTGCGACTCGATGACCGGGCCGAGCTGCATGAAGTCGCCCAGCAGGACCGCGGTGCGCGTCGCCTTCGCGGTCGCGAGGATCACCTCGGGCAGGGTCGCCGCCCCCGCCTCGTCGACCAGGACGACGTCGTACGGGCCCTCGAAGACCGCCTTGTTGGTGCGGAACCGGGCGAGAGTCGTCGCCACCAGCTTGGCACTCTTGATGATTTCGCCCTCGGCGTCGCGGGCGAGCCGTTCGTACTCCTCCTGGACCTGCTCGAACTCGCCCTCCAGCGAGGCCCGCCGGGCGGCATCCGCCGCGACCTGAGGGCGCAGCCGCTCGGCGCGGGCGTGCCGGGCGGGCCAGTTCTGCCGCTCGGCGAGGGCGGTGAGCGCCGCTGCCTGCTGGGCGCTGAGTACGGCCTTCTCCAGGCGGGTGGCTGTGTCGCGCCGGACGGTCACGAGTTCCAGAACCGACTTGTAGGAGGACTGCGTCGAGATGACGGCCTGCTCCAGCATGTTGATCTGCTGAGGGGTGTGGGCGATGCCGGCGATGAGGCCCGCCAGCTCGGTCTCCAGCGCGGTGACGTGAGCGTTCGCCGTGATGCGTGCGGCCTTCGCCGCACGGTGCTCGCGCGCCGCGTCCTCAGCTGCGACGGCCAGCTGCTCCTGGATCTCCTGCCGTTTCTCACGGGCGCGCCACCGGGCCATGGACCCCTTGGCGTCGAGTTGCTTCGCCTGTTCCCGCAGATCGCGGAGGTGGTCATCGGTCAACAGGACGTCGGCCTCCTTGCGCTCCGCCGCCCTGAGGATGCGGGCCTGCTCCTTGCGCAGGCGGTCGACCGCGGCCCATTTCTGACGCGACGCCTGCGCCTCGTCCCTTCTCCGGCGGGCCGCCTCCGCTCCTCGCCGCACCGAGTCCCGTACCGTCACGGCCTCCTTCGCCAGGGCTGCGGCCGCTACTGCCTTGTCCTGTACGGAGACCGGATCCTGGCCGGGAGTGCGCAGCAGCTTCAGGGCTTCGAAGTACGCGGCCGGATCGAAACGCACGAGTGAGGTGTCCAACGCGGCCAATTCCGCGGCACGGGCGCGGACGTCCACCAGCGCGGCCTCGATCCCGCGTCGGCGCTCAGCCGTCCCGGTGAGCCGCTCGCGGACCATGAGAGGTAGCGACACCTCGGGGTTGTCGGCGACCTCCCGGAGTTGCGGAGGGCCCACCCGGACGATGTCACCGGGACCGTGCCGGTTCTCCTTCACCACACCCGACAGGGCGTTGTCCACCGCGATGTTGGTGGCGGACACCAGCAGTACCCGCTCGCCCCGGGCGATCAGGTCGCCGATGGCTCGCCTGAGCACGGTGGTCTTGCCCGTGCCCGGTGGACCCCACACCAGATGGACACCCTCGCCGAGACACGCGCGGTAGGCGTCGCCCTGCGCGGGATGGAACCCCGGAGGGTCGGGATCCGAGGAGGACGTGCCGCCGATCGAGGCGGCAGCCAGCGCGCTCGCCAGCGGAGCCTCACCCAGCCCCGCGATGCCGTCGCGCAGGGCGGTGACGAGGAAGGTCGGTGGCTGCTTGTACATCCACAGATACGGATCCGTCAGATCGGCGAACTCGGCAACCTTCAGTGTGAGCAGAGAGCCGTTCTGCACCGTCTCGGAGACGGAGAACCCCTGCGCCTCGATGCCGTCCGGATCCGGGCCCGCCAGGCGCAGGTCGTTCAGCTGGTCCGGTCCGATGTCGGAACCGCGCACGTCGACCGCGTACCAGCCCTCCTCCTTGGTGCGGACCGCGCGCCCCACCCGCTGCCAGCGCGGTCGTTTTCCCGTCCCGCCCATGACCGCGATCAGTTCGCCCAAGGCAGTAGTGATCTCCTCGCGCCACCCCATCTGCCGTCGCCCCCATCCACGTTCGCGACAGATTCCGCGCAGACCCTACCCAGTAGGCACCCGTGGTGACACCGAGGTCATCCGCGGTGAACGTCGCGGGCACGGTGCGGTCCGGGCGATCCCTGCCCGCCGCACCGGGGCCAGGCGGTCGATACGGCCGAGAGGGGGCTGTCGGCCGTTTCCGGAGAGCAAGCGAAAGGTGGTCAATCTGATCAAGACGCAGCGCATCCCGTGCCTTCCGCTTCGTAGCTTGCGCGCTTGTAACCGCCTGCCGTGACGCACGAGGCGCAAGTTCCGCTCAGCCACTGCGCCAGAGTGCTTTTTGGTCATACCAGTGGCAACTACTGCCTGGTGCATGGTGGTTGCATGTACGGTCACCTGCGGCACTTGGGGCTATGCACGGAACGCGTGGTTCCAGGCCGTAGTCAGTCGTAACCGGTCGGGGGGCAGGTTTTGTGGAGGCGCTCAGCGAGTGACTGGGCTGGACCGCGTTGCTGTATGGGCGCCTGACCCCGACACCTTGATGCTCGCGCGCGGCCCCCGCCATCGGCCTGCAGGCTCATACCCGAAAGGCGGACTTTTCCCGCTCCAGGAGACAGTGCTGCGCGACATTCTCGCCGACTGCGACTGCGACTGCGACTGCGACTGCGACTGCGACTGCGACTGCGACTGCGACGGCGTGGTGCGCTGGGGCGGTGACGACTCCCGCGTCGACGAATCCCTGTTCCATCTCGACCGTGGCCCCGCCGACCCGCAGGTCCGCGAACTCGCCGACAGACTGCGTAAGGGCGAGGCAACGCCCGGCCAGGGCGCGGGGAAGGCTGTGAACGTCATGGCCGACTCGCGACGCTCACGTGCGAACCGTCTTGCGAAGGAGCAGCGCGAGCGCTGACCTCACCTCTGGCTGAGTCCACACCTTTCGCACGGTGGTAGTCCACAAGTGCCCTCGCCCGTGCACCGGTGGACTGACTGGTGTTCCGCGTCCGGGACACCGGCCCTGTCAGGTTCCAGGTGTTGGAAAACAGAAAAACCCCAGGTGAACTGGGGTTTTTCGCTGGTGTCCGAGGGGGGACTTGAACCCCCACGCCCGATAAAGGGCACTAGCACCTCAAGCTAGCGCGTCTGCCATTCCGCCACCCGGACAAGGTGTCTGTCGCGCGGGGTTCCCCTCGCGGCGACGAAGGAAACATTACCAGGCTTTGGAGAGCCCCCGATCACCGGCCGATCGCCTGACGCCCGCCGGTTGGCGGGCGTGAACGGCGTGTGACGGGCGTGGTCCGGCCTTGGGCGGGGAGGACCGGAGAGAGAGGATGAGGGGGAAGGACGTGGGGAACCACCAGCAGTGACAGTGGGAGGAAGCGCGTGAGCGAGCAGGACACGACCAGGAGCATCAAGGGTGAGGACGAGGTCGTCGACCTCTGCCGCGAGCTGATCCGCATCGACACCAGTAACTACGGCGACCACTCAGGTCCGGGTGAGCGCAAGGCCGCCGAGTACGTCGCTGAGAAGCTCGCCGAGGTGGGTCTCGAACCGCAGATCTTCGAGTCGCACACGGGCCGCGCCTCCACGGTGGTCAGGATCGAGGGGGAGGACCGCTCGCGGCCCGGCCTGCTCATCCACGGCCACACCGACGTCGTACCGGCGAACGCCCAGGACTGGACCCACCACCCGTTCTCCGGCGAGATCGCCGACGGCTGTGTGTGGGGCCGCGGCGCGGTCGACATGAAGGACATGGACGCGATGACCCTCGCGGTCGTCCGCGAGCGGGTGCGCGGCGGTCGCAAGCCTCCCCGCGACCTCGTGCTGGCCTTCCTGGCCGACGAGGAGGCGGGCGGCAAGTTCGGTGCCAAGCACCTCGTCACCAAGCACCCCGACCTCTTCGAGGGCGTGACGGAGGCGATCGGCGAGGTCGGTGGTTTCTCGTTCACGGTCAACGAGAACCTGCGGCTGTATCTGGTGGAGACCGCCCAGAAGGGCATGCACTGGATGAAGCTGACCGTGGACGGCACCGCCGGGCACGGTTCGATGATCCACAAGGACAACGCGATCACCGAGCTGTCGGAGGCGGTCGGGCGGCTCGGGCGGCACAAGTTCCCGGTGCGCGTGACGAAGACCCTGCGGCACTTCCTGGACGAGCTCGGCGACGCCCTCGGCACCGAGCTGGACCCGGAGAACATGGACGCGACGCTGGCCAAGCTCGGCGGTATCGCCAAGCTCATCGGCGCCTCGCTCCAGAACACCGCCAACCCGACCCAGCTGGGCGCGGGCTACAAGGTGAACGTCATCCCGGGGCAGGCCACCGCGCACATCGACGCCCGCTACCTGCCGGGGTACGAGGAGGAGTTCCTCGCCGACCTGGACCGGATCCTCGGCCCGAACGTGAGGCGCGAGGACGTGCACGCGGACAAGGCCCTGGAGACCACCTTCGACGGGGCCCTGGTGGACGCCATGCAGACCGCGCTGATCGCCGAGGACCCGATCGCGCGGGCCGTCCCGTACATGCTGTCCGCCGGCACCGACGCCAAGTCCTTCGACGACCTCGGCATCCGCTGCTTCGGCTTCGCCCCGCTGAAGCTGCCGCCGGAGCTGGACTTCGCCGGGATGTTCCACGGCGTCGACGAGCGGGTGCCGGTCGACGCCCTGAAGTTCGGCGTGCGGGTGCTCGACCGCTTCATCGAGGCGTCCTGAAATAAACCGCTGAAACGACACTCCAATAATCGCCAGCGCGTACGGAGCCGACTGAGAAGAGTGAATGCGCTCATAAGCTCGTAGCCCTATTACTCCCTCCTCGTTACTGCTGATGTGATCCGCGGCTGGGATCACATTTACCTACCAGGAGGAATAATGATCAAGAAGATCGTCGCCGCTGCGGCTGCCACGGGTGGCCTCGTTCTCGCCGGTGCGGGTCTTGCGGTTGCCGACGCCGGTGCTCAGGGTGCCGCTGTCGGCTCCCCGGGCGTGCTCTCGGGCAACGTCGTCCAGGCGCCCATCCACATCCCGGTGAACGTCTGCGGCAACACGGTCTCCGTGATCGGGCTGCTGAACCCCGCCTTCGGCAACACCTGCGTCAACGTCTGACGTTGTGCTCACCTCATGAGGGCCTGTATCCCATGAAGGCCTGAGTCCATGAGGGTCTGAGTCCGCGGCCCCGGAGTGCGTGCCATGCGCTCCGGGGCCGCGGACATTCCGTATATCGCGATACCACGCACCACACGGTTCACAAGGGGCAGGGAAAACTATGCGACAGGTCACCCGCAAAGGCCTGATGACGGTGGCGGCGGCAACCGGTGTGCTCGCGGCCACCGGCGGTTACGCGCACGCCGACTCGGGGGCGCACGGCACCGCTTCGGGCTCCCCGGGCGTACTCTCCGGCAACTCGGTACAGGCCCCGGTGCACGTGCCGGTCAACGTCTGCGGCAACACCGTGAACGTGGTCGGCGTGCTCAACCCGGCGGTCGGAAACAAATGTGCCAACAAGGGGGCAGGTAAGGGAGCAGGCAAGGGCGCCGGCTCCGGTCACCACGGGAACGGCGGCTCGGGTGGGGGAGCCGGATCGCAGGCCGGGGAGCATACCGGTGACTCGTCCGGAGTGGGCTCCGGCAACCACGTGCGGATCCCGGTGGACGTACCGGTGAACGTCTGCGGCAACAGCGTCTCCGTCGCCGGTGTCGGCAACACGGCCACGGGCAACGCCTGCGGGAACACCGGCAGCGACGGGCACGGGGGACCCAATTCTCCGGGCAGGCCGGGACAGCCCGGTGACTCGGAGCACCCGGGTACGCCGGGTGGGCCGGGCAGGTCGGGAGAGTCGGACGACTCGGGGCGGCCCGGTTCGTCGGGGCACGGAAACCAGGGCGCCTCGCACGCCGACACCTCGAACGCGCATGCCTCGGACGCGAACGCCCTCGGCGCCCAGGCCGCCGGCCGCTCGGACGGCTCCGCGCACCTCGCGCAGACCGGCGCCGGTGTGCCGCTCGGCCTCGCGCTGCCCGTGGGCGCGGGCGCGCTGCTGGCGGGCGCCGTGCTCTACCGCAAGGCACGCGCGGCGGCGTGAGCCCCTGAAGGCGAGCAGGTCGAACGGAGCGGGCCCCGCACGAGCGGGGCCCGCTCCGTTTCAGCCTTCCCGCGTCACCAGGTGGCCCGCACCTGGCGGATGATCCGCCGGCGCAACCGCACCCTGCGGCTGCCGTCGGTATGCAGGCTGAGGCGGTCCAGCTCCCAGTGCCCGTACTCCGCGTGGTCCGTCAGCAGGCGTGCCGCTTCCTTGCGGGAGACCCCGCGCGGCACATACACGTTGACAAATTCGTATTCCGGCATCGCATCTATTGTGCGTGCGGAGGCCCGGTACGGATAGCGTCTGCACTATGTCTGATGCTGCGCAGCCCACCGCTGCCGAGGTACGCGCCGCCGCCGAGGCGGTCAAGACCGCGCTCGACCGCCACCTGGCTGCGGTCGAGCGCAGGTCGGGTGAGGACGACCCGGCCGTCTACGAGGCGTTCAACGAGTTGGCGGCGGCCGCCGAGGAGTACGACGAGCTCCTCTACGACCGCTACGACGAGGTCACCCCTTTCGAGATCCCCGGCTCGGACGACGCGCTGCCGCCGTACACCGGGCCGGAGGAGCCCAACGCGCTGAGCGTGCTGATCCGCCGGGACTATGTCGTGGTGGAGCCGCAGCGGCTGCTGGCGCAGGCCCAGCGGGTCGAGGCGGTGGAGGAGTCCGGGGCCGTGACGCCGGGCTTCGACGCCGCGTCCGGGACCGTGCACGGTGCCCTCGGCGTCCTCTTCGGCGAGTTCGAGCCCGACGAGATCGGCTCCCGGCACAAGGAGTTCGGCCTGGAGGAGGGCGACTCGACGCTGTGGGTGACCGCCTCGGACGAACCGGCCGAGCCGGGTGAGTGGCTGGAGGCCCCGTTCGAGCAGGCCGACACCCACCAGGTGGTGTGCCGCTTCGACGTCAGCGCGGTCTTCGACGACGACGCCGACATCGAGGACATCGAGGACATCGAGGACATCGAGGACGAGGTGGCGGACGAGGTGGCGGACACCGTCGGGCCGGAACTGGAAGACACGCTCGACGGGACGGAAGCCGAGAACCTCCGGTCGCGCAACGCGGACCGCTGACAGCCCGGCCGCACTGCGACAGCCCGCTCCACCGCGATGGTGGCGGTCACCGGCCTCAAAGGGGCCCGTGACCGCCACCATCGCGTTCGGAGATCCGGGCGGACTCAGACCGACGGCGGGATCTGCGCCGTGATCAAGGCCGGCAGCCTCGTCGTGCGGGGCTTCGCGGGGGTCTCCGCCACCGCGTGCGGGAGTGCCTGTTCCACGCCGTGCACCACGGAGAGGTGTCGGTCGGCGCGGCCGAAGGCGGTGTAGACCCAGGGCCTGGAGAGCGCCTGCGCCGCGTCGCCGGGCAGGACCACGACCGCGGCGGGCCAACGGACCCCGACGGCCTGGTGGGCGGTGAGCGCCCAGCCGTGCCGCACGGTCTGCTCCACCCGCTCCTTCGGTACGACGACGGGCACACCCGCGCACTCCAGGTGCAGTCCGGCGGCGTCGGCCTTCACCACCTGGCCCAGGACCGCACGGCCCGGTGTCGCGGAGTACGCGACCCGGTCGCCCGGATCGAAACCGCCGAAGCGGCCGGGGCCGGGGTTGAGCCGCTCCTTCAACGCCGCGTTGAGGACACGGGTGCCCGCCGCGCCGCCGTGGCCCGGAGTGATCACCTGGGTCTGCTCGGCGGGGATGCCGATCGCGCGCGGGACCGAGTCGGCGACCAGCTGCACGGTGCGGTGGACCGCCTCCCCGGCGTCACGCACCGGGATGATCACCACTTCCTTACCGGGAGCCTCGACCTGGTTCAGCTCGCCGATGCCGATGCCCGAGACCAGCTCGCCGACGGGACCCGGATCCGGGGTCCGCGAGGCGATCTGCGGGCACACCCGCGCGGCGAGCAGATCCGCGAAGACCCGCCCGGGACCCGCCGACCACAGCACGCCGGGGTCCCCGCTCAGCACGAGCCGGGCGCCGTCGGGCAGTGACTCGGCGAGCATCGCCGCGCTCTCGACGTCGAGCTGCGGCGCGTCCAGCACCACGAGGAGGTCGGTCCGGAACATGCCGTCGCGGTCGCGCCCCGGGCCCTCCTCGCCGGAGAGCAGACCGGCGACGGTGGCCACCACAGCGGCCGACGGATCCGCGGCCGGGGCCGCGTCCCGCGCCTCCCGCGCGCCCGCGTCGGCGAGCAGTCCGGCGAAGCGGCGGCGGCCGTCCGGGTGATGGGCGGCGGCGCACACCCTGAGACCGAGGGACAGAGCCGCCGCCACCAGGGCCGCGGGCTCCGCGCGGGACGCCTCGCCGCCGGTGTGCAGGACCAGACCGTGGCCCGCGACCGCCCGGATCAGCCCGGCGGCCGAGCCCGTCGCGGCGGGCTCCCAAATTGCGGCCGCGCCGTCCTCCTTGGGCAGGGAGTTGACCACCCGGGCCAGCCCGTCGGCGAGGCTCTCCTCGGCGAGCGCGTACCGCTCCAGGCCGATGAGGACGCGCACGGGACGCGCCTCCTCGGCCTTCTCACCCTCCGCGCCGTCCGCGCCGACCTCGCCGTCCTGGGCGTCGTCCTCCTCGGACCGCCGGGGAGCCGGTGGTGCGCTGCCGGGCTCGTCCAACGCGTCCTGGAAGACCAGGGCGTCGCCCTCGGCCAGCGCGCTCTGCACGGCGGCGTCGGGGTCGGGCACCGAGCGCTGCGCGAGCGCGGCGTGCAGGGCCGCGGCCTCCAGGGCGGTGTGCCCCACCAGCGCTGCCTGTTCGAGGAGCCACACGGTGACCGCGCGGCCCCGCCGTTCGTCGTCGGGACCGCACTCCGCGCTGAGCAGGGCCCGGGCGAACCCGTCGGCCTGCTCGGGACGCACGCCTGCCACACGGAGCAACTGCCAGGGGTCCTCGCGCAGCTGCCCGTCCGCTCCCTCGCCGAGGGTGGCGGCGGTCTGCGGCGCCAGCGCCTCCGGGGCGCCGCCCCGGACGAGCACGGCACGGACCGCCTCGACGGACTCGGAGGCCATCGACGCCGGGGCGCCGGAGGGCACGGGCTGCGGGCGGCGCGCCGGCTCCTGCGCGACCCTGCGCGGGGTGGGCTCCGGCCCGCCGAAGACGCTCGCCGAGGGCTTCTCGCCGCTCTCCACCGCCCGGACGGCCGCGAGCAGATCGGCGGCCGTTCCGCTCAGCGCCGTCCCCGCCAGGACCGGCCCTTCCTTCTCCGCCTTCCGCCGCTCGATCCGCTCCCGCAGCTCCCGCTGCGCGGCCAGCTCGGCTTCGGCCTCGGACAACTGGACCGCACCCTCGGTGGCGCCCTCGGCAGGACTTTCGGTGCCCTCGGCGGCGCTGTCGGCGGCCCCACCGTCCGCACCGGCGTCCCCGTCGACGGGGACGGCTCCACTCGAAGAGCCCTCTGCGGTGTCCGCCGAGGAGTCCTCGGCCGCGTCCGCCGTGTCCCCCGCACCCGTGTCCGGCGAGGCGCCGGCGCGGGCCGCGGTGCCCGGCTGATCCCCTGCTCCCGGCATCCCGGACTCGGGACCGGCGTCCGGCGTACCCGGCTCGGCTTTCTCCGCGGCGGCGGACGGCTCCGTGGTCACAGCGTGCTCCAGTCGTGATCGGGATAGTCTGGCGATGTACTGGAGAAAGGCAAACACGTTGAAACGCATCCTGGGCGTTGTCCGCCTGTCCCAGCTCACGGACGACAGTAGCTCTCCCCACCGACAACGAGAGGCCATCGAACACTGGGCCGACTCACCCCATGTAGACGGGGAGATCATCGGTTGGGCGGAAGACCTCGACGTGTCCGGCGGACTGTCCCCGTTCAAGCGGGGAGAGCTTGGGCCCTGGCTCACTGAGCGCGCAGACGAGTTCGACGTCATCGCGTTCATGAAGATCGACCGCATCAGTCGCAGGGCTACCCACTTCTCGGAACTCATCGAGTGGTGCAAGGCCAACGGTAAGACCCTGCATTCCGTACAAGAGGGATTCGACCTCGACAACCCTTACGGCAAGATGCTGGCTCAGATGATTGCCGTATTCGCGGAAGGCGAATTGGATGTCATCAAAGCCCGGATCAACGACGGTGTGGCTACTCGCCTAGCTCAGCGTGTATGGATTGGAGGCCGCCCCTCCATGGGATACGCCCTGGAGAAGCTGTCTGATGGAATCGGGAAGCGCTGCGTACAGGACAAGGATTACGCTCCGAATGTTCGGAGAATCTTCGATCTTCTGATGCAGGACTGGACTCCATTCCGGATCGCAGTACAGCTTACGGAAGACAAGGTTCTTACCTGGGTCGACCGGCAAAGGGAGACGGCAGGAAACGAGGTCCGCAATGCCGCATGGCGAGCAGACAGCGTGAATGCGGCAATGTCCAATCCCAGGGTGGCAGGTATCTACACCTATAAGGGTGAGATCGTGGAGGACGAGAACGGAGACCCGGTGACTATCACTGACACTCCGATTCTCAGTTACCACGAATGGAAGAAAGCTGTATCCAAGCTGAGCGAGCTTGCCGGTACAACTCCTGCGAAGAAGTCGCAAAGTATGCTGGCCGGTGTCGGCTCCTGCACTGTGTGCGGCCGTAGCTTGGCCGCTGTCTACGGAACGGGAAAGCTGGCATCTGGGGAAGTGAAGAAGTACCCCCGATACCGGTGCTCGACTTACAGCATCCCTGGGGGGAAGTGCCCGCAGAAACTCTTGGTAGACCGGCCCGCGCTGGAAGGCATCGTGAATTCAATGTTCCTCGGTTCGGTGGGAACCCTGGAGGTTCACGAGAAAGTGGGCGGCCCCACCAACGACTACGAATCTGAGCTAAAGGCGGTCGCTGCTCGCCTAACCAAGCTCGAAGAGGACTTCACTAAGGGGAGGTATGACGGGGACGAGAAAGAGGCTTCCTACTGGAGGATGCAGGAATCTTTGACTTCCCGCATTTCGGTCCTCCGCAGGAAGACGCGAGAAGATCAGAGCAGGACTCCCGGCTACCGTGCCACAGGCGAGACATTCGCTGAGGTCTGGACTCAGAAGGACGACGACCAGAAGCGGACGTTCATGCAAAAGCATGGAGTCACGGTAAAGGTGATGAACCGGCAGACCGAGGACGACCCGGTTACCGTATTCATGGATCTGGGAGACATTACGGGTATGGCTAGGGCGGCAGGTCTTCAGCTGCCGTCCGAATTTCAAGACAAGTGGGTCGTGGTGAATGTGACCACTGAGGAATCAGAGGAGCTGGCCAATACTCCTGCTGTAGATCGTGATCACGAGTGAGTCGTCGTAGTGGCTGTGAGGGGCTCGTCAGTTGTTGCCGGTAACGCTTACTGCCCGCCGAGTCGGAGTACAGCAACCACGTACAGGCTCCCGGACACCGTCAGAAGCAGAAAGGCGAGAACCGTGTGGACGACGAGCCCTCGCCCTGGGGCAAGGCCCAGACGTGCCCGGGCCGCACGGCTCACACGGGGCCTGGGGGCGCCTCGCGCGGCGTTCGCGTCCGCCTTCTCGATCGCTCGGCGCAGCTTCCTGCGGCTTCTCTCGGTCGTGAGACCCAGGCGCACGCCGTGGGCGTCACGCACCAGCAAGGTCCGGTACACGCCGCCGTACGAGAAGGTCGTCAGCAGCCAGACTGTGGTGATCCGGTTGAAGTCGACGGCTCGTTCGCCGGTCAGGGTGTGCGCAGTCAGGTACGACGATGAGTGCCGGAACGGGACGCGTTCCTCGCACAGTGCGGGCAGGAGGACGAAGCTGGCAATCGCGGACAGCAGGCCGAGCACGATCGGTGTGCCTTCGGGGGCTACCCCCGCCCTGGCCAGTCCGTAGCCGCCGAAAGGCAGCAGGAGTACCGTCACCGCCAGGCCCGATCCCATGCGTGCACGCGTCACGCTGCGGGTGGTGGTTGCTTCCACTCACGCCCCCGTTTCTGCCGGCAGACATCAGCATGCATGCGCGGCGGCTTTTGCGCATTGCCGGTGTCCGGCAATCTTCAGCTCGGGACCCGTCGGGTCCAGGGCCCCAGTACCAGCAGCAATAGGTGATCGTCGTTCGTCGCGGGAACAGGACGACCACCGCTGATCTTGGTGAGGTGTGTGGACTCTTCAAGATAGTGCGGTGGCCGCGAGCCACGGCGTAGACACTGCTCGCTGGCAGGAGGCGTTCGAGGCCCTGATGGGCCAGATAGCGGGCCGGTTCGCGCGGGTTGAACCCCGGCGCCGGGTCCGGGACTTGGTGCAGGGGCTGGTGTCGGACCTGCCGCGCAAGAACTGTTGGTCGATCGCCGAATGGGCCGGGGAGGCGAGTCCGGACGACATGCAGCACCTGCTCGGCCGGGCCAAGTGGGATGCCGGCCGCGTGCGTGATGACGTGCGTGAGTATGTGCTGGAGCATCTACGCGACGAGGATGCGGTGCTGGTGGTCACGGTTCCCTTGTCGAACATCCAGAAGTCCCCGACTTCCGACAGGGGGTTTTTTCGGTCGGTCACGTCGAGAATCCGGATGTCTTCGCCTGCGGGGGCCTGGTGCTGGTAATACCTCTCGAACTCGAATCGCAGGTAGTCAGAGAGCGGCTGAGACACGATGTGTACGCGTCCCACATTTCCGGTGCGCACCATCTGAATCCAGGAGTCCTCATACGGGCCAGGGAATTTCTTGCCCCGCTGGAAGGCTGGGAATTCGGCAGCTTCCTGCGCCATCCGGTATTCGGGCAGGGTCTCAAGTCGCCATGTTTCGCTCTGGAAGTCACGGAATTTGGCCTGCCACTCGTCACCATCCAAGAGCACGAATTGCCTCCCTCAGGACGGCTTCCGGGATCTCTACGAGCCCCTCGCCGGACGGCGGGGTGAAGGCGTCGGACACGTCGCCCTGGACGACGAACGAGCCGGACACGGTCCGGTAGACGTTGGGACAGTCCCCCTGCCCGCACTCTCCTGTGCCGTTGCCGGTCAGTCGGGTCAGTTCCTCGCGTGCCATCTGAACTCCCCTTGTGAGCGGCCCCAGTTGGACCCTCTGGGACGACCGTACGAGGGCGGGACCAGGGGCGTCTATGCACACACGCGGGTCATGCACGTCTACGACTAATGATCATGGTCTAGAGGGCCTGAGGCCCCCAGTAGCGGTAGTGTGGTCCCGTTCCATTGATCGATACATCGTCGGGATAGTGATGCACGGGCGCCGACACGTCGTCGAGCGCCCGGCAGATCTCGTCAGGAAGACTAAGGGTCTCCACTGACAACGCGGCCGTGAGCTGCAGTGCGTTGCGCGCGCCGATGATCGGGGCGGCCACCCCCGG
This sequence comes from Streptomyces sp. NPDC087844, assembly GCF_044742785.1. Lineage (NCBI taxonomy): Bacteria > Bacillati > Actinomycetota > Actinomycetes > Kitasatosporales > Streptomycetaceae > Streptomyces > Streptomyces sp. NPDC087844. Next base: position 297,280 of record NZ_JBIUVD010000004.1, on the reverse strand, counting down.
CCGGTCGCGGACCCAGGCGAGGGCCACCTGGAGCGGCGTCACCGCGAGGCCGTCCGCGGCCGTCGCCACCGCGTCCACGATGCGGCTCGCCGCGTCGTCCAGATACGGCGCGACGAACGGCGCCAGCTGCTCCGAGGCGCCGCGCGAGTCCGCGGGCGTCGCGTGCCGGTACTTGCCCGTCAGGACGCCCCGGCCCAGCGGGGAGGACGGCAGGAGCCCGATGCCCAGGTCCAGGGCGGCGGGCAGCACCTCGCGCTCGACGCCGCGCTGCAGCAGCGAGTACTCCATCTGCGTACTGGCCAGCCGCGTGCGTGTCCCGGGGGCCGCGAGTTGCCAGGTCGCCGCCTTCGCGAGCTGCCAGCCGCAGAAGTTGGAGACCCCGGCGTACCGTGCCCGGCCGCTGCTGACAGCGATGTCGAGGGCCTGCAGGGTCTCCTCCAGTGGCGCGCCCGGGTCGAAGGCGTGGACCTGCCACAGGTCCACATGGTCCGTGCCGAGGCGGGCCAGTGAGGCGTCGAGGGCGGACAGCAGGTGTCCCCGCGAGCCGTCGAAACGCCGGACCGGGTCGGGCACACTGCCCGCCTTGGTGGATATGACGAGGTCCCGGCGGGGGACCAGCCCCTCCATGAGCCGTCCGAGCAGATACTCGGACTCCCCGTCCCCGTACACGTCGGCCGTGTCGACGAGGGTGCCGCCCGCCTCCCAGAACGCCTTCAACAGGTCCGCGGCGTCGTGTTCGACGGTGTCCCTGCCCCAGGTGAGGGTGCCGAGCCCGATGCGGGACACGCGCAGGCCGGTACGGCCGAGATGCCTCTGCTCCATGGTGGCTGAGATTACTGGCCACGGGTCGACGCGTGGGAAGCCTGTGGACAACCTTCGTCACATGATCCGCAACGCTGTCCCTGCCGCTCGGCCCGGCGGCGCGCTAGGGTGCCGGACAAGGGACGTTACTGATCAGTAAGGGGAATCGGCCATGCAGCTCGGGATCAACCTCGGCTACTGGGGCGCCGGAATGGACGCGGACAACCTCGCCGTGGCCAAGGAGGCCGACCGCCTCGGGTACGCGGTCTGCTGGGCCGCCGAGGCGTACGGATCGGACGCGGCCACCGTGCTGAGCTGGGTCGCCGCACAGACCGAGCGCATGGACGTCGGGTCGGCCATCTTCCAGATCCCGGCCCGCCAGCCCACGATGACCGCGATGACCGCGGCCACCCTGGACTCGCTCTCCGGCGGCCGTTTCCGCCTCGGCCTCGGCGTCTCAGGACCGCAGGTCTCCGAGGGCTGGTACGGCGTCAAGTTCGACAAGCCGCTGGCCCGCACCCGCGAGTACGTCGAGATCGTGCGCAAGGCGATGACCCGCGAGCGCCTGTCGTACGAGGGCGCGCACTGGACCCTGCCGCTGCCGGGCGGCCCGGGCAAGCCGCTCAAGCTGACCGTGCACCCGGAGCGCGAGCACATCCCGCTCTACATCGCCGCGATCGGCCCGAAGAACCTGGAGCAGACCGGCGAGATCGCCGACGGCGCCCTGCTGATCTTCCCGTCCGCGGACCACATCGAGGACACCGCCATCAGGCACCTGCGCGCGGGCCGCGAGAAGGCCGGTCTGACCATGGACGGTTTCGACGTCTGTCCGACCGTGCCCCTCGCACTCGGCGACGACAAGGACGTGACGGCGCTGGCCGACATGTTCCGCCCGTACACCGCTCTCTACGTGGGCGGCATGGGCAGCCGCAAGCAGAACTTCTACAACCAGCTCGCCCAGCGCATGGGCTACGAGAAGGAGGCCGCCGAGATTCAGGACAAGTACCTGGCCGGCGACAAGGAGGGCGCCGCGGCCGCCATTCCGCACCAGCTCATCGACCAGACCACGCTGCTCGGTTCCGTGGACCGCATCGCGGACCGGATGAAGGCCTACGCCGCCGCGGGGGTCACCACGCTCACACTGGCCCCGGCGGGCTTCACCCTGGACGAGCGGATCGCCGCGCTGCGGGCCGGCACCGACGCCGCGGAGCGGGCCGGAGTCGCGTAGCCACGCCCGGCGGGACGGGGGACTTGCGCGGGACGGGAGAGTTCTGCGGCCGTGGTGGGGGCTCGGGGGTCTTCCCCGCCACGGCCGTCACGCAGAACAACGCGCGACGGCCCGCTCGGTTACGCGCCCCGCATTCCCTTCGCGTCCACCGTTCAGCGGATTTGTCCGACACAGATGTTGCCGCACCCCTGGCTGCCCATTTGACTCTTTCTTTGCGGACTCCCGCAGCAGGTGGGAGTCGCGCGTGGAGGTGGCAGTCATGCTTTCGGCCAAGAGTCTTTTCCAGGAGATCATCGACAACGACGAGTCCTTCCGGCTCTTCTGCTCCATCGCCGCCAGCGGGGAGACACAGGGAGGCTGGGAGAACGCGCGGATCGCGGCCCTCGTACCGGAGGCCGAGCGCGCACTCGCACCCAAGATCACCCGGCACGGTGCGGACGAGGACAAGCACGGCCGGATCTTCATCGCCCTCATGAGCAAACGGGGTCTCACACCCGTCGAGGTACCGCCCGAGACGGACTACACGATGCTCCTGGAGAAGAACGGCATCGGCCTCACGCACGACAAGCTCAAGGGTGACGAACCGCTCACCGTGCAGGACATCGTCACCTACCTGTCCCACAGCAGGGTCACGGAGCAGCGTGCCGCGGACCAGATGGTGATGCTCCGCAAGGACTTCGGGGACCACCCGGAGATCGGCAGGGCCGTACGGATGATCTCCGACGACGAGGACAACCACCTCGCGTACTGCCACGAGGAACTGCTGCGCTTCGCCCGGGCGGGGCACGGCCGGACCATCCAGCGGACACTGCGCGAGTGCGCGCTGGCCGAGGCCGGCGTCTACCGCGACATCAGCCTCGCGGTGATGGCCCGCATGGGACGCGTCCTCGGCTGGTCCCGGCCCAAGGCGGCGCTGCTCGCCACGGGCATCCGCGCCGTGTACGCGTACGAGCGGACGGTCGGCTGGCGGCGGATGGTCTCCCTGACGATGCCGGAGCGACGCGACGCCCTGGGCGGACCGGCGACGGCGGCACCCGGATACGCCTGACCGCCACCGCCCACCGCCGCCCACAGCTACCGTCCACCACGCGCGCGTGGCGCCTCGTACGCGTCACGCGCGCGTGGGGCTCGTCGAAGGCCCGGCCGTACCCCCGGCCGCGACCCGCTACAGCCACCCCCGCCGCTTGAAGAGCCGGAACAGCAGCACCTCAAGGACCACCATGAGCAGAATGACCGCCGGGTAGGCCCAGAGCCAGCGCAGCTCCGGCATGTGCTCGAAGTTCATGCCGTAGATCCCCGCGATCATCGTGGGGACCGCGGCCATGGCCGCCCACGAGGAGATCTTCCGCATGTCGTCGTTCTGCCGCACGCTCATCTGGGCCAGGTGCGCCGACAGGACGTCCGAGACCAGCCGGTCCAGGGACTCCACCGACTCGTTGACGCGGGTCAGGTGGTCGTTGACGTCCCGGAAGAACGGATGGGCCTTGTCGTCGATGAACGGCACCGCGGGGCCGACCACACCGGCGCCCGCCAGGCGGTTCAACGGCACCGACAGCGGCCCGGTGGCTCTGCGGAACTCCTGGATCTGCCGCTTGAAGGTGTAGATCCGGGACGCGGTGTGCCGGGAGCCGCCGTCGTCCGGAGAGAACACCTCCGCCTCCAGCTCCTCCAGGTCGGTCTGCAGCTCGGTCGCCACCTCCAGGTAGTGGTCGACGGTGGCGTCGGCGATCGCGTAGAGCACCGCCGTCGGACCGAGACGCAGCATCTCCGGGTCCTTCTCCAGCCGGCCGCGCACGGACTTCAGGGGCGAACCCTCGCCGTGCCGCACGGTCACCACGAAGGAGTCGCCCAGGAAGAGCATGAGCTCGCCGGACGACACGGTGTCGCTGTCCGGCTCGTACGTCACCGGCTTGAGCACCGCGAACAGCGAGTCGTCGTAGACCTCCAGCTTGGGGCGCTGATGCGCCTTGAGGGCGTCCTCGACGGCCAGCTCGTGCAGTCCGAATTCGTCCGTGACGAGATCGAACTCCCGCTCCGTCGGCTCGTGCAGCCCTATCCATACGAAGGAGTTCCCGGAGGCACGTGCCGCGGCCAGCGCGTCGGACAGGTCCTCCGGGCCCTCGGTCCGGTGCCCGTCCCGGTAGATGGCACAGTCCACGATCACAGAGCGAAGTCTCCTGTCACTGATTCTCCGGCGCACTCGATAGGGCGCCTACGCTGGGCCGCATGCCCACCTTGATCCTCGTCCGGCACGGACGCTCCACCGCCAACACCGCGGGACTCCTCGCCGGATGGACACCCGGCGTCGCCCTCGACGAGCGCGGCAACGCGCAGGCGGCGGCACTGCCCGGGCGCCTCGCGGACCTGCCGCTCGCCGAAATAGTCAGCAGTCCCCTCCAGCGCTGCCAGGAAACGATTCAGCCGCTCCTCGACGCCCGTCCCGCCCTGACGGCCCACTCCGACGAGCGCATCGGGGAGTGCCACTACGGAGACTGGTCCGGGCGCAAGCTCGCCGAACTGTCGGGCGAGCCGCTGATGGAGGTCGTGCAGGCACACCCCTCCGCCGCCGCGTTCCCGGGCGGTGAGTCCATGCGCGCGATGCAGACCCGGGCCGCCGAGGCGGTACGGGAGTGGAACGCGCGCGTGGAGCGCGATCACGGCAGCGACGCCGTCTATCTCATGTGCTCGCACGGCGACATCATCAAGTCGCTCGTCGCCGACGCACTCGGTCTTCATCTGGACCTCTTCCAGCGGATCTCCGTAGAACCGTGTTCCATCACCGCGATCCGTTACACACGACTGCGGCCATTTCTCGTACGCCTGGGGGACACCGGCGATCTCGCCTCCCTCGCGCCGCGCGAGGAGCCGTCAGGCGGCGAAGCCGCGGTCGGGGGTGGTGCGGGCGCACCGTGATCGTCGGCCGCAGTAGGGTGATGCGGTCGAAGCAGCGCAGCAGTTGTCAGCAGCAGACGCAAGTGACGGCAGAAGCAGTCGATCGATCCAATGGAGACAGGACGTGTCCCGTCAGGTGTTCCTCTACGACCCGCCGGACCGTTTCGTAGCCGGTACGGTCGGGCTGCCAGGGCGCCGTACCTTCTTCCTGCAAGCCTCCTCCGGCCCCCGGGTGACCAGCGTCGCCCTGGAGAAGACGCAGGTCGCGGCGCTCGCCGAACGAATGGACGAGCTTCTCGACGAGGTCGTACGGCGCACCGGCGGCATCGCCCCCGTCCCCGTCATGGCCCCGACGGTGATCTCCGACACCGCCCCGCTCGAAACGCCCGTCGAGGAGGAGTTCCGGGTCGGCACCATGGCCCTCGCCTGGGACGGCGACGAGCAGCGCATGATCGTCGAGGCGCAGGCGCTCGTGGAGCTGGACGCCGGCTCCGACGAAGACCTGGCCGCCGCCGAGGAGGAGCTGCTCCAGGACGAGGAGAACGGGCCGCCGATGCTGCGCGTACGCCTCACCGGCGCACAGGCCCGCGCCTTCGCCAAACGCGCCCTCGAAGTCGTCAACGCCGGCCGGCCGCCCTGCCCGCTGTGCAGTCTCCCGCTCGACCCGGAAGGACACGTATGTCCGCGCCAGAACGGATACCGCCGCGAGGCGTGACCACGGCCGAGCTGCTCGCCGAGGGTGAGCTGACCGTCCGCGGCCGCATCCGGGAGGCCTCGAACGCGGTACTGCTGTGCGACGTGTCCTACGAGGGGCGCGAGGCGTCCTGCGTCTACAAACCGGTCGCCGGCGAGCGGCCGCTGTGGGACTTCCCCGACGGCACCCTCGCCCAGCGGGAGGTCGCGGCCTACGAGGTGTCCGAGGCCACCGGCTGGGGGCTCGTCCCGACCACCGTGCTGCGCGACGGCCCGTACGGCCGGGGCATGTGCCAGCTGTGGATCGAGCCGCCGGGCGATGAACCGGGTGACGGCCACGACGACGGCAGCGCCGACGGCGACGACGGCGAAGGCATCGGCGAAGGCATCGACGGAGGCGCCGGGCTGCTCGCGCTCGTCGACGCCGAGGAGCCGGGCGAGGGCTGGAAGGCCGTCGGTCTGGCCGAGGTCGGCGAGGGGCGCACCGCCCTGCTCGTGCACGCCGACGACGAACGGCTGCGCCGGCTGGCCGTCCTCGACGCGGTGATCAACAACGCGGACCGCAAGGGCGGGCACCTGCTGCCCACCTCCGGGGGACGGCTGTACGGAATCGACCACGGCGTCACCTTCAACGCCGAGAACAAGCTGCGGACGCTGCTGTGGGGCTGGGCGGGGGAGAAGCTCACCGCCGAGGCCGTCGAGGCCCTGGAAGGGCTCAGGGACGCCCTGGGAGGGCCGCTGGGCGTACGGCTGGGGGAACTGATCACCGAGGCGGAACTGGACGCCACACGCGCCCGTGTGGCCGGTCTGCTCGCCTCCGGGCGGCATCCGGAGCCCTCGGGGGAGTGGCCCGCGATCCCGTGGCCACCCGTATAGCTGAAACGCACACATCGAGGCCGTGCGCAAGAACGCCTGTCCGGCCATCTGCCCTGGTCCGGTTCGTATACGGAACATCCGTCCGGTTAGGCTCAAGGTATGCATGCCTGGCCCGCTTCCGAGGTCCCCGCCCTGCCCGGCAAGGGCCGCGACCTCAGGATCCACGACACCGCGACCGGTGGTCCCGTGACCCTCGACCCCGGTCCCGTCGCCCGAATCTACGTCTGCGGCATCACTCCGTACGACGCGACCCACATCGGTCACGCGGCGACCTACAACGCGTTCGACCTCGTACAGCGCGTGTGGCTCGACACCAAGCGGCAGGTTCACTACGTCCAGAACGTGACGGACGTCGACGACCCTCTGCTGGAGCGCGCCGCGCGGGACAACGTCGACTGGGTCTCTCTCGCCGAGCAGGAGACCACCCTCTTCCGCGAGGACATGACCGCCCTGCGGATGCTGCCCCCGAGGCACTACATCGGCGCGGTCGAGGCCATACCCGGGATCATCCCGCTGGTCGAACGGCTGCGGGACTCCGGTGCCGCCTACGAACTGGAAGGTGACGTCTACTTCTCCGTGGAGGCGGACCCGCACTTCGGCGGGGTGGCCAACCTCGACGTGGCGGCCATGCGGCTGCTGTCCGCCGAGCGCGGCGGCGACCCGGACCGTCCGGGCAAGAAGAACCCGCTCGACCCGATGCTGTGGATGGCGGCCCGCGAGGGCGAGCCCAGCTGGGACGGCGGATCGCTCGGCCGGGGACGGCCCGGCTGGCACATCGAGTGCGTCGCGATCGCGCTCGACCACCTGGGGATGGGCTTCGACGTCCAGGGCGGCGGCTCGGACCTCGCCTTCCCGCACCACGAGATGGGCGCCTCCCACGCGCAGGCGCTGACCGGCGAGTTCCCCATGGCGAAGGCGTACGTGCACGCCGGCATGGTCGGGCTCGACGGCCAGAAGATGTCCAAGTCCAGGGGCAACCTCGTCTTCGTGTCCACGCTCCGCCGCGAGGGCGTCGACCCGGCTGCCATCCGGCTCGCCCTGCTCTCGCACCACTACCGGGCCGACTGGGAGTGGACCGACCAGGTGCTCCGGGACGCCCTCGCGCGCCTGGAGCGCTGGCGGGCCGCCGTGTCGCGGCCCGACGGCCCGTCGGCCGAGACGCTCGTCGACGAGATCCGCGAGGCCCTCGCGAACGACCTGGACGCGCCGGCCGCCCTCGCGGCCGTCGACCGCTGGGCCGCGCTCCAGGCGGAGCGGGGCGGTACGGACGAGGGTGCCCCCGGCATCGTCTCCCGTGCCGTGGACGCCCTGATGGGCGTGGCCCTCTAGGAGCCTTCGGAGAGCGGGCGCCGCACAACACCGGGCGCCGCACAACACCGGGCGCCGGACGGGTTGTCGCCCGTCCGGCGCCCTCTGTGCCCTCCACCGCGCGTCACGCGTGCGGTGGTCCGTTCGTCGTGCCCCTACTTGTTCACGATCACGGCCTGGATGGTGTTCGTCGAGGAGTCGTAGATCCCGATGACCTGCTGGTTGAAGGCGAAGGCCTCCTGGACCTCGTCGTGCGTCACCTGGTTCGGGTTGACCAGCGGACGCCAGCCCTGGTTGATGTACAGGTAGAGGATCGACGGCTGGCCCGGCAGCGGGGTGACGACGTCCCAGAAGTGCTCGGCGACACCGCTCGTCAGCGCGGCGGCCTCGACGGCGCTGCGCATGACCAGTGGCTGGCCGTGCTGCTGTTGCTGCTGCCCGCCGAGTTGTTGGAGTAGCTGCTGGTACGGCTGCTGCTGGCCCAGCTGCTGGAGCTGCTGCTGCAGATGCTGGGGAACCTGCTGGCCCATGCCCTGCTGGCTCATGCCTTGCTGGCCGGACGGTTGCTGCTGACCGTATCCCTGCTGCTGCCCGAACGGCTGCTGACCGTATCCCTGCTGCTGGCCGAAGCCCTGCTGCTGCCCCTGCTGCGGGGGAGCCGTGCTCGGACCCTGCTGCTGGCCTTGCTGGCCGAACCCTTGCTGGCCCTGCTGGCCCTGCTGGCCCTGCTGGCTCATCTGCGGGGTGGTGCTCATGCGGGTGCCACCTTCCCTCAATGGTTGGGCGATGGTCGAGCGTTGATGGTCGGTCGGTAGGGTCAGCCCGTGACGACCAGGCCGACGATCTCGTCGTCCGAGAACCAGACCCGTACATCGGGCCGGCCACCGGCGAAAGCGGCCTGCACCGACTGGCGGATCTCCGGAGACGGGTTGTTCAGGCTCCGCCAGCCACCGGCCACGAAGAGCCGGAGCCTGGGCGGGAGCTCACGCGGATAGGGCACCAGTTCGTCCCAGTACCGTTCGGCCCGGCCCGAACCGACCGCCCCCGGCAGCAGGTGGGCCACCGCCGCCTTGATGTCCGGCCTGCTGCCGATCCGCTGCGACGCGGGCCGGCCCGGCGCGTCCTGCTGCGGGGAACCGGTGGCCCGCAGTACCTTGCGCGCCTTCTCCGGGGTCATCGGCTCCTGGCCGGCCGCCCTGAGCATGCCCTGCAGCGCGGCCAGGGCGCCGACCACCACCGGGGAGGCGGAGGACGTCCCGGAGAACGTGTCGGTGAACCAGGCGATCTCCTCGGCACCGCCCTGCAGATCGCCGGGCCGGTCCCAGAAGCCGCCGGTCGTGGTGACCTCACGGCCCCAGCCCTGCGCGTCCACCCGTGCCCCGTAGTTGGAGAACGCCAGCCGCGAGCGGTCCGGGCCGTGGTCGCGGCCGTGGGTGCCGGGCGGCGGGGCGCCCGCGCCGACCAGAATCGCGCCGGAGGACTGGTGGGACGGGTTGAAGGGGTTGCGCCACCACTCGGGGAAGTCGTCGGGGCGGCGTTCGTACTCGGCGTCGTCCAGCGACTCGCCGCCGTTGCCTGCGGCCTCCACCACGATGATGCCCCGGGCGGTCGCGTACCGGATGGCCGCGAAGTCGTCGGGCCACCACTCGATGGGGGTGTAACCACGCTGGTCGTCGCGCTGCTGGTAGTCGAACCGCGGTCCCGGGCGGTGCAGTTCGATCAGGATGATGTCGCCGGGGCCGAGCCGGTCGGCCGCCGCCTGGATCGCCGCCGCCGTGCCGATGCCGTGGAAGGACGCGGCAGCGGTCACGCTGTCCGGCGCGATGCCGGTGATCCCGTACTCGTTGCGGTCGCCGCCGATCACGCCGATCACGGCGGTGCCGTGGTTGCGCCAGGCCAGGTCCTGGATCGGCGTGCCGACGACAACACCGGCGAGCTTCGCGGCCAGGTCCTCGTGGCCCAGCTGCCAGGCCCCCTCCACGTCGATCACGGTGACGCCCTGCCCGGACCCGCCGGGCCGCTGCCAGGCCCAGTACGCGTCCACACCTTCGGGCGCCGGGCGCAGATAGCCCTGGCGGCTGGTGAAGTCGGGGGTGACGGGGGCGCCCTCCTTGTGGCGCCTGGTCTCGTCGGCGCTCTGGCCGACGGACCCCACGGAAGCCGGTACGGCGGCCGGTTTCACGTACGCCGTGGCGATCTCCGGCAGCGCGGCGATCCGTGAACGCAGTTCCTGGGCCCGTTCCTCGCCGCCCCGTACCCGGTAGAACAGGCCGAGGTCGGGCAGTGTCTCGGCGCCGACGGCCGGCGGCTGGGCCGCCGACCGGAGCCGTTCCTCGCTGCCGAACAGCGGCTCAAGAGCGAGCTGTTCGTCGCTGAGGAACATGGTGAGTGCCGACACGTCGGCGCCGGCCGCCGAACGGACCCCTTGGGCCCCGGCGCGCAGTTGGGCCTCGGGCCGAGCGACGGCGATCAGCTCCTGCTCGGCCCCCCGGTAGTCGAATCCCGCTCCGTCGGGTCCCGGTCCGGACGCTCCCGGGCCCCGCTCGGGCTGTACCTGGTCGGTCATCGCGTGCCGCTCCCCTCGGTCCGTGCGGGTACTCAAGTTGTCGGTGTCGCCGTCCAGTTGCCGTGCGTCGGCGAAGTGTTCCGGTGCTGATTCCTCCGGTCGTCTCCTCCGGTCGTCTCCTCCGGTCGTCGTTCCGGTCGTCTCTCCGGTTGTTTTCTTCGGTGGTGTCCTTCGGGCACACCCTGCTCCTCCCGGGCCGACTCGTCCACCCCCGAGTTCGCCAACTGCGTTTGGGAACAAATTGAATTGGGTACCGTGTGCAATTCGTCCGGAAACCGATGTCACGTCACAATCCGGCCAAAGGCTGCGGAGACGGGTGTCATGTGATGGGGTGGCAGCGTCTGTTGACCGTAGGGCCGACAGCGCGTCGGCCCTCTGGTGGAAGGACGCACCGTGGCACTCGCAGACCGTTCCTTCGCACGTCGAAGAGTTCTCACCACGGCCGCTGCCGTCGGGGGCGCGACACTCCTGGGCGGCACGGCGCACGCGGCCGACACGCGAGTAACGGCAGACACGCGGGTAAAGGCCTGGCCCGATCGATTGCCGCTGCCGGCCGGCTTCCAGCCGGAGGGCATAGCCATCGGCTCGACCCCGTACGCGTACTTCGGATCGCTGGCCGACGGCTCCGTCTACCGGGCGAGCCTCGCCACCGGGCGGGGCTCCGTCATCAGCCAGGGACCCGGCGCCGGACACCCGTGTGTGGGCCTGAAGACCGACGACCACGGTCGACTGTTCGTCAGCGGCGGAGTCGGCGGGGATCTGCGTACCGTCGACATACGCACGGGGAAGACCGAGAGGACGTACGCCGTCGGTGGGTCGTTCGTGAACGACGTGATCCTCACTCCGCGCGCGGCCTGGTTCACCGACTCGTTCGCGCCCCGGCTCTACCGGCTGGCGCGCGACAGGCACGGGCGGCCCGGAGCCGTACCCCAGGTGTGACAGGTGACAGGTGACAGGTGACGGGTGACAGGTGACGTGTGACGTGCGAAAGGGCGGTGCGCCCGCAGCGCACCGCCCTTTCGGCCGGTCGGTTCGGTCGGTCAGTCCTCCGACGACTCCGGCGGCTCCTTCGAGTCCGCGGTGCCCGGCGACTCCTCCGCGGAGCCGTCGGTGGTGCCCTCGGCGTCACCCGTCGTGTCCGTCGTGTCACCGGTGGCGCCGTCGGTCGTCTCCGGCCGTTGCGGCCTGAGCGGCCTGGCGCGACCGCCCGGACCGTCACGCAGGTACGTGGCGGGGTCGCCGCTCTCCGTGGCATGGCTGCCTGGTGCCGCCGCGGGCCCGCTCCCGTCCCGCCGGCGCAGATAGCGCTCGAACTCGCGGGCGATCGCCTCGCCCGACGCCTCCGGCAGCTCGGCGGTGTCCCGGGCCTCCTCCAGCGTCTGCACGTACTCCGCGACCTCGCTGTCCTCCGCGGCCAGCTGGTCCACGCCCACCTGCCAGGCCCTGGCGTCCTCGGGCAGCTCGCCCAGCGGGATCCGCAGGTCGATGAGGTCCTCCAGGCGGTTCAGGAGGGCCAGCGTCGCCTTCGGGTTCGGCGGCTGCGACACGTAGTGCGGCACGGCCGCCCACAGCGACACCGCCGGTACGCCCGCGTGCGTGCACGCCTCCTGGAGAATGCCGACGATGCCCGTGGGGCCCTCGTACTTGGTCTCCTCCAGGTCCATCGTGCGGGCCAGGTCCGGGTCGGAGGTGACTCCGCTGACCGGCACCGGACGGGTGTGCGGGGTGTCGCCGAGCAGCGCGCCGAGGATCACCACCAGCTCCACGCCCAGCTCATGGGCGAAGCCCAGCAGCTCGTTGCAGAAGGAGCGCCAGCGCATCGACGGTTCGATGCCCCGTACCAGCACCAGGTCCCGCGGTTTGTCGCCGCCGACCCGGACCACTGACAACCTTGTCGTCGGCCACGTGATCTTGCGCACACCGCCGTCCAGCCACACCGTCGGCCGGTTCACCTGGAAGTCGTAGTAGTCCTCGGCGTCGAGCGCCGCGAACACCTCGCCCTTCCACTCGCTGTCCAGATGCGCGACCGCGGTGGAGGCGGCGTCGCCGGCGTCGTTCCAGCCCTCGAACGCGGCCACCATGACCGGGTCGACCAGCTCGGGAACCCCGTCGAGCTCGATCACTCAGCGCCTCCTTCCGACGTACCCTCGCGTACGCCCCAACCTTACGGCTTGCGCACCGGGCGTCCGCAGCCCCCTCGCATGGGGGAGTGCCCGGATCACTGCCCCGTTCGGTGCCTCGGAACACCCCGCGGTCATCCGAGCTGTCGGGATCCTCACAGCGTCGAACGCAGCCACTGCTCCACGCTCGCGATGTGCACGGTCGCCCACGAGCGGGCCGCCTCCGCGTCCCGGTCGCGCAGGGCGCCGAGGATCGCGCGGTGTTCGCGCAGGGTGCGGCTGACCGCGTCCTCCTGGGTCAGGCCCCGCCAGATGCGGGCACGGGTGGTGGGTCCCGAGAGGCCGTCGAGGAGGGAGCAGAGCACGGAGTTGCCCGAGCTCCGCACGATGCCCCGGTGGAACTCCAGGTCGCAGGCGACCAGTTCCTCCACCGAGGGTCCGGCGCCCAGGGCGTCCAGCTGTGCGGTCAGCGCGTCCAGTTGCTGTTCGCTGATCCGCCGCGCCGCCATCGCCGTCGCGGCCGGCTCCAGGATGCGGCGTACCGCGAGGAACTCCAGGACCGTGTCGTCGCGGTGGAAATCCACGACGAAGCTCAGTGCCTCCAGGAGGAGCTGCGGGTCGAGGCTCGTGACGTAGGTGCCGTCGCCCTGCCGTACGTCCAGGATGCGGATCAGGGAGAGGGCGCGCACCGCCTCGCGCAGGGAGTTGCGGGACAGGCCCAGGTCGGCGGCGAGTTCACTCTCCTTCGGCAGCCGGTCGCCGGGGCGCAGCGTGCCGGAGACGATCATTCCCTTGATCTTCTCGATCGCCTCATCGGTGACTGCCATGGCAGGCCTCCCCGTCCCTCAGGCTGTCACGCGGACACCCGATGACTTACGTCTGTCGTGCGTCCGTCTCGCATCCGACTCGCATCCGATGTCTCATTATGCGGCTCACACAAGGTCGGACCGTGACACGAGAGCCGCCAGGTCCGCAAGCGCCGCGCCCTCGTCGAGCGTGGTGAGCGTACGGCCGCGCATCAGGAACCGGCCGTCGACGAGCGTGTCCCGTACGTCCTCGGCGCGGGCCGCGTACGCGAGCGCCGACCAGGGATCGTGGCGGGGCGCCAGATGCGGGCCGCCCAGGTCCAGGACGATCAGGTCGGCGCGCTTGCCGGCCTCCAGCGAACCCAACTCGGCGTCCAGTCCCAGCGCACGGGCGCCCTCGATCGTGGCCATCCGCACGGCCTGCTCGGCGCCGACGGCCGTAGGGTCCTCGTCGGCCTTGTGCACGAGGGCGGCGAGGCCCAGCGCGCGCAGGACGTCCAGCGTGTTGGAGCTGACCGCGCCGTCCGTGCCGAGGCCGACCGTCACACCCGCGCTCAGCAGCCGCGGCACGGGGGCGATGCCGCAGCCCAGCTTGAGGTTGGAGACCGGACAGTGGGCGACCGACGTGCCGGTACGGGCCAGCGCCGCGATCTCGGCTCCGGTGAGGTCCACGGTGTGCGCCAGCAGCAGATCGGGGCCGAGCAGTCCGAGCGAGTCGAGCAGTTCGACCGGCCGCTTCCCGTACCGCACCTCGACGGTGGCGACCTCGGTGGCGTTCTCCGCCGCGTGGATGTGCAGCAGCGCGCCGAACTCCCGCGCCAGCGCCGCGATCTCGGTCAACTGCCCGGGGGAGAGGGTGTAGGCGGAGTGCGCGAAGAGGACGGGACGCGTACCGGGCCGCCGCGCCCCCGCCCCGGCACGGCCCGCCAGGTCGCGGCGGGCCCACGCCAGCCGGTCCTCGTACGCGATGCCGTCGGCCGGGTCCGGTACGTCCATGAAGGTCGGGCCCGTGTGCAACCGCCAGCCCGCCTCGCGCGCGACCTGCTCGGCGGCCTCGTGGAACCAGTACATGTCGAGCGCAGAGGTCACCCCGGCCCGTACGCTCTCCGCGATCGCGACCCGGATCGCCGTGGCGACGTTCTCCGCCGACAGCAGTTCGCTCTCCCAGCGGATCACCCGCTCCAGGAACCCCTGGAGCGTCACGTCGTCGGCGCGGCCCCGCAGCAGCGTCATCGCCAGATGGGTGTGCGCGTTGACCAGGCCGGGGAGCACGAGGCAGCCGGTCGCGTCGAGGGTGTCGGCGGCCGTGAACCGCCCTCGCAGCTCCTCGGCGGGACCCACCTCGACGATCTCGCCGTCGCGGACGGCCACGGCTCCGCCGGGCACGATCGTGCCGGCCTCGTCGACGGTCAGGACGTCACCGCCGTGCACCAGCAGGTCGGCGGTGGCGGTGGTCGCGGAACGCGGGTTCGGGACGGTCACAGCGCGCGCTCCTCCGCCTCGGCCAGCAGGCGCAGCGCCTCCAGCGCGACCACCGCGCCGCGCTCCACGCCCACCGCGACGACCTCGCGGTGCGGGTTGTAGCCGCCGGTACCGGCCTCGTCGACCAGCTCGTCCGCGTTCGCGCCGTCGATCACGAGCACCCCGCCCGCGGTCAGCCCGCGCAACGAGGCCGTCACATACAGAGCGGACAACTCCATCTCGATGGCCGCGAGCCCCGCCCCGTCGTACGAGAACAGGGGGAGCAGCCCCGGCTGGAACGCGGCCCGCGTCCACACGAGACCCCGGTGGTGCGGAGCGCCCTGCTCACGTGCCGCCAGCTGGAGCGCGAGCACCGCCTCCGGGGTGGCCACCGCCGGATACTCGGGCGGCAGCAACTGCTGGGTCACCCCGTCGTCGCGTACCGCCGCCTCCGCGATGACCAGGTCGCCGTCCTGGATCCCGGGCCGCATCGCACCGGCCGTACCGAACCGCACGAAAGTGCTCACGCCGGCGTCCGCCAGCTCCTGGAAGAGCAGGATCGCACCCGGCGCGCCCACCCCGTGGGAGGCGACGACGACCGGCACACCCTGCCAAGTCCCCGTGAAAGCACGGTATTCGCGGTGGTACGAGACCTCCTCGGTACCGTCGAGCAGCGCGGCGACGATCGCGGCCCGCGCGGGATCGCCGACGACGACGGCGCGCGCGGGCAGGCCGGTGCGGGGTATGCGGGTGATGGGGGCCAGGTCCTGCGGGGCCTGTTCCTGCGTCATGGGGTGACTCCAGTGGTACGCGTGGTCATGCGGGTACGGGCGGCGCGGCGGCGGCGCTGCGCCGTGCTGAGGAAGAGGGCGACGAGCGTGACGACGTACGGGGCGGCGTCGGTCGCCTGCTGCGGCATACCCAGGCCCTGGAGCCGGAAGCCCGCGGCCTCGGCGAGTCCGAAGAGCAGCGCGGCGAGCAGCACACCGAGCGGCAGGGCCCGTCCGAGCATGACCGCCACGACCGCGATCCAGCCCCGGCCGGCCGTCATGTTCTCGGAGAACAAGGTGACGTTGCCCAGGGCGAGTTGCGCTCCGGCCAGTCCGCACAGCACACCGGACACCAGCACGGCCGCGTACTTGTAGCGCGTCGGGCTCACGCCGAGCGTGGCGGCGGCGTCCGGTGCCTCGCCGACCCCGCGCAGCCGCAGCCCCCACACATGGCGGGACAGCAGCAGCGCGGACACCCCGACCGCCGCCCACGCCAGATACGCGAGCGGCGAGAAACCGCCGACCAGCGGCAGCCCGGCCAGTGACGGGTCGTCGAAAGTGCCCTGCACGCCGAAGACCGTACGCAGCAGGAAGCCGGTCAGGCCCACGGCCAGGAGGTTCATGGCGATGCCGAGCACGACCGCGTCACCGCGCAGGGTGACCGCGCCGACGGCGAGGATCAGGGAGTACGCGGCGGCGGCCAGCGCGGCGGCCAGGACACCGAGCCAGGGGCTGCCGGTGAACCAGCTGGTGGTGACGGCCGTGAAGCAGCCCATCAGCATCATGCCCTCAAGGCCGATGTTGAAGACGCCCGCCCGCTCGCACAGGGCGCCGCCGAGCGCCGCCAGCAGGATCGGCGTCAGCGCGCGCAGCGCCGACATGAGGAGATCGGAGTCGAAGAACATCAGGCGAACTCCCCCTGGGAGGCGGGGTCTTGGGCAGTGGGCGCCGGGTCGGCGGGCTCCTGGGGTTGCTGCGGCTTTCGGCCACGCGGTCGCGGGAAGCGCAGCCGCGGGAAGCGCAGCCGCGCCGCGAGGAACACGATGACGATGGCCTGGAGCACCTGCGTCAGCTCGCGCGGCACCTCGGTCGTGCGCTCCATGGACAGTCCGCCGACCTGGAGGACGGCGAAGAAGAACGCCGCCAGCACCGTGCCCAGCGGGGCCGCCGCGGCGAGCAGTGCCGCGGTGAGACCCGTCCAGGTGTAGCCGGGGGCGGTCAGCGATCCGTCGAGGAAGCGGTAGGGGAAGCTCAGCACACCGATCGCGCCGACCAGCCCGGCCAGCCCGCCGGAGGTCGCCACCAGCCGGAGCGTGAGGCCCTTGCGCTGCACGCCCGCGTACGCGGCGAAGCGCGCGTTGAGGCCGGTCATCCGGATCTCGTACCCGACGGCCGTGCGCCGGTCGGCGAACCAGTACGCGCCCGCCGCCAGGACGACCAGCAGCAGTCCGGCCGTCACGGTCGACGTGCCGAAGGCGGGCAGGGCCACGCCCTCCGGGAGGCGCCGCGTCTGGGGCAGGCTGGAGCCCGGCTCCTTCAGCGGATAGCGCACCAGGTAGGAGGCGAGCGAGGTCGCCGGATAACTGAGCAGCAGGCTGCTGACCAGCAGCGGCACCCCGAACCGGTTCTCGCACAGCGCGGCCAGCGCGGCGTACGCGGCGCCCGCCAGGACCCCGGCGAGGAGCGCCGTGACGACGGTGAGCGGCGCGGGCAGCGGTGAGTACAGGCCGGTGACGGCGGCGGCGATGCCGCCGAGCACCATCTGCCCGTCCCCGCCGAGGTTGATGAGCCCGGCGCGCAGCGGGATCGCCAGCGCGAGGGCCATGCCCAGCACACTCGTACCGGTGGTGAGCGTCGACCCGATCCCGTCGGCGCCGAGCGAGCCGGTGACGACCGCCCCGTACGCGGCGAACGGATCGGCGCCCGTGCCGACCAGGAACAGGGCGCCGATGACGAGCCCGGCGACGACCGAGAAGGTGACGGGGGAGCGCAGGGCCCCCTTGATACGGGCCGCCCCCTTGGTACGGGCCAGGTCCAGGGCCGAGGCCATGTCAGTCTCCGTCCGGCGCGGGGGTGTCGGTTGCGGCAGAGGTGTCCGGCGCGGCGGCTGCCGGGGCCGGCGTTTCGGACCTGCCGCCCGCCATGGCCAGGCCCAGCGTCGCCTCGTCCGCGTCCGACCTGTCGTACGAGGCCGTCACCCGGCCCTCGTACATCACCAGGATCCGGTCGGCGAGGCCCCGGATCTCGCTCAGTTCGGCGGAGACGAGGAGGACGGCGTGGCCCGTGTCACGGTAGGCGACCAGCTCGTCGTGGATGGCCTGGATCGCGCCGATGTCCACCCCGCGCGTGGGCTGCTCGACCAGCAGCAGCGGCGCTCCGTGCGCCAGTTCGCGGCCGATCAGCAGCTTCTGCAGGTTGCCGCCGGACAGGGCCGAGGCCGGCACGTCGGGTGTGGACGCCTTGATGCCGAAACGCTCGACGAGATCGCGCGCGTGGGACCGTACGGCCGAGGGCGGCAGCAGGCCGTGCCGCGAGGACAGCGAGGTGCGGTGGTGTCCCATGGCGAGGTTGTCCGCGACGGAGGCCGCGGGCGCGGTGCCGACCGCGTGCCGGTCCTCCGGCACGTAGGCGAGGCCCTTCGCGCGTCGCTCGGTGGCCGAGGCGTGCGTGATGTCCTCGCCCCGCAGCCCGACCCGCCCGGCGACGGTCGGCCGCAGCCCGGCCAGCGCCTCGACCAGCTCGCTCTGGCCGTTGCCCGCGACCCCCGCGACACCGACGATCTCCCCGGCCCGCACCGACAGCCCGACGTCGTGCACGCCCGCCGTGCGCAGCCCCTCGACGTCCAGCACCACGTCACCGGGCGTGCCCGGCGGGTGGACGCGGTCCAGCTCGACAGCGCGGCCGGTCATCGCCGCCGCGATCCCGGCGCCGCTCGTGTCGGCCGTACGCAGCCGGGCGACGACCCGCCCGTCCCGCAGCACCGTGACGTTGTCGCTGCCCTCCAGCACCTCACGCAGCTTGTGGGTGACAAGGATCACCGTCCGACCGCGTGCCGTCAGCGACCTGAGTACCGCGAACAGCGCGTCGGCCTCGGCGGGCGTCAGCACCGCCGTCGGCTCGTCGAGGATGAGCGTACGGGCGCCGCGGTGCAGCAGCTTCAGGATCTCCACGCGCTGGCGCAGCCCCACCGGCAGGTCGCCCACCCGGGTGTCCGGATCGACGACGAGGCCGTGCTCGGCGCACAGTTCACGTACCCGGCGCCGTGCCGCGGCCCGGTCGACCAGGCCGAAGCGGCGCGGTTCGGCCCGGTAGACGACGTTCTCGGCGACCGTCAGCGAGTCGAACAGCTTGAAACTCTGGTGGACCATGCCGAGCCCGGCGGCCATCGCGGCGGCCGGACTCCCGAAGGCCACCTCGACGCCGTCGACGCGTATCGAACCCGCGTCAGGCCGTTCCATCCCGTACAGGACGGACATCAGCGTCGACTTGCCCGCGCCGTTCTCGCCCATCAGCGCGTGGATCTCGCCGCGCCGGACCGTCAGATCGACCGCGTCGTTGGCGAGGGTGCCGGGGAAGCGCTTGGTGATGCCGCGCAGCTCGACGGCGGGAGGCAGCGCGGGAGCGCCGACGCCCGCCGCCGGTATGTCACTTGGCGGCCGGGTCATCGACCGTCAGCTCTCCGGACACGATCTGGTCGCGCAGCGCCTCGACCTTCTTCAGTACGTCCTTGTGGTCGGCGATCACGCACTTCGACGCGTCCACACCGTCCTCAAGGCCGGTCAGGCTGATGCCGCCCTCCTTGAGGCCGTACGAGACGGTCTTGCCCGCCTTGCCGGCCAGAACCTGCTCGATGCCCTCCTGGACGGCGACATCGGTCTTCTTGATCACGTTGTCGACGACGGTGCCGGGAGCGGCCGTGCACTGGTTGACGTCCACGCCGTACGCGTACGCCTTCTTCGCCTTGGCCGCCTCGAAGACGCCGTAGTTGCCGGCCGCGGCCGCCGCCATGATCTGGTCGGTGCCCTTGGCGAGCAGCGAGTTCGCCTGCTCCTTGGCGCGCGCCGAGTCGTCGAACGGCGACTGCCCGCCGACGAAGCGGGTGCTCGCGGACGCCTTCGGGGCGACCTTCTTCGCACCGGCCGCGAACGGGTCGCTGTAGCGCCGGAACTGCCCGGTGTCGAGCACGACGACCGCGCCGACCTTGCCGCTCCCGCTGAGCAGCCCGGCCTCCGCGCCCGCCAGGTAGACGCCCTCGTGCTCGCGGAAGACGGCACAGCTCACGTTCGCGAACGTCTTCTCGGTGCAGGCGTCGACCATCAGGAACTGCTGCTTCGGGTGCGCCTCGGCCTGCTGCGCGACCACGTCGGCGAACTCGAAGCCGACCAGCACGACGACGTCGGGCGCGGCGTCGACCGCGGCCTGCACGTTCTGCTGCTGCGAGGCGCTGTCGGAGGACTGGTAGACCTTCTGCGTCCCGTCGTGCGCCTCGGCCGCCGCCTTCACCCCGTCGACCGCCAGCTTCAGGAACTGGTTCTGGCCGACCGAGTCCGGCGTCACCAGCGTGAAGGACGTGCCGCCGCCCTTGGCGCCGGCCGAGGAACCGTCGTCCTTCGCGGCGGCGTTGCAGCCGGTGGCGGCGACGGCCAGCAGCACGGTGCCGGAGGCTACGGCGGCGAGGCGCAGCGAGCGGGGACTACGGGTACGGGTACGAGGCATGGGACCGGCCTTCCGTGAAGGTGCGTGCGGCGGTGCGCGCTCAAGCGGAAACGCTGAGAGGTGGAGCGGGGGCGGAGCGAGGGGTGGCACGGTGGACACCGGAACGGGAGCCGGTGCCTCGGCGGTCAGCGTCGACAGCCGTCGCTTGCACAGCGGCCGTGGTCGGGGAAGCGGCGCGTCGTCAGCAGCACACGTCCTCCAACACATCGGCCCACAGGGTCGCGGGTGCTGGACTGTAACACCGGTTTCCGGACATCCGCGCGCCCGTCTCGAACTGTGGTTCTCGGCGCTTCTCTCGGGGTTCCCCGAGGTCATGTACGGTGTCGCGCATCTTCGGAACTTCAGGAGTGCCCCGCTATGCCCCAGGAACTGCGCGCTGTCGACTGGACCGGAAACAGCCTCGCGCTCATCGACCAGACCGTCCTCCCGCAGCACACCGAGACCCGCCACATCCGTGATGTGGACGACCTGGTGGACGCGATCAGGCGGCTCGTCGTCCGCGGGGCGCCCGCGATCGGAGCGGCCGGGGCGTACGGGGTGGCGCTCGCGATGCTCCAGGGGGAGCGCGAGGAATGGTCGCGCGGTCAGGTCCTCGCGGCCGTCGCGCGCATCCGTCAGGCACGGCCCACCGCGGTGAACCTGATGGTGTGCGTCGACCGGGTACTGACCCGCTTCGACGACGGACTGGACGCGGTGCTCGCGGAGGCGGCCGCGGTACAGCGCGAGGACGTGGCGGCGAACCGGGCGATGGGCGCGTTCGGCGCGGACTGGCTGCTGAAGCGCGTCGGCGTGGACCGGCCGCTGCGGGTGCTGACCCACTGCAACACCGGGGCGCTCGCCACGGCCGGGTGGGGCACGGCGCTCGGCGTCATCCGCGAACTGCACGCCAGGGGACGCCTTGAGCTCGTGTACGCCGATGAGACGCGCCCGTTGCTGCAGGGCTCGCGCCTCACCGCCTGGGAGCTGGTGCAGGAGGGCATCCCGCACTTCGTCCAGGCGGACGGGGCGGCGGCCGGGACGATCCTTCGGGGCGAGGTGGACGCGGCGATCGTCGGGGCCGACCGGATCGCGGCCAACGGGGACACGGCGAACAAGGTGGGCACCGTCGGGGTCGCGCTGGCGTGCGCCGACGCGGGTGTGCCGTTCCTGGTGGCCGCGCCCACGACGACGGTCGATGTGGCGACGGCCACGGGGGCCGAGATCCACATCGAACTGCGGGACGAGGGTGAGGTGCTGGAGTGGGCGGGCGTCCGGACCGCGCCGGCCGGGTCCCGCGGGCACAACCCCGCGTTCGACGTCACGCCGGGACGGTTGGTGACGGGGCTGGTCACCGAGCGGGGTGTGCTGGAGGTCTCCGCGGGGGAGCTGCCGGGGGACCGGCTGCGGTAGCCGCGTCCGCACCTGGCGGGACGTCGACTCGGATTCACTCTTGGCTGCGGGCCGGGCTGGGCCGGTAGGGGCTGCCCGCGCAGTTCCCCGCGCCCCTGAAAACGGGGCTGCGCCCCAACTTTCGCCCCCGGCGAAGGAACAACCGGCGCCCTGCAAGCGCCACAAGGGGGCGTGCGGGACGGCGCGCCCGGCCCCATGCCCTCGCGTGCCCCCGCACCCGACGCACAACCGGCGCCCCGCCAGCGCCTCAAAGGGGCGCGGGGAACGGCGTGCCCGGCCCCGCGCCCTCGCGGCCCTGCGGCGGAGGAGCAACGGGCGCCTTGTAAGCGCCTCAAGGGGGCAGGGGGGACGGCGTGGCCGGCGCCCGCGTGCCCGGCCCCCGCGCCCTCGCGGCCCCGTGGCGGAGGAGCATCCGGCGCCCCGTAAGCATCTCAAGGGGGCGTGCGGAACGGCGTGCCCGGCCCCCGCGCCCTCGCGCCCCCGCGGCGGAGGAGCAACCGGCGCCCCGTCAGCGCCTCGAAGGGGCGCGGGGAACGGCGCGACCGACCGCACACCCCCGACGCACACCGACGTCCCCCCAGCGGCGCAGCCTGACGCGCAGGCCAGGGCCCCGAAGGGGCGTAGGGAACTGCGCGACCAGCCCCCACCGGCCCGCAGCCGGCGGGCGACGACGCTCAGCGGCCCGTGAGTTCCAGTTCCAGGAGCCACTCCACGACCTCCGTGTGGTGGCGCGCCCGGCGAGGCGTGTCGCCCCAGACGTACAGGCCGTGGCCCGCCACGACAACCGCCGGCATACGCGGATCCCGCGCCGCCTCCAGCCGGTCGCCGAGCACCGTCATGTCCTGGCTGTTGGCGATGACGGGAAGGGTGACCTCCACGTCATGGGCCGGCACTCCGACCCCCTTCAGCATCTCCAGGTCCTTGAACACGATCCCGCCCGGCGACCGCCGCCCCAGCGCGACGGACGCCACCGTGTGCACGTGCACCACGGCACCCGCACCGGTCAGCGCCGCCACGCGCGCGTGCAGCTCGGCCTCGGCGGATGGCTTGCCGCCGCTCACCGCGCCACCCCGCCCGTCGACCAGCACGACGTCCGCGGGCGTCAGTTCACCCTTGTCGTGACCGCTCGCGGTGACCGCGAGCCGCAGCGGATCGCGGGAGAGCACAACGGAAAGGTTCCCGGAGGTGCCGCGCATCCAGCCGAAGGAGGCGAAGCGGGCGGACTCGGCGGCGAGGACGGCCCCGGCCTCCTCCAGATCGAGCGTGCTGACGTCGATGGTCACGTGGTGCTCCCTGAAGTACTGGTGCCGGTACCGCTACTGGTACGGGCACTGGTGTCGCTGCCGCTGCCGCTGCGGATGATGTCGATCTCGTCGAACGAACCCGCCTGCGCGTGGTCACCGACGCCCTGCTCGTAGTACGGCTCCCCGGGCCGCCTGATTCCGACGGCGTGCCAACCCGCGGCACGGGCCGCGTCCAGCTCGCCCGGCCGGTCGGAGAGGAAGAGGAGGCGCCCGGCCTGCGTACCGGTCGCTGCGGCGATACACCGGTACGACTCCGGCTCCTGCTTCGGCCCCGCGTTCTCCGTGTCGTACAGCCCGTCGACGAGCGGCAGCAGATCACCGTCGGGGCTGCTCGCGAACCACGCGCGCTGCGCGGCCACGGACCCGGACGAGTACACGTGCAGCCGTATGCCGTCGCCGTGCCACCGGCGCAGCACCGGCACCACGTCGTCATAGAAGTGGGAGACCAGGTCGCCCCGGGCGAACCCCTCCGCCCAGATGACGCCCTGAAGGGTCTTCAGCGGGGTGGCCTTCACATCCCCGTCGAGCCACTCGTTCAGCGCCTCCTCGATCCGTACGGTGCCGGCGTCCGGCTCGCCCAGCAGTTCACGTACCTGGGCGACCGCCCGCCGTACCTGCGGATCGTCGCCCCGCTCCGCCAGCAGCGCCCCGAAACGGGAGCGCGAGTACGGGTAGAGCACGTCGACGACGAAGCCCGTGGCGCTCGTGGTGCCCTCGATGTCGAGCACCACGACGTCCACGTCGAACGTCGATCGCAGGCTCACGCCGCGGCCCGGTCCTGCTCGTACCCCGCCGCGATGGTGTCGTAGTCGGGGAAGCGGCCGGCGATGGTGGAACCGGTGAAGCTGCCGATCCAGCCGTCCTCCTCGTGGAAGAACCGGATCGCGGTGAACGCCGGCGAGGTCCCCATGTCGAACCAGTGCGTCGTGCCGCGCGGCACACCCAGCAGGTCGCCCTTCTCGCAGAACACGGCGTGCACCTCGCCCTCGACGTGCAGATAGAAGATCCCGGAGCCCGCGACGAAGAACCGGACCTCGTCATCGTCGTCGTGGGTGTGCTCCTGGAGGAACTTCTCCCGCGCGGCCTTCGCCTTCGCCGGGAACTGCGGGTCGTCGCTCGGGTGAAGTCCGAGGACGTCGACCTTGGTGAAGCCCTCCTCGGCGTTCAGCTTGTCGATCTCCCGGCCGTACGCGGCGAAGACGGTCTCGGTGTCGGCGTCCGCGGGGACGTCCTCGCGGACCGGCCACTGCTCGTAGCGCACCCCGAGCGGAGCGAGCGCGGCGGCGATCTCGGCGGGCTCGGAGGTGCGGCGCACCGTCGTCTCGGGTCCGGACTCGGGCCACGTGGTCAGCAAGGTCATGAGAGCACTCCAGGAGTGGGGAGGGACGAAGGGCAGAGACGAAGGACAGGGACGAAGGACAGGGACGGCGGACCGCCCGGAACGGTGGACACCCGTCCGCATACTGGACCGGCGGTCGGCCGGCCCCGTCGCGAAGCAGATGGCCGGGGTCCGCGCGGCGGACAGCGGTCGGAAGCAGGGATCTCGACGTCGGGATCCGGACCCGTGATCAGCCGCGACACACCGCGCCGGTACAGCGGTGTGTCGCTGTCGCGCCTGGTGTCGCCATCGGAGACCTCACTGTCCCGGGTCGGGTGCCGGTCTTGAGATCGTAACTCCCGACCGGCGGTCGGCCGAGTGTGACGAAGTTGTTGTCTCAACCACTGAGAATGCGGTCCCAACACTTTGACGACTGGCTGGAAACATTCTCATGATCTGCGTATGAAGACGCTGCTGCTCGTGCGGCGGCTGTACGTGGACTTGCTCCGGTCGACCACAGCCCGCTGTCGCTGACCCGCCCGCGGCCATGGCCTGAATCGGCCCCCGCCCGGCGTTCCGGACCGGCACCCCCGCACTCCGCACGCCCTCTTCTTCCCCTCCGCGCACCGCCCCTGGAGCCGTCATGCCCCGTACCCGTACGCGTCTGCCCCGTGCCCGTATGCCCCGCACCCGTCTGCCGTTCGCCGCGCTCTCGCTGGCGTCCGCCTCCGCCCTCCTCCTCGCGGGGTGCTCGCAGTCGTCGGACGCCTCGGAGAAGGCCGGCGACAGCGCCGCGCCCGCCGCCACCGCCACCGGAAAGAAGCCCGCGCCCTTCAGCGGGGGCAAGGTCAAGGTCGCGCTGGTCCGGCAGAGCGGCGCCGGCGACTACTTCGAGCAGTGGGGAAACGGGGCCAAGGCGCAGGCCAAGGCCCTCGGCATCGACCTGACGGTGTACGACGCCCAGGCGGACAACGCCAAGCAGGCGACGGACCTCTCCTCGGCCATCAACTCCGGGGCGAAGACGATCATCGTCGACCACGGGTTCCCGGCCACGATCCAGCCGGAGATCGACAAGGCGGTGAAGAAGGGCATCAAGGTCGTCGTCTACGACGTGGAGACCACGAACAAGTCGGTCGTCAGCACCAAGCAGGACGACGCCAGCATGGCCCAGGCCGTCCTCGACGTGATGGCCGACGAACTCGGCAAGGACGCGAAGGTCGGCTACGTCAACGTCGCCGGGTACGCGGCCCTGGACAAGCGCGACAGCGTCTGGAAGAAGACGGCCGACGCCAACGGCTGGAAGCAGGCGTTCAAGGTCGGCAAGGTCACCGACTCCACGGCCACCGACAACGTGCCCCTGGTCAGCGCGGCGCTCACCCAGCACCCGGACGTGGCGGGCGTCTTCGCCCCCTACGACGAACTCGCCAAGGGCACCGTCCTCGCCGTCCAGAACAAGAAGCTCCAGGACAAGGTGAAGGTCTTCGGCGCGGACGTCTCCAACGCCGACATCCAGAACATGACCGCGAAGGACAGCCCCTGGGTGGCCACCGCGGGCACGGACCCCTCGGCGGTCGGCGCCGCCGTCGTCCGTACCGCGGCGCTGGCTCTGGCCGGGCAGCTGAACAAGACCTCGGTCGAGTTCCCGGCCGTCGCGATCACCCAGGACTTCCTGAAGAGCAAGGGCATCGAGAACATGGACCAGCTGCGCGAGGCGCTGCCCGCGCTGAACCTCGCCAAGGTCAGTACGGCCGACTGGATCCCCAATGTCGCCCACTGACCGGCCCACTGACCGGCCCACTGACCGGCCCGGCGACCGGCCCGTCGGCCCACCGGGTGCCGCTTCCGCCGCGGTGAGACTGCGCGCCGTCGGCATGGCCTTCGCCGGGAAGACGGTCCTGGAGTCCGTCTCGCTGGACATCGAGCCCGGCAGCGTCGTCGCGCTCCTTGGCGCCAACGGCGCGGGCAAGTCCACCCTGATCAAGATCCTCTCCGGGGTGCACACCGACCACAGCGGGCAGGTCGAGGTGAACGGCAAGCCCGCCGCCCTCCAGTCTCCGCTCGCCGCCCGCCAGTTGGGCATCCAGACCGTGCACCAGCGCATCGGCGAGGGGATCGTCCCCGGCCTCACGGTCGCCGAGAATTTGGTCTTCGAGGAACTGGCCCAGCGGCGCGGCAACCCGTTCCTCGACGGACGCCGGCTGCTGGCCCGCGCCCGGGAGATCCAGTCGGCGCTCGATCTCGGCTGGAGCGACCAGGTCCTCAAGCGGGACGTCACCGAACTCGGCATCTCCGACCGGCAGCTGCTCATCCTTGCCCGCGCCCTCGCGACCAGCCCCCGGCTCCTCGTCCTCGACGAGCCGACCTCCGCGCTCTCCGCCGCCGAGGCCGAGCGCCTGTTCGCGCTCGTCGAGCGGATGCGGGACGACGGCATCGCCGTCCTGTACGTCTCCCACCGACTCGGTGAGATCGACGCGCTCGCCGACCGGCTGGTCGTCCTGCGGGACGGCCGTCTCACCGAGGACCAGGTCAAGCCCTTCGACTGGGACCGCGCGCTGCGCGCCATGCTCGCGCAGGCCCAGGGCGCGCGGACGGCCCGCCCCACGGACGCCAAGCAGGCCCCCGGCTCCGGCTCCGATTCCGATTCCGGCTCCGGCTCCGGCTCCGGCTCCGGCACCGGGTCTGATTCCGGCTCCGGCTCCGGGTCTGATTCCGGCTCCGGCTCCGGCACCGGGTCTGATACCGGCTCCGGGCCCAATTCCGGGCCCAATTCCGATTCAGGTCCCGGTTCCGGTGAGATCGCCGTCTCGATCAAGGGCGTACCGCTGCTCCCCGGCCGCACCCCCCAGGACCTCGACCTTCGGGCGGGTGAGGTCACCGGAGTGGTCGGGCTGCTGGGCGCGGGCAAGACCGAACTGGCCCGCGGTCTCTTCGGCGCCGAGCCGTTCCCGACCGGAACCGTCGAACTGGACGGGAGGCCCTACGCACCCCGCCGCCCCGCCGACGCGATCCGCCGGGGTGTGCATCTCGTCCCGGAGGACCGGCACGCCGACGCTCTGGTCCCCGGCTGGTCGCTGGCCCAGAACGTCTCGCTGCCGTTCCTCAGGTCCCTCTCCACGGCCGGGCTCGTGAACCGGCGCAGGGAGAACGCCCTCGGCCGCGACACCATCGAACAGCTCGGCGTCGTCGCCCGCGACGAGCACAGCACGGTGGAGGAGTTGTCCGGCGGCAACCAGCAGAAGATCGTCGTCGGCCGCTGGCTCGCCGAGAAACCCCGTGTCCTCATCCTGGACGAGCCGTTCCGAGGCGTGGACATCGGCGCCCGCCGCGACATCGGCCGCCGCGCCCGCGCCCTGGCCGCCGAAGGAGCCGTCGTCCTCGTCCTGTCCGCCGACGTCGACGAGGTCCTGGAGGTCGCCGACCGGGTCGTCGTCCTCGCCGCGGGGGAGATCCACCTCGACGCGTACGGCGAGGACGCGGAACGCGACCGCGTCATCCGGACCATCTCGGCGTCCGTCTGATGCCGGTCATCACGAAGCCACAGCGGAAAGTACGGGGAAGTACGCCATGACCACCACCCGGAGCACCGAGGTGCCGACCAAGGCGGCCCTGCCGCCCGCGACCTCTCCTGCCCTGCGGGTCCAGAGCGCCGTCATCAAGTACGGCTTCATCTTCGTCACCGTCACGCTCTTCGCGTACTTCGCGCTCAGCGAGCCGTCGTTCCGCGACTCCGCGACGCTCCTGGACACCCTCCGGTACGTGTCCGTCGCCGCGATCCTCGGCCTGGGCGTCACCCTCACCATGGCGGTGGGCGGCATCGACATGTCCGTCGGCGCCGTCGCGGGGCTCGGCGTCACGGTCGCCGCCAAGACGATGGTCTCGTACAACCAGGTCGGCCTCGTGGCGATCCTCGCCGTCATCGCGGCGGGCGCGCTGGCCGGGCTGCTCAACGCGCTGCTGATCGTGGTCCTCAAGATCCCCGACATGCTGGCCACGCTCGGCACCATGTTCGTGATCCAGGGCACCAAACTCGTCCTGGTCGACGGCCAGTCCATCACCCCAGGCATGACCCGGTCCGACGGCTCCACCGCGCCGGGCAAGTTCACCGAGGGCTTTCTGCGCATCGACCGCGGTTCGGTCCTCGGTATCCCGGTCTCGGTGCTGATCTTCGGCGCGCTCACGGTCGTCGCCTGGGTGTTCCTCGCCCGCACCCGCTGGGGCCGCGTCCTGTACGCGATCGGCGCGAACCCGGAGGCATCCCGGCTGGCCGGCATCCGAGTCGGCGCCTACCGGGCCCTGGCGTACGTCATGTCCGGCGTCCTCGCCTCGATCGGCGGCCTCATCCTGGCCTCCCGTATCGGACAGGGGGACGTCTCGGCCGGCACTTCCCAGCTCCTGGAGGCGGTGGCGGTCGCCCTGGTCGGCACCTCCGTCCTCGGTCGTGGCCGCCCGAACGTCTGGGGCACCGCCCTGGGCGCCGTTCTGATCGGCATCATCACGACCGGTCTGACCATCAAGGGCCTGCCGTACTACACGCAGGACGTCGTCGAGGGCGCGGTCCTCATCCTCGCCCTGGTCTTCAGCTTCACCCTGTCCAAGCGCCGCACCGCATAGCCGTACCGCCGATCGTCTGTCGCGTACCGAACAGCCGTACCGACGCGTACCGAACAGCTGTACCGAACAGCGCTACCGCACAAGAGAGTTCACATGGGCTACCGCATTCTGGAGACCGAGGACGTGCCCGCGTACCTGCGCGAGCGCGGCCACTGGGACGACCTGGACGACCCGGACGACCCGGACGACATCCAGGTCCGCGAGGTCTCCGACGGCAACATGAACCGCGTGTTCCTCGCCTCGAACGGCGCCGGCACCCGCGGCCTCGCCGTCAAGCAGGCCCTGCCCTGGGTCCGGGTCGCGGGCCCCTCCTGGCCGATGAGCCCCGAGCGCGCCGACGCCGAGGCCCGCGCCTACGAGCAGGTCGCCAGGGTCGCCCCGGACAAGATCCCGGCGATCCACGGCTACGACGCCGGCAACCACGCCCTCGTCATGGAGGACATGTCCGACCTTGAGGTCCTGCGCACGGTCCTGAACGAAGGCGGCTCCTACGGCCCGGACACCTCACGCAGGGTCGGTGAGTTCGTCGCCCAACTCGCCTTCGCCACCAGCGACTTCGGTATGCCGTCCGCCGAGCGCAAGGCTCTGATCGCGGCCTCCGTCAGCCCCGAGCTGTGCAGGATCACCGAGGACGTCGTCCTCTCCGAGCCCTACATCGAGCACGAGCACAACCACTGGCATCCCGAACTCGACGACCTCGCCGCCGAGTTCCGCGCCGACACCCGGCTGCGCACCGAGGTCGCCGACCTGCGCCACACCTTCATGACGTCCGCGCAGGCCCTGCTCCACGGCGACCTGCACACCGGCAGCGTCATGGTCGGCGAACGCGACGACACCCCCGTGATCCGGGTCTTCGACCCCGAGTTCTCCTTCGTCGGCCCGATCGGCTACGACCTCGGCCTGTACTGGGCCAACGTCCTCGTCGCCACGGCCCGGGCGCGGGCCCTCGGCACGGTCACCGACCACGCGGCCCAACTCCGCCTCTGCTGGGAGGGGTTCGAGACCGGGTTCCGTGGCCTGTGGCCGACCCGCGTCGACACCTTCTTCGACGACGCCTACCTCGACCGCTTCCTGCGCCGTGTGTGGACCGACGCGGTCGGATTCGCCGGCACCGAGATCGTGCGCCGCGTCATCGGCTTCGCCCACCTCACCGACCTGACGACCCTGCCCGACCCGGTCCCCGCCTCACGCGCCACACTCCAGCTCGGACGCCAACTCATCCTCCGCAGGACGGAGTTGCTCCGCCCCGAGGACATCGAGGACATCGAGACCACCGGCAGCACCGGCAGCACCGGCAGCGTCAGGGCATCGCAGATGTGAACGAGCCAACAGGTGTGCCGATCCTGTGAGTTCGCGTGACGGACGGCGTGCGCACGGTGACAATCTGCTCATGGACACGCTACGGGGCGGACGGGACGGGCGAGACGGGGGGCACGGGGGGCACGGGGGGCACGGGGGGCACGGGGGGGACGAGTGGAGACCACCGTCCGAGGTGCGCAACATCGTGCGCGACAGCACGATCGAGTACCTCGTCCAGGCCGGCTGGATCCAGGGCGACCTGGTCGTCAACCTGCCGCCTCCGCGCGAGGCGGTCGACACCGCGGCCGAGGAACTGGCCCGGTCCGTACGCGCCCAGTGGTCGGCCGAGGTGGCCGCCTGGGAACTCGGCGACATCGAGGGCCCGCTCGCGGTGCGCTGGCTGGCCCGCTGGGGAGCCACCGCCCCGGCCGGCGGCACGGCACCGGCCGCGGACGCCACCGCGGCACGGCCCGCGCGCAGCGACCGGCTCGGCGACATCGCGGACGCCCTGCTCGACCTGGACGCACGGCGCCTCCTCGTGCTCGGCGGCCCCGGCTCCGGCAAGTCGACCCTGCTCGCCATGACCGTCGTCCTGCTCGCCGCACGCCACCTGGGTGATGTGACCCGCCGCGTGCCCGGCGACCGGGGCGTACCCGTCCCGCTGCTCCTCTCGCTGGAGTCGTGGGACGCGGAGAGCGTGGGGCTGCGCGACTGGCTGGTCGCCCGGCTCGCCGAGGACCACCCCGGGCTGCCCCGGGTGGCCGGCGCGCATCCCGCCCGCCGCCTCGTACGGGACGGCCGCGTCCTGCCGGTACTCGACGGCCTCGACGAACTCCCCGAGCACCGCCGGGCCGCCGTGATCCGCGAACTGAACTCCGCACCCAGGGAGTTGGGCTTCGTCCTGGCCTCCAGGACCCAGGAGTACCGGACACTCGACGTCAGGGTCGTGGGCGCCTCGGACATCGAGGCCCTGCCGGTGGGCCCACGTGACGCCGCGGTCCATCTGCTGCGCACGGCCGACCGGGCACGGCACGAACAGTGGGGCCCGGTCCTCGACGAACTCGCCGAACACCCCGAAGGACCCCTCGGCCAGGCCCTCTCCACCCCGTTGATGATCTGGCTCGCCCGGCGCGCCCACCGGCCGGCCCACACCGACCCGGCCCGCCTCGCCGACCGCGTCCGGCTGCCCACCAGGGAGGCGGTCGAGAGCCACCTGATGGACACGGTGATCCCGGCCGCCTTCGCACCCCGAGCCCACGACAGCGAGCGGCTGCACGCGCCGGGCCACTGGAACCCCGCCCGCGCCCGGGGCTGGCTCGCGTTCCTCGCCCGCGAGCTGGAACGCCGCCGCACCGGCGAGTTCGCCTGGTGGCGGCTGAACCGGGCCAGGGCGGCACGGCTGCTCGCGATACCGACCCTGGTGGCCCTCTGTATCGCGCTCGCCGAGTCGATGATGGCGGCGGTGACCCGGGTGGAAGACGCCTACAGCGACTCGCCCCAGCTGAACATCGACATGTTCGACCGCAACTACCTGTTCGGCGCCGCCGTCCTCGCCACCGGCATCCAACTCACCACGCTCCAGTGGTACGGCGACCGCTTCTGGGAACCGCGCCGCCGGGCCAACCCTTTCAAGGCCGGTGCCGCGCTGCGCTCCGTGTCCCGGGCGGCCTCCGTGCGCCGCGCGTTGACCTCGCTCGCCATTCTCGTGGTGCCCGGCGGGTTCCTCCTGCTCATGGCCCAGGGCACCTATCACAGTGAGGCGTTCACGGCTCAGGCCGTCCTCGGATACATCCTGCCCGCGCTCGTGATGCTCGTGATCGCCGCGCCCGCCGACACGGTCGACGCGGCGACCCCCGACGAACTGCTGGCGGGCGAGCGCCGCGCGGGTCTGCTCACCCTCGGCGTGGTCGCCCCGCTGATCGGCCTGGGCACCGGAGCGCACAGCCTGCTGACCGAGCACGGCACGGTCGACTTCTGGGTGGCCTTCGCCAAGGGCATGACGGGCGCCGTGATCGTCCTGGTCGCCGTCAGCCCCTGGTGCCTGTGGGTGGTCTCCAAGTCATGGCTCGCCGTGCTGGGCCGGGTGCCCTGGTCCCTCATGGAGTTCCTGCGGGACGCGTACGGCGGGGGACTGCTCCAGCGGTACGGTGGCACGTACCGGTTCCGGCATCTCAGGCTGCAGGAACATCTGGCGGGGCGTCCGGCCGCCGTGCTGCCGGCGGACCCACTCCTGGCCGCCTCCACCGGGGCCGGCCCGCGGCAGCCGTTCACGGTGACGGGCCCGCAGCCGAGCCCGCAGCCGAACCGGCAGCCGCACCCCGCCGGGCCGCAGCCCCGGCTCTCGGAGTTCCTGGACAATCCACCGCCGCTGCACGAACTGTCCGGCTACACCGTCGTCTCCAACGACCACGAGTACGCCCTGGACGCCCGTGACCGGCGTCTGCCGCTGGGGCACTGGCCGCTGTGCGGTCTCTTCATGGTGCTCGCGGCGGTGCGCATGGCCGCGACCGGCAACTGGGACAACACGATGGGCTGGAGCAGCGTGCTGTTCTGGCCCGTGTTCGCCGTGTTCGTGAACGTGGCCGCGTTCCTGCTGCCGAAGATGCGCCTGACCTTGCGCATCGACCACTGGGGGATCGTCGCGTCCAGGGGAAGACGGCGGGCCGCGTACTCCTGGGAGGACGTTCTCGCCGTTCGCGTCCGGCAGGTGTACGTCCGTGGCCGCAACCAGCGGGTGTACGGGCCGCATGTACGGTTGCGGCCGGGGGCGCCGGAACCACCGGGGATGTTCCGGGGGCGCGATGGGTGGTACCTGGTGATGGCGCTGCACTTCCGGGAGAGCGTGCCGCCTGACCTCGCCGGTGCGCTCACCCGCTTCTCCGGCGGGCGTTGGCGGGGTTGAGCGTTCCGCCGCGAGCGTGATGATGCGGCTGCGGGGCGATGGAGGCCGGCCGCGCCGTTCTCCGCGCCCCCGAAGGACTGCGCCGTTCCCCGCGCCCCTGAAAGGTTGAGGTGGCGGGGTGCGTTGCTTGTCGTTCTTGGGGGCGCGGGGAACGGCGCGGCCGGCCACGACGGGCCCGCACCCGCTCACCGGCAGGGGCCCTCGGGGCCTACTTGTTGTCGAGCAGGTTCTGGACCTTCCCGCGTATCTCGTCGTTCGCGAGGCCGCGGATGGTCAGGGTGGTGCGGCGGCGCAGGACGTCGTCCGCCGTCTGTGCCCACTCGTTGTCGCGGGCGTACACGACCTGGGCCCAGATCTCGGGAGCGTCCTCGTGCACGCGTCCGGCCAGCTCCGGGTTGTCCTCGGCCAGCCGGGCGATGTCGAAGGCCAGCGAACCGTAGTGCGTCGCCAGGTGCTTGGCCGTGTCGGCGGCCATGCGCGGACCGGGCGCCGGGGAGTCGACCAGGAGCCGGTGCGCGACCGCGCGCGGGTTGGCGACACCCGGCAGCGGCAGCTTCTTCGGCAGCGCGGAGATCGGCTCGAAGTCCTCACCGAGCGGACGGCCCGGCAGCGACTCCAGCTGCTTCATGACGGTCCGGCCGATGTGCCGGAAGGTCGTCCACTTGCCGCCCGCGACGGACAGCATGCCGCCCCTGCCCTCGGTGACGACCGTCTCCCGCTTGGCCTTCGACGTGTCGCCGGGGCCACCGGGCAGGACGCGCAGACCCGCGAAGGAGTACGTGATCAGATCGCGGGTCAGCTGCTTGTCGCGGATCGAGAAGGCGGCCTCGTCCAGGATCTGGGCGATGTCCCTCTCGGTGACCGAGACGTCCGCCGGGTCGCCCTCGTACTCCTCGTCGGTCGTGCCGAGCAGCAGCATGTCCTCCCAGGGGAGGGCGAAGGTGATGCGGTACTTGTCGATCGGGGTGGCCAGCGCGGCCTTCCAGGGGGAGGTGCGCTTGAGGACCAGGTGCGCGCCCTTGGAGAGGCGGATGGACGGCGCCGCGTTCTCGTCCTCCATCTTGCGCAGGTGGTCCACCCACGGCCCGGTCGCGTTCAGCACCAGGCGCGCCGACACGCCGAACTCGTCACCGGAGAGTGTGTCCTTCAGCTCGGCGCCGGTCACCCGGCCCCGGGTGAAGCGCAGGCCGGTGACCGCGGCGTGGTTGAGCACGGTGGCACCCGACTCGACGGCCGCGCGGACCGTCATCAGGGCCATCCGGGAGTCGTTCATCTGGTCGTCGCCGTAGACGGCGACGGCCTTCAGGTTGTCCGTACGCAGCTCGGGAACGTCCTGTGCGGCCTTCGACGGCGAGAGCAGATGGCCCACACCGTCACCGAAGGCCGAGAGCGCCGAGTACGCGAAGACACCCGCGCCCAGCTTCGCCGCGCCGTGCGGCCCGCCCTTGTACACGGGGAGGTAGAACGTGAGCGGGTTCGCCAGGTGGGGGGCCACCTGACGGGAGACCGCACGGCGCTCGAAGTGGTTCTCCGCCACCAGCTTCACCGCGCCGGTCTGCAGGTAGCGCAGACCGCCGTGGAGCAGCTTGGAGGAGGCGGAGGAGGTCGCGCCGGCGAAGTCGCCGGCGTCGACCAGGGCCACCCGCAGACCCGACTGAGCGGCATGCCAGGCGGTGGAGATGCCCAGGATTCCGCCACCGATCACCAGGAGGTCGTATGTCGTCCTGGACAGCTGCTCCCGGGTCTCGGCGCGGCCCACTGCCTTCGCATGGAACGCGGCGGAGCCGTTGGCCGGGTGCGTCCCAAGAGCCGGGACACTCTGCAGGGTGGTCATTGCGAATTACTCCTCGTCAGCATCGTCTTCGAGCCAGCCCATGGACCGCTCGACGGCCTTGAGCCAGCTCTTGTACTCACGGTCGCGGGTCTCCGCGGCCATGTTCGGGGTCCATTCCGCGGCCCGCCGCCAGTTGGCGCGCAGGTCCTCGGTGTTCGTCCAGAAGCCGACGGCGAGACCGGCGGCGTAGGCGGCGCCGAGGCAGGTGGTCTCGGCGACCATCGGGCGCACCACGGGGGCGTCCAGGACGTCGGCCAGGGTCTGCATCAGCAGGTTGTTGGAGGTCATGCCGCCGTCGACCTTGAGGGCCGTGAGCTCGACGCCGGAGTCCTTCGTCATGGCGTCGCTGATCTCACGGGTCTGCCAGGCGGTGGCCTCCAGGACGGCGCGCGCGATGTGCGCCTTGGTGACGTACCGGGTCAGGCCGGTGATCACGCCGCGGGCGTCGGGCCGCCAGTACGGGGCGAACAGACCGGAGAAGGCCGGTACGAAGTACGCGCCGCCGTTGTCCTCGACCGACAGCGCGAGCGTCTCGATCTCGGCGGCGGACTTGATCAGGCCCATCTGGTCGCGCATCCACTGCACGAGTGAGCCGGTGACGGCGATGGAGCCCTCAAGGGCGTAGACCGGCTTCTGGTCGCCGATCTGGTATCCGACGGTGGTCAGCAGGCCGCTGTACGAGTTGATGAGCTTGTCGCCGGTGTTCATCAGCATGAACGTGCCGGTGCCGTACGTGGACTTGGCCTCGCCCTCGGCGAAACAGGTCTGGCCGAACAGGGCCGCCTGCTGGTCACCGAGCGCGGAGGCGACCGGGATGCCGCCGAGCAGGTCGCCCAGCTTGCCGCCGGTGACCTCGCCGTACACCTCGGCGGAGGAGCGGATCTCGGGCAGCATGTTCAGCGGGACGCCGATGGACTCGGCGATCTTCGGGTCCCACTGCATGGTGTGCAGGTTCATCAGCATCGTGCGGGAGGCGTTGGTGACGTCGGTGACGTGCCGGCCGCCGTTCACACCGCCCGTCAGGTTCCAGATGACCCAGCTGTCCATCGTGCCGAAGAGGATGTCGCCGGCCTCGGCGCGCTCGCGCAGGCCCTCGACGTTGTCGAGCAGCCAGCGGGCCTTGGGACCGGCGAAGTACGAGGCGAGCGGCAGGCCGGTCTCGCGGCGGAAGCGGTCCTGGCCGACGTTGCGGCCGAGCTCCTTGCAGAGCGCGTCGGTGCGGGTGTCCTGCCAGACGAGGGCGTTGTGGACGGGCTCACCGGTGTTCTTGTCCCACAGCAGCGTCGTCTCGCGCTGGTTGGTGATGCCGATGGCCTTGATGTCGTCGCGGGTGATGCCGGCCTTCTCGACGGCCGAGGCGACGACCTCTTCGACGTTGGTCCAGATCTCGGCGGCGTCGTGCTCGACCCAGCCCGGCTTCGGGAAGATCTGCTCGTGCTCCTTCTGGTCGACGGAGACGATCCGCCCGTCCCGGTCGAAGACGATGCAGCGGCTGGAGGTGGTGCCCTGGTCGATGGCGGCGATGAAGGGGCCGGCGGTGTGCGCGTCGGTCACGGTGTGCTCCTGAAGGTCCGTGGATGAAGGGCTGGCTTACGGCGTATTGCTCCCGGCTCCGGCCGACGTCCGTCCCGTACCGGACGGACGTCGGCGCCGAGCGGACGTACGGCTCTAAGCAAAGGCGACGTTGTAGATGCCTGCGGCGATCGCTCCGCCGATCAGCGGTCCGGCGACCGGGATCCAGGCGTAGCTCCAGTCCGAGCCGCCCTTGTTGGGCAGGGGCAGCAGGGCGTGCACGATGCGCGGGCCGAGGTCACGGACCGGGTTGATCGCGTACCCCGTCGGACCACCGAGCGAGAGACCGATGCCGACGACCACGAAGGCGGTGATCAGCGCGCCGAGGGTGCCGAGACCCTTGCCGCTGTCGTTGAGCCCTTGGGTGAGGACCGCGAGCACCAGCACGATCGTGCCGATGATCTCCGTGGCCAGGTTCTGCCACACGACCCTGATCTCCGGGCCGGTGGAGAAGACACCGAGCACCGGGCCCGCCTTGGCCTCCCGGGCCTCCACGGACTTGACGTCCTGTGCACCGGGGCCCCCGACGATGGCGCGGTCGGTGAGGTGCGCGAGGAACTGTCCGTAGTACGCGATCCACACGAGTACCGCGCCGATCATGGCGCCGAGGAGCTGGCCCGACCAATAGGTCAGGACGTTGCTCCAGTCGTCGTCCTTGATCGCGATGCCGAGGGTGACGGCCGGGTTCAGATGGGCACCGGAGAGAGGCGCCGATATGTACACGGCGGTCATCACCGCGAAGCCCCACCCGAAGGTGATGGCGAGCCACCCGGCGTTGCGTGCCTTGGAGGCCTTCAGCGTGACGGCGGCGCACACGCCACCGCCGAGCAGGATGAGTATGGCGGTACCTATGGTCTCGCCGATGAAGATGTCGGAGCTGGACACCCGCGACTCCTTTGTCCTTCGTCCAGGGGAAGGCGAACACCGGGTCCCTCCGGTGGTTCGCGACCTCAGGTGAGGTCGTTGCCGGCCCTTGGCCTTGTCACACTCTAACGCGTATTGCCGGTAGGTGTTCGACAATGCCGACCGATGGACGGGAGTCTTGCTCTGCTAATACCACCTCGTCAAGGCCCCTGTTATCGAAAACACGATCGTTATTGACTGCTGTGACCTATCGATCAAGAGAACGACCGCACACCGCGTGCGAGCAGGAACGTTCCGTGGCCGGCGGAGCACGACGAAGGCCGGTACGTCGTCGACGTACCGGCCTTCTTCCCACGATCGCGGGCCCGGACCCGGCCGGGCCCCACCCGGGGCCCGGCGCGGGCTCAGAACCGCCCGGCGCCCAGGTCCCTGGAGACCGAGCGGGCACAGTCGCGGACGGCGGCGATCAGTTCGGGACGCAGCTCGCCGTCCTTGTCGCAGACACGCTCCACCGCCCCCGTGACCCCCACCGCTCCGACGGGCATCCGCCGCTGGTTGTGAACGGGGGCCGCCACCGAGGCCACTCCCGTCCAGGTCTCCTCGACGTCGGCCGCGTACCCGCGCGCGCGGGTGAGGTCGAGGATGTGCTCGAACGCCTCGGGCGCGCTGACCGTACGCGCCGTGAACTCCTCGCGCTCGGCCTCCAGGGCCTCGCTGTGCGCCACCGGGTCGTACGCCGACAGGACCTTGCCCAGCGCCGTGGAGTGCAGGGGCTGCATGGCCCCGACCTCCAGCACCTGCCGGCTGTCGTCGGGCCTGAACACGTGGTGCACGATCAGCACGCCCTGCTGGTGCAGCACCCCCAGATAGACGCTCTCGCCGCTGGAGCGGGCCAGGTCGTCGGTCCACACCAGGGCGCGCGCCCGCAGTTCGTGCACATCGAGATAGGTCGTCCCCAGGCGCAGCAGCTCGGCGCCCAGCTGGTAGCGCCCGGAGGGCCCGTCCTGCTCGACGAAACCCTCCTGCTGCAGTGTGCGCAGGATGCCGTGGGCCGTGCCCTTCGCCAGGCCCAGCGACGAGGCGATGTCCGACAGGCCGAGCCGTCGCTCCCCGCCCGCGAGCAGCCGCAGCATCGCGGCCGCCCGTTCGAGCGACTGGATGTTCCGTGCCATCGCCGTCGTGCCCTCCGTCCCTTTGGACCGTCGGTCGCCGCTTCGCTGCCACCGTTCGGCAATGTCGAACATTACCGCTCGCCGCCGACCTCCCGCTAACGGGTGGTCGTGATGAGTTGCGAACGCATCCCACCCGGCACCGGGTACGGATCGCGCGTCCGTCCCGTGGACGCCCTGACCCTCCGGTGCCGCCGCGGGCTACCCTGACGGCGTGCGCCTTCCGCAAGAAGCGCAAAGCCGACAGCCGTCGCACTCCAGGGAGCATCTTCCATGGCCTCGTTGCCGAACCCGTCCCTTCCGTCCGAGTCGGCCTACAGCCGGACTCGAACCGACGCCCTCCGCGAGGCGCTCGCCACCCGCGTGGTGGTGGCCGACGGCGCGATGGGCACCATGCTCCAGGCACAGGACCCGACCCTTGAGGACTTCCAGAACCTTGAGGGCTGCAACGAGATCCTGAACCTCACCCGCCCCGACATCGTGCGCTCCGTCCACGAGGAATACTTCTCGGTGGGCGTCGACTGCGTCGAGACCAACACCTTCGGCGCCAACCACGCGGCCCTCGCCGAGTACGACATCGCCGAACGCGTCCACGAACTCTCCGAGTCCGGCGCGCGCATCGCCCGCGAGGTCGCCGACGAGTTCACCGCCGCCACCGGACAGCAGCGCTGGGTCCTCGGCTCCATGGGCCCCGGCACCAAGCTGCCGACCCTCGGCCACGCCCCGTACACGCTCCTGCGCGACGCCTACCAGCGGAACGCCGAAGGCATGATCGCCGGCGGCGCCGACGCGCTGCTCGTGGAGACCACCCAGGACCTGCTGCAGACGAAGGCATCCGTGCTGGGCGCCCGCCGGGCCCTGGACAACCTCGGCGTGGACCTGCCGCTGATCGTCTCCGTGACCGTCGAGACCACCGGCACCATGCTCCTCGGCTCGGAGATCGGCGCCGCGCTCACCGCGCTCGAACCGCTCGGCATCGACATGATCGGCCTGAACTGCGCCACCGGGCCCGCCGAGATGAGCGAGCACCTGCGCTACCTGGCCCGCCACTCCCGCATCCCGCTGTCCTGCATGCCGAACGCGGGCCTCCCGGTCCTCGGCAAGAAC
Organism: Streptomyces sp. NPDC087844; assembly: GCF_044742785.1. Taxonomy (NCBI): domain Bacteria; kingdom Bacillati; phylum Actinomycetota; class Actinomycetes; order Kitasatosporales; family Streptomycetaceae; genus Streptomyces; species Streptomyces sp. NPDC087844. Next base: position 257,674 of record NZ_JBIUVD010000004.1, on the reverse strand, counting down.
GGCGCCCACTACCCGCTGACCGCACCCGAACTCGCCGACGCCCAGGAAACCTTCGTCACGGAGTACGGCCTCTCGCTGATCGGCGGCTGCTGCGGCACGACGCCCGAGCACCTGCGGCAGGTCGTCGAGCGCGTACGGGACATGACACCGGCCCCGCGCAACCCGCGCCCCGAGCCCGGCGCCGCCTCGCTCTACCAGACCGTGCCGTTCCGCCAGGACACCGCCTACATGGCGATCGGCGAGCGCACCAACGCCAACGGCTCGAAGAAGTTCCGCGAGGCCATGCTGGAGGGCCGCTGGGACGACTGTGTGGAGATCGCCCGCGACCAGATCCGCGAGGGCGCGCACATGCTCGACCTGTGCGTCGACTACGTGGGCCGCGACGGCGTCGCCGACATGCAGGAACTGGCCGGCCGCTTCGCCACCGCCTCCACCCTGCCGATCGTCCTCGACTCCACCGAGGTCGACGTCCTGCGGGCCGGCCTGGAGAAGCTCGGCGGTCGCGCGGTCATCAACTCCGTCAACTACGAGGACGGCGACGGCCCCGAGTCCCGCTTCGCGAAGGTCACCAGGCTCGCGCAGGAGCACGGCGCCGCGCTCATCGCCCTCACCATCGACGAGGAGGGGCAGGCGCGCACCCCCGAGCACAAGGTCGCGATCGCCGAGCGCCTCATCGCCGACCTCACCGGCAACTGGGGCATCCACGAGTCGGACATCCTCATCGACACCCTGACCTTCACCATCTGTACCGGCCAGGAGGAGTCCCGGGGCGACGGCATCGCCACCATCGAGGCGATCCGGCAGCTCAAGCAGCGCCACCCCGACGTCCAGACCACCCTCGGCCTGTCGAACATCTCCTTCGGCCTCAACCCGGCCGCGCGCGTCCTGCTCAACTCGGTCTTCCTCGACGAGTGCGTCAAGGCCGGCCTCGACTCGGCGATCGTGCACGCCTCGAAGATCCTGCCGATCGCCCGCTTCACCGAGGAGGAGGTCACCACGGCCCTCGACCTCATCCACGACCGCCGCCGCGAGGGCTACGACCCGCTGCAGAAGCTGATGGCGCTGTTCGAGGGCGCGACCAGCAAGTCCCGCAAGGCAGGCCGCGCGGAGGAACTCGCCGCCCTGCCGCTGGACGAGCGGCTCAAGCGGCGCATCATCGACGGCGAGAAGAACGGCCTCGAACAGGACCTGGACGACGCCCTGAAGGAGCGCCCGGCCCTCGACATCGTCAACGAGACGCTGCTCGACGGCATGAAGGTCGTCGGCGAGCTGTTCGGCTCGGGTCAGATGCAACTGCCGTTCGTGCTCCAGTCCGCCGAGGTCATGAAGACCGCGGTGGCCCATCTGGAGCCGCACATGGAGAAGACCGACGACGACGGCAAGGGCACCATCGTGCTGGCCACCGTGCGCGGAGACGTCCACGACATCGGCAAGAACCTCGTCGACATCATCCTGTCCAACAACGGCTACACCGTCGTCAACCTCGGTATCAAGCAGCCCGTCTCCGCGATCCTCGATGCCGCCAAGGAACACCGCGCGGACGTCATCGGCATGTCGGGGCTCCTGGTCAAGTCCACGGTGATCATGAAGGAGAACCTGGAGGAGCTCAACCAGCGCAAGATGGCCGCCGACTACCCGGTCATCCTCGGCGGCGCCGCCCTCACCCGGGCGTACGTCGAGCAGGACCTGCACGAGATCTACGACGGCGAGGTCCGTTACGCCCGCGACGCGTTCGAGGGCCTGCGCCTGATGGACGCCCTCATCGGGGTCAAGCGCGGGGTACCGGGCGCCGTGCTGCCGGAGCTGAAGCAGCGCCGGGTGCGCGCAACCGCCCAGCCGGTCGTCGAGGAGCACCCGGAGGAGGGCGCGGCCCGCTCGGACGTGGCCGTCGACAACCCGGTCCCCACCCCGCCCTTCTGGGGCACCCGCGTCATCAAGGGCATCCAGCTCAAGGAGTACGCGTCCTGGCTGGACGAGGGCGCCCTGTTCAAGGGCCAGTGGGGCCTCAAGCAGGCCCGCACGGGCGACGGGCCGACGTACGAGGAGCTGGTGGAGACGGAGGGCAGGCCGCGCCTTCGCGGCCTCCTGGACCAGCTGCAGACAGGGAACCTCCTCGAAGCGGCGGTCGTATACGGCTACTTCCCGTGCGTCTCCAAGGACGACGACCTGATCCTCCTGGACGACCAGGGCAACGAACGCACCCGCTTCACCTTCCCGCGCCAGCGCCGCGGCCGCCGGCTGTGCCTGGCCGACTTCTTCCGCCCCGAGGAGTCCGGCGAGACGGACGTCGTCGGCCTCCAGGTCGTCACCGTCGGCTCCCGGATCGGCGAGGAGACGGCGAAGCTCTTCGAGGCGAACTCCTACCGCGACTACCTCGAACTGCACGGCCTGTCCGTCCAGCTGGCCGAGGCGCTGGCCGAGTACTGGCACGCGCGCGTGCGCTCCGAACTCGGCTTCGCCGGCGAGGACCCGGCCGACGTCGAAGACATGTTCGCGCTCAAGTACCGCGGCGCCCGCTTCTCCCTCGGCTACGGCGCCTGCCCCGACCTGGAGGACCGCGCGAAGATCGCCCGCCTCCTGGAACCGGAACGCATCGGCGTCCACCTCTCGGAAGAGTTCCAACTCCACCCGGAACAGTCCACGGACGCCATCGTCATCCACCACCCGGAAGCCAAGTACTTCAACGCCCGCTGAGGGGGGCGCCCCACAGGCGCGCGAGGAACGGCGCAGCCTTTCGCCCTTCTCCAAGGGGCGCGGGGAACGGCGCAGTCTTTCGTCTTCCAGGGGCGCGGGGAACGGCGCGCGCAACCACGACGCACCGTCAGCTGACCAAACACCTCCGCGCCCCCAGCCCTCGCAGGGGCCCGCCCCGTCCCATGAGGCGCTCGCGCGAGCGCCGACGTACACTGGTCGGTCCAGTGCAGGCCGGTTCCCCAGGAGGGAACCGGCCTTCTCGTCCCTAAACGGAGGTGCGCCTATGACCAGTACGGTCCCCCCACCAGGCACCCGGACAGCCGAAGGCTCCACCCTTCAGGCAGTTCTCCTGGACATGGACGGAACCCTCGTCGATACGGAGGGCTTCTGGTGGGACGCCGAGGTCCAGGTGTTCGCCCAACTCGGCCACCGGCTGGACGACGCCTGGCGCCACGTCGTGGTCGGCGGCCCCATGACCCGCAGCGCGGGCTTCCTCATCGAGGCCACCGGCGCCACGATCACCCTCTCCGAGCTCACCGTGCTGCTGAACGACGGGTTCGAGAACCGCATCGCCCGGTCCCTCCCGCTGATGCCCGGCGCCGCTAGACTCCTGGCAGAGCTGGCCGCACACGGCATCCCCACCGCGCTGGTCTCCGCCTCGCACCGCCGCATCATCGACCGCGTACTGCTCTCGCTCGGCGCGCAGAACTTCGCCCTGACCGTCGCGGGCGACGAGGTGGAGCGCACCAAGCCCTTCCCCGACCCGTATCTGATCGCCGCCGCCGGGCTGGGCGCGGACCCGGCCAGGTGCGCGGTCATCGAGGACACCGCGACGGGCGTGGCCGCCGCCGAGGCAGCGGGCTGCCAGGTGGTGGCCGTGCCCTCCGTGGCGCCGATCGCGCCGGCCGCCGGAAGGACCGTCGTGCGGTCCCTCGAACAGGTCGACCTGCCTTTTCTCCGAGGCCTGATGACAGAGAAACGCTAATCGTTCACTCACGGTGCACGAGTAAATGCGGAAAAACTGCGTGGTCACAGCACCGGAATAATTCGATCGCCTCCCGCGCGCCTCGGATGGCCGAATTCCGGTACTGTCACACACAGTTGCAGGTGTGACGTTCGCCACTGCGGCGGGGGTCGACAGAGGGCTGTCAGTGTGCCTGACAAGCCATTTCGGTGGTCGCAGGCGTGCCCTTGTGTCCTGATTCGTGGACCGACGTACGAATCCTTCCACTGTCGGTTTTTCGGTGCGTCCGCAGCCGGTCTCGCAGCGTGATGGGAACTCAACTCCGGTACCTGCGAACCGTCCTGCCGGTCCCGACTAATCTCAACGCGAGAACATCGCCGTAACCCCCGTGTACCCGACCGCAACACCCCGGCATGCCGGGCCCGCGGGATCGACAGCTCTGGAGAACTTCGAGCATGAACCGTAAGCCTTTGGTGCTGCCGGCCGCGATCGGTCTGCTCGCCTCTGTCCTCGCCGCATGCGGCGGATCCGACAGTGGAGGCGACGGCGGCGACGCAATCGTCGTCGGTACCACCGACCGGTTCACCGCCTCGAAGGAGGCACCGGCCCCGTTCGACCCGGCCTACGCGTACGACGTCGGCGCCTGGAACGTTCTGCGCCAGACGGTCCAGACCCTGATGGCCATGCCCAACGGCGGTGGCGACCCCACTCCGGAGGCTGCCGAGGAGTGCGGATTCACCGACTCCGGCAACGAGCGCTACGCCTGCACGCTGCGCAAGGACCTCAAGTTCTCCAACGGTGACCCGGTCACCGCCGAGGACGTGAAGTTCTCCATCGACCGCGCGCTGCAGATCAAGGCCGACACCGGCGTCTTCGCCCTGCTGTCGACCGTCGACGCCGTCGAGACCAAGGGTGACCGCGAGGTGATCTTCCACCTCAACAGCGCCGACGCCACCTTCCCGTTCAAGCTGTCCACGCCGGTCGCGGGCATCGTCAACCCCGACGACTACGCCAAGAACAAGCTGCGGGACGGCTTCGAGGTCAGCAGCTCGGGCCCGTACACCCTCAAGGCCGAGGCCAGCGGCGACGACGTCACCAAGATCGTTTACACCAAGAACCCCTACTACCAGGGGATCTCGGACATCAAGAACGACAAGGTCGAGCTGCGGTCCTTCGAGGACGCGGACGCCATGGGCGCCGCGATCGACAAGGGCGACATCGACATGATGACCCGCACCATGTCGCCCGAGCAGATCAAGAAGCTGCAGAACGCCGAGGACAGCGACATCGATGTGATCGAGCAGCCCGGCCTGGAGATCCGCTACATCGGCTTCGACGTCGAGAAGCCGACCCTGAAGGACAAGGCGGTCCGCCAGGCGGTCGCCCACATCGTCAACCGCGGCGAACTGACCTCCAAGGTGTACGGCACCGGCGCCGACCCGCTGTACTCGATGGTCCCGGCCACGGTCACCGGCCACGCCAACTCGTTCTTCAACGAGTACGGCGAGCCGGATGTCGCCAAGGCCAAGGCACTGCTCACCGCGGCGAACATCACGACGCCGGTGAAGTTCACGATGAACTACACGACGGACCACTACGGACCCGCCACGAAGACCGAGTTCGAGACGCTGCAGAAGCAGCTCAACGACACCGGCCTCTTCGACGTCGACATCAAGGGCGAGAAGTGGGACACCTACCGTCCCAAGCAGCGTGAGGGCAAGTTCGCCGTCTACGGCATGGGCTGGTTCCCCGACTTCCCGGACGCGGAGACCTTCCTCACGCCGTTCCTGGACAAGGACAACACCATCGCGTCGCCGTACGTGAACAAGCGCATCCGGGAGGACCTGATCCCGGAGTCGCGTCGCGAGGCCGACCGCCTCAGCGCCTCGAAGAGCATCGAGGAGATCCAGAGCATCGTCGCCGACGACGTCCCGCTCCTGCCCCTGTGGCAGGGCAAGCAGTACGTCGCCGTACGGGACGACATCACCGGCGCCGAGTACGCGCTCAACTCGTCGGCCACGCTGCAGCTGTGGGAGCTGGGCCGCGGAGTGGGCAGCGACTGACGACCTCCGTCTCCATGAGAATGGCCGCCCCCCGCTGAAAGGGGGCGGCCATTCTCACTGTGCGGCCGGTACCGTTCTCGGCCCTCACTCCGGGGCGCCGCACGGTCACTGCGCGCCGGGGCGCACCAGACCGCTCTCGTACGCGTACACCGCGGCCTGCACACGGTCCCGCAGCCGAAGCTTGGTCAGGACATGGCCCACATGCGTCTTGACCGTGGTCTCGCTGACGAACAGATCGGCGGCGATCTCCGCGTTCGACAGCCCGCGGGCCACCAGCTTCAGAACCTCCACCTCACGCTCGGTCAGCGTGTGCAGGGTGTCCGGCACCGGCTCGTCGCCCGAGGGCAGATGACCCGCGTACTTGTCGAGCAGCCGACGGGTGATACTCGGCGCCAGCATGGCCTCGCCCGCCGCCACCACCCGGATCGCCTGCACCAACTCGTTGGCCGGGGCGTCCTTCAGGAGGAAACCGCTGGCGCCGGCGCGCAGGGCCTCCACCACGTACTCGTCGAGATCGAAGGTCGTCAGCACCAGCACCTTCGCCGGACCGTCCCGGCCGGGGCCGGTGATCTGCCGGGTGGCCTCGACCCCGTCCATCCTCGGCATACGGATGTCCATCAGAACCACATCGGGCTGCAGGGCACGTACCTGATCGATCGCCTGGAGACCGTCACCGGCCTCGCCGACGACCGCGATGTCCTGCTCCGCCTCCAGAATCATCCGGAAGCCGGTGCGCAGCAGCGGCTGGTCGTCGACCAGTAGGACGCGGATGGCCACGTGAGTCTCCTTCGCTAGTCCGGCCCCATTCTGCCCTGCGGGGGTCACCCGCTACGCCCGCGGGGCACGCGCGCGGCCCGCACGCTCAGGCGCCGCCGGACCCGGGCGTCCGCACCGGCAGCGGATACGGCGGGGGAGTGCCGCCGAATTCCGGGCAGACCGCCCGGTGATCGCACCAGCCGCAGAGCTTGGTGGGCCGCGGACGCCAGTCACCGGTCTCCGTGGCGAGCCGGATCGCCTCCCACAACGAGTGCAACTTGCGCTCCACATGCTCCAGATCGGCCGGCACCGGGTCGTACGTGAGCACGTCGCCGCTGCCCAGATAGACGAGCTGGAGACGGCGCGGGACGACCTGTCTCAGCCGCCACACCACAAGGGCGTAGAACTTCATCTGGAACAGGGCGCCCTCCGCGTACTCCGGACGCGGGGCCTTGCCCGTCTTGTAGTCGACGATCCGCACCTCACCCGAGGGCGCCACGTCCACACGGTCGATGATGCCCCGCAGCTTCAGGCCCGAGTCGAGCTGAGCCTCCACGAACAGCTCGCGCTCCGCCGGTTCCAGACGGGTCGGGTCCTCCAGGGTGAACCAGCGCTCGACCAGCCGCTCCGCCTCACCGAGCCAGCGCGTCAGCTTCTCGCCCGCGCTCTGCTCGTCGGAGTCCGCGAACAGCTCGGCCAGCTCGGGCTTCGCCTCCCGCAGCCGGTCCCACTGACCGGGGATCAGCGACTTGGCGCGCGGCGCGGTCCGCTCGGTGGCCGGGGCGTCGAAGAGCCGCTCCAGCACCGCGTGCACCAGCGTCCCGCGGGTCGCCGCCTCGCTCGGCTTCTCCGGCAGCTTGTCGATCACCCGGAAGCGGTACAGCAGAGGACACTGCATGAAGTCCCCGGCCCGCGAGGGCGACAACGAGGTCGGAGCCGCGGGATCCCTGACACGGCCCAAGGACGCGCGCCCGGAGGACCCGCTCCCGGAGGACTGCGCTTCCGCACCCGGAGCCGACCCGTCGCCGCGCGCGTCCTCGGCCCCCGGTGTTGCGACCGCGGACCCGGCCGCCGCGTCGCCGGGCCGGGGCACCACGGCTCCGGCCGGCCCGGCAGGGGACGCCGCGAGAGGCGCGGCCACGACGTCGGACGGCTGGACCACGTCGTCCGCCGGTACGGCTTCGGAGCCGTCCCGCGCGACGCCGTCGGTGCTGGTTTCCATGACGACAGACCTTACGGCTCGCCACTGACACCGCGACCCACGGTGACCTGCGCGCGGTACGCCCGCCCGGGAAACGGAGGGGGTGCCGGGGCCGAACACACCGCGACGGCCGCATACCATCGACCACAAGACCTCTCGCGTGCATGATCGCGAGCGGGACACGCGTCGAACGAGGGGACATCGTGGACGAGAGCGGCGGGAGCGGGCAGCCGCTATCCGGTACTGACGAGGCGGACGAGCGCCGCACGGGTCAGCCGCGACCCGGTGACCCGGCGACCACGACGGCCCGGCCGCCCTCCGACCAGCAGCCGCACGACGCCGGCACCCCGACGGAACCGGGGGAAGCGACCGGCCCGGCCCACCCCGAACCGACGGACGACCAGGACGGCGAAGAGCACACGCCCGCACCGCACACCGACACGAGCCACCACCCCGCGCACACAACCGAGGCGCACACGACCGAGGCGCACGGGCCCGAGGGCCACAGGTCCGAGGCGCACACCACCCCGGCGCCCGGCGGCAGGAAGGGCCCCGCCCCCAAGCGGCCCAAGGAACCCGGCGGCGGCCTCCTCATGGGACGCCCCTTCGGCGTACCCGTGTACGTGGCACCCAGCTGGTTCCTCGTCGCCGCCCTCATCACCTGGGTCTTCGGCGGCCAGCTCGACCGCGTCCTGCCCGAGCTTGGCATGGCCCGCTACCTCGTCTCCCTGTTCTTCGCGGTCGCCTTCTACGCCTCCGTACTCGTCCACGAACTGGCGCACACGGTCGCGGCCCTGCGCTTCGGGCTTCCCGTGCGCCGGATCCAGCTCCAGTTCTTCGGCGGCGTCTCCGAGATCGAGAAGGAGTCCGAGACACCCGGACGCGAGTTCGTCCTCGCCTTCGTCGGCCCCCTGCTCTCCCTCATCCTCAGCGGCCTCTTCTACCTCGCCCTCCAGACCGTCGAACCGGGCACCGTCCCCGGCGTCCTGCTGGGCGGCCTGATGATCTCCAACCTGATCGTCGCCGCGTTCAACCTGCTCCCCGGCCTGCCCCTCGACGGCGGCCGCATGCTCCGGGCCGTCGTCTGGAAGATCACCGGCAAACCCATGAGCGGCACCATCGCCGCCGCCTGGGTCGGCCGCGCCCTCGCGATCTCCGTACTCATCGGACTGCCCCTGCTGACCCACTCCGGCAGCCTCGGCACCGACGCCCAGGACATCGGCGGCATGGACACCGTCATGGACGCCCTGCTCGCCGCGATCCTCGCCGGGATCATCTGGACCGGCGCGGGAAACAGCCTCCGCGTCGCCCGCCTGCGCGAACACCTTCCCGAGCTGAGGGCCCGCGCCCTCACCCGGCGCGCGGTCCCCGTCGAGACCCACACCCCGCTCTCCGAAGCACTGCGACGCGCCAACGAGGCCGGCGCGCGCGCCCTGGTCGTCGTGGACGCCGACGGCGACCCCCTCTCCCTCGTCCGGGAGGCCGCCATCGTGGGCGTTCCGGAACACCGCCGCCCCTGGGTCGCCGTCAGCGGACTCGCCCAGGACCTCACCGACGGCATGCGCGTCTCCGCCGAACTGGCCGGCGAGGACCTCCTGGAAGCCCTGCGCGCCACCCCGGCCACCGAGTACCTCGTGGTGGAGGACTCCGGTGAGATCTACGGAGTCCTCTCGGCGGCAGACGTGGAGAAGGCCTTCGTGAAGGCCATGGCCCGCCCGAGCTGAGCACGCGCCCGCAGTACACCGGGCCCCTGGTCGGCGCCCTCCGCAATCGCCGGTAGGCTGAGTGACATGTCCGAACCGACCGGTGCCGCCCGCAGACGCGGGCCCTTCAAGGTCGGGGACCAGGTACAGCTGACCGACCCCAAGGGCCGCCACTACACGTTCACGCTCGAAGCGGGGAAGAACTTCCACACCCACAAGGGTTCCTTCCCGCACGACGAGCTGATCGGCGCACCCGAGGGCAGCGTTGTCCGCACCACGGGGAACGTCGCCTATCTGGCACTGCGCCCCCTGCTCCCCGACTTCGTCCTGTCCATGCCCCGCGGCGCCGCCGTGGTCTACCCCAAGGACGCGGGGCAGATCCTCGCCTTCGCCGACATCTTCCCCGGCGCACGCGTCGTGGAAGCAGGCGTGGGCTCCGGCTCGCTCAGCACCTTCCTGCTCCGTGCCGTAGGTGACCAGGGCATGCTCCACTCGTACGAGCGCCGCGAGGACTTCGCCGAGATCGCCCAGCAGAACGTGGAGCGCTACTTCGGCAGCCCCCACCCCGCCTGGCAGCTCACCGTCGGAGACCTCCAGGACAACCTCTCGGACACCGAGGTCGACCGCGTCGTCCTCGACATGCTCGCCCCCTGGGAATGCCTGGAAGCCGTCTCCAAGGCGCTCGTCCCCGGCGGCATCGTCTGCTGCTACGTGGCGACCACCACCCAGCTCGCCCGGACCGTCGAGTCCATCCGCGAGATCGGCTGCTTCGCCGAGCCGTCCGCCTGGGAGTCGATGGTCCGCAACTGGCACATCGAGGGCCTGGCCGTCCGCCCCGACCACCGGATGATCGGCCACACCGGCTTCCTGCTCACCGCCCGCCGCCTCGCGGACGGCGTCGAGCCGCCCATGCGCCGCCGCCGCCCCTCCAAGGGCGCGTACGGCGACGACTACACCGGACCGAACGCCGACGGCGGCGCCGCCGGCCGCTGAGGCGGCCCCGTGCCGCACACAACGCGCAAGCACCGTGGCCGAGTTCCCGAGAACCCCTCGGAACTCGGCCACAGCGCATTTCCCTTGACGTTGTGCCAGTACCGTCCACCCCACCGTTCCCTCGCGGTGTGACGTGTGGCACCATTCTGGCCACCCCACCGGCACAGCCCTCACAGGAGACACTTCCTAGTGCAGCACTCCGCCGTCCCGGAACTGGCCCACACCCACACCCGCCCGATCCACTGGGTCGCCACGGCAGCAGCGCTGGCCGCGGTCGTCGCGGCCTCGGGCTTCCTGCAGCCCGACGAGGCCACGGCCGCCCAGCACGGCATCGAGGCGAAGAGCGCCCCGGCGGCCATCACACCCCCCGACCCCGCCCACGCCGACTACCCCCTGGACTGCGGCCCCGCGAAGGTCCTCGTCCAGAAGAAGGCCTCCGGCGACCTCGACGGCGACGGCCTCCCCGAGACGGTCGCCGTCGTCCGCTGCGACGCGGGCTCCGGCACCCCGCCCAGCGGCGTCTACGTCCTCACCAGGTCCGAGGGCACCTCGAAAGCCAGAGTCGTGGCCACCCTCGTGGACCCCGAGGACCGACTGTCCGTCCAGGACTTCGCCCTCCGCGACGCCACCGTCACCGCGACCCTGCTCGGCTACTCGTCGCCCGACGTACCGAGTTGCTGCCCCGACGTGAACGAGGGCGCCAAGTGGCAGTGGAAGAACGGCGCCTTCGTACGCTCGACACCGCCCGCGGCCCGCAGTATGTGAGACCGGGGCACCGCGGCGGGTGGAACCGCACATGTGAGAAGAAAGACAACCAGGAGGAACCGGGCACCCGCGTCACGCGAGGTGCCCGCGCACTCACTCCGCGTCTGGACCGAAGACCTCGACACTGTCCGACACGCGGCGTACATGGATGCAGTCGCCCGGACACTCCTTCGCGGAGTCGGCGACATCACGCAGAAGCGTCAGGGGTACGGGCGTTGTCGCCCCCGGGGTCTGCAGAAGCTCGTCACCAGGGCTCTTGACATAGGCCAGCCCGTCGATGTCCAGTTCGAACACCTCGGGCGCGTACTGGGCGCAGATCCCGTCACCGGTGCACAGGTCCTGATCGATCCAGACCTCAAGCGCCTCGCCGTCGACTCCGGCCTCCTGCTGCACGGTCATTTCTCCTGCCGTTTCCTGCGCAGAGCGGCCCGAAGACGGGGAATCGGGCCAGCTCTGACGGGTGTTGAACAGTTCGACCCTACCTCTGTCGGCTTCCCGAGCACGTTGGGTGGGTATCCCACTGGCGTGAGGGAGAGCGCAAGGGTGAAGATCGGACACACCCCGACAGTCTTTTGATCTAGGGGTTTCAATCGACACCCACCCAGGTAGGGTCTGGAAGCGTCCAGCTCCCCTTGGAGGAGGTGAGGACCGTGGCAGCCCACGACGACGACATGAACCGCGGCATCCGCCCGGGACGAGGGTCCGACGACCCGTCCGGGCAGATTGCCTACCTTGAGCAGGAGATCGCCGTCCTGCGACGCAAGCTCGCCGACTCTCCGCGACACACGAGGATTCTCGAAGAGCGGATCGTCGAGCTGCAGACCAACCTGGCCGGCGTCTCCGCGCAGAACGAGCGGCTGGCCAACACCCTCCGAGAGGCCCGCGACCAGATCGTGGCACTCAAGGAGGAAGTCGACCGGCTCGCACAGCCGCCGGCCGGCTTCGGAGTCTTCCTCGCAGCCAACGAGGACGGCACCGCCGACATCTTCACCGGAGGCCGCAAACTCCGGGTGAACGTCAGCCCCGGCGTCGAGCTCGAAGAGCTCCGGCGCGGCCAGGAACTGATGCTCAACGAAGCCCTCAACGTGGTCGAGGCCATGGAATACGAGAGCGTCGGCGACATCGTCACCCTCAAAGAGATCCTTGAGGACGGCGAGCGCGCCCTCGTACAGGGGCACACCGACGAGGAGCGGGTGGTACGGCTCGCCGAACCACTGCTGGACGTAGTCATCCGTCCCGGCGACGCCCTCCTCCTCGAACCCCGCTCCGGCTACGTCTACGAGGTCGTGCCCAAGAGCGAGGTCGAAGAGCTCGTCCTCGAAGAGGTCCCCGACATCGGCTACGAGCAGATCGGCGGTCTGGGCGGCCAGATCGAGATGATCCGCGACGCGGTCGAGCTCCCCTACCTCTACCCCGACCTCTTCAAGGAGCACGAACTGCGCCCACCCAAGGGCGTACTGCTGTACGGGCCCCCCGGGTGCGGCAAGACACTCATCGCCAAGGCCGTCGCCAACTCACTGGCCAAAAAGGTCGCGGAAGTGACCGGGCAAGCCACCGGCAAGAGCTTCTTCCTCAACATCAAGGGCCCCGAACTCCTCAACAAGTACGTCGGTGAGACCGAGCGGCAGATCCGCCTCGTCTTCCAGCGCGCCCGTGAGAAGGCCAGCGAGGGCACCCCCGTCATCGTCTTCTTCGACGAGATGGAATCCCTCTTCCGCACCCGCGGATCAGGCGTCAGCTCGGACGTGGAGAACACCATCGTCCCGCAGCTGCTCGCCGAGATCGACGGCGTGGAAGGCCTGCAGAACGTCGTGGTGATCGGCGCCTCGAACCGCGAGGACATGATCGACCCCGCCATCCTGCGCCCCGGCCGCCTCGACGTGAAGATCAAGATCGAGCGTCCGGACGCCGAAGCGGCCAAGGACATCTTCGCCAAGTACCTCACCGAGCGGCTCCCGCTGCACCCCGACGACGTCGGAGAGCACGGAGGCAGCAAGAGCACCACCGTCCAGAGCATGATCCAGACCGCCGTCGAGCACATGTACACCGAATCCGAGGAGAACCGCTTCCTCGAAGTCACCTACGCCAACGGCGACAAGGAAGTCCTCTACTTCAAGGACTTCAACTCCGGCGCCATGATCGAGAACATCGTCGGCCGCGCCAAGAAGATGGCGATCAAGGACTTCCTCGAACACGCCCAGAAGGGCCTGCGAGTCTCCCACCTGCTCCAGGCCTGCGTGGACGAGTTCAAGGAGAACGAGGACCTGCCGAACACCACCAACCCGGACGACTGGGCCCGAATCTCCGGAAAGAAGGGCGAACGGATCGTTTATATCCGGACACTCATCACCGGAAAGCAGGGCGCGGACACCGGACGCTCCATCGACACGGTGGCGAACACCGGTCAGTACCTGTAAAAGACAGGGTGGCTGCGGGTGCCCTCACCGGGTACCCGCAGCCAACTGTTTTCCAGGGCACAGCTGGAGCTGAGCAATGACGCAAATGATCTCCCCACCAGTGCAAAGGCGCTCTAGGCTCTTCGGTACCGCCGAGTCGCGCAGTGCGGGGACGGGCACCGCACACGCACCGGAGCGCCAGCGGTACTTGAGCGGCGTCCCCGACCGAGGACGCCGCCGGGCAAGGAGGGCCGCATGACCGTACGGCGAGTAATGGGCATCGAGACGGAATACGGGATCTCCGTCCCCGGCCACCCCAACGCCAATGCCATGCTCACCTCGTCCCAGATCGTCAACGCCTACGCGGCGGCGATGCACCGGGCCCGGCGGGCCCGCTGGGACTTCGAGGAGGAGAACCCCCTGCGGGACGCGCGGGGCTTCGACCTCGCCCGCGAAGCCGCCGACTCCAGCCAGCTCACCGACGAGGACATCGGCCTGGCCAATGTCATCCTCACCAACGGGGCACGGCTGTACGTCGACCACGCACACCCCGAATACAGCTCCCCCGAAGTGACCAACCCACTGGACGCCGTCCTGTGGGACAAGGCCGGCGAACGCATCATGGCGGAAGCCGCCGAGCGCGCCGCCCAGCTCCCCGGCGCCCAGCCGATCCACCTCTACAAGAACAACACCGACAACAAGGGCGCCTCCTACGGCACGCACGAGAACTACCTGATGAAGCGGGAGACCCCCTTCTCGGACATCGTGCGCCACCTCACGCCGTTCTTCGTCTCACGTCAGGTCGTCACCGGAGCCGGCCGCGTCGGCATCGGTCAGGACGGGCACGAACACGGCTTCCAGCTCAGCCAGCGCGCCGACTACTTCGAGGTCGAGGTGGGCCTCGAAACCACCCTGAAGCGCCCCATCATCAACACCCGCGACGAGCCGCACGCGGACGCCGAGAAGTACCGCCGCCTGCACGTGATCATCGGCGACGCGAACCTCTCCGAGATCTCGACCTACCTCAAGCTCGGCACCACCGCCCTCGTCCTGTCCATGATCGAGGACGGCTTCATCGCCGTGGACCTCGCCGTGGACCAGCCGGTGCGCACCCTGCACCAGGTCTCGCACGACCCGACCCTCAAGCGCCTGATCACACTCCGCAGCGGCCGGACACTCACGGCGGTCCAGCTCCAGATGGAGTACTTCGAACTGGCGCGCAAGTACGTCGACGAACGCTACGGAGCCGACGCGGACGAGCAGACCAAGGACGTGCTGACCCGCTGGGAGGACGTCCTGGGCCGGCTGGAGACCGACCCGATGAGCCTGTCCGGCGAGCTGGACTGGGTGGCCAAGCGGGAGCTCATGGAGGGCTACCGGCGCCGTGACGACCTCGACTGGGACGCCGCGCGGCTGCACCTGATCGACCTCCAGTACGCCGACGTACGGCCCGACAAGGGCCTCTACAACCGACTGGTGGCCCGCGGCCGGATCAAGCGGCTGCTGGACGAGACGGGCGTCGAGCGGGCCGAGACGAAGCCGCCGGAGGACACCCGCGCGTACTTCCGCGGGCGTTGCCTCGAACAGTACGCGGACGACGTCGCGGCGGCCTCCTGGGACTCGGTGATCTTCGACCTGCCGGGCCGGGACTCGCTCCAGCGCGTTCCAACCCTGGAGCCGCTTCGCGGAACGCGTAATCACGTGAAGGAGCTTCTCGACCGCTGTCGGACGGCAGAAGACCTGGTCAAGGTCCTGTCGGGCAACTGAAACGGCCACCGGGCCGATCCGCCCCGACAGGGTGGAAAGGCCGCAGTCCGGGAATCATCGAGGTGGTTCCCGGACGTTGTGGCAACTGTGGGGCCGATGTCGGACCCTGCTTGTAGGGTCTGATCAAGAACGTCGAAACCGAGCGGGGTGAGGGTTATGGCGACCAAGGACACCGGCGGCGGACAGCAGAAGGCGACGCGCGAGACCGAGCAGGTCGAGGAAGCGCCCGAGGTACAGGCATCGGAGGACCTCAAGGAGCGCCAGGAGAAGCTGAGCGACGACGTGGACTCCGTCCTGGACGAGATCGACGATGTCCTGGAGGAGAACGCAGAGGACTTCGTTCGAAGTTTCGTTCAAAAGGGTGGCCAGTAACCTTCGAACCGAAGGTGGCGGGGGTTCTTGGCTTGGCGAGTGAAGAAAACGTGAAGTGCTGCGTGCGGTGTGGCGAGGAAAAGCCGTACGCGGCCTTCGCTCGCGGGCGATCAAATGCCCGAGGGGCACACATTCTGTCTCACATGCGGTGAGGTCAAGCCGTGGAGCGAGTGGCACTGCAATGCGACCGCCTCGGACGGGTTGTCAACGCGTTGTAAGACGTGTCGGGCCGTAGAGGGGCGTGCGGGTCACCTGAAGCGTCAATACGGCATGACCGAAGCCCAACGCGACGAGATGGTCGCCTCTCAAAAGGGGCTCTGTGTGATCTGCCTGAAAGCTCCGGCCGTTCATGTGGATCACTGCCACAAGACGGGTAGGGTCCGTGGCGTACTGTGCTTCAACTGTATTTCCGGCCTCGGCCTGTTGAGGGATGACCCCGACGTGATGAACCGAGCTGCCGACTACCTGGAAGGAAACGCGTGGAAGCCAACACTCGTAGCACCGGGCGTCTACCAGCTGCCTTCCTGACGCCTGGGTCGTCGTCCTTCATGGACTTCCTGTCCGACCACCAGCCGGAGATGCTCCCGGGCAAGCGGCAGTTGCCGCCCATGCAGGGAGTCATCGAGGCCCCGCACGGCACGACCATCGTCGCCACCACCTTCGTCGGCGGTGTCGTCCTCGCCGGTGACCGGCGGGCCACGATGGGCAACGTCATCGCGCAGCGGGACATCGAGAAGGTGTTCCCGGCGGACGAGTACTCGGCCGTCGGTATCGCCGGTACGGCAGGTCTGGCCGTCGAGATGGTGAAGCTGTTCCAACTGGAGCTGGAGCACTTCGAGAAGGTGGAGGGCACCACGCTCTCCCTGGAGGGCAAGGCGAACCGCCTCTCCACGATGATCCGTTCGAACCTCGGCATGGCCATGCAGGGCCTCGCCGTGGTCCCGCTCTTCGCCGGTTTCGACGTCGACCGCGACAGGGGCCGCATCTTCTCCTACGACGTGACGGGCGGCCGCTCCGAGGAGCACGGCTACGCGGCCACGGGCTCCGGCTCGCTCTTCGCGCGCGGTGCCATGAAGAAGCTGTACCACAAGGACCTGACGGAAGAGCAGGCCACGACGCTCGTCGTACAGGCGCTGTACGACGCGGCAGACGACGACTCGGCGACCGGCGGTCCCGATGTCGCCCGCCGGATCTACCCGATCGTCACCGTGATCACCGAGGACGGCTTCCGCCGGCTCACGGACCAGGAGGCCTCCGAGATCGCCGGTGCGATCATCGAGCGGCGCCTGCAGCAGCCCGACGGTCCGCGCGCCGCGCTGCTCTAGCGGCGGCCCGTTTTCCAGGTGATCCAGTGACTTCCACAGAAAGGGACGGATAGCCGGTGTCGACGCCGTTCTATGTATCACCCCAGCAGGCCATGGCCGACCGGGCGGAATACGCCCGCAAGGGCATCGCCCGTGGTCGCAGCCTCGTTGTGCTGCAGTTCGCCGACGGCATCGTGTTCGTCGGGGAGAACCCGTCCCGCGCGCTTCACAAGTTCAGCGAGATCTATGACCGGATCGGCTTCGCGGCCGCCGGCAAGTACAACGAGTACGAGAATCTCCGCATCGGCGGTGTGCGCTACGCCGACCTGCGGGGTTACACGTACGACCGTGCTGATGTGACCGCCCGTGGTCTCGCCAACGTCTATGCCCAGACGCTGGGCACGATCTTCTCGTCCGCGGCGGAGAAGCCGTACGAGGTGGAGCTGGTGGTCGCCGAGGTGGGGGAGACCCCCGAGGGTGACCAGATCTACCGGCTGCCGCACGACGGGTCGATCGTGGACGAGCACGGGTCGGTGGCGGTCGGCGGCAATGCCGAGACGATCAGTACGTATCTCGATCAGCGGCACGAGGACGGGATGTCCTTGGCCGAGGCGCTCAAGTTGGCCGTTCAGGCGTTGTCGCGCGACACGAACGGCAGTGAGCGGGAGATTCCCGCGGAGCGGCTGGAGGTCGCCGTGCTGGACCGGACGCGGCCGCAGGCGCGGAAGTTCAAGCGGATTGCGGGGCGGCAGCTCGGTCGGCTGCTGGCGGAAGGCGGGGCGTCCACCGCTGCTGAGGCGGAGGATCCTGAAGACGAGGAGTGATCTCCTCGTCCTCCTCGACCTGCTTCCCTTTCTTGACCCTTGCGTGCCCTCGGCCTCTTCTGGCCGGGGGCACGTGGTGTTCTGCGGGCCCGGTGAGGGCTGGTCGCGCCGTTCCCCCGCGGCTGCGCCCCTGAACGGCGAAAGACTGCGCCGTTCCCCGCGCCCCCAAAGCCGCGCCCGCAAAAGGCCGCGCCCTCCTACAAGGTCCCCGGTGGTGCCGTGGAACCTCGGATCACCAGGGTGACCGGGATGTCGTCCGGGGTGGGGGTGCGGGTGTCCAGGACGGCCAGGAGGGCTTGCATGCCGCGTTCCCCGAAGAGTTCGGCGTCCAGGCGGACGGTGGTCAGTTCGGGGTCGAGGGCGGTGGCGAGGGCCAGGTCGTCGAGGCCGGTGACGGAGAGGTCGTCGGGGATGCGCAGGCCGAGGCGGCGGGCGGCCTTGTAGGCGCCGGCGGCCAGTTTGTCGTCGTCGCAGACGAGGGCCGTGGGGCGGGGGCCTGGGGCGGAGAGGGCGGTCTCCGCGGCGGCCCGGGCGTCGTCGATCGAGATCGGGGCGGAGGCCGTGCGCAGTGCGGTGCCGGGGACGGCGGCCAGGCGTTCGGCGAGTTCGCGGGCGCGAATGTCGAAGGTCCAGGAGGGGATGTCCGCCGCGAGGTGCAGGAAGCGGCGGTGGCCCAGGGCCAGGAGGTGTTCCGCGACCTGTCGGACGCCGTCGCGGATGTCGAGGTTGACGGTCGCCGCGCCGGTGCTGCCCGCGGGGTCGCTGTCGAGCATGACCAGGGGGAGCTGGTCGCCGCGGAGGGCGGTGAGGGCGTCGGCGGCCATCGAGGAGGCGATGACGCCGTCGAGGGCGGCCGGTGCGGAGGCGAAGGGGTCGCGGGCCGGTCCGATGCCTTCGGGGGAGGGGTAGAGCAGTACGCCGAATCCGTGCTGGGCGGCCACGCGGGCCGCGCCGGTGTACACGCCCGCGAAGAACTCCGTGGTGAGAGCGGGTACCACCAGGAGCACGGTGCGGGTGCTGCCCAGGCGGAGGTTGCGGGCGGCGAGGTTGGGGCGGTAGCCGAGTTCCCGGGCGGCTTCGCGTACGCGCTCGGCGGTGCGTTCGGAGACCCGTCCGCGCCACTTGTCGCCGAGCACGAGGGAGACGGCCGCCTGTGACACTCCGGCGGCCTGGGCGACGTCACGGCTCGTGGGGCGGGGGCTGCCTGCTGCCACCGTCGACCTGTCTTTCTGCTGGACTCGCGGACAGCGCACATGGTACGTATGACGAGCGACGTTATACGTAAAACCTTCGGCGTTCGCGACAGTCGGACGAGACAGAGGGGCGGGACATGGCCGCGGGGTATGTGGAGATCCTCCGGACGAGACATGCCGCGCGGCTGCTCGCGGGCACTCTGGTGGGCCGGCTGCCGAACGCCGCGGGTGCCATCGCCGTCGTGCTCTTCGTGCGCGCCGAGGGCGGCAGCTACAGCCTGGCGGGGGCGCTCACCGCGGTCTACGGAGTGTCCAACGCCGTGGGGCAGCCGCTGCTCGGCCGTCTCGTGGACCTGCACGGGCAGCCGCGCATCCAGTTGCCCGCCGCGCTCGTCTCCGCCCTCGGGGTGAGCGTGTTCGCCCTGACGGGCATACAGTCGCTCCCGCTCGCGTACGTCCTCATGGTGGTCGCCGGCCTCTTCACGCCGCCGCTGGAGGGCGGTCTGCGGGCGCTGTGGCCGTCGGTCCTCCACAAGGAGGGGCAGGTGCACACGGCGTACGCGATGGACGCCGTGGCGCAGGAAGTGATGTTCACCGTCGGGCCGTTGCTGGTGACCCTGTGCGTGTCCCTGTGGTCCGCCCAGGCCGCGCTGGTCGTCATCAACGTCATCGGTGTGCTGGGTGCCCTCTCCGTGGTCGTCTCGGGGCCCTCGCGCGCGTGGCGTTCGGCGCCCCGGGAGGCGCACTGGCTCGGCGCGTTGCGCTCGCCCGGGCTCGTCGCGCTGCTCGGCGCGTTCCTTTTTGTGGGTATGGCGCTCGGTTCCATCACGGTCGCGGGTCTGTCGTACGCGGACGACCACGGGGGTGACGCGACGTACGGCTGGCTGATGGCGGCGCTCGGGCTCGGTGCGCTCGTCGGTGGCACGGTGTACGGGGCCCGGCGGTGGAGCGGTGAGCCGGAACGGCGGCTGACGGTGCTCGTGGCCCTTCTGGCGGTGTGTTACCTGCCGCTGACGCTGATGCCCGGCGCGGTCGCGATGACGGCGCTGGTCGCCCTGGCAGGAGTTTTCCTGGCGCCCTGTATCGCCTGCGCGTTCATCATCGTCGACCGGCTCGCGCCGCGGGGCACGGTCACCGAGGCGTTCTCCTGGCTGGTGACGACGTTCACCGTGGGCGCGTCGGTCGGAACGGGCCTGGCGGGACCGGTGGTCGAGTGGGGCGGAGCGGTGCGGGGTTTCGCCGTACCGGGGCTGGCGGGGGGTGCCGCGCTGCTGGTTCTGCTGGCCACGCGGCGGGTCCTCGCAGCTACGGGCGGCGGCGCGGTGGTGGAGGGAAGTTCGGAAATGATCGAAACGTAGGAGCCGAACCCCGTTTCAGCACAGGCCATCAGGCGTAATGTTCAGTCATGGACCGCCGCATTTTCGGGCTGGAGAACGAGTACGGCGTCACGTGTACGTTCAGGGGACAGCGGCGCCTGTCTCCCGACGAGGTGGCGCGGTACCTCTTCCGCCGTGTCGTGTCATGGGGCCGCAGCAGCAATGTCTTTCTGCGAAACGGTGCCCGCCTCTATCTAGACGTGGGATCACATCCGGAATATGCCACTCCCGAATGTGACAACCTGACGGAACTCGTCACCCACGACAAGGCCGGCGAACGCATTCTGGAAGGACTCCTGGTAGACGCGGAGCGACGCCTGCACGAGGAAGGAATCGCGGGCGACGTCTACCTCTTCAAGAACAACACCGACTCGGCGGGCAACTCCTACGGCTGCCACGAGAACTATCTGGTGGCCCGTCACGGGGAGTTCTCCCGGCTCGCGGACATCCTCATTCCGTTCCTCGTCACCAGGCAACTCCTCTGCGGTGCCGGCAAGGTGCTGCAGACCCCGCGGGGCGCGGTGTACTGCGTCAGTCAGCGGGCGGAGCACATCTGGGAGGGCGTCTCCTCGGCGACGACCCGTTCCCGGCCGATCATCAACACCAGGGACGAACCGCACGCGGACGCCGAGCGCTACCGCAGGCTGCACGTCATCGTCGGCGACTCGAACATGTCCGAGACGACCATGCTGCTCAAGGTCGGAGCCACCGACCTCGTGCTGCGCATGATCGAGGCGGGCACGGTGATGCGTGACCTGACCCTGGAGAACCCGATCCGGGCGATCCGCGAGGTCAGCCATGACATCACGGGCCGCCGCAAGGTGCGCCTGGCCAGCGGCCGGGAGGCCTCCGCGCTGGAGGTGCAGCGCGAGTACTACGAGAAGGCCGTGGACTTCGTGGAGCGCCGCGGAATCCGTACCGGCGTCGTGGACCAGGTCCTGGAGCTGTGGGGTCGCACGCTGGACTCGATCGAGTCCGAGGACCTCGACCGGATCGGTACCGAGATCGACTGGGTGATGAAGTACCAGCTCATCGAGCGGTATCGCGCCAAGCACAACATGACGATGTCGAATCCGCGCGTCGCCCAGATAGACCTCGCCTACCACGACATCCACCGGCGTCGGGGTCTCTACTATCTGCTGGAGAAGCGTGGTCAGGCCGCGCGGATCTGCAACGACCTGAAGATCTTCGAAGGCAAGTCCGTGCCGCCGCAGACCACTAGGGCCCGGCTGCGGGGTGACTTCATCAGGCGTGCGCAGGAACAGCGCCGTGACTTCACCGTCGACTGGGTGCATCTGAAGCTCAACGACCAGGCGCAGCGCACGGTGTTGTGCAAGGACCCGTTCCGGTCCGTCGACGATCGGGTGGAGAAGCTGATCGCCGGGATGTAGGAGTTCGTCAGTACGGCAGGGGTCCTGTACACCGCGGGTGCGCAGGACCCCTGTCACGTCTGTCACGTCCTCTGCGTGTCTCGATCGGTACGGCCGGTTCCGCCTGCCCCGGCCCGGTGGTGTGAGGGCGAACGTTGCCTGTCGCGGCACTAGAGTGGCCGGACCCCATCCGAGCGACCTGAGGATCGATGTGCGACGCCGACTTGCTGCTCTCCTGATCGTGCCTGCCCTGGCGCTGACCGCGTCCGCCTGTGGAAGTGACGACGACAAGGGCGACAAGGACAAGGCCGATCCGTCGGCGTCGTCCTCCGCGTCCACCGCCGCGGCGCCGAAGCCGGTGGAGTCGGCGTCGCCGATGCCCGCGGTGAAGGGCGCCTTCGGCAAACAGGCCACGATCGAGGTGCCCAAGGGCGACCCGAGCGACAAGTTCGTCGTGCACACGGTCTCCGAGGGCGACGGTTCGGTGGTGAAGAAGGACGACCTGGTGTCGATGAACTTTACCGGCAAGGTCTGGAAGAGCGGCAAGGACCTCGGTTCCTCGTACCAGGAGGGCGGAGCGCCGCAGTTGATCACGGCTGGCTCCGAGACGGTCATTCCGGCGTTCGCGCAGGCGCTGGTGGGGCAGAAGGAGGGCAGCCGGGTCCTGGTCGTCGCGCCGCCGGCCGCCGGGTTCGGCAGCCAGGGCAACGAGCAGGCCGGGGTCTCGGGCACCGACACCCTGGTCTTCGCGCTCGACGTGGGCGATGTCGTCCCGAACAAGGTCGAGGGCAAGCAGGCCGCGATCCCGTCGGACCTGCCGCAGATCAAGGCCGACGACGAGGCGCCCGCCACGATCTCCGTGCCGAAGAACGACCCGCCGGCCAAGCTCGTCGACAAGGTCCTCATCGAGGGCAAGGGCGCCGAGGTGAAGAGCGGCCAGTCGGTCACGATGCAGTACAGCGGCGCCGCCTGGAAGCTCAACGAGGGCAAGGCGAAGGCCACGCTCTTCGACTCGTCCTGGAAGACCGGCCAGCCCTTCAGCACCGTCATCGGTCAGGGCCAGGTCATCGCGGGCTGGGACAAGGGGATCGTCGGCAAGCACGTCGGGGACCGGGTCCTGCTGGTGATTCCGCCGGCCCAGGCCTACGGCGACGAGGCCAAGGGCGAGGAGCTGCCCGCCAAGTCCACCCTCGTGTTCGTGGTCGACATCCTGGCCACGAGCTGAGGATGACAGACTGTCCGGGTTGTCCCACCGAGAACGAGCAGGAGCACTGACGTGAGCATCGAGAAGCCCGAGATCGACTTCCCGGGCGGCGAGCCCCCCAAGGATCTCGACATCAAGGACATCTGGGAGGGCGACGGCCCGGTGGCCAAGGCGGGCGACACCGTCTCGGTCCACTACGTCGGTGTGGCCTTCTCCACCGGCGAGGAGTTCGACGCGTCCTGGAACCGCGGTACGCCGCTGCAGTTCAAGCTGGGTGTCGGTCAGGTCATCGCGGGCTGGGACCAGGGTGTGCAGGGCATGAAGGTCGGCGGTCGCCGCCAGCTGGTCATCCCCTCGCACCTCGCGTACGGCGACAGCGGTGCCGGTGCCCGTATCGGCCCCGGCGAGACGCTGATCTTCGTCTGTGACCTCGTAGGGGTCTGACGTCCCCTTTTTCCTCTGTCGTGTGATCGCGGTCCGACCAGGTTCGATCACTTGGGGCCCATGCCTGTCCGGGCATGGGCCCTCGGCTTTTGCCACGACACCCCGGGGCGGTACGGTCATCGGTCGGAAGCACCATAGGAAGGGCGTCCATGGCCATTGCCAAGGCAGAGCGGCTGATGAACCTGGCGCTGTGTCTGCTCGGGACGCGGCGACCCCTCAGCAAGCGCGAACTCCGCGAGTCCATCGAGGCCTATCTGGAGGCCGGCTCGGACGACTCCTTCAACCGGATGTTCGAGCGGGACAAGGACGATCTGCGTGAACTCGGCCTGGTCATCGAGACGGTGGAGAACCTCGACGGCGAGGTCGGCTATCTGGCCCGCCGCGACAGCAACCGGCTGCCGCCGATCACGCTCGACGCCGAGGAGGCCGCGGCCCTCGGGCTGGCCGCCAAGGTCTGGCAGCAGGCCCGGCTCGCGGGCGCGGCGAGCGGCGCCCTGCAGAAGCTGCGTGCCGCGGGTCTGCCCGAGGGCGTCGACCCGTACGAGCCCCACGGGGCCCTGGAACCGCGCATCCCCGTGCACGAGGCGGCCTTCGAGCCGCTGATGCTCGCCTGCCGCGACCGGCGCCCCGTCACCTTCGACTACCGCAAGGCGAGCGCGGCCCACCCCGCGCCCCGGCACGTCGAGCCCTGGGCCCTGGAGTGCTGGCGCGGCCACTGGTACCTGGCCGGCTGGGACCGCGACCGGGGCGCCGAGCGCGTCTTCCGGCTGTCCCGGATCACCGGCAAGGTCCGTACCCGCAGTGGCAAGTACACGGTGGAGGTGCCCGACGTCGTCACGGTGCGGGAGACCGTCGCGGGCTGGGCCGGCGACATCACCGACCGCTCCGCGCTGATCCGGCTGCGGACGGGCTCGGGATACCCGCTGCGCGCCAAGGCGGCGTCTTCGCGGGAACTCGGCGACGGGTGGGACGAGTTGGAGGTTCCGTACGGGCACGGTCTGGACGCCTGGCTGGTGGAGTTCGGGCCCGACGTGGTGGTCCTGGAGCCGGCCGAGCTGCGGGCCGACGTCGTGGACCGGCTGCGCGCTGTGGCCAAGGGCTGAGGGGGACAAAAGGAAAGTGGCAGGAAAACCGGCCAGACCCACGAGCGCGATCGACCAGACGCGGCGGATGCTGTCCCTGGTGACGTATCTGCGTGAGCGTCCCGGCGCGCGGATCGAGGACGTGGCGCGGGCTTTCGGGATCACCGAGGACGAGCTGATCTCCGACCTCGACGTGCTGCCGCTGTGCGGGACCAGCTTCCGGGGCGGCGACCTGCTCGACATCGACACCGACGGCGACCGGATCTGGTGGCACAACCCGGACGACGTCGCGGAGCCGCTGCGGATCGCCGCCGACGAGGCGACCGCGCTCCTGGTGGCGGCGCGGGCCGTGTCGACCCTGCCGGGGTTGCGCGAGAGCGACCGGCAGGCGCTGCTGCGGGCCACCGCGAAGGTGGAGGCCGCTTCCGGTGAGGCGGCGAGCGCCAGCTCCCGGCTGTCGGTCACCTTCGAGGCGGAGGGCGGGGTCTTCGCCGACGTCGACCGGGCCATCTCCGAGCGGCGCAGGCTGTGGATCCGCTACTACTCACCTTCGCGGGACGAGCTGAGCGAGCGCGAGATCGACCCGATCCGCCTGGTCAGCGTCGGGCACACGTATGTGGAGGCCTGGTGCCGCCGCTCGGAGGCCCGGCGCACCTTCCGGCTGGACCGGGTCGCCGAGATCAAGATCCTCGACGAGCCGTCCGCGCCGCCCGAGATCGAACTGCGGGACCTCTCGGAGGGGCTGGTGCAGCCGGCCGCCGAGGACCCCGAGGTGGTGGTGGAGGTAGGACCCGGCGGACGCTGGGTCGCCGAGTACTACCCCCACGACAGCGCCGAGGAACTGCCGGACGGCGGTCTGCGCATCACGCTGCGTACGCCGGACCCGGCGTCGCTGCGCCGCCTGGCCCTGCGGCTCGGGCGCGACGGCCGGATCGTCTCGCCGCCGGAGGTCGCCGACAGCGCCCGCCGGGCGGCGCGTGAGGCGCTCGCGGCCTACGACGGACCACTGGACGCGTATGAAGCCGGGAGCGGGCCGCAGGCCCTCCCCGGGGCGCCTCGCGACGGTGTCACGGATGCTCCCTCCGGTGGTGACGGGGGAGTGCGGCGCCCGGAGAGCGGGCCGCACGGAGTTGATGACGGGCTGTACGGCAGGCAGGAGCAAGGGCTGTGAGCGGGTCGGCAATGTCTGGTACGAGTGAGATGTCGGTGGCGTCCGCGTTCTCCGGGATGACGAGAGTGGACCCCGTGGTGTTCAAGGCCGCGTGCCCGGACTGCCGGGGCGGCTTCGAGCTCGCCGCGAGCGCCCTGCGCCTGGTCGTCGGCGCGACACATCGGACCACTTTCTACTCCTTCACCTGCCCTCGGTGCCGCACGGCGGTGCGCAAACCGGCCGGGGAGCGCATCGTGGAGCTGCTCACCGGGGGAGGGGTGCGGGCCCTGCGGCTGCAGGGGACGGTCCGGGGGGCTTAGGGTCGAGCCATGTTCTGGCCGATGTTCGCGATCGCTGTGGGTTTCCTGGGAATCGCCGTGCTCGGCGTGCTCGCCGTCCGTGTCTTCCTGGAGGCCGAGCGGCTGGGCAGGCAGGTCGACGAATCCGCACGCCGGATCAGCCGCGCGGCCGAGGATCTGGAGCACGCGTCCGTCGCGGTGACCCGCTCCGCGGACGCCCTCTGAGCTTTCCTGTCCATGGGCTTTGAACCACTCGGACCTGTCAACTTCGCAGGGTCGGCAGGTACGCTGCAGGTCGCGGACCGGAAAGTGAGGCGCCGACCGCGAACTGGGAGTACGCACAGGGATTGCCTCGCGTTCACCCCTGAGCGTTACGATCGCTGCCAGCGCGACCCTCGGGCAGACGTCCGACCGGTCGGGCAGCAACCCCACCACGCCGCCTCGGTGAGAAGGTAAAAGCTTATGTTCGGAAGGCTCGGCGCTCCCGAGATCATTCTCATCCTCGTCGTCGTCATCCTGCTGTTCGGCGCGAAGAAGCTTCCCGACATGGCCCGCTCCCTGGGCAAGTCCGCCCGCATCCTCAAGAGCGAGGCCAAGGCGATGAAGAGCGAGGGCAAGGACGACGCCGCCGCTCCGGCCGCGCCCCCGCACGACGACCAGCAGCCCCAGCGCACCATCAAGGCCGCACCCGGTGACGTGACCAGTTCCCGCCCGGTCACCGAGCCCACGGACACGACCAAGCGCTGACCTAGGGGGCCGGTGACCGCCGGCCGCCGCACGAGATGGGAACGTGGGTTGCTGAAGTCCGCCCGCAAGAAGGAAGAGAAGGATCCGGAGGGGCGGATGCCCCTCGCGGAACACCTTCGTGAGCTCCGCAACCGGCTCGCGAAGGCGATGCTGGCCATCGTCCTCGTCACGGTCGTCGCCGCCTTCTTCTACAACGACATCATCAACTTCTTCACGGAGCCGATCCTCAAGGAGGTCGGCTGCGACAAGACCTTCCAGCAGCTGGCGAAGTCGTCGTCCGACGACCCCTGTGCGCAGATCACGATCAACGGTCTGCTGACGCCCTTCACGCTGGCCTTGAAGGTGTCGCTGATGGCGGGTGTCGTGCTGGCCTCGCCGATCTGGCTCTACCAGCTCTGGGCGTTCGTCGCGCCGGGCCTGCACCGCAGCGAGAAGAAGTACGCGTACGCGTTCGTCGCGTCGGGTGTCCCGCTCTTCCTCGGCGGTGCCTTCTTCGCCTACAAGGTGCTTCCCACCACCGCGAAGGTCCTGATCGAGTTCACCCCGTTCGGCGTCGACAACCTGCTGCCGCTGGACGATCTGCTCGACCTCGTGACCCGCATGGTCGTCGTCTTCGGTCTCTCCTTCGAGCTCCCGCTGCTCCTGGTGATGCTCAACATGACCGGCGTGATCACCGGCAGGCGCATGGCCGGCTGGTGGCGCGGCATGATCATGGGCATCACCGTCTTCGCCGCCGTCGCCACGCCCAGCACGGACCCGCTGACGATGCTGGCGCTCGCCGGACCCATCTGGATTTTGTACTTCGCGGCCACCGCCTTCTCCCTGCTGAACGACCGCCGCAGGGCCCGTCGCGAGGCCGAGGGCCCCGACGACGACGAGGCCTCAGAACTCGACCTCAGCCCCGAGGCCATCGGCGAGATCGAGCCCGTGACGGCCAACCGCGCGCTGCCCGCCCAGGCGGAGACCGAGCGGGAGCGTATCAACGGTTACGACGACGTGACCTGACGACGTGACCTGACCTCGGCGCCGACCTTGTAGGGTCCGGGCCGTGAACCGCTCCCGCTGACGGCGGAATGCGTACGGGGAGCGGTGCGTGTCGCGGGGCCCTGAGCGGGAAGCCGGGGCCAGCGGTCCGACACACGTCGCCAGGGCGGCCGGACACACCGTCCGCAACCGGGCGGAGTCGGATCCGCGTGCTCCGATCGGATAATGATCGTCCTGTTGTCAGTGGTGGCCGGTAGTCTCGAAAGCACGATGACAGACGACCTCTCACCGGCCGAGCGGTACGCGGCAGCACGGAAGCGCGCTGTCGAGCAGGCCACCGCGCTCGCCGGCTTCCGCGAGATGTACGACTTCGGCCTCGACCCCTTCCAGATCGAGGCCTGCAAAGCTCTTGAAGGGGGCAAAGGAGTCCTGGTGGCCGCGCCCACCGGCTCGGGCAAGACGATCGTGGGCGAGTTCGCCGTCCATCTCGCCCTCCAGCAGGGCAAGAAGTGCTTCTACACGACACCCATCAAGGCCCTGTCGAACCAGAAGTACGCGGACCTGTCCCGCCGTTACGGCGCGGACAAGGTAGGCCTCCTCACCGGCGACAACAGCGTGAACAGCGACGCCCCGGTGGTCGTGATGACCACCGAGGTGCTGCGCAACATGCTGTACGCGGGCTCGCAGACCCTCCTCGGTCTCGGGTACGTCGTCATGGACGAGGTGCACTACCTCTCGGACCGTTTCCGCGGCGCCGTCTGGGAGGAAGTGATCATCCACCTCCCCGAGTCGGTCACGCTGGTGTCGCTGTCGGCGACCGTGTCGAACGCGGAGGAGTTCGGGGACTGGCTCGACACCGTGCGCGGCGACACCGCGGTGATCGTCTCCGAGCACCGGCCCGTCCCGCTGTTCCAGCACGTGCTCGGCGGCCGGCGGATGTACGACCTCTTCGAGGAGGGCGAGGGCTCCAGGAAGGCCGTCAACCCCGACCTCACGCGTCTGGCGCGCATGGAGGCGAGCCGTCCGTCGTACCAGGACCGCAAGCGGGGCCGCGCGATGCGCGACGCCGACCGGGAGCGCGAGCGCAGGCAGCGGTCCCGGGTGTGGACGCCGGGCAGGCCCGAGGTCATCGAGCGGCTCGACTCCGAAGGGCTGCTGCCCGCCATCACGTTCATCTTCAGCCGCGCGGCCTGCGAGGCGGCCGTCCAGCAGTGCCTGCACGCGGGCCTGCGGCTGAACGACGAGGGCGCCCGGGAACGGGTCCGTGCCCTCGTCGAGGAGCGCACGGCGTCCATCCCGGACGAGGACCTGCACGTTCTGGGCTACTACGAGTGGCTGGAAGGCCTGGAGCGCGGTATCGCGGCCCACCACGCGGGCATGCTGCCGACGTTCAAGGAGGTCGTCGAGGAACTGTTCGTACGCGGCCTGGTGAAGGCCGTGTTCGCCACCGAGACCCTCGCCCTCGGCATCAACATGCCTGCCCGTTCGGTGGTGCTGGAAAAGCTCGTCAAGTGGAACGGCGAGCAGCACGCGGACATCACCCCCGGCGAGTACACCCAGCTCACCGGTCGGGCCGGCCGCCGTGGCATCGATGTCGAGGGCCACGCGGTGGTGCTGTGGCAGCGCGGTATGAACCCCGATCACCTCGCGGGACTCGCCGGCACGCGCACGTACCCGCTGCGTTCCAGCTTCAAGCCCTCATACAACATGGCGGTCAACCTCGTCGAGCAGTTCGGGCGGCACCGTTCGCGTGAGTTGCTCGAAACGTCCTTCGCGCAGTTCCAGGCCGACAAGTCGGTCGTCGGGATCTCCCGCCAGGTGCAGCGCAACGAGGAGGGCCTTGCGGGCTACAAGGAGTCGATGACCTGCCACCTCGGGGACTTCGACGAGTACGCGCGACTGCGGCGCGAGCTGACGGACCGGGAGACCGACCTGGCCAAGCAGGGCGCCTCCCTGCGGCGGGCCGAGGCGGCCGTCGCGCTGGAGAAGCTCAAGCCGGGCGACATCATCCACGTGCCGACCGGCAAGTTCGCGGGGCTCGCGCTGGTCCTCGACCCGGGGCTGCCCGCGGGGCGGTCCAACGGCCACCGTGGCTTCGAGCAGCACGACGGGCCCCGGCCGCTCGTGCTCACCGCCGAGCGGCAGGTCAAGCGGCTCGCGTCGATGGACTTCCCGGTGCCCGTGGAGGCGCTGGAGCGGATGCGCATCCCGAAGTCGTTCAACGCGCGCTCGCCGCAGTCGCGCCGCGACCTGGCCTCCGCGCTGCGGACCAAGGCGGGGCACATCGTGCCCGACCGGCACCGCAAGAAGCGCGCCGAGGCCGCCGACGACCGTGAGATCGCCCGCCTGCGCACCGCCATCCGGGCCCACCCCTGCCACGGGTGCAGCGACCGCGAGGACCACGCGCGCTGGGCCGAGCGCTACCACCGGCTGCGTCGCGACACCGCGCAGCTGGAGCAGCGCATCGAGGGCCGGACGAACACCATCGCCCGCACCTTCGACCGCATCGTGGCGCTGCTGACCGAGATGGACTACCTGCGCCACGACGAGGTCACCGAGCACGGCAAGCGGCTCGCCCGGTTGTACGGCGAGATGGACCTGCTCTCCAGCGAATGCCTGCGCGAGGGAGTCTGGGAGGGCCTCGGACCGGCCGAACTGGCCGCGTGCGTCTCGGCGTTGGTGTACGAGTCCCGGGCCGCCGACGACGCGATGGCGCCCAAACTGCCGTCCGGCAGGGCGAAGGCCGCGCTGGGCGAGATGGTCCGCATCTGGGGCCGCCTGGACGCCCTGGAGGAGGACTTCCGCATCACCCAGACCGAGGGCGTGGGCCAGCGCGAGCCCGACCTGGGCTTCGCCTGGGCGGCGCACCAGTGGGCGTCGGGCAAGGGTCTCGACGAGGTGCTGCGCGAGGCGGAGATGCCGGCCGGCGACTTCGTGCGCTGGTGCAAGCAGGTCATCGACGTGCTGGGCCAGATCTCGGCGGCGGCGCCGATCTCCGGGGCGGCGAGTTCGACGGTGGCGAAGAACGCCCGCAAGGCGGTCGATCAACTGCTGCGCGGAGTGGTGGCGTACTCGTCGGTGGGCTGAGGCGCCGGAGGCGCTGAGACGCCGAGCGAGAGGACGGACCCGGGACCCCGACCGCGAGGGTGCCCGGGTCCCGGCATGTCCCGCGGCGGCGCGAAAGCCGCCGTCACCCCTTCTGACGGGGGGTTCTCGTATGCCCGTACGTCGTCACACTGGGTGTTCGTTTGAACGCGTGGCGTGTAAATGGGGCAGAGCGTACTCCTGTTGCGGGGGCGATTTCAGGTGGTTGCTGAACATGACACGGCGATGATCCGGTCGGACTAAGCTCGCCCGCAGCGCACCGAGTTGGGATGAATTCGTGCGCTTGTTCCCCCGAGTTCTGAAGATCCAGATACCTCCCCCCCCAGACCTCCAGTCGACTTGTCTCAGAGGGCATACATGGTGAGTGTTCAATTGCCTCCCGGTGGCCGCGATGTTCCCTACGCGCGCGTGCTGTTGCTGCCGGCCATAGTGATGGCCGCCGCGACCGGCACCGCCGTCGCCCTGGTGACGCAGCCGGCTCGCGCGGCCGTCGCCTGGTGTGGAGCCGTCGCGACCCTGCTCGTGATCGCCACAACGGCGGAAGCGATCCGGCGCGGCCGGGTCATCCGCGCGGCACGGGCCGAGCTCGCCCGCCGCACAGCATCCATGGAACGGCGCGTCTCCCTGCACGACGCCGAGATCGACCACCTCCGCGAGCACCTGCTGCCCACCGTGCTCAAGGCGATGCGCGGCGGCCGGTCGCCCCAGGAGACGGTCCGGCGGCTCGTCGACAACGACCCCGCCCAGCGGAACATCCCCCGCTCCCAGCGCGCACTCCTGATCGAACTGCTGCGGATCATCGACCGCGAGGAACTGCAGCGCGAGGCCGCGCAGCGCTCCTTCGTCAACATCGCCCGCCGCGTGCAGGCGATCGTCCACCAGCAGAACGTGGAACTCCGCGAGATGGAGGAGGACCACGGACGCAGCCCCGAGGTCTTCGACGACCTGCTGCGCATCGACCACGGCACCGCGCTGATCGGCCGCCTCGCCGACTCCATCGCCGTGCTCGGCGGCGGCCGCCCCGGCCGCCAGTGGCCCGCGCCGGTCCCGCTGTACAGCGTGCTGCGCGGTGCCATGTCCCGCATCCTGGAGTACCGGCGCATCGAGCTGCACTCCATCGCCAAGGTGAGCGTCGACGGCATCCACGTCGAGCCGGTCATCCACGCCGCCGCCGAACTCCTCGACAACGCCACGCGTTACTCGCCACCGCACACCAAGGTCCACGTCACCGCCGTCGAGGTGCAGACCGGCGTGGCCATCGAGATCGAGGACGCCGGCGTCAGCCTCAGCGAGGAGGCCCGCACCCGGGCCGAGCGGATGCTCGCACAGGCGGCGGAAGGCCCCGACCTCAACCAGCTCGGCGAGGACCCCCGGCTCGGCCTCGCCGTCGTCGGCCGCCTCATGGACATGTACGACATGCAGGTCTCCCTGCGGCAGTCCGCGTACGGCGGCGTACGCGCGGTCCTCGTCGTACCGCGCAAGCTGCTCACCGAGGACGACGCGCCCGGTCTCGCCCACGGCATCGGCGCGGCGGCCGTACCCAAGGTCGACTTCGACGGCGTCGAGGGCCCCCAGCGCGTCGAGAAGAAGCGCCGCCCCACCACCGGGCCCCGTACCTCCAGGCCGGACGAGATGGAGGACGACGTCCCCGAGGTCACCGAGTGGACGGCCAACGGGCTGCCGCAGCGCCGCAGCCGGGTCACGGTCCCCTACAGCCAGCGGGTGAGGGAGGCCAGGGCCGCCGCGGCGGAGGCGGAGGCCGCGCGCAAGGAGGGCCGCCCCGTCATCGACTGGACCCGGTCGTCCACCCAGGTGCCCAAGAAGAAGAAGGAAGAGAAGGAACCCGGGCTGTGGGTCGAGGCGTTCATGGCCGGCCTCAAAGGCGGCGACGGCGACCAGCAGCAGACGCCCGGAGCGACGAACAGTCCGGCCCGCACCGAGGCCGACGACGAGGGGGACCTCACGTGATCCAGCAGCGCGCCAATTTCGACTGGATGCTCAAGGAGCTGTCCGACGGGGTGTACGGCACCCGGCAGGTGGTCGTCCTCTCCGCCGACGGTCTGCGCATCGCCCGGTACGGCGGCGACCCCGACGCCGCCGACCGTATCGCCGCGGCCTGCGCCGGACTCCAGAGCCTCGCCGGGGCCGTCGCCACCGAGATCCCTGAAACCGACGGCAAGATGCGCATGGTCATCATCGAGATGGAGGGCGGCTACTTCTACATGATGGCCGCGGGGCCCAACGCCTATCTCGCGGTGCTGGCGGAGGCCCACGTCGACGCCGGACTCATGAGCGCCCGGATGCGTGACCTCGTCGTCCGGATCGGCGCGCACCTCACGAGTCCGCCCCGGCGGAACGGGCAGACCGTATGAGTCCTCCCCAACGACGCCGCCGCCTGCCCAAGGCGGCCCCCAAACCGAAACCCGCGCCCCCGCCCGAAGGGCCCGGCGGACACGCCGGGCCCTTCGGGCAGGGCCGGCCCCGCGAGCCGGAACGGCTGTATGTCGTCACCGGCCAGGTCGAGGGCGGCGACCGCGCCGAACTCGACCTGGTGACCTTGATCGTGGCGTGCGCCGACGCCCCGCCCACAGCCCAGCCGGAACAGTCGGCGCTGCTCCGGCTCTGTCAGGCCCCCATGTCCGTGGCCGAGGTATCGGCCTATCTCAATCTGCCGTTCAGCGTGGTGACCGTACTGCTGACCGAGCTGCTGACGGCTGAACTGGTACAGGCGCGCGCTCCCATAGTCCGAGCGGAGCTGCCCGACCGTTCCCTTCTCGAAGCGGTGATGCATGGACTTCAAAAGCTCTGACACCGTCCCGGGGCCCCGCGCCGAGGACCATCTCCCGCACACGGCGACCGCCGCGGTGAAGATCGTGATCGTGGGCGGATTCGGGGTCGGCAAGACGACGATGGTGGGTTCCGTCAGCGAGATCAGGCCGCTGACCACCGAAGAGACCATGACGCAGGCCGGCATCGGTGTCGACGACAACTACGGCTCCGACACGAAGACGGCCACCACCGTCGCGATGGACTTCGGCCGCATCAGCATCACCGAACAACTGGTGCTGTACCTGTTCGGCACCCCCGGACAGGAGCGCTTCTGGTTCCTGTGGAACGGACTGTTCGAGGGCGCTCTGGGCGCGGTCGTCCTGGTCGACACCCGGCGTCTGGAAGTCAGCTTCGACGTCATCGGACGCCTGGAGGAGCGCGGCGTGCCGTTCGTCGTCGCGGTCAACGACTTCCCCGA
Source organism: Streptomyces sp. NPDC087844 (assembly GCF_044742785.1). Lineage (NCBI taxonomy): Bacteria > Bacillati > Actinomycetota > Actinomycetes > Kitasatosporales > Streptomycetaceae > Streptomyces > Streptomyces sp. NPDC087844. Next base: position 223,671 of record NZ_JBIUVD010000004.1, on the reverse strand, counting down.
CGGGCCCCGTTACCCCATGGAGGACCTGCGGGCCGCGCTCGACCTGTCCGAGGAGATCCCCATGATGACGTGCGACGCGCGCCGGCGGGCTTCCAGCCGGGACGTCCTGATGACACTGATGCGGTTCCTGCACTCCATCGCGATGGCCTCGACGTAGGCGCTCCGCTCGGGGGCCGTGATGACCTGCGGGTCCGCAGGGGCTGGTAACGCAGTTCCCCCGCGCCCCTGCAGACGGGGCTGCGCCCCTGTCCTCAACCTGCCGCGCACGCACTGTCCGAACATCCGGTAAGCCGGAACTCCCCATTCCCGAAAGCGATCACCGTGACGCCTGAATCCCACTCCCTGACCGACACGGACGACCCCATGTCCGGGCCGCCGCCGGGCTGCCCGGCCCACGGCACGGGCCCCGGCGGGCTGCGCCGGCTGTACGGACCCGACGCGCAGGATCTGGCGGGCCTGTACGAGAAGCTGCGCGCCGAGCACGGGGCCGTCGCGCCCGTGCTGCTCCACAACGACGTGCCCATCTGGATGGTGCTCGGACACGGCGAGAACCTCCACATGATCAGCAACCCCTCGGTCTACACCCGCGACAGCCGTATCTGGACCCCGCTCCTGGACGGCACGGCGGGCGCCGACCACCCGCTGATGCCGCTCATCACCTGGCAGCCCATCTGCTCCCACGCCGAGGGCGACGAACACCAGCGGCTGCGCGGCTCGGTGATGGGCGCCATGTCGACCATCAACTCCCGCGACCTGCGCCGCCACATCAGCCACTGGACCCAGGAACTGGTCAACCACTTCTGCCACCGCGGCACCGCCGACCTGGTCTCGCAGTTCGCCGAACACCTGCCGATGGCGGTGCTGTGCGAGATCCTCGGCATGCCCGAGGAGTACGACGACCGGATGGTGCAGGCCACCCGGGACCTCCTCAAGGGCACCGAGACCGCGATCGCCAGCAACGAGTACGTCATGAGCGTGCTGATGCGGCTCACCGTCCGCCGCCGGGCCGAGCCCGCCGAGGACTTCACCAGCCACCTCATCAACCACCCGGCCGCACTCACCGACGAGGAGGTGGGCCAGCACCTGCGGGTCGTCCTCCTCGCCGCGTACGAGGCCACGGCGAACCTCCTGGCCAACGTGCTGCGCGTGGTGCTCACCGACCCGGGCTTCCGTGCCCAGCTCAACGGCGGCCAGATGACGGTGCCCCAGGCGGTGGAGCAGTCCCTGTGGAACGAGCCGCCTTTCAGCAACGTCCTCGGTTACTTCGCCAAGCAGGACACGGAGCTGGGCGGGCAGCGCATCCGCAAGGGCGACGGGCTGCTCTTCGGGATGGCGGCGGGCAACGTCGACCCGCACGTCCGCCCGGACCTCAAGGCGAACATGATGGGCAACCGCTCGCACCTCGCCTTCGGCGGCGGCCCGCACGAGTGCCCCGGCCAGGACATCGGCCGTGCCATCGCGGACGTGGGTGTCGACGCGCTCCTCAAGCGGCTTCCGGACGTCCGGCTAGCCGTGGACGAGGACGACCTGACGTGGACCGCGTCGATCTCCTCGCGGCATCTGGCGGAACTGCCCGTCGTGTTCGCCCCGGCTTCGCCGCAGGACGTCATGCAGCGGCCCGGCGTCAGTGACGTGCCCCGCCCGCGTCCGGACTGGGACCTCTCCGACCCGTCCCCGGACGCCGCCCCGGTGCCGCGTCCCACGATCGACCTGCCGGAGCCCTCGGCCGCCGACCCGGTCACCGGACCGGGACACCGGCTCGGCGCCTGGCAGCGCTTCGTGCGCTGGTGGCGCGGCTACTGAGCCCGACTGCCACGGACGTCACCGGGTCTGTCCGTCACCGGCCCAGTCGTCGTGCGCGGACCACGCCAGGAGTGTCCGTCCGCTGCGGAACGAATGGCTGTGCCCCGTGACCGGATCGGTGAACTCCAGCACCCGTGCCAGCAGTTGCAGCGGGCGCCGGAAGTCACCGGTCGGCACGGGGCCGGTGACTTCCGGATACAGCGGGTCGCCGAGGATCGGCACACCCAAAGCGCTCATGTGCACCCGTAGTTGATGCGTCTGCCCGGTGTGCGGCAGCAACCGGTAGCGGGCCCGGCCCTCCCAGTGCTCCATCAGCTCGACCCGGGTCACGGCGTTCGGCTCGCCCGGCACCTCCCGCGCGGCGAGCACCCCCCGCTCCTTGAGGATCCGGCTGCGGACGGTGACGGGCAGGTCCAGCGCCGGCGCGTACGGGGCCACCGCCTCGTACTCCTTGCGTATGAGCCGGTCGCGGAACAGCGACTGGTACGTGCCCCGTTCCTCGGGCCGCACCGTGAACAGCACGAGCCCGGCGGTGAGCCGGTCGAGCCGGTGCGCGGCGCCCAGCGCCGGCACTCCCAGTTCCCGCCGCAACCGTGCGAGAACCGTCTCGGTGACATGACTGCCCCGGGGCGTCGTGGCGATGAAGTGCGGTTTGTCGGCGACCACGATGTGCTCGTCGCGGAAGACGACCTCGACGGGGAACGGCACCCGCTCCTCGTCGGGCAGCTCCCGGTGGAACCACACGAACGACCCCGGCACGTACGCGGTGTCCGCCGTCACGGGCCGCCCGTCCGCGTCCACGATCTCTCCGGCGGCGAGCATCTCGTCGATCGCCGCGGCCCGCGGTGCGAGCCGCTCCGTCAAATGCTCCCGTACGGTGCTCCAGGCCCCGTCGGCCGGCAGCCGCACCCGCACCGGATCCACCCCTTCGCGCTGGGGCAGGGGAGAGGGCGGAATCCTGCTTCTGCGTCTCACCTGGTCAGCGTACGCAGAGGGGGCAAGAGCCGGGGCGAGGCCCTGCTTTCGAGGGGCGCGGGGAACTGCGCGACCGGCCCCCACGGACCCGCAGCCACCCTGTGGACCCCGCCCCGGAGGGGAGCATCTCAGGCCGAGGCGGCAGGAGGCGCACCCTCCTGCTCGGCCTCGACCTGCGCGTTCCAGTCCCGCTTCGCGGCCTGCCACCCGTCCTCGTTGTGCCCCAGCCGCCAGTACCCGGAGATGGAGATGTCCTCGCGCGCGATCCCCCGCTCGACGCGCAGCAGCCGCCGCAACTCCTTCACGAAGCCCGCCTCGCCGTGCACGAACGCGTGCACCCGGCCCGCCGGGAACTCCAGTGCCTGGACGGCCGCCACCAGGGCCTCGCCGACCGGCCGGTCACCGCGGTGCAGCCAGACGACCTCCACGGCGGAGTCGAACTTCTGCTCCTCCTCCGGCCCCGAGACCTCCACGAAGGCACACACCCGCGCCCCGATCGGCATGCTCTCCAGCGAGGCGGCGATGGCGGGCAGCGCGCTCTCGTCCCCGGCCAGCAGATGCCAGTCGGCCTCGGTGTCCGGCGCGTACGCCCCACCCGGTCCGAGGAACCGCACGAGCTCGCCCGCCTGTACGTGGGTCGCCCAAGGCCCGGCAAGCCCCTCGTCGCCGTGGATCACGAAGTCTAGGGTCAGTTCACGCTGCTCGGGGTCCCAGGCGCGCACGGTGTACGTACGCGTCACGGGCCACTGCTCACGGGGGAACTCGTCGCGGATCCGCGCCATGTCGAAGGGCTCCGGATACGTCACGCCCTCGGCGCCGAACAGCAGCTTCACGTAATGGTCGGTGCTGGTGCCCGCGGTGAAGTCGGCGAGCCCCTCGCCCCCGAGGACCACGCGCTGCATGTGCGGAGTCAGCCGCTCCGTACGGACGACTCGCGCGGAGTGCGGCTTGGGAGTCCTGCGTGCCGGACGCTCTGCCATAACGGCCTCCTGGATAAAGTTCGCTAAGGCTTACCTAAGTTAGCACCACTCCCTGCGCCGCACCCCCGTGACACGCCTCGGTTGAACAGGGGGCAGTCGTGCGACCCCACATGTCCAGTGTCCCTCTCAGGACCCGAGAGTCGACAGCAGGCGCGTCAGTGAGCCGCCGAGACCCCAGCGCGCCGCCAGCGCGTCGAGGGCCGCCGGATCGCGTGGCGCGCGCGGCACCGCGGTGTCCACCTCCGGCAGGGGCACGTCACCGGCCACCTTGACGACCTTCGGCGCGACCGACACGTACGGCCGTGACTCGTCCAGGCGCTTGCGCTGCGACGGAGTGAGCCTGGCCTTCGGGTCGTCCACCGCCGCCATGATCCCGGCCAGATCCCCGAACTCGGCCAGCAGTTTGGCGGCCGTCTTCTCGCCGATGCCCGGCACGCCCGGCAGTCCGTCGCTGGGGTCACCGCGCAGCAGCGCGAGATCCGCGTACCCCGGCCCGTCCACGCCATACCTCTCGCGCAGCCAGCCCTCGTCCGTCAGCTGCAGGGAGCCGACGCCCTTGAGCGGGTACAGCACGCGGACGCCCCGCTCGTCGTCCACCAGTTGGTACAGGTCGCGGTCGCCGGTGACGATGTCGACCGGGCCCGTGGCGCGGCCGGCGAACGTGCCGATCACGTCGTCCGCCTCGTACCCCTCGACGCCCACGCGCGCGATGCCCAGCGCGTCCAGGATCTCCTCGATGACCGGCACCTGCGGCGAGAGGGTGTCGGGCACCTCTTCCTCGTCCGGTCCGGTCTCGGTCTCCTGGGCCACGCGGTGCGCCTTGTAGGAGGGGATCAGGTCGACCCGCCACTGCGGGCGCCAGTCCGCGTCCATACAGGCCACCAGGTCGTCCGGCCGGTGGTCCTTCACCAGCCGGTCGATGAACTCAAGAAGTCCCCGCACGGCGTTCACGGGAGTGCCGTCCGGGGCCTTCACGGATTCCGGCACCCCGAAGTAGGCGCGAAAGTACAGGGAGGCCGTGTCGAGGAGCATGGTTCGCCGGGGCTGCTGAGTCTGCTGCGTCACGCCTCGCATCATGCCGTACGCCACTGACAGTCACCGCCGGGCGCGGACAGTGCGCGAAAGGCCCGCACGGACAGGCGGGCGAAGGCGAGTTCCGCAACTGTCCGAAAGTAAACAAGATGTGAACTGGGACACGGTCGGGTTTGCGCCACCGCAACGGGGGCAGGGGCGCACGCGGAGCGAACCCGGTCGCATTTCAACAACACCTGAACATGCGCGGACCGGATGAGCGGGCGGAACCCGCATCGCTCCACGGCCCGCCGGCGGGGGAGGCGGGCCGTCTTCGTTCTACCGGAGAGGTACTTGTGTCATCCAGGCTGCAGGCGGAACAGCTCTACAAAGTGTTCGGCAGACGACCCGGCGAGGGCGTCGAGCGACTGCGAGGGGGAGCCGACCGCGAGGAACTGCGCGCCGACGGCATCACCGCCGCGGTGATCGACGCCTCCTTCACGGTGGAACCGGGCGAGATCTTCGTCGTGATGGGACTGTCCGGATCCGGCAAGTCCACGCTGCTGCGCATGCTCAACGGGCTTCTGGAGCCGACCGGGGGCCGCGTGGTCTTCGACGGGCAGGACCTGACCGCGCTGAACGACCGTGAGATGCGCGAGGTCCGCTCCCGCAAGGTGAGCATGGTCTTCCAGCACTTCGCGCTCTTCCCGCACCGCAGCGTCCTGGAGAACGCCGCGTACGGCCTTGAGGTGCAGGGGGTGCCGCGCGCCGAACGCCACGAGCGCGCCAACAAGGCCCTGGTGCTGGCCGGCCTCGCCGGCTGGGAGAAGTCCTGGCCCGACGAACTGTCCGGCGGTATGAAACAGCGTGTGGGCCTGGCCCGGGCGCTCGCCACCGACGCCGACCTGCTGCTGATGGACGAGGCCTTCAGCGCGCTCGACCCGCTGATCCGCCGCGACATGCAGGACCAGCTGATCGAACTCCAGAAGAAGCTCAAGAAGACCATCGTCTTCATCACCCACGACCTCAACGAGGCCATGCGCCTGGGCGACCGCATCGCCGTCATGCGGGACGGCCGGATCGTGCAGATCGGCACCGCCGAGGACATCCTCGTACGCCCCGCGAACGACTACGTGGCCTCCTTCACCCAGGACGTCGACCGCTCCCGGGTCCTCACCGCGGCCTCCGTCATGGACACGGAGCTGCGCGGCGACGAGGCGGACTGCGGTTGCGAGACCGCAAGGCCCGACACCTCGTTCGGTGACCTGTGCGCGATCAGCGCGCGGCTGACGCACCCCGTCGCAGTCGTCGACAAGAAGGGCAAGCTGGTCGGGGTCGTGCCACGGCGACGGCTCGTCGGCTTCCTCGGCGACGAACAGGGCGAACCGGCACCGTGCGACACCCCGCGCGACAAGAACCTCGGAGCGGTGAAGACCGATGCCTAGAATCCCCTTCGGCGACTGGGTCAACGACGCGGTCGACTGGTTGCTGAACCACATGGCGTGGCTCTTCGACTTCTGCAAGACCGTCTTCCTCGGCGCCTACGACGGCATCAACGCCGTCCTGCAGGCCCCCGAACCGCTCCTCCTCGCAGGCATCTTCGCGGTCATCGCGTTCTGGCTGCGCGGCACCTCGGCAGGTCTCCTCACCTTCGTGGGATTCGCGTTCATCGACTCCCTCGAACTGTGGGAGAACGCGATGATCACCCTGTCGCTCGTACTGGTGGCGACGGTCATCGCGCTCGTCATAGCCGTGCCCGTCGGCATCTGGGCGGCCCGCTCGGACCGGGTCAGCAGCATCGTGCGGCCCGTGCTCGACTTCATGCAGACGCTGCCGGCGATGATCTACCTGATCCCGGCGATCCTGTTCTTCGGCACCGGCGCCCCCGCGGGCATCGTGGCCACCCTGATCTTCGCGCTGGCCCCCGGCGTCCGGATGACCGAGCTGGGCATCCGGCAGGTCGACAAGGAGCTGGTCGAGGCGGCCGACGCGTTCGGCACCACCCCCGGCAACATCCTGCTGCGCGTCCAGCTGCCGCTGGCTCTGCCCACCGTGATGGCGGGCGTCAACCAGGTCATCATGCTGGGCCTGTCCATGGCCGCCATCGCGGGCATGGTCGGCACCGGCGGCCTCGGCGGTGACGTGAACGAGGCCATCGGCCAGCTGAACGTCGGCCTCGGCTCCGAGGCGGGCGTCGCCATCGTCATCCTCGCCATCTACCTGGACCGGATGACCAGCGCGCTGGGCACCCAGGTCTCGCCGCTCGGCCGCCGCGCCGCCGCCAAGTTGAGCGCCGCGCGGGGCCTGAAGATCTGGACCTACCGTCCGCAGCCCACCGTGGCCGTGATCGGCGTCGTCGTGCTGGCGCTCGTCGCGGGCGGTATGGGCGTCTTCGGCTCCGGTGACAGCGAGACCACCGCGTCCGACTCGAAGAACGTCGGACAGGGCAAGAAGATCACCATCGGTTACATCCCGTGGGACGAGGGCGTGGCCTCCACCTTCCTCTGGAAGGAGATCCTGGAGCAGCGCGGCTACGACGTCAGGGTCAAGCAGTTCGACGCGGGCCCCCTCTACACCTCCCTCGCGCAGGGCGACATCGACTTCCAGACCGACTCGTGGCTGCCCACCACCCACGCGGAGTACTGGAAGAAGTACGGCAAGCAGCTCGACGACCTGGGCTCCTGGTTCGGCCCGACGTCCCTGGAGCTGAGCGTGCCCGCCTACATGAAGGGCATCGACTCCCTGGCGGACCTCAAGGGCAAGGCCGACGAGTTCGACGGCAAGATCACCGGCATCGAGTCCAGCGCCGGAATGATGGGCCTCCTCAAGACGAAGGTCCTCAAGGAGTACGGGCTCGACAAGGAGTACAAGGTCGTCGACAGCTCCACGCCGGCGATGCTGGCCGAGCTGAAGCGCGCGTACGCCAAGAAGGAGCCGTTCGTCGGCACGCTCTGGTCGCCGCACTGGGCGTACAGCGAGTACAAGCTGAAGAAGCTCAAGGACACCAAGGGTGCCTGGGGCGAGGGCGACGGTGTGCACACGCTCTCCCGCAAGGGGTTCGCCAAGCAGAACCCGGTCGTCGGCAAGTGGCTCAAGAACTTCAAGATGACCGAGAAGCAGCTCACCAGCCTTGAGGCGGAGATCAACAAGGCCGGCAAGGGCGCTCAGCAGGAGGCCGTGCGCACCTGGCTGAAGAGCAACTCCAAGGTCGTCGACACGCTGGCCCCGGTCGCGAGCTCCTCGTCGAGCACCCCCGCCGAGGCGAAGAACGCCATCGACGTCGCCTGGTTCCCGTGGGACGAGGACGTCGCCGTCACGTACCTGTGGAAGAACGTCCTGGCCCGGCGCGGCTACACGCTGAACCTGAAGCAGATGGACGTCGGCCCGGTCTACACCGGCCTCGCCTCCGGCGACATCGACCTCAACTTCGACGCGTGGCTGCCGTACGCGCAGTCGAACTACTGGAACAAGCACAAGGACAACCTGAAGGACCTCGGCACCTGGTACGAGCCCACCTCCCTGGAGGTCGCGGTGCCCTCCTACGTCAAGGGCGTCAAGTCCCTGGCGGACCTCAAGGGCAAGGCCGACACCTTCGACGGCAGGATCATCGGGATCGAGCCGGGCACCGGCGAGATGAACCTCCTGAAGAAGGACGTGCTGCCGGGCTACGGCCTGGACAAGGAGTACGAGGTCGTCGACGGCTCCACGCCCGCCATGCTGGCCGAGCTGAAGCGCGCGTACGCCAAGAAGGAGCCCGTCGCCGTCGTCCTGTGGTCCCCGCACTGGGCCTACAGCGAGTACGAGCTGACCAAGCTGTCGGACGAGAAGAAGCTGTTCGGTGAGGGCAACACGATCCGGACCATCTCCAACAAGAAGTTCCCCGGGCAGTATCCGCAGCTCACCGAGTGGATCAAGAACTTCACGATGAGCGAGGACGAACTCGGCAGCCTGGAGGCCGAGATCAAGGACCGCGGCCAGGGACACGAGGAGGACGCCGTCGCCGCGTGGCTCAAGGAGCACCCGGACATGGTGGAACGTATGACTCCGCAGTAGCGGACGAGCACGACGACGAGGGGCGGGGGGGGGGGGGGGGGCCCCCCCCCCCCCCCCCCCCGGGACCCCCCCCCCCCCCCCCCCAAACCCCCGGGGGGGGGGGGGCCGGGAAAAAGGTGTGGGGGAACACCAAAGGGGGGGGCACAAC